>NZ_JBHSPA010000027.1:57575-671218 GCF_042656245.1 Nonomuraea insulae
TCCACCACTCGAAGCGGTCGGTCACCTCGCGCTCCTCCGCGTCCATGCCGGACATGTCCACCTCCAGCCCATCCTCCACCCGCAACAGAAAGTAGGAGTCGCGGGAGAAGTACCGCCGCCCGCCCAGAGCCCACCCGCCCTCACTGGTCGCGACCACGGGGCCGAGCGCGTCGGGGCTGACGGCGTGCCCGAGCTCCTCCCGCAGTTCCCTGGCGGCGGCCTGCTGGGCGCTCTCGCCGGGATCGACGCCGCCACCAGGGGTGAACCAGGCGTACGGCGGGTTCTCGACCTGCAGCAGCCGCCCTCGATAGAGCAGGATCCGGTCGGCGCGGTCGATCAGCAGCACCCGGGCCGTCGCCCGCGAGATCACCCCGCTCACGTCATCTCCACGGTGATGGCCCAGCGCTCGTGGTCCCGCCAAGCGCCGGCGATGAACTGGAAGTTGGGCGAGAACCCTTCGCGCTGGAAACCGACGCGCTTGATCAGGCTCAGGGAGGCGCTGTTGGACGGCTGGATGTTGGCCTCCAGCCGGTGCAGCCGCATGTCGCCGAACGCGTGCCCGACCAGCAGTTCCAGCCCTTCGGTCAGGTATCCGCGGCCGGTGGTGGAGGCGTAGGCGGAGTAGCCGATGGTCGCGCTCTGGTGGGTGCCCCTGATGATGTTGTTGACGTTGACCCGGCCCACGATCGCGTCGGTGTCACGCAGGCAGATGACGAACCCTTCGTTCGCGGGCCCGTCGAACCTGGTCAGGTAGCTCTCGAAGTGCTCGTACGTGAGGATCGGGGCGCCGGGCAACCACTGGGCGAGCATCTCGGCGCTCTGCTCGTTGAGGGCCGACAGCTCCTCGAAGTCCTGGAGGCAGATGTAGCGGATGGCCACTCGCGCCCCTCGGGCAAGATACATCACACCGGACATTCTCCCGGCCAAGCCGCACAATGCCATGATCGTCCATCCCACTCGACGAGGAACGGCACCGCGTACGGCAGCGGCGCCCCCCAGACACGCCCGCCGAGCCCGCACAACGAGCTGAGTCCGGTGGTCAGGCTCGCGACGTGCCCGACCACGGCGACCGTCCGCCCAGGGTTGGCCACGGCGATCGCGCTGAGGGAGCCGGCGACGCGACCGGTGACGGCATGCCCGTCCTCACCGTCGCCCACCGCCTGGCCCAGCTCGCCGTCCACGACCCACGAACGCAGGACTTCAGCCGTACGCGTCCGCACCGACGCGTCCTTCGCCCCCTCGAACCGCCCGATGCCCACCTCGACCAGCCCGGAAAGGACCGCGACGTCGCCGAGTCCGAGCGCACGCGCGATGATCTCGCCGGTCTGCCGGGCCCGGACCGCGCTGCTGGCGTACACGCGGCTGATTCCCCGCAGCCCAGGCGCCGCCGACGCCGCCTGCGCCCGCCCCCGCTCGGTCAGCTCCGCGCTCGGCAACGCGCCGGAGGCCCCGGCCACCACGTTCTCGGACTCGCCGTGGCGCAGGCAAAGCAGACGAACGCTCATGATCCCGACCCTACGAGAGGCCGGCGCAGATGGCCGTCGTGACCGGGAAACGGTGCCCGACCTGTTGCTGTACGAACGACAGGTCGGCGCCGTCCGTCAGCAGATGTGCCACGTACGCGCTGCGCAGGGAGTGCGGCGTCAGCCGCCGGTCCAGGCCGAGGGCGTCGCGGTAGGTCGCGAAGCGGTTCTCGATCTCCCTGCGCCGCACCCGGCCGGCCCGCTCGGTGGGCCACAACGCCGGCTGGAGACTGGAACCGTAGCGAGGGCGCACCTCGGCCAGATAGTCCCGAAGCGCCCGCACGGCCCACGGCACCACGCTGACGACCGTCCGCTGTTGTGGCGGGAGTCCGCCGATCCGTCTGCCCGCCCTCACGTACAGGGAGCCGAACCTCCCCAGGCCGGGAGCATCCGGGTGAGAACGGAAGTCGGTGACGTCCAGCGCGGACACCTCCGAGCCGCGCAACCCCCAGCCGTAGATCGCCTTGAACAGGGCGGCGTCCCGGTCGCGGGCCAGGGCGCCCTTGTGGCCCTGCCGCAGGGCCTTCGCCGCCTGCTCGTCGGCGTGGTCGAGGAAGAGCCGGACCTCCTCGCGCGTCATCGGCCGCCGCCCGGCGTCCCCAGTAGTGACCTCGCCGTACACGATCCGTCCCCTCGGTGCTCAGCTCGGGCTGTACGCGGCTCCCAGCGGCGCACCGGCCGCTGGCTACGGTGACCGAGCCTGCCACGGATGAACAGCCACAATCATGACCGTTTCCTGCCCTCTCGTTGTCCACCCGGGACTCATTCGACGACGCTGACCTCGCTGCCCACCTGGTCGGCCTCCGCCACGGACAACACGGCGGCCAGCAGGCCGGGGAAGCGGGCGTCCAGGTCGGCCCGCCTCAGCCGTACATAACAACGGGTGCCCTCCTGCCGGGTTTGGGTCAGCCCGGCATCGCGCAGGACCTTGAGGTGGTGGCTGAGGGTGGACTTGGCGACGGGTGCGCGCAGGTCACCCCACCCGCGTTCGCGATCGTCGGCCAGCAGCCGGACCACTCCGAGCCGGATGGGGTCGCTGACGGCGCTCAGCACGCGGGGGAGGGTCATCTCGGCCGGGGCGGGGTGGTGCGGCTGCTTCACACTGCCATGCTAACGTCATTCGTTGTTCGTAGAACTTCGAACAAAGGAGTCCGTAATGTCTATGAGCAGCGACTTCACCGATCAGGTGGTGATCGTGACCGGAGCAGGATCCGGCATCGGTCAGGCGACGGCGATCGCGTTCGCCCAGGCCGGAGCCCGGGTGCTGGGGGTGGGGCGGCGAGCCGAGGCCCTCGCTCTCACCGAGGCACGCCACGCGGAGATCACCTGCCTGTCCATCGACGTCCGGGCGGACGACGCCGCCCAGCGGATCGTCCAGACGGCGATCGACCGCTGGGGCCGCCTGGACGTGATCGTCAACAACGCCGGCGTCACCGCGATGATGCCGCTCGCGGACGTCACCGCCGAGCGCGTCAACGACATGCTGGCGACCAACGTCACGGCCCCCAGCCTGCTGGCCGCGGCCGCGCTCGACCACCTCCGCCGATCACGCGGGGCGATCGTCAACGTCTCCAGCACCTTCGGCCACCGCCCCCTGGCGGGCGCCGCACATTACGCCGCCTCCAAGGCCGCCGTGGAGCAGCTCACCCGCAGCTGGGCACTCGAACTGGCCCCCGACGGCATCCGGGTCAACGCCGTCGCGCCAGGCCCCACGGAGAGCGAGGCCCTGGCGGCGGCCGGCCTGCCGGAGGCCGCGATAGCCGAGATCAAGGACGCGGAGGCGGCCCGCATCCCGCTCGGCCGCCGCGGCGACCCGTCCGAGGTGGCCACCTGGATCCTCCGCCTGGCCGACGCCCACACGGCCTGGCTCACGGGCCAGATCCTGACGGTCGACGGGGGCTACGAACTCACCTGACCCAGGCTCCCCTCCGTCCGGCCGGGTCGGCACCGGCGAGCCGCGTCAGCCCTCGTCCGGCACCGGCGAGCCGCGTCAGCCCTCGTCCGGCACCGGCGAGCCGCGTCAGCCCTCGTCCGGCCGTACCGCGACCCGACCAAGCTCTTCGAGGCACTCCTCCGGCGACCGCCCCGCAGTGTCGACGACGACGTGATCACGATCCCAAGGCTCGTACTCCCGCTCGACGACCTCCTGCCAGTCAGGCGGCCGCAGATCCGGGATGTCAAGGGAGCGCGTGGTCACCCGACGCCGGTGCTCATCCGGATCAGAGCAGACCACCTCCACCTCGACGACCGGCACGCCCACCTTCACCCCCACCTCCCGCCAGGCATCACGCGTGATCCGCAAGGGATTCACCGACTCCGCGATCACCGTGAGCCCTTGGCGAAGATGGTCCTCGGTCAACGCGTAACCGACCATGTAACCGGCGGGCCCCAGAGGCTGGCGGGCCAGGCCGGAACGGACGATCGCCTGTTCGATGGTGTCGATCCGTACGTGAACCGCACCCAGCCGGCCGGCCAGCAGACGGGAGAGCGTCGTCTTCCCCGAGGCGGGCAGACCGCCGATGACGATGAGCATGCCCCTCATCCTGCCCGGTACGGGGTTGCGATCCGCCGTGGCAGCCTTGAAGAGACACGCTGGCATCCAGAGGAGAGGCGTCATAGGCTTGTTCATGCATATTCCACGCACCAAAACGCAGATGAGCCTCCCGTATCCATATACGTGGAACTGCTGACCTACGTACCCGCTACGCCTTGTGCCACCTCTCCTGAACTGACCGAACCCTTGGCATTGACCTCTTCCTGGTGGCAGCACCTGCGCTCCGCAGTGATGTGCTTGCCGAGCATTCCACTTCCCGAGGCGAGCATGATCCGTGGGCGCTGGTCCGGCGCGTCGAAGCGTTCTACGGCCGACCGCTCGATTTGCCCGAGGCCCCGACCCTGCGTACCGAACACACCGATCTACACTGGTCCAACTTGACCTATCCGCGCCTGTGGCTGCTGGATTGGGAACACTGGGGCAAGGCCCCAACCGGATACGGTGCGGCTGTCCTCTACCTGCACAGCTTCATGGTCCCCGATACGGCTGCCCATGTACACGAGGTGTTCGCTGATGTGCTCGACACCCCTACCGGCCGTCTTGCGCAACTCTCTGCTGCGGCACATATCCTCGACCGCGCCACCCGGAGCGATGACTACACGACCCTTGCCGATCCAGTACGCGCCCACGCCACCCGGCTGATCCAGCCCGCAGGAAGACACTAGCCATGCTGCTCACCCATCTGACCGCCCGCCGGCTTCCGACAGGCTGGCCCGCCGCTCTGGCGCCCATAAGCCAGCTGGCAGAGCAACGCCTTGAGCTGACTGCCCCCGTCGTCTTCTTCGTCGGAGAGAACGGCTCGGGCAAGTCCACCATTATGGAAGCGATTGCGGACGTGGCCGGTATCAACTCCGCTGGCGGCAAGGCCGGTACCAAGTATTCCAGCGCCGGACCCATGACCTCGCTGGGGGAGGTTCTTGATGTCGAACTCACCGCGACAGGGCTGCGTCTGCTGCACGGCCCTCGCCTCAAGCGGCGCGCCTTCTTCTTCCGCGCCGAAACACTGTTCAACCTTGGGCAGAACGTGTCAGGCAGGCACGGATTCTGGGAAGATGATCTAACTGAGCAGTCCCATGGTGAGGGATTCTTCACGGTTCTTGAGCGCATGGTGCACGGGCCGGGGCTCTACCTGATGGACGAGCCCGAAGCCGCGCTGTCGTTCCTGTCGTGCGTGCGCCTCGTCGGCTTGATGAATCGCGTTGCAGGCGAAGGCGGGCAGATCATTTGCGCCACCCATTCACCGATCCTTGCTAGTCTGCCGGGCGCGCAGATCATCGAACTCGGCGAACACGGCATGCGTACGACCGATTGGGAAGACCTCCAGTTGGTTGATCATTGGAGGCGGTTCCTGTCCAAGCCTGATTTCTACCTGCGATACGCGTTGGATGGCGGCTGAGGCGAAGAAGACCGTCATCAAGTGCCATGGGCCGAACAGCGAAAAGCCCCAGACCGTGGTTTCGATCTGGGGCTTCGCTTCGTCTATCGCGGAACCCGGTCAAGGCCAGGGGCCCGGGGGCCCCTTACCAGTCGCCGCCGCCGAAGTCGCCGCCGCCGAAGTCGCCTCCGCCTCCGAAGTCGCCCCAGCCGCCGCCGTCTCCGCCGCCGCCACCGAAGTCGCCACCGCCGCCGAAGTCGCCGCCCGCGCCGGCGTCACCGTAGCCGCCGCCGTAGCCGCCGAAGCCGCCGCCCAGCATGCTGCCCATCATGGTGCCGATGAACATGCCGGTCATGACGTCGCCGAAGCCGCCGTAGTAGCCGTAGGCGTAGGGCTGGTAGGCCGGGCCCGCGTCGTAGTAGGGACGGCGCTGGCCGTCGACCATGACCTCGCGCATCTGCGGGTCGAAGCCGCGCTCCACGGCCTCCGCGTCCATCTTGCAGGCGGGCACGTCGCGCACCGCGCCACCGGGCGGGGCCCAGCGGACGTCACGAATGGACGGGCCGTGCTGCGGGTTGAAGAAGCAGGGGGCGCGCCGCTCGGGCACCGGCTCCTTGTTGACCTTGGCCTTCACCACGGCCAGCGCGTAACGACCGTCCTCGAGGGTCTGCGTGACCTCGCGCACCTGGTCGGCCCGCTGCACGTTGGCGAGTTGCGTCTTGGCCTTCTCGTAGGAGTCGAGAGCCGTCTGCCATTCGTCGATGTGGCCGCCGCCCTCGCCGGTCAGCGTGACGTCGGTGTCGAGCGTGGTGATCTCCTCGCCCAGCTTGGTGACGTCCTCCTCCACGGTCTGCTTGACCGCGGCCAGGTCCTTGGCGTCCTGGATGGCCCGCTTCTTCTTCCTGTTGCTGGAGTAGAGGAAGTAGCCACCGCCGCCGACCACGACCAGCGCGCCCAGGGCGATCAGCGCGGCCGTGCCGCCGGCGCCGGGGTTGGCCTGGCTGCCGGAGTCGAGCGCCGAACGGTCGCCCTTCGCGGCCATGTCGATGCGGTTGGCGAAGTCCTTCATGCCGGCCACGATGTCACCGGAGTTGGCGTTGACCGCACGCTCGGACAGGTCGCCGGCCAGGCCCTTCTGGCGCAGCTCGCTCGAAGCGGCGAAGAGTGTCCCGCCGTCGATGACGGCGACCGTCGCCTTGGGGCGGCCCGCCGCGGTCAGCTCCGTGCCGAGCTGGTTGATGTAGGGCCCGACGGTGGTCTGGTCCAGGGTGCCGTCGGGGAGCGCCACAGCGTAGATCTTGGTGGTGGCGCCCTTCAGCGCGTCATTGATCTCACTCTGCTGGTCCGACGACAACGACGTGCCGGACACCGCGTAGAGCGGGTCCTTCTTCCAATTGGCCACCACCGACTTGGCATCTGGTGGAGCCGCCGCGTTGGCGGCAGGGGACAGCGCAAGAACGACGAATAGACCGGCGATCAGAGCCGCGATCGCGGCCCCTGCTCGGCGCAGCGAATGAGTCATGGCAGCAAGCCTCCTTCGCCCTTCAGGACGAACGGGCGGTTGGCAAAGTTCCTCACTGGGCACGCTACCTGTCCGCAGGCGATCAGGCGCACATCGTGGCCGAGGATCCGTGAGACTCAGGTGTCCTTGATCTCGCAGATCGTGGCGCCCGAGGTGACCGTCTGCCCGACCGCCGCCGTCAGCCCCGTGATGGTGCCCGACTTGTGCGCGGTCAGCGGCTGCTCCATCTTCATGGCCTCCAGGACGACGACGGTGTCGCCCTCGGTCACCGTGTCTCCGTCGGAGGCCACGATCTTGACGATCGTCCCCTGCATCGGGCTGATGAGCGAGTCTCCGCCGGCCATGGACTTCCTGGCGCCGCCGCCCCCGCGCCTGGGGGCCTTGTTCGCGGCGGGCGCGGGGGCGGCGGCGCCCAGGCCCGCGGGCAGGACGACCTCCATGCGCTTGCCGCCGACCTCGACCGTGACCGTCTCCCGTGCGCCCGCCGCGCCCGTCTCCACGTCCCCGTCGTACGGCTCCACCGGGTTGTCCCACTCCGTCTCGATCCACCGCGTGTGCACCGAGAACGGCGACGACGTGAACGCGGGATCGGACACGACGGCCCGGTGGAACGGCAGCACGGTCGGCATGCCCGTGATCTCGAACTCCGCCAGCGCCCGCCGCGAGCGCTCCAGCGCCTCCTGCCGCGTGCGCCCGGTCACGACGAGCTTGGCCACCAGCGAGTCGAACGTCCCCGGCACCGTCATCCCGGCCTCGTAGCCGGCGTCGAGCCGGACCCCGGGCCCGGCGGGCGGGCGCATGGTGCTCAGCGTGCCGGGGGCGGGCAGGAAGTTGCGCCCGGCGTCCTCGGCGTTGATCCGGAACTCGATGGAGTGCCCGCGCAGCTCGGGGTCGCCGTAGCCGAGGGTCTCGCCGTCGGCGATCCTGAACATCTCGCGTACGAGGTCGATCCCCGAGACCTCCTCGGTGACCGGGTGCTCGACCTGCAGCCGGGTGTTGACCTCCAGGAAGGAGATCGTCCCGTCCTGCCCGACGAGGAACTCGCACGTCCCGGCCCCGACGTAGCCGGCCTCCTTCAGGATGGCCTTGGAGCTGGTGTAGAGGACCGCGATCTGCTCCTCGTTCATGAACGGCGCCGGCGCCTCCTCCACGAGCTTCTGGTGGCGGCGCTGGAGCGAGCAGTCGCGGGTGCTGACCACGACCACGTTGCCCTCGTGGTCGGCCAGGCACTGCGTCTCGACGTGGCGGGGCCGGTCGAGGTAGCGCTCGACGAAGCACTCGCCCCGCCCGAACGCGGCCACGGCCTCGCGCACGGCGGATTCGTACAGCTCGGGGACCTCTTCCAGGGTGCGGGCGACCTTGATGCCGCGCCCGCCCCCGCCGTACGCGGCCTTGATCGCGATGGGCAGCCCGTGCTCCTCCGCGAACGCCACGACCTCGGAGACGCCGCTCACCGGGTCCTTGGTGCCCGCGACCAGCGGCGCGCCGACCTTCTGTGCGATGTGCCTGGCCTTGACCTTGTCGCCGAGCGCGGCGATCGCGGCGGGCGGCGGACCGATCCAGACGAGGCCCGCGTCGATGACGGCCTCGGCGAAGGAGGCGTTCTCGGCCAGGAAGCCGTAGCCGGGGTGCACGGCGTCCGCGCCGGAGCGGCGGGCGACGTCGAGCAGCTTGCCGATGTCGAGGTAGGTCTCGGCAGGGGATTGGCCGCCCAGCGCGTACGCCTCGTCGGCGACCCTGGCGTGCAGGGCGTCGAGGTCCTGGTCGGCGTAGACCGCCACGCTGCCGATCCCGGCGTCCTGGCACGCCCGGGCCACCCGAACCGCGATCTCGCCGCGGTTGGCGATCAGAACCTTCCGCACTGGCCTTCGTCCTTCCTCTGACAGTTCAGCGACCCAGGTACGCGCCGCCGTTCACGTGAAGCACCTGCCCCGTGACATGCCTGGCTCCCTCGGAGGCCAGGAAGAGAACGGTATCGGCCACGTCGGCGGGGGTGCCAGGGCGGCCGTTGCGCGTGTTCTCGACGCGGGCTCTGATGCCCTGCTCGGTCAGGCGGCCACGGAAGAACTCCGTGTCCAGGACGAGGCCAGGGGAGACGATGTTCGCGGTGATGCCCCGGGGGCCGAGTTCGGCGGCCAGGTCGGCGGTCCAGGACTCCAGGGCCGCCTTGGCGGCGCCGTAGGAGCCGGAGCCCGTGCCCCTGGCGGCGATCGAGCCGATCGAGACGATCCGGCCGCCCTCGCTCATGCGCGGCGCCAGCGCGGTCGTGACGAGCACGGCGGACATGAGGTTGGCGTTGAGGTTGGCCTGCCACGCCGCGGCCACGTCCGTCAGCTCGACGGACTGCCTGCGGTCCAGGTTGGTGTTGCCGCCGGCGTTGTTGACCAGGACGTCCACCCGCTCGGGCAGGCTGCGGAGCGCCTCGCGCACGGCGGTGGGGCTGCCGGCGTCGAACGCCGCGTACGCCGCCCCGAGGCTCGTCGCGGCCTGCTTCAGCACCTGCTCGCGGCGGCCCGTGATGGTGACGCGGTCGCCGAGAGAGACGAACGCGGCGGCGATCGCGTGGCCGATGCCGGTCCCGCCACCGGTCACCACTATCTCCCGCATGAACCGACATCTCCCGATATCCGAACAATCCTCGGGTAGACCATAGCCGCTCGGCATAACTCCGGCGACGGCCTGTAGCCCTTCCTTAGGGTGAGGGCGCTTTCACAGGATCCCAGGAGGTATGCATGGGCCAGTCAATGCTCGGCGGCGACCCCGCGGAAATGCAGCAGATGTCCACGCAGTTCACGCAGCAGGCGGAGGCGGTCCGCACCACGATGACCGCGCTCGACCGCGAGGCCGCCAAGATCGGCACCGCGTGGACGGGTCCGGGGGCGCAACGCTTCCAACAGTCGTGGCAGAACTACCGCACGGCATTTCAGCGCATGACGGAAGAACTCGCGGAGGCCTCGCGAATGATCGGCACCTACCGGCAGAACATCGAGTCCGCCACGAAATGAGCAACGAAGGGGGCCCTGGCGACGAAGCTGGGGCTTCTTTCCGTCGGACCTGAAGGTCCGTGGATCCGGCGGGCGGGATACGCTCGTTCGCCATGATTGGTCGCGCCCTCATGGCCAGCGCGCTCGCCCTGCACCTGCCGCTGGTGCCGGCGGTCGCCCGCGCGGCCTGTGATCCGCCCAGAGGCACCATGCAGGTCGGCGAGTCGTGGGCGCAGAAACGGCTCGACCCCAAGCGCGTCTGGCCGTTGTCCACCGGCGCCGGCGTCCGGGTGGCGATCGTCGACAGCGGCGTCGATCTGCAACATCCGCAGATCCGCCTGGCCGGCAAGGCCGACCTCACCGGCACCGGCTACCAGGACTGTGTGGGGCACGGGACCGCGGTGGCGGGCATCATCGGCGCCCAGTACACGCAGGGGGTGCTCTTCTACGGGATGGCGCCGGGGGCGCTGCTGCTGTCGTACAAGCAGACGGAATCCGAGACGAACGGTGACCCGAAGCT
This sequence comes from Nonomuraea insulae, assembly GCF_042656245.1. Lineage (NCBI taxonomy): Bacteria > Bacillati > Actinomycetota > Actinomycetes > Streptosporangiales > Streptosporangiaceae > Nonomuraea > Nonomuraea insulae. Next base: position 68,054 of record NZ_JBHSPA010000027.1, read on the forward strand.
GCTGGTCAGCGCCATCAAGGCGGCCGCGGATCAGGGCGCGAAGGTCATCAACGTGTCGATCTCGACGACCGACCAGCCCGCGCTGCGGGCGGCCGTGGAGTACGCGCTCGCCAAGGACGCGGTCGTGGTCGCGGCGGCGGGCAACGTCAAGAAGGAGGACGGCACCCCCGTCCCCGCCTATCCCGCGGCCTACGACGGTGTGGTCGCGGTGGGCGCCGCGGGGCCGAACGGGGCCCTGGCGGAGTTCTCCAACAACAAGACGCCGGTCGCCGTGCTCGGGCCCGGCCAGGACATCACCTCCACGTGGCCGGGGCGGGCCTACTTCAAGGAGCTCGACGGCACGAGCTACGCGGCTCCGTACGTGGCGGGGGTGGCGGCGCTCATCCGGGCCCGTTTCCCCAAGCTCGACCAGGCCCAGGTACGCCAGCGCATCATCGCCACCGCCGACGGCGCCTCGACCGGCAAGGGGGCCGGGATGGTCAACCCGCTGCTCGCGGTCAGCGCGATCCTCCCGTACGAGCCGGCCGACGCCCCCGTGGTCGCGCCCCCGCCGCCCAGCCCGCTGCCCGCGGGCGCCGTGGCCAAGGCCCCGCCCGTGGACCAGAACGCGATCGACCTGGCGCTGATCATCGCCGGGTCCGCGCTCGGCCTCGCGCTGCTGGTCGCGGTCTCCCGCGTCGTGGTCCCGATGGGGCGGCGCAGGGGCTGGCGGCCGGGCCGTACCGAATGATCTCACTGAGGCTGCAAGGAAAAGGGACAGTGAATTGTTCGATCCGGTCCGAAACTACTGATGCGTAAGTGACAGATCTGGTTGAATGTCCTCCGATCATGCTTTGCTGGTGAAAGGTTTGGGCATGCACCCTTTGCGCCCTAGTGATCCAGAGCGGATCGGCGCGTTCAGCGTGGTCGGGCTGCTCGGTGAGGGCCCGCGGGGAGAGGTGTTCCTCGGGCGCGAATCCGACGACGCTCCCGCGGTCGCCATCAAGTTGCTTCCGCCTGAGCCGGATCCGGGCCCTGACGCGCTGGCCAAGTTCCTCGGCGCCAAGCGGGTTTCGAGCTCGTACGTGGCCAGAGTGCTGGACGCCGGATTCCTGGAAGACCGCCCCTACATCGTGCGCGAGCACGTCGAGGGCAAGAGCCTGGCCGAGCTCGTCGCCGACGGCGAGCCGCTGAGCGGGGACGCGCTGGAGCGGGTGGCCGTGGGGGTGCTGACCGCGCTGTCGGCCATCCACCTGGCCGGCCTGTCGCACCGGTCGCTCACCCCGCACAACGTGATCATGGGCGCCGAGGGGCCGCGGGTGACCGACGCGGCGATCGGCGAACCCGTGGGCGAGGTCGTCTACCAGGCGCCCGAGCAGCTCGAAGGGCTCCAGTACGGTCCCTACGCGGACGTGTTCGCCTGGGCCGCGACGGTCGTGTTCGCGGGCACGGGCAAGGCCCCGTTCGCCGATCGGGAGGCGGTGCTGAACGCCGAGCCCGAGGTGGACATCGAGGGCGAGCCGATGCACAAGGTGCTCGTCTCCGCGCTGGCCAGGGAGGTCGGACGGCGGCCCACCACCTACAGCGCGCTCATGCAGGTGCTCGGCGAGGCGAACGGCCCCAAGCCGCCAGCCGCCCCGCAGCCCGCCATCGAGGGAATCCCCCTCCAGGGGATCGCGATCCCCGGAGTGCCGCCCCTGGGCCCGCCGCCCGTGCAAGGCCCGCCGCTGATGCAGGGCCCGCCCGTGCAGGGCCCCCCGCTGATGCACGGCCCGCCGATGCAGGGGCCGCCCCCCATGCAGGGTCCGCCGATGCAGGGGCCGCCGCCGATGCAGGGCCCGCTCGTGCAGGGCCCGCCGCCCATGCAGGGCCTGCCGGTGCCGCAGCGGGCGCAGGCGCCCATGTGGGGGCCGCAGGAGGCCGAGCAGCCGCCGCCGCACCAGATCAGGCTTGAGGCGATGTCCGGCGGCAGGAACGCCGCTCAGACGCCGCGCAGGGGCTTCCCTGTGATGGTGGTGGCCGGCATCGCCGCGGTCGCGGTCATCTCGGTCCTCGGCCTGTGGGGCGCCAACAGGTACGTCAAGCTGCAGCAGGTCAACCCGGCGGCCGCGGCCGAGGCCGGCGCCCAGGAGACCTCGGTGGCCGCCAGCGCCTCCTACCCGGCGATCCCGCAGGGCACCAACCCGGTCGGTGTGGACCCGCAGCAGACGGCGCCCGAGGCCACCGTTCCCTGGGGCACCACGTCGGCCGCCCCGGACGATTCCGGCATCGGCCCGCTCGTGCTGCCCTCCGAGTGGGCGTCGGACTCGCCCACGGTGCCCGAGCTGACCACCGCGCCCACCACGCCGGCCCCGATTCCGACGCAGCCGGTGCCGGTGCCCACGCAGACGGCGGCGGCGCAGACCACCGCGCAGGCGACGCCCACCAAGACCAGGCACTCGCCCACGGCGACCGTGACCAAGACGGTGGAGCCGACCAAGACCCCGACGCCGACGCCGACTCCCACCAAGGAGCCGGAGCCGACCGAGGAGCCGGAGCCGACCCCGACCAAGACGACCGCGAAGCCGACCCCCACGAAGACGACCGCGAAGCCGACGCCGACGAAGACGACGGCCAAGCCGACGCCGACGAAGACGGCCGCGCCGGTCAAGCAGAAGTACACGGCCACCGGGGTGTGCGGCTCGGGCTTCACCGTCCAGCGTCAGAGCGCGTTCTCCGGCGGCGTGACCTACCAGCTCTGGAACAACAGCAAGGGCCAGAACTGCGCCGTCACCCTCAAGACCACCGACGTGGGCAAGGCCAGCTCGGTCGGCGTCACGCTGGAGGCGCAGGGCGGCGGCAGCAAGTCGGACAGCGGCAGCTTCGAGTGGTACGCGGGCCCGGTCTACCTGTCCGCTTCGGGCAAGTGCGTCCGCATCAGCGGCAGCGCGGGCGGGGGCAACACCAGCACCGGCTGGGCCAACTGCGGCTGATTCCTCCGGCCCCGGGCCTGGGCCGCGTCGGTCGACAACCGACGCGGCCCAGGGTCAGTAACCGACGTAACCCAGGCCGTGCTTGCTGTTGACGACGCCGGGCACGTTCGAGACCGAGCCGTAGCGGGAGATCGCGTACCGGACGCCCGCGATGATGTTGTCCACCGGGTCGTAGATGTTGCCGTGCCCCGACAGCTTGTAGCTGTTGAACGTCGGGTCGATGGTCTGCATCAGGCCCTTGGACGGCGTGCCGTTGACCGCGTTGGAGTCCCAGTTGTTGATCGCGCTGGGGTTCCCGCCGGACTCGTGCTGGATGATCATCCAGATGTCGCTGGCGTTCATCTTCGAGGCCGGGACGCCCTTCGCCTCCAGGATCTTGACGGCCTCCTCGATCCACTCCTTGACCTGCCCGGTCGGCGCGGGTCCGCCGCCCGGCGGCGGCATGGGGCCGGTCGGGTGGTTGCCGTTGCCGCCCCCCGTGGTGTACAGGGCGCCGTCGTGGCTCTGCAGCTGCGTATGGCGCTTGTTGCTCTCCTGGTAGGAGGGGTCGCGCTCCCAGTCTATTTTCCTGCCCGGTGCCGGCGTGAACTCCTGGGTGGTGACCTCGGGGATGCCGTGGAAGGTCTGCCCGCGTTCGTCCAGGAACCGGTTGATGTCGTCCTTGGCCTTGGTCACCGCGCGGTCCGCCGAGTCCACCCACTTCTGGGCGTCCTCCTTGGCCTGCTTGACCATCGCGGTCAGTTTCGACTTCACCTCCTCGTCCGTGGCGTCGGCGTGCTGGGTCTTGTAGGTGGAGGCGTTGGTGGTCAGGTCGCTGATGATGCTGCCGATCTCCGTGTGCGACTCGCGCAGCGCGGCGGCGGCGCCGTCCAGCGAGCCCGCGCACTTCGACAGGGCCGACTTCAGGCCGGACGCCGCGGTGCCGTACTTGCGCATGTACGTGTCGAACTGGTCGGCCGAGCGGCCCTTCCAGGCGTCGTCCACCCCCTGGACCGCGGCCGACAGCCCGCCGGCGAACTCTTTGACGTTTCCCGACTCCGTCCGCCAGGACTTCGCGAGAGTGTCGATCGTGCCGGGCTCGCCGGTCACCTTCCGCAACATCGCGTCCAGCGCCTCGCCGCCAGGCAGGTCGGAGACGCTCATGAGGTCGCCTTGTTCGACTTGCGGATGTTCTCCTCCACTGAGCTGAGCCCCCGTTCCGTCGCGGCCAGCTTCCTGTGGGCCTCGTCCATCTCGCCGATGAGCGCGCCCCAGACGTCGTTGGCGGCCGTGGCCAGCGTGCCGGAGTCGTCCAGGTGGCCGAAGGTGTCGGCGCTGACGGGGGTGCGGTTGTTGCGCACCTCTCCGCCGTCGGTGTAGGTGACTTTGCCGGGGTTGCGGGTGGTCAGGGTGTCCTCGTACTGGCCCGCGGCGGTGTGGATGGCCGTGCGGCACGCGTCCAGCGCCGAGAGGTGAATGTCAAGATCTGCCATTTCGGGCTCCCTTGTCCGCGCCCAGGAACGCGGTCTGCATCAGGCGTGCGCCGTGGCGTCTGTCCACGAGGTGGCCGCGTCCTGGTGGCAGCGGCTGAGGTCGTACGTTGCCGAACAGGTAACCCTCGTCCTTGTTGCCCGACATGATCAGGGCCGGGCTCGCCATGTCCTTCATGCGCTGGATGAGCGGGTCGAACATGGCCCGGCTCGCGCCGCCCATCTGGCGTGACAACACCACGTGCAGGCCGATGTCGCGGGCCTGCGGCAGCAGGTCCACCAGCGGCAGCAGCGGGTTGGACGAGGTCGCCACGAGATCGTAGTCGTCGACGAAGATGTACAGGTCGGAGCCCTGCCACCAGCTCCGGTCACGGAGTTGCTCCGGTGTCAGGTTCGCCGGGGGAAGACGGTTCAGCAGGGCTCCCTTGGCGTCGTTGATCAGCTCGGACGCGGCCGCGCTGGAGGCGGCGTAACCGATGCGGTGGTCGGTCACCGCCGAGTCCAGCAGCGCCCTGCGGTAGTCGATCACGATCATCATCGCCTCGGCCGGCGTCTTCCTGCGCACCAGCCCCTCGGCGATGAGCCGCAGCAGGTTGGACTTGCCGCTCTCGTTCTCGCCGAACACCACGAAGTGCGGGTCGGCGTCGAAGTCGAGCGCCACCGGCGCCAGCGTGGCCTCGTCGATGCCGATCGGGATGCGATCCGGGTCCTCGGGCAGCGCCGAGGCGGGCAGCACCGCGGGCAGCAGCCTGACCGGGGGCGCCGGAGGGCCCTGCCAGGACTCCCGTACGGCCTGCACCAGCCCCCGCCCACCCGTCGCCAGATCGGAGGAGTTCTGCACCCCGTCGATCCTGGGCAGCGCGGACATGAAGTGGAACCCGTCCTTGGTCAGCCCGCGCCCCGGCGCCCCCTCGGGCACCGCCAGCGCCTGCTTCCTGCTGACCTCCGACTCGTACGCGTCGCCCAGCTTGAGCTCGATCTTGGTGCCGAGCAGGTCGCGGATGCTCGGCCGGAACTCCGACCACTTGTTGGAGGCCGCCACGAGGTGGATGCCGTAGCCCAGCCCGCGCGCCGCGATGTCGGTGATGACCGGCTCCAGCGAGTCGTACTCCTGCCTGAGCGTCAGCCAGCCGTCCACCACCAGGAACACATCGCCCCAGCCGTCGCCCTGGATCGTGCCCTCCTGGCACATCCGCCGGTAGGAGGCCATCGACTCGACGCCGAGTTCGCCGAAGTCGCGCTCGCGCCGCTCCAGGATCCCGCCGATCTCGGCCACCGTACGGCGGACGCGGTCGGAGTCCAGGCGGGTGGCCACGCCGCCCACGTGCGGCAGCCCGTCCAGCGAGGCCAGCGCGCCACCACCGAAGTCGAGGCAGTAGAACTGCACCTCAAGCGGCGTGTGCATGAGCGCCATGCCCGCCACCAGGGTCCGCACCGCCGTGCTCTTGCCGCTCTGCGTGCCGCCCACCACGCCCACGTGCCCCGCCGCGCCGGACATGTCCAGCCAGAACGGGTCCCGGCGCTGCTCGAAGGGCTTGTCGATGATGCCGACGACCGCGTGCAGCCGGCCCCTGCCCTGCCAGCCGGTCGTGGTCAGGCCGTGCTCGGGGGTGACCGACAGCGGCGGCAGCAGGTGCGCCAGCGTGGGGGGCTCCGACAGCGGCGGCAGCCAGATGCGGTGCGCGGCGGGACCGTGCCCGGCCAGCCGGCCCACGACGACGTCCAGCAGGCTGCGCTGGTTGGCGGAGGCCGGCTCGTCGTCCTGATCCTCCACCGTCTGGACCGGGCCGGTGATCTCGGGCAGTGGCATGTACGCGGGTCCGTACTCGACGACCTCCGGCACCACCGCCCGGCCGTCGGGCGCCACCGCCTGGGTGGGGTCGCCGTGGTGGGCGGCCGACACGTACGCCGCCTTGAACCGGGTCATCCCGGTCGTGTCGAACTTCAGGAAGCCGTTGCCCGGCGCGGACGGCAGCTCGTACGCGTCCGCCACCCCCAGCACGACCCGGCTCTCCATGGCCGAGAACGTCCGCAGGCCGATCCGGTAGGACAGGTGCGTGTCCAGCCCGCGCAGCCGCCCCTCCTCCAGCCGCTGCGAGGCCAGCAGCAGGTGGACGCCGAGCGAGCGCCCCAGACGGCCGATCATCACGAACAGGTCGATGAACTCGGGCTTGGCCGCCAGCAACTCGCTGAACTCGTCCAGCACGATGAACAACGTCGGCATCGGCCGCAGGTCGGCCCCCTGCTCACGGGCCCGCTCGTAGTCGCGCAACGAGGCGAAGTTCCCGGCGGAGCGCAGCAGCTCCTGCCTGCGTACCATCTCGCCGTGCAGCGCGTCGTGCATGCGGTCGACCAGCGGCAGCTCGTCCTCAAGGTTGGTGATGACGGCTGAGACGTGCGTGAGCGTGTCCAGCCCCAGGAACGTCGCGCCGCCCTTGAAGTCGACGAGCACGAAGTTGAGGATCTCCGAGGAGTGCGTGATCGCCAGGCCCAGCACCAGCGTGCGCAGCAGCTCCGACTTGCCGGAGCCGGTCGCGCCGATGACCAGCCCGTGCGGCCCCATGCCGCCCTGCGCCGACTCCTTGATGTCCAGCTCGACCACCCGGCCGTCGCCGCCCAGGCCGATCGGCACCCGCAGCCGGTTGCGGCCCGCCCTCGGCTGCCAGGTGATCCCGGGCTGCAGCAGGGCCGGGTCGCCCACGCCGAGCAGGTCCGTCAGCGTGGTGTTGGTGCCCAGCACGTCGTGGGCCTCCCCGGTGGACGCCGAGGCCCGCAGCGGCGCGAGCTGCCTGGACAACCCCTCGGCCCGCGCGTAGTCCAGCGTGTCGGGATCGCCCAGCCGGGTCGTGGACCGCTTGCCCGCATGATCGATCTTGACCATGTGGAACCCGTCGGACTCGATCTCCAGCCGCAATGTGCTGGCCTCCTCGACCGGCGCCGTCACCTCCGACAGGTCGATCACCGTGACGCCCTGGATCGCGTCCGTGCCGAGCTGGGAGTCGCCCGGCACGTGCCCGCCGTCCACGATCACCACGTGGTACGGCAGCGCGTCCGCCGCGTTCCCCGGCCGGAACCTGGCCCGCTCCTTCAGCTCGTCGCCCACCAGCTGGTCGAGCTGCGTCATGCTCTCGCCCATGAGCCGCACGGGCCCGGCCGCGTCCACCTCGTCGGGATGCAGCGCGTGCGGCAGCCACTTCACCCAGTCCCAGTGCGGCATCGACTCCCTGTTGGCGCACACCAGGACCCGCATGTCGTCGGGGGAGTGGAACGTGGCCAGCTGCGAGATCATCGCCCTGACCAGGCCGCGCACGGCCCGCCGATCACCGCTGAGCCGGATCCTGGCGAACGAGTTCAGCGCCACCGCCACGGGCAGCCCGGCCACGGTCGAATGCGTCCTGACGAACCTGCGCAGCGCGCCCGCCGTCAGCGCGTCGAGATCCTCGACCGGCTTGGAGTCGGGCGGGATGAGCTGCACGGCCAGCTTCTGCACGCCCGTGCCCAGCCGTACCGTGCCGAAGTCGTCGTCGCGCGGCCTGCGCTCCCACAGGCGCGGCCCCATGGCCACCCACCAGAGCGTGTCGGGGGCCGGGCCGCTCCACTCCAGGGCCTCGCGCTGCTGGATCGCGGCCTTGCGGACGCGCTTGCGGATCTGGCCCAGGTAGCGGAAGTAGTCGCGGCGCAGGCCGTTGAGCCGGTTCTTGCGCTCGCCGGCGTTGCGGCCGAACTGGCCGACGGTCATGCCGAGCATGGAGACGGCGAACAGGCCGCTGGCGACGTACATGATGGGGTTGGAGTTGCCGCCGGCCGTGAACATCAGGCCCATGGCGGCGCCGCCCGCCAGCATCGGGACGTACATGAGGACGCCGGTGAGCCCGGCCGGCTGAACCTCGGGGATCTCCGGCGGCGACTCCAGGAGGATCTCTCCTCGTGGGGGCTTGGGGCTGGGACGGCGCTCTGGTCGCCGTACGACAACGATGCTCACTTGACGGGAAAACCCTCCTGACACCTGGGACACTTTCTTACCAGACATGCCGTCCCTATATGTTCGGCATGTCGGATTTTGCCGTCAGACCTGGAGTGGCCGTGACCTCGCTCGCCCACCAGCCGATGCAGCCGATGCAGCCGATCCCGCCCATGCCACCGGGCGGACAGCCGCAGCTGCGCCCGCCGCTGGCCCCGCTGTGCCATGTGACGATCGTCGCTCCGCGCCGCAGGGTCGATCTGGCGCTGCCCGCCGACGTCCCGTTGCCGCATGTCCTTCCCGGGCTGCTGCGGGCGGTCGGCGAGGCCGGGGGTGACGCCGCCGGCGCGCCCGGCTGGGTGCTGCAGCGGCTCGGCGGCACGCCGTTCGACCTCGGCCAGACGCTGGCGTCCCTGGGGGTGCTCGACGGCGAGATCCTCTACCTGCGGCCGCGCGAGTTCACGCTGCCGCCGGCGCTCTACGACGACGTGGCCGACGTGGTGGCCAGCGGTGTGAAGGAGAGCACCGGCAAGTGGGAGAGCCGCCACACCAAGGCGCTGGGCTCCGGCGCGGCGGCCGTCCTGCTCGCGCTCGGTGCGCCCGCGCTGGTCCTGTCAGGGAGCGAGCCACTGGGCGTGACCGTGGTCGCGGGCATGCTCGCGGTGCTGCTCATCGGCGTCAGCGCCGCCCTGTCCAGGGCCGTCGGCGACTCCTCGGCGGGCGCGATGATCGGCTACGCCGCGCTGCCGTACGCCTTCCTCGCCGGTCTGTACGGCCTGGCCAGCGGCTCCACCCTTTCAGGACTCGGCGCGCCCCACCTGCTGGCCGCACTGACCTGTACCGCGCTGGTGGCCACCATCGGCGGGGCGGTGGTCGCCGACGGGGTGGCGGGCTTCCTCGGCACCGCCATCGCGACCGTGGCGGGGGCGATCGCCGCGGCCGTGGTGATGGTGTTCGGCGTGCCCGCGGCCGGCACCGCGGCCATGACCGTGACCGTGCTGATCGCGCTCAGCCCGCTGATCCCCACCCTGTCGTTCAGGATCGCCAGGGTGCCGCTGCCCGCCCTGCCCACCAGCGCGGAGGAGCTGCGCGCCGACAACCAGCGGCTCGAAAGCGACGGCATCTTCGCCCGCACCGCCCAGGCCAGCCGGTACGCCACCGGCATGGTCACCGGCATCGCCCTGACCGCCATCGGGGCCCTGGTCTTCCTGGTCGCCACCCCGGGCTGGATGGCCGCCTCCATGGCCATCGTGCTCTGCCTCGTGCTGCTGCTGCGGGCCCGCGTGTTCGGTGGGCTCGGGCAGCGGCTCTGGCTCCTGTGCTCCGGCCTCGCCGGGCTCGCCTCCATGGCCATCGGCATGAGCGCCGGCGCCGGGACCGTGGGGGCGGCGGCCGTGGTGATGGGGCTGCTCTGGATGGCCATGCTGGTCGTCGGGCTCGGCCTGTGGCTGCCCTCGGGGCGGCTGTCGCCGTTCTGGGGGCGGGCGGGGGAGGTCGTGGACGTCATCCTGACGATCGCGCTCTTTCCGCTGGCGCTCGGCGTGCTCGACGTCTACACCTGGATCCGCGGCCTGTCCGGCTGACGCCCCGGGTGGGGTTCAGCGGTCGCGGGGGTCCTCGGAGCCCAGGCGGCGCAGGCGGTCGTTGCGGGAGGAGGTCTCCTCGGCGAAGCTCCGGTGGAGCTCCTCGAACTGGCGGTGGATCTCCTCCAGCCCGACCACCTGCGAGTCCGGTACGGCCAGGAGCTCGCGGGCCTGCCGATCCTGGTCCTCCTGGGCCTGCCTGACCGCCTGGACGACCTCCTCGGCCAGCCCGGCGACGTCCAGGCGCAGGACCCGGGCCGAGAAGGCCACGCTCCGCAGGCGCCCGCCCGCGTCCACGACGGCGGTGGTCAGCCCGCTGCGGCTCTCGCCCTTGCCGCTGATCTCGCGCAGCCCGGCCGCGGCCTCGGCGAGGCGGCGGAGCTCGTTCTCATTCTCCCGCAGCAGTTCGTCCACATCGTGCTCGCTGTACTCCATGGCACGCCACGCCATCGGCGACCGGTTAACCGGAGGCGAGCCGGGGCTGGCCGGTCGCTGAACCCACCATGAAGATCACGACAAGCAACTGCCCGAATAGGCATTTATCAACAAAAATCAGGTGCCGTGGCCAGTAACCAGGACATCTATGTCACCTCCTCCACCATCGCCCACACGCGTACCCGGGTGGAGGAGGAAATGTTGCCGTCGATCGAGTTCGTCCACGGGCTCGTGCCCATGACCGCCGTGGACGGTCTCGGGTTCGGGGCGATCGGCGGCCTGATGATCGGCGGCGCGTACGAGGGCTTCAGGACCTGGGCCGACACGACCATGACCGACGCCGAGAACGCGATCAAGGGCTGGACCGAGGCACTGGAGCGGGCCAGGCGCAACTGGCGGGCGGCCGAGGAGGCCAGCATCGCGAGATACCGCTGATGAGCACTCCCGACCCGTGGGCGCACACCCGGCCCGTACCGAACCAGCCGCTGCCGGGCAACCCCTACGCCACGCCCGCGGGCACCCCGACCACGCCGCCCACGTCGGGCGGGTTCGGGCCACCGAGGTACCCGGCCTCGGGGTTCGGGGCGCCCCAGGCGGGGCCGTACAACACGCCTGCGCCCCAGCAGGCGGTCTCCGCCATGCGCGGCAACCCGTACGCCACCTCACTGGGTGAGAAGGCGCTCAACGCCTTCAAGCGGGTCGGCAGGATCGCCCTGGGCCTGTCGCCGGCCATCGCCATCGCGGCCGGCATGCTGGCCAACGAGCCCGGCATGGCGCAGGCCGTCTCCACCTGGGACAGCGGCATGGCCGCGCGGCTCGACGACGGCATCAAGCAGTTGATCCCGCAGATTCTCAACACCTCAAGAGACGGCTGGATCGCCGCGGACCGCGACGAGTTCGAGCGCGTGTTGTGGACCTTCCACCGGGAGATCGGCGCGCTGCGCAACGTGCTCGGCAAGGGCGCGAGCATGCTGGACGAGGTGGCGGCGTCGTATCGCAGCTTCTGGACCTGGGTGCTGCGCATGTCGCTGGCCGCGCTCGGCCTGGTGATCATCGCCAAGCGGCTGCAGCGGGTGCCCAACACCTCGGTGTGGGGGCTGATGCTGGAGAGGTACATCACCGCCGAGGTCAACATCGCCACGTTGTTCATCGCCACCTCCCTGGCCACCACGCTGAAGGAGGGCGGCGAGGTGCTGTCGACCATGGTGAAGAAGAACCACCAGTTCGGCTACATCACGCCGGGCGGCGACGCCGCGATCGACTTCAAGACCATCACGATCGACTCCAGCAAGTACCCCTCGTTCCTGGAGCCCGCCACGAACGGCGGCCCGCCCCCGCGCTACCAGGACTTCGACTGGGTCGAGCCGAAGAGGGATGTTCCCGCCCCGGCCACTCCGTGAGGATAGGGTTGCCACCAAAAGCGTGATTTGTGAGGTGCGGGGATGATCGACCGGGAATTCGGCGCGCTGGATTTCGACAAGATCCTCAAGAACGCCGACCAGCAGATGTCGCGCGTCGCCGAGATGCACACCTTCGTCTCCCAGCTGATCGGCCGGGCCGAGGACGAGGACGGCCTCGTCACCGCGGAGTTCGCCGGCGGCGGGCTCAAGGAGCTCATCCTGCATCCCAAGGCCATGCGCCTGACCTCGGGCGAGCTGGCCGAGCGCATCAAGGACACCGTCGCCGAGGCCGCCGCCGACCTGCGGCGGCAGATGAACGAGGGGATGGAGGAGGCCTTCGGGGAGGACAACCCGATGCGCCTGGGCAACGACCCGGAGGGTGCCATGCAGCAGGTACGCCAGGCGGAGGCGGCCTACAACAGGACCTTCGAGGACCTCATGGGCCAGCTCGACCGCATCCGCAACCGCATGGAGGGCTGACCCCCCGAGGGGGTCAGCCGATCTTCTCCGGGCTCGTGTCGTGCGAGACAGACCAGACGCTGGGCTCCGGGTCGTAGATCTCCCGGGTACGCTCTTCGCCCTCGTTGCCCGCCCCCGCTCCGGCGCCCATGCCCATGCCGGGCGGGTAGGCCATGAGGCCGGAACCCGACGCGGCCCCGCCCCTGAGTACGGCGGGAGCGGCTGACGCGGCCGACCCGCCGCCCGAGCCGTACCACATGTTCGACCCCGGGCCGGGCGTGAAGGGGTTCGGGGTGGTGGCCGTCGGCGTCTGGGTGGGGATGACCGTGCTCTGGTACGGGTTCGTGTTCGCGGTCGTGCCCGGCTGTGTCGTCGTCGTGGGGTTCGTGGTGGCGTCCGCGAGCTGGGTCTGGGTGTCCGCCCAGATGACCGGGGGCACGTCCTGCTGCTGCTGCTGCTCGCTCTGGTCCTGGTCCTGCTGGTCGGCGGGCTGGTCCTGGTCGCCCGGCTGCTCCGGCGTGGCCGGGTCGTCCTGCGGGTCGGTGTCCGGATCGTCCTGCCCCTGCTCGGGGTCCGTCGGGGTCGTGTCCTGCGGCTTCGTGGTCTCAGGGGTGGTGGTGTCCGAGTCGCTCCCGGTGCTGCTCGAGCCGGTCGTGCCGTCGTCCGAGCCGCTGCCGTTCCAGTACGTCGTCTTGCCCGTGGGCGTGTCGGACCCGCTGCCGGGATCGAGCTTGTCCTGCTTGGTCAGCTCCACCTCGATGGGGCTGATGTCGGGCATCTGGAAGGAGAGCCCCTCGGCCAACCGGCGGTTCAGCAGGTCGATCTTGGTGTTGAGCTCCTCCATGTCCAGCCTGGCCCGCAGGTTCGCCTCGATCGTCGAGGTCAGGGAGTTGCCGGAGCCGGAGTCGGTGAGCAACGGCGGGGTGTACGGGCTCTGGAGCGTCCCGTCGCCGCCGAAGTTGCCGCCGTTGTTGTACCGGTTCAGCAGCGGGAGGCCGCCGGTGGCTCCGGCGATCTTCTCGCGGGTGCTCTTGACCTCACCGGCGTACTCGGTCATCGGCTTGCCGGTGTCGTGCATGGCGTCGGCGAGCGCGCCCGCGCTGGCGTGCAGCAGCCGCAACGCCTTGAGCGCCGTGGTGGCGCTGTCGCCCCGCCACACGCTCGCCAGGTCCTTGGCCACCCTCATGATGGCGCTCTGGATGCCGTCCTTGCCCCTGATCAGGTCGGCGGCGTACACGTAGCTCTCGCCCGCGGAACTGACCGAGTCCGGGTCGGTAGCGTTCAGCCAGGCGAGGATCTGCTGCCTGGTGGTGTCGGCGCCGGGTGAGGTCGTGGGGACCTCATAGACCCTGATCGGCTCCCAGTGATCGGCCATCGCTCATCCCCGCCGCTTCTCAGGCACTGCTGTCCCGCTGGAATTTCTCGTAGTTGACGATGGCCTTCTCGACCGCGTCGACCCATTTCTCGACGTTGTCGACGAGCACTCCGTAGCTGTCGTTGAACACGGTGTGAGCCTGGGTGAGGTTGTCGCCGAAGGCGGTGGCCGCCTCCCACTTGCCGGTCTCCGCCGGCCCGACGTTGCCTCGATAGGACACCTCGTTGACCGTGCCGGCTCCCGACCAGGTGGCGCTCATGCCACTGGGCGCCGCTCCGCGCAGCGAGCCGAGGTTCTCGCGCAGGCTGGAGACGATGCTCTTGACCCTGCTGTGCTCGATGTACGGGCCGCCGCCGTCATCCCCGGTCAGACCGGGGAAGTCGCTGGGCAGGTGCAGCTCCGGCGGTGGGCTGCCGCCGGGGTCCGATGGGCGACTCATGCCTTGCCTTTCGTGTCACCGCGGAGATAGGGGTTCGTGGTCGCCTCGTCGCTCCTGAAGTAGTCCTCGTCTTCGAGCAACCACGTGGTCCTGGACGACTCCTGGCTCTCCTGCGTGTTGCCGCGCCCGCCGGGCGGGACCATCATCGGGGATCCGGCGCCGCCCAGTCCGCGCAGGGCTGAGGCCGCGTTCCCGGTGCCGGTCATCCCGTTGCCCGCGCCCCCGCCGCCGTACGGGTTGCCGATGCCTGAGGTGGTGTTCGGCAGGCTGGTGCTGGGCGACGGGGTGTTCAGGGACGACGAAGGGTCGGGCAGGCCCGCCAGAGAGGTGTTGGGGGCGTTGAGGCTGGTGTTGGGGAGGTTCGTGTTCGTGGAGGGGGTGTTGCCGAGGCCCGGCGCGTCGGGCAGCTTGCCGGCGCCGCTCAGGTCCGACCCCGGGACGTCGCCCACGCCGCTGTCCAGGCCGGAGCCGTCGGGCAGCGTGCCGTTCCCCGGATCGGTGTCGCCGAGGCCGGGGATCTGGTGCAGGTTCGGGTCCCGCAGGCCGTCCTGGTTCGGGTAGCCCAGGCCGTCCAGATTGGCGTTCGGGGAGGTGATGGACTGGTTGAGCCCGGCCGGCACCGTGCCGTCGGTCCTGTCGCCGCCGGGGAAGGGCACCTTGGGGATCCTCGGGTCGAGCGTGTCGAACTGCGGGATGTCCGTACGGAGATCCGCCGGGAACGCCCGGTTGTTCTGCTCGGTCGCCTCGGTGAGCAGTTTGATGTGCTCCTTGGCCGCCTTCCTGTTCTTCTCCTCCTTGGAGTCGCCGACGATGTTGCCGAAGGGCCCGTCGGTGAACAGCGCGGTGACGCCTCCGGCCAGCGTGCCCACGACGGCGCCGACGACCATTCCCGGTGGGCCCGCGAGCGAGCCTCCGATGGTCCCGGCCACGCCGCCCTGGAAGGCGCCTTCCAGGACGCTGACGTCCCGGTTCTCCGACTCCGGCACGCTCTTGCCGCTCAGCGCCGACAACGTGTGGGCCTGCTGGATGAGCGCGGGCGCGACGCCGGAGGGGTTGGCGAGGCACTGCTTGGCGTCCGCGTCGATCGTCTGCTCGCTGATCGTGGTGGACACGTCGGCGGTGGAGCTCCGCAGCCTGCTCAGCGAGGTCTTGACCGTCTTGGCGTCCTCGCCCACGGTCCAGTGCTTGTCCAGCGCGGTCAGATGCCGGTCGATCACGCTCACCAGGCTGTCCAGGCGCCGCTTGGCGGTGAGCAGTTCCGAGGCCGCGTCGCGCAGCAACTCGGGCTTGTTGTTCTTCAGGTCTTCCCGCAGCATGTCGAGGTTGGCGTCATCGACCTCTTTGGTGTCGATCGCCGTCCTGATCGGCTGCGTCTCCTGGGCCATCAGACCCGCACCTGCCCGGAGCGGTCCTCGCTGCCCACCTCGACGCCGTCGTAGTTGCGCAGCGCCTGGTCGAACAGCTGGATCAGGGTCTGCAACTGCAGGACGATGTTGCTGTAGGAGGAGCTCACGGCCCTGATGCCGTTGCTCGCGCTCTGGTGGAAGTTCATGGCGGCGGGCCAGTAGAAGCCGATGGCCGAGAAGTCGGAGGACAGCGAGGCCGCCTTGCCCTCCGGGGTGAGGACGGGCGTGGCGGTGCCGCCGTTCTCCTTGTCAGGGCTCAGGAGCGCGAGCGCCTCCGCCAGGTCGGTCCTGGCGGCCTTGATCGCTCGCCTGCTGAGGTCAACTCCACGATCGGTGCCCATGCTCCCCCTACGCTGTCAGGGCTCTCGGCGATCTCGCCCGCCCTGCCCTACTTGCCGTCGAAGATCTGCGCGTTGACCCTCTCGACCTGCTGCATGTTCATGTTGGTGATGTTGATGTTCTTCTTCATCAGCTCGATGAACTGCGACATGTCGTTGGCCTCGCGCTTCCAGAGCTCCCTGACCTCGTCAAAGACGCCCTTGGCCTCGCCCTGCCAGATCGCGCTCTTGGCCAGCAGGTCCCGCTCCAGGGTGTCCAGAGTGGTGACCATGCCGTTGAAGGCCCTGGCGAAGGCGTCCTCACCCTCGCCGAGACCGGAGTAGTTGACCTTGGTGATATCGAAAGTGTCTTCAGCGGGCATCGCGGCCTCCTGTGCTGCTCGTTAGATCCGGGACTGCGGGGCGGCGTTGATCAGCGCGGCGATCTGATTGATCGCCTGCGTCCGCTCCTCGTTGAACGCGGCGTAGTTCATGTTGTTCGTCCCGATGTTCTGCGCCAGGCGCTGCAGGCTGCCCAGCACGACGTCCATCCGCTCGTGCCACTTCTTGTGCACGGCGTCGAACGCGGCTTCCGACTGGCCGACCCAGTGGGTCTTGAGCGTCACACCCGCGGTGTCGAGGTTCCTCTGGATCTCCCGCAGCTGTACCGCGGCGTCCTCGATGAGGGTGACGGCGGCCTTGAGATCGGATTCGCTTACTTGAGTCTGCGGTTGGGCTCCCACAGGGTCTCCCTCCCTTGCTGGTCGGCTTACTCAGGCCGACCGTGAAGAGTCGGCCCAAATGGCCACATTAGTGAACATCTGTCGCTAGCGTCGCACGTGATCGAGTTAATTTTCCATATCTCTGAGGCAGATTGCTGGTGTATCGCCAGATCGGCGGCCTTGATTCGGGTGCGTCCGTAATGTGAGCTGGCGTAGCGTATGTGACGTACGTGACAAGGGGGGCGCATGACCGACTCATCCTCATCGAGCACCGACCCGTTCGCCGCCGCGTACGGCAACCTCGGCGCGAGCATCGACCCGAAGAGCATCGACCCGAACTTCAAGATGCGTTACTCCAGCGTCAGGAAGATGGGCACGAACGTGGCCGGCTACGGCCAGGACCTGACGGCGATGAGCGACCAGACCAGGTCGATCGACATCCACCAGATGGCCTTCGGCGTGATCGGCGGCGGCATGAACGTGGCCCACCGCTCGGTGCGCGACAGCGCGGCCGACGCGCTGAAGCAGGCCAAGGACGTGCTCGACTCCTGGAAGGAAGCGCTCAACACCGCGGCCGACAACACCGAGGAAGCCGAGAAGGCCAGCAAGGCGAAGCCCAAGGGCCCCGGGACCCCCAAAGTGCCCACCGGCCCAGGGATGGGCAAGATGCCGGGCGCGGGCGACCTGGGCAAGATGCCGGACACGAGCGGCCTGGGCAATCCCAAAGGTATCGATCCGGGCGACCTGGACCCCGGCGACCTCGAAAAGCCGGAGATCCCCGTGACGGACCCGAGCGACATCGAGCAGCCCGACCTGACCACCCCGGACCCGAACGACATCAAGCAGCCGGACCTGACGACGCCCGATCCGAACGACCTCCAGCAGCCGGACCTGACCACCCCCAACGTCAGCACCCCGGACCTGAACGGCGTCGACAAGCCGAACACCGACCTGGCGAGCGTGAACCCGAACCCGAACCTGCCGACCTCCACCACGACCCCGCAGTTCCGCACCCCGGACACCACGGCCTTCAACCCGAACTCCGTCACGCCTCGCACGGGTGTCAGCTATCCGGAAGGCAACATGGGAGTCTCGCCGGGTGGCCCGGGGTCGCAGGGGAGCATCGCCCGCGCCCTGAACTCCGGGGTGCCGCCGATGTACCCCCCAGGCGGCATGGGCGGGGCGGGCGGGAACTCCAGCGACAACGACCGCGAGCGCGGCCCGCACCTGTCCGAGGAAGAGGGCGTCTGGGGAGCGGACGTGGACTACACGCCGGCCGTGCTCGGCAAGGAGGAGGAGTAGGTCATGGCGGAGGACTACTCGAATGACGTCAACGGGTTCCTGACCGCGGTGGCGATGGCGACCTCGGCGGCCGTGATCATGCCGTACGCCTGGCCGCTCGTGGGGCTCATGTCGATGCTGGCGGCGGACCCGCATGCGCAGAACGCGGGGGCCGAGGAGTGGCTCAACCCCAAGTCCGTCAACGTCGGGGCCTCCGGCGAAGCAGCGGAGGGGAAGGACAGCGGCAGCGACATCGCCGCCCTGCGCAGCGAGCTGAAGCGGATCGGCAAGCAGATCGGCGAGGACGGGGACTGGGAGGGCCGGGCCTACCAGTCGTTCAAGGACAAGATCGACGTGCTCGACGGGCACCTCGCCACGCTCGACGAGAGCAGGGTCGGCACCGGGAACACCCTGAAGGCCACCGCGCAGGGCTTCCACGTGCTGATGCAGATCTGCGTCATCGTCGGGGGTTTCCTGGAGGCGCTGGCGTTGTTCGTCATGACGGCGCGGATGACGGTGGCCGGCGCGGCTCCGGGCGAGGCGGCGGCGATGCGGGCGGTGATGGGGCTGCACCAGTCGGTGTCCACGATCTTCAAGAACCACTGGAAGCTCGTGTTGAAGGCCACCGTCATCCTGGGGATCGCGGGCGTCGCCTACAACCAGTTCTCCCATGACCTGCCGGGGCTGCAGGCCGCGTCGGCGAAGGCGCCGAACCTGATCGAGGCCAGCGCCATCTACGACCCCTCCAGCGTCGACATCGTGGACGACCCGCAGAGCCAGTTCGACACCAGCAAGATGGAGGACCCGTCGCTCATGCCCGACTTCGGGTTCTGACGGCCGCTACCTGACGCCCAGCGGGGCCCTGGCCGCCGCCGGGTCGAGGGCCGGGCCCAGGGGGATCGCCTTCATGAGGTTCGCGGGCACGGGAGTGACGTCCGCGGCGTCGTAGCCCAGCTTGCCGAGTACGTCGGCCGAGGGCACCGGATAGCTCACGCCCTGGTCGCTGATCAGCCAGAGCGACGTCGCCACCGCGTTGAGCTGCCCCTCGCCGGGCAGCAGCCCGGCCACGACCGCGCTGCCCGGCGGGAGCAGGACCTGGTCGAACCGGTCCTGCCCGGCCGTGCTCGACGGCGTCGGAATCGTCATCCTGCTGCCGACCGTCACCTTCGCCGCGACCGAGCCCGCCCGCGTGTTCGCATACACCGAGCAGAGCGGCGCCGAGGCGGGCACGTTGACCGCCTTGGGCATCGTGGCGGGCAGGGTGGAGTCCATGACGGTCTGCTTCGAGAGCGAGGCGTTGGCCGAGGCGGCGTCGATCCGCCGCTCCAGCACGGCCTTGCCGCCGTAGGCCTTCTTGCTGTTCGGGTCCTCCAGCAGCAACCTGGCCTGGACGGCGGAGACCTGCGCCAGGCCGTCGGAGAGCAGCACGTACCAGCGGGCGGGGGTGCCGGGCAGCGCCGGCACCGTGAACACCTGCCCGACCATCGCCGTGACCTTGCCGCCCGCCCGCATCTTCTTGCCGCGCTGGGGCACCTTCGGACCGGCGAAGTCGTGACCGGCGGGCAGGGCGTTCAGCCAGGCCGTGGGCACCTTCCTCGGCTGCGCGTTGAGCGCGCGCACGCCGTGCGCGGCCACGCGCATGCGGCGGTCGCCCCAGATCACCCAGTTCTGCTGCCCGTCGGAGACCACCATCGCGTCCCCGCCGACCGCCCGCCCGCCGACGTCGGTCCCGCCGATCAGCGTGGTGTACGGCTTGTTCCCGCCCAGGTTGTCCGGCCCCTCGACCACGCACACCGACCAGGGCGCCTTGACCAGCTTCTCCCTGGCGGGCAGCGAGTCGGGCGCCCCGGAGATCCCGATGAGCGGCCCCCTGGCGTACGCGGCCAGGGACGCTGTGTCCACGCTGCGGGTCGTGATCTGCGCGGCGTCCAGGACCAGCCGCGCCGACACGTAGTTCGCCACCGGCAACAACCGCCGCTGCTGCTCGCTGTAGACGAACTTGGCCCCGCTCGCCTCCTCCACGAGCAACTGCCCCGGTTCGGTGAGCTTGGTGGCGTTGCCAGGACTCACCAGGCCCCAGATCCCGAACACGGCCATCACCAGCACGCCGATCAGGATCCCGCCGAACGTGGCCACGTTCTGCCGCCGCATCGGGGATTCGGGCATGTCAGGCTCCGCCTGCAGCAGCGCCAGGCCGAGCCGTTGCTGCTGCAACCGGTGGGCTTGATAGAGGTCCTTCTTGGTCTGCACAGCCCCTCCCAGCGACAGAACCCGCGCATCAGCATAAACGCCCCCGCTGTCCCAGGAACCGCTCAGGGCAGCAACAGCCCCCAATACAACGCCCACGGCACGAACGCCACACCGCCCGCGACCAGCAGCCCGAGCCGCGCCCTGTCGCCGGTGGCCCGCCGCCACCGCACCCCCGTGATCACCGTGGCCACGACGGTCACGACCGCGAGCGCCTGGAGCACGAGCCAGACGAGGGGCCTGTCCGCGACCATGGGCCCGGGCACGGACAACTTCCCGCCCGTCATGACCAGGTAGAACAGGTACGAGAAGCCGCCCAGGACCACGACGAGCCCACCCGCGCTGACCAGCCGCGCCGCTTTCGACCCCGCGCCCGGCCGCCGCCTGATCCTGCGGACCAGCGCCACCACCGGATACCCGCCGAACGCGACCAGCATCAGCACCAGCGCCACGAGCTGCACGCCCGCCGACTCCCACCAGGCGGCCGGCGGCACCCCCACGGAGTCCTCCGCCTGCACCGGCGCCGGCCCTGACACCTGGGCCACGGGCGCCCGCCCGGAGATCGCCTGGCCCACCCAGCTCCCGACCAGCTCCGCGTAGCCGGGGGCCAGCTCGGGCAGCCGGGTGACCCCGCCGTCGGGCGTCACATGGGCGGCGTGGTCGGCTCCGGCGAAGTACCGGAACGTGTAGCTCCGGTTCCCGCCCTCCTCCAGAGCCTTGGCGAAGACCGGCGGCGTCTCCCTGGGCGGCGTCAGCAGGTCGTGCACCCCCCAGATGGCGAGCACGGGCTGACGCACCCGCGCGATGACCGGCGCCGGGTCGAAGTAGGGCTCAGGAAACATCCCGCCGTCCGCGATCACCCGGTAGAGCGTGGGCTCGGCCCGATCGACCAGCGACCCGCCGACACCCGCCTTCCGCAGCCCCGCGGCCACCGCCCAGGTCTGCTGGCGCAGCGGCTGCAGCGCGTTGCCGCCGACGACGATCACGAAGGCGATGTCCGCGGAGCGGGAGGCCGCCAGCGGCGCCACCCAGCCGCCCTCGCTGAGCCCCCAGATGCCCACCTTGCCCGGATCGACCCCGGGTCGCCGCCTGAGCGTTTCGACGGCCCCCAGCGCGTCGTCGGCCAGCGTCGAGTACGACCGCTCGAACAACGAGTACCCCTCCGACCGCTTGTCGTAGACCAGCACGGACAACCCCTGCCGCGCGAACGCCACGGCCTCACCCAGCAGCTTCTCCCGCGGCGTCCCGGTCCCCGCCCCGTGCACCAGCACGACCCCGGCGCCGCTCCCGCCCCGCGCCGGGCTGATCACGCTGCCGTGCAGCGTCAGGTTCCCGCCGCCGCGGAAGCTCACCTCGGTCGTCGTCAGATCACCCGGCACGACCGGCGCGGGCGCGGGCTCGGCGAGCGCCGGTCGGGCCAGCACGAATAACACGGCCACCATGGCCGCCAGGATTCTTCTCATATTGCCGACACTACTCTGCAGAGAAGTGTCGGTAATCCTTCCAGAGGACTACCCTGCTCCCCATGAAGGATGACGAGCCGTTCGTGCTCGACGACCCAGAGCGGCTCAAGGCCCTGGCGCACCCCATGCGCCGCCGCATGCTGACCCACCTCAACCTGCACGGCCCGGCCACCTCCACCACCCTCGGCGAGCTGCTCGGGGCCAAGACCGGCACCACCAGCTACCACCTGCGCCAACTGGAGAAGTACGGCTTCATCGAGGAGATCCCCGAACGTTCGACCGGCCGCGAACGCTGGTGGCGCAGGGCCGCGATCCCCCGTGACATGCGCCTGCCCACCCCCGACCAGCTCGCGCCGGGGGACCGGGCGGTGCTGGAGGAGTTCCACCGGGTCGGCTACGAGGAGGACCGCGTCCTGTTCGAGCGTTTCCCCGCCGCCTACCGGGCCGACCCGGACTGGGCGAAGGGCTCACGAGGGCTGGCCCGCATGACCAGGCAGGACCTGGACGCCTTCTACGAGGAGTACATCGCCCTGCTCCTCCGCTACAGCCGCCCGGCGGACGACGCCCCGCCGGACGCCCGCCCCGTCTACGTCCGCCTCTTCACCCTCCCCGCCGACTGACCCTCCCCGCCGACTGACCGTGCCCGCCGAACCCTGCCCGCCGACTGGCGCTGCCCGCCGGCTGACGCTCAGTCAGGCAGGGCCGCCTGGACGGGCGTGATGGTGCCGGTCGTGACGAGGAAACCGCGCCCAGGCGGGCCGCCCGTGGTCCCGCGCGGGAGCCGGATCGTGAACAGGTCGCCGTCGGTCTGCCCCTGCACGGCGAGGAGCAGCCCGGTACGCGACTTGCGCGCCTCCGCCACGAACCCCCGATACGCCACGGTCAGGTCACCCGTCGCCCCGGCCAGCAGCAACCCGTGGTCGCCGTCCCTGCCCGTCCTCAGCACCTCCTCCAGCGCCGTGCCCAGGGGCCCGTCCGCGTTGACCAGCTCGGCGTCGTCCACCAGCACCACGTAGTGCTCCTGGTCGGCCACCAGCTCAGGCAGGTTCGTCGCGTCGCCGGTCAGCACGGCCAGCGCCCCTTCCAGGTCCCGCAGCGGGCTGCGCCTGGGGGCCACGGCGACGACCGGAGTGCCGTGGGCGATCAGCGACTGGGCGGCCGCCATCAGCACCGAGGAACGGCCCGAGCGGGACGGCCCCGCGATCACCGCGCCCGGCCCGTGGGCCAGCAGGTCCAGGCCGAGCGGCGCCAGCGCGTCGCCACCCGCGCCGACCAGCCCCCACAGCGGCGATGGAGGCTCGAACCCGGGATCGAGCGCCAGCGTCTGTGAGACGGTGATCCGCATCGGCAGCGGGTCCACCCGCATGGGCGGCGCTCCTCCCCACCGCCGCCCATCCGCGCCCGTGGCGGCGCGGGCCAGGCTCTGCAACGCCGCCACCTGCGCGGGGCCGGCCGGGTCGGCGTCCAGCAGGGCGATGTGGTGCTCCACGATGCCGTGCTCGCCCATCGTCAGGGCCCGGCCCGGCGGCATGGACGCGGGCAGTCCCTTGAGCGGGAAGCCCGCCAGCCCGTAGTCCGCCGGGTCGGACAGGCGCAGGAGCAGCCGGTCGTCGAAGACCGTGGAGACCTGCCCGAGCAGCCCGGACCGATCACCGGAGACCACCGCCCTGAGCCCGACCGCCGGACCCTCCCGCAGGAGTTGGAGCAGCGCCTCGATCAGCCGCCCGTAGTCGTAGTTCTCGAAGGCGGCCACGAACCCTTCCCAGCGGTCCAGCATGAACACCAGCCAGGGCAGCCGATGCCCCGCCTGCCGGTACTCGGCCAGCGACGCGTGCCCGGCCTCGGCCAGCAACTGCTGACGGCGCCCCACCTCGCCCCTCAGCCGCGTCAGCAGCCGCTCCACCCGGTCGAGCTGGTCGCGGGTCACCACGGCGCCGCAGTGCGGCATGGCCATCAACGGCAGGAGCGCGCCCGAGCCGCAGTCCACGGCATGCAGGTGGACGTCCTCGGGCGAGGCGTGGGCCGCGATGGAGCCCGCGATCGTCCGCAACGCCGTCGACCTGCCGCTGCGCGCGGCTCCCGCGATGAGCAGGTGCCCCCCGTGCGCCACGTCGAGCGCCAGCGGATGCCGGTCCTGCGCCCATGGCCGGTCGGTGATCCCGAACGGCAGCGGCGCCACCTCCTCCGAGCCGGAGTCCCCCTCGGCCGGGAGGTCCAGGACGAGGCGGACCGGCAGGGGCTCCAGCCACGGGCTCGGCTGAATGGGCACGCCGGCCAGCTCGGCGGCCTCGATGAGGGCGTCGGCGACGAGCGTGAGATCCGTGGTCGCGGAGTCCTCCTCCGCGGACTGCGGTGGCGGGGGCAGCGGTTTGCCCAGGGCCCGCCAGTCCACGTCGAGCACCCGGACACTCCCACCGGCCGCCGGCCCGGGGGAGGAGGGCACCGGGCTGCGTCCACCGACCCTGGCCGTCTGCACGGCCACCGCCGCCCCCGCCCCCGACCGCACGTAGCACCGGCCGGGCGTGGACTTGGAGATGTGCGCGGCGTCCGGCTGGTCGATGACGTCGGCCGACTCGGCGGGCTCCGTCACCCGGAGCGCGATCCGCAACGAGGTGTTGGCCTGGATGTCGGCCGTCACCACCCCGGCGGGCCGCTGCGTGGCCAGGATCAGGTGAATGCCCAGCGACCGCCCTCTGCGCGCGATGTCCACCAGCCCCGTCACGAAGTCAGGCAGCTCGGCCACCAGGGCGGCGAACTCGTCGATGATCAGTATCAGCCGGGGCAGCCCGGGTCCCTCGTAGTCCTCGATGTCCTTGGCCCCGGCGGAGAGCAGCAACCGTTCCCTGCGCCGGAGCTCGGCCGCCAGTGAGTCGAGGGCCCGCTGGGTCAGGTGGCCGTCCAGGTCGCTCACCATGCCGACGGTGTGCGGCAGGCGTACACACTCCTTGAAGGCGGCCCCGCCCTTGTAGTCGATCAGCACGAACGTGAGCTGGTCGGGGCGGTTGGCCACCGCCAGCGAGCAGATCAGCGTCTGCAGCAGCTCCGACTTGCCCGCGCCCGTCGTGCCGGCGATCAGCCCGTGGGGGCCGTCGAGCGTGAGGTCCACCGAGAACGGCCCGTCGGGGCCGACGCCGATCAGCGCCTTGGTGCTGCCCCGCTCGCTCCACTGGGCGGCCAGCTCCTTGCCGGAGGGAACGGGCAGGTTCATCAGGTCGAGCAGGCGGACCGCGCCGGGGAGGTTGCCGCCTGGATCGTCCCTGCTCACGTCGCGGATCGGGGCCAGCGCCCTGGCCAGGCGGTCGCACCAGGTGGCGGAGACGAGGTCGGCCAGCACGGGGCCGATGACGTCGAGGCCGCCGCCGCGCAGGTGCACGAGCCCGTCGGGGCCGCACGCGGCCACCGTCTGGCACTCCTCGGGCAGCAGCCGCTGGTCCTCGTCGATGGCCAGCGTGTACACCCCGGATCGCGGTCCCTGGCGCAGCACCTGCGGCATGTTCGGCAGGCCGCGCAGGACCTGGGCGCCGTCGAGGATCACCAGCACGTCGTAGGGGCGCACGTCGTAGGAGGAGAACGTGGGCTTCTCGGGCCCGCCGAGGTCGTCCCAGCCGGAGGGGATCTTGCCCAGCTCGGGGATGGAGGTGTTCTGGCGCTCGTCGATGAGGGTGGCCAGCTCCGAGACCCGGCGGGCGGCCGAGTCGGGGTCGGTGCCCACCAGCGCCACGCACTCCTCACCGGCGCGCGGCGTACAGTGTGGCAACCAGCGCAGCCAGCCCCACCGCCGCTCGGCGTCGGGGTGCGCGGAGACCACCACGATGGCCAGGTCGCGCGGGCTGTGCAGGGTCGCGGCCTGGGCGATCAGCCAGCTCGCCAGGCTGGTCGCGGACGAGCGGGGCCCCGTCACGCCGGCCACGCCCAGCCGCCGCATGGGCAGCGCCACCGGTACGGAACGGCAGATCGGCGGGTCGATGCGCCCGGCCTGCTCCTCCGACAGGTCCAGGTCGGCGGGCAGGTCGGCGAGCCCGACGCGCAGCCTGAGGGCGTCGGTGTCGTGGATCCTGCGCTCCCACAGCCGCCTGCGCGGCCCCGTGGCCGTGAGCAGCACCTGCGCCGGGTCGGGCGCGTCGGACCTGCGGGCCGCCTCGTCGGCCGCCCTGGCCAGCTCCACGGCCTCGTCGTACGCCTGGACCTGCTCCCGGTACTCCTTGATCGCCTTCTTGTGCTGCTTCTTGCCGTGCCGCCGGTCGCTCCACCACTGGCCGATCATGATCACGGGCGTCATGAGGGCGACGAGCAGGTAGTACCACTGCTTGAGGGCGAAGGCCAGGGTCAGCCCGAGCACGGCGGGCAGGAACGCGGCCAGCAGTTGCAGCCGCAGCCCCTCGTTCCTGGAGGGCTCCTTGGGCTTGACGAACGTGCGCTCGGGCTCGGGCCGCCGCAGCCTGGGCGGGCGGTTGTAGGCCACGCCGCCCTCGCTCCTGGGCGCCAGGTGCGCGTCCTTCGGCTCGATCGAGGTCAGCACGAACACCGAGGACCCGCAGGTCAGCACGGCCTGGTCGGGCCACTCCACCGGCTCGGTGAGCGGCTTCCCGTCGAGTTCGGGCACCTCGCTGTATCCGGCGGCGTGCGCGGCTGCCGCCCGCTCCGCCGTACGCGCGGTGAGCTCGGCCACCTCGTCGGCCCAGCGGCCCTTGAGCTTGAGCCTGGGCGCGTCGCCGGCCGGCCGCCAGGTCCGCTCCACGGTGATGGCCTCCGGCGTCACCCGTACGGTCACCGCCTCCGGCGCCAGCGCCGGATCGTCGGCCGCCATCGCGCACATCGGGTCGGACCCGATGACGTGCACGCCCAGCCCCAGCCGGTGCACGGCCCCGGCCGCCGGCCCGCCCACCACCCGCACCTCGGCGACCCCGCCCGGCTCCTCGACGACGGTGGCGCGGGCGAGGTAGGGGTCGAGCGTGACCTTGTCGCCGTCGCGCAACACGGCGGCGGCCGGGGCGTGCGGGTCGAGCGGCCGGCCGTCGCGCCACAGGGCGGGCGGCCCCATGTCGGACCGCTCCGGCCGGCGCGGCTGCGGCACGTGCGCGCCCGCGCCGCCGGGCGCGGCCATGCCGTACGGCGCCCTGGCCTTGGCCAGCCGGACGACCGTCGCCAGCGGCCCTTCGTCGCTGAGCGCCTCGCTCAGCCTGGCCACGGTGGCGCCGTCGTCGGCGTCGATCACGACGTCACGGTCGCCCTGCCCGCCGATCACCGTGAGCATGATCCGCATGGTGCCGTCTCCTTGATCGACTTCGCTGCCAGAGGTTTCGGCCGCCAAGGTAGCGCCGGGAACGTGGCCGGGCGCGCGGGTTGACGGCAATGGCATGAGGGCAGCCGGATACGGCGGACAAATCTCGAAAAATCTGTGTCCCGTGTGACAAGAGTTGTTGAAGTGGCGACTAGCCGGATAAATGTGCATCCGTCAACTTGATAGAAACAATAGGCATCGATTATTTCCGCTTGACATCATGTCACCTGCGAAACAAGCATGGGTCCTTGAATTCAGCCTCCGCCGCTGTGCCTGCCTGCACATAATGGCGTGAATTCCGCAATTCACTTCGGGAGCCCCCCACCCATGAGGACCAGTGAAAAGCCTGCCGTCAACGCGGCGGCGGGGTTGTCCGGCCCTGCCTCGCGCAAGCTCCCCGTGCCACCCCGCGAACGCAAACCGGCCCTGGCCGCGCTGGCCGTCCTGCTCATCCTCGGCGGCGCGCTGGCCACGACCCTGCTCGTCCTGCAAAGTGGCAATCGTATCTCCGCCATCCGCGTCACCCAGCAGATCGGCGCGGGCCAGAGGTTCAGCGCGCCGGCGATCGAGGAAGTGAAGATCGCCGACACGGGCATCGCGTTCGTCTCGTGGTCGCAGCGCCAGCAGGTGCTCGACAGCTTCGCGGCCGTCACGATCCTTCCTGGCACGCTGCTGACCAATCAGATGGGCGTGCGGGCCAGCAGCGAACTGGGGGAGGGAAAGGCCACCGTCGGGCTGTCCCTGAAACCGGGGCAAATGCCGGCGGGTGTGCAACAAGGTGACCGCGTACAGGTGATATTCGTGCCCAGCCGGTCGAGTCAGGGAGAAAGCCGCGTACTCGCCGCCAGCGCGCTCGTCTTCGCCGTCGGCGACAAGTCCAGAACGGGAAATTCCGGCCAGATCACCGTGGTCGTGGACGCGCCCGCGGCGCCCGAAATAGTGGCGTCGGCCTCCAGCGGGGAAATCGCGGTGGCCGAGCTTCCGGGGGCACGCTGACGTGGCGCTGATCGTACTGGCGGCCGACAAAGGCGCGCCGGGGGTGACCACCGCTGCCACGGCGCTGGCGGCGGTGTGGCCGCGTCCCGTGCTGCTGGCCGAATGTGACCCGGCCGGGGGCGACCTCGCCTACCGGCTGCCCGCCGCCGGCGGCGGTGTGCTCAACCCCGGCAGAGGGCTGCTCACGCTCGGGGCCACCGCGCGGCGCGGGCTCGAACCGGCACAACTCCACCAGCACACCCAGAAGATCATCGGCGGTCTCGACGTGCTGGTGGGGCTCACGCACGGCGAGCAGGCCGCCGGGCTCACCTGGTTGTGGGGCCCGCTGGGCCGGTCACTGGCCGGCGTGCCGGACGCCGACGTGATCGCCGACTGCGGCCGCCTGGGCGCCCACCCGCAGATCGCCGACCTGATCGCCGAGGCCGAGCAGGTCGTGCTGCTCACCAGGGCCACCCTCGACCACGTGGCCCACCTGCGCGAGCGGCTGCAGGTCACCAAGGCCCACGGCGTGGCCGTGATCGCCGACCCGCGCAACTACCGGGGCTCGATCGAGGACGTACGCAGGATCGTCGGCCCGAGCGTGCAGTTCGTGCACGGCCTGGCGTACGACCCCAAGGGCGCCGAACTCCTGCGCGGCCAATGGGGCGGCCGCCTGGACCGCTCGCTCCTCATCCGTACGGCAAGAGACCTGGCGGCAAGGCTGGTGAGCCACCGATGATGGACCACGCACTCGTCAAACGTTTCCGCCAGGAGGTCGGCGACCGCCTGGCCCACCAGCGACGGCTCGACCAGGCCAGCGGCCTGCCCCCGATGACCGGGGAGGACGAGCGCCAGTTCGCCAGGGCGCTGATCTCCCAGGTGCTGGAGGAGCACGCCCGCAGCGAGATCGGCCTCGGCCGCACCCCTCCCACCGTGGAGGAGGAGGAGGCGCTCGCGGCGGGCATCCACGCGGCGCTGTTCGGGGTGGGCCGGCTGCAGCCGCTGCTGGACGACGCCCAGGTCGAGAACATCGACATCAACGGCTGCGACAAGGTGTTCGTGAGCTACGCCGACGGCCAGGAGCTCATGCGGGAGCCGGTCGCCGAGTCCGACGACGAGCTGGTCGAGCTGATCCAGATCCTCGCGGCGTACTCGGGGTTGTCGAGCAGGCCGTTCGACACCGCCAACCCGCAGCTCGACCTGCGGCTGCCGGACGGCTCCCGGCTGAGCGCGGTCATGGACGTCACGGTCAGGCCGGCCGTGTCGATCCGCCGCGCCCGCCTGGGCAAGGTGTTCATGGCCGACTTGGTCGGCAACGGCACGATAAGTCCGGACGTAGGGCGGTTCTTGACCGCGGCGGTCACCGCCCGCAAGAACATCATGATCGCCGGGTCCACCAACGCCGGCAAGACCACCCTGCTGCGCGCCCTGGCCAACGAGATCCCGTCCGTCGAACGCCTCATCACCGTCGAACGCGCCCTCGAACTCGGCCTCGACCAGTTCCCCGAGCTCCACCCCAACGTGGTCGCCTTCGAGCAGCGCCTGCCCAACTCCGAGGGCCAGGGCGAGATCTCCATGGCCGAGCTCGTACGGCGCTCCCTGCGCATGAACCCCAGCCGCGTCATCGTCGGCGAGGTGCTCGGCGACGAGATCGTCACCATGCTCAACGCGATGACCCAGGGCAACGACGGCTCCCTGTCGACCATCCACGCCAACTCCAGCATGGAGGTCTTCAACCGCATCTCCACCTACGCCCTGCAGGCCAGCGAACGCCTGCCCATCGACGCCACCCACATGCTCATCGCGGGCGCCATCGACTTCGTCGTCTTCATCGAGAAGCGCAACGACTACCACGTCGGCGGCAAACTGCGCCGCTACGTCTCCAGCATCCGCGAGGTCAACGGCTGCGACGGCCGCGTCCTGTCCAGCGAGGTGTTCGTGCCCGGCCCCGACGGCACCGCCCTCCCGCACGCCCCGCTCTCCTGCCTGGAGGAACTCGCCGCCCACGGCTACAACCCGGGGGGCTGGTGACGATGCCGTTCACGTTCGACCCGCTGGCGCTGCTGGCCGGCGCGGTGGCAGGCGGCGGCCTGTTCCTGTTCGTCCTCGCCCTGTACGGCCTGCGCCGCCGCCCGACCCGCCCCAAGCGCCACCTGGTCAAGATGCTGACCACCCGCGCCGCCGTGGCGGCCGTCGCCGCCACCCTGGTGCTGATCGTCACCGGCTGGCCGGTCGTGGCGGTGGGCACGGTGCTGCTCGTCTTCGCCTGGCGCGGCCTGGCCGGCGGCGCCGCCGAGGAACGCGCGGCCATGCACCGCCTGGAGGGCCTGGCCGCCTGGACCGAGTCGCTGCGTGACACGATCGCCGGCGCCGCCGGCCTCGAACAGGCCATCCCGTCCTCCATCAGGGCCGCCTCGCCCACGCTCAGGCCGCACCTGCGCGCCATGATCGACCGGCTGCACACCAGGATGGCGCTGCCGGAGGCGCTGGCCCGCTTCGCCGACGAGCTCGACGACCCCTCGGCCGACCTCGTGGTGGCCGCGCTCATCCTCAACTCCAGACTGCGCGGCCCCGGCCTGCGCGACGTGCTGGGCGCGCTGGCCGTCTCGGCCCGCGAGGAGCTCGACATGCGCCGCCGCGTCGAGGCCGAACGCCGCTCCACCAGGCGCAGCGTGCAGATCGTGGTGGGCACCGCGCTCGCCTTCGCGGCGCTGCTCGTCGTGTTCAACCCCGAATACGTCGAGGAGTACTCGGGGCCGCTCGGCCAGGCCGTGCTGGTGGTCGTGGCGGGGCTGTTCGGGGCGGGGTTCGCCTGGATGCGGCGGCTGGCCAGATTCGACAAGCCCACGCGGCTGCTCATGGGAGGAGGCGGCGGCGATGGTTGAGGGTGCGCTCGCCGGTGCGGCGCTCGGGCTGGGGTTGTTCGTCCTGCTTCGGGCGCTCTTCCCGGCCCGTCCGGGATTGGTGGCGCGGCTGCTCGCGCTCGACGCCGTGCGCGAGGACACCGGCGCCCCCCGTATCCAGCTCCTGCACCCCGACGAGGAGGTCAGCGCGTTCCGCCGCGGCCTCGGCGCCCGCCTGGCCCACCTGTACGGCGCCCGCGGCTGGGAGGCCAGATCGGCCAAGGCGGACCTGGCCCTGGTGGGCCGCTCGTTCGAGGCGTTCCTGGCCACCAAGGTCCTGCTGGCGGCCGGTGGCCTGCTGGCCTTCCCGCTGCTGCTGGCCTGGCTGGTGCTCATGGAGTGGGGCACCTCGCTCGCCATCCCGTTCTGGGCCGCCGTACTCGCCGCCGTCGTCTTCTTCTTCCTGCCGGACCTGCAGGTCAAGCGGGACGCGGCGGCCAAGCGGCGCGACTTCCGCCACGTCGTCGGGGCCTTCCTCGACCTCGTCTCCATGAACCTGGCCGGCGGCCGGGGCGTGCCCGAGGCCCTGATGATGGCCGTCTCGGTCAGCGGCGAGCAGCCCAACTGGGCGATGGGCCGCATCCGCGACGCCCTGAGCGGGGCCAGGATCGTCGGCATCACCCCGTGGCAGGCGCTCGGCCAGCTCGGCGAGGAGATCAACGTCGATGAGCTGCGCGACCTGTCCGCCGCGCTCGGCCTGGTCGCGGACGACGGCGCGAAGGTACGCGCCTCGCTGACGGCCAGGGCGGCCACGCTGCGCCGCAGGGAGCTGGCGGAGATCGAGGGGCGGGCGGGAGAACGTTCGCAGTCGATGCTCGTGGCTCAGCTCCTGCTCTGCGCCGGTTTCGTGATTTTTCTCAGTTTTCCCGCCGCTATGAAGATGTTGGGGGTCTGATGAACCATCCCTGGATCGTTTACCTCACCGCGTACCTGAGCGATCGGGTCCACCGCGCCCGCACGGCGCCCACCCGCGGCGCCTCGGCCGTCGAATGGGTGATCATCACCGCCATCATCGCCGCTGTCGCGCTGGGCCTGGCCACCTTGATCAGGAACCTGGTCGAGCAGCAGTCGGCCGACCTCGAACAGACCTTCGGGGGTGGCGGCGGCACCGGCGGTGATGGCGGTGGCGGCGCTCCGTGAGAGTCCGGCGGCGAGACTGCTTCGCGAGAGCCCGGCCGCGAGGCGTCGCGAGAGCCCGGCCGCGACGGGAGCGGCGGGAGCGGCGGCGGCGGGGCGAGCGCGGGGCGACCGTGATCGAGCTGGCTCTGCTCATGCCGGTGATCCTCGCGACCGCGCTGCTCATCGTGCAGGTCGCGCTCTGGTTCCACGCCCGTCAGGTCGCCGAGGCGGCGGCCAGGGAGGGCGCCAGGGTGGCCAGGTCGGCCCCGTTCGACTCCGGCGCCTGGCAGGGCGCGGCCACCGGCAAGGCCACCGAGATCATCCGCGCGGTGGGGCCCCGGCTGCTGCGCGAAGCCGCCGCCACGACCTCCGAGAAGGAGCCCGACGAGCGCTTCGTCACGGTGACCGGCAGCGCCGTTCAGGTGATCCCGCTGCTGCCCGACCTCGCCTTCACGATCACCGCCACCTCGGGTGGTCCCGTCGAGTGCTTCAGGCCCGACAACGGCGGCGAGGACTGCGAGTGAACGAGCGGGGTTCGATGGCGGTGGAGACGGTCATGCTGGCTCCGGTCTTCCTGCTGTTCCTGCTGTTCCTCGCCGGGGCGGGGGTGCTGGTGGAGTCGCAGGGACGGGTCAACGGGACGGCTCGCGACGCCGCCCGCGCGGCCTCCGTACAGCGCACGCTCGACGACGCCGAGGCGGCGGCCGAGGCCATCACCACGGGCGCGCTCAAGGAGCCCTGCCAGTCCGCCGCGGTCTCGCTCGACGGCTCCGAGTGGGAGCAGGGCGGCCAGGTCCAGGCCGAGGTGACGTGCGAGCTGGACCTCGGCTTCCTGGGCTTCGGCGCCACCAAGCAGCTGACGGGGACGGCCGTGGTGCCGCTGGAGCAGTTCAGGAGGGTCGAATGAGGGGCGGTGAGCGTGGGTCCATGTCGGTGTTCACCGTGCTGTTCTCCGTCGTCGTGTTCCTGCTGGCCGGGCTGCTGGTGGACGGCGGGTCGGCGATCAACGCCCGGCTGCGCGCCGCCGACGTGGCCGAGCAGGCCGCGCGGGCCGGCGCCGACCAGGTCGACGAGGACCACCTCCGCCGGACGGGCCAGATGCGGCTGCTCGGCGAGGACCAGGTGTGCGCCAGGGCCGACGAGATCGTCGATGCCCAGGGCGGCGACGACGTGAGCTCCGGGGAGTGCTCGGTCGGGCAGGGCCAGGCGCAGGTGACGGTCACCGTGTCGGTGGGGTGGAAGGCGTTCTTCCTGAGCGCGATCGGCTTCCCCGGCTCCGAGATGACCGGCGAGGCGACGGCCGCTCCCGAAGCGAGATAGACCGATTCCCGCCGGTCGATGGATCGCGGGACATACGAGGCACGACGCTGGAGCGGAGAAGGGAGAGGCGATGCCGACGCGAGAGCCCGCGCGTCCCCACGGACGTCACGTTCCCGTGCGCGTACCGGCCAGGCGCAGCTTCGGCGACGTGCTCGCCGGGATCGGGGCGCTGATCGTGCTGGTGGCGCTGGTGGGCGGTGTGCCGTACGCGCTGCTCACGTTCGTCGGGCCGCCCGTGACCTCCGATTTGCTCGACGTCGACGTGCTGGCCGGGAACATCGGCCCCACCACGATCATCGCCGTGCTCGTGCTGCTGGTGTGGCTGGCCTGGTTCCAACTCTTCCTCTGCGTGCTGGTCGAGGTGTACGCCGGGGTCCGCCGGGTCGGCATGCCCGCCCGCGTGCCGATGTCCGGCGGCATGCAGTTCCTCGCCAACAAGCTCGTCTCGGCCGTGTTGCTGCTGTTCACGGCGGGGGCGATGGTGATTCCGCTGGCCAAGCTGGCGCCCACGCCCGCCGCTCCGCCGGTGACGGCGGTCGCGTACTCGGCGCCGATCGTCGAGAAGAGCATGGAGACGCCCAAGACCAAGAAGGTGTACGTGGTGCAGCCTCCGCACGGGCGGCACCACGAGAGCCTGTGGGAGATCGCCGAGAAGTGCCTTGGAGACGGCCGCCGATATCCCGAAATTTACCGTCTTAATCAGGCGAAAGTGCAGCCGGACGGCACCCGGCTGAAGATGGCCGACCTGATCAGGCCCGGCTGGGTGCTGGACATGCCGGACGACGCCAGACACGTCCACATCGTCCCCTCCGGCCAGCCCCGCGAGCAGACGCTGCGCGACCACCCGGGCCGCGCCCACGTGGACTCCAAGGCGGACTCCAAAGAGCACAAGACCCCCGACAAGGGCGAGGCGAAGCACCGCCGCCCCGACCAGGAGCCGGAGCGCCAGGAACAGCAGAACAAGCAGCGGGACCAGCAGCCCACGGCCGTCCGGCAGAGCCAGGACACCGGCGAGCTGACCGACTACCTCGCCGCCGCCTCCCTGGCCGCCGCCGGCCTGCTGCTCGTCCTGGCCATCCGCCGCCGCGAACAACTCTGGCGCCGCGTCTTCGGCCGCAGGATCGTTCGCCCGCGCGACGACGCCGCCCAGGCCGAGGTCGCGCTCAGGCTGGGCGGCGACGCGCCGGGCGCCCGCGTCCTCGACGTGGGTCTCCGCGTGCTCGGCGCCGAACTGGCCGCCCAGCGCCGCACCCCGCCCATCGTGTACGGGGCCCACCTGTCGGCCCGCAACCTCGACCTGTGGATCCACCCGGCAGACGACGACCCGCCCGCCCCCTGGACGGTGGCCGACGGCGGCCAGGTCTGGCGACTGCCCGCCCACGAAGGCCGCCTGCTGCCCGAGGGACAGACCTCGGGCGGCGCGCCGTACCCGGGGCTAGTCTCCATCGGCACGGACGCCGGCGGGCGCGTGCTGATCGACCTGGAGGCCGCGCAGGGCCTGATCAACGTACGAGGCCCGCAGACCACCGCGGCGCTGGCCGCCCTCGCCGTCGAGCTGGCCACCAACCGCTGGTCCGACCGCATGCGCATCACCCTCGTCGGCTTCGGCGCGGAGCTGACCGCGATCGCGCCCGGCCGGATCAGGGCGGTCGGCAGCCTGGCCGAGGTGTTGCCCGAGCTGGAGGCCGCCGCCGCGCCGCGCAGGGAGGTGCTGACCGGCCGCATCACCGGCAGCCCGCGCGGCGCCCACTACCTGCTGTCCGCGGTGGCGCCCACGCACGAGGAGGCCCGCCGCCTGGCCCTGCTGGCCCGCCGCGACACCGCCGGATACGTGCTGGCGGGCGAGGTGCCGCACGCCACCTGGACCCTGGAGATCGGCGACGACGGCAAGGCCAGGCTCGCCGAGCTGGGCTTCGAGGTGGACGCCCAGCTCCTGCCACGCCGCCACTACCGCGCCCTGATCGACCTCTTCCGCACCGCCGACCGCCTCGACGGCGAGGCCATCCCAGAACCCGAGCCGCTGGGGGGCCTCCACCCGCCCGCCGTGGAGATCAGGATCCTCGGCCCCGTCGAGATCCTCGGCCTGCCCCCGCTGGAGGAGGGCCGGATGGAGCTGGCCACCGAGCTGCTGGTGTACCTGGCCACGCATGTGGGCGGCGTCCATCCGGTGGTGCTCGGCGGGGTGCTCTGGCCGCGCGGCGTGCAGGACATGGTCAGGGACGCCACGATCGCCAGGGTCGCGCAGTGGCTGGGCCCCGAGCACCTGCTCGCCGACGAGGCGGGCCGGCTCAGGCTGGGACCCGACGTCCGCACGGACTGGGCGCTCTTCCGCGAGCTCGTACGCCGCTCGCAGGGCGACCCCACGGCCAGGGCCATCCTCCTGGAGAAGGCACTCGGCCTGGTCAGAGGGCCCCTGCTGACCGCTCGCGGGCCCGGCAGGTACGCCTGGCTGGCGGCCGACGACCTGGAGTACGACGTGAGCGCCGCCATCGCCGACGCCGCCCACCAGCTCTGCGAACTCCGGCTCGCCCAGAACCAGCCCGACGCCGCCGTCGCCGCCGTCCGCGCCGCCCTGCTCCTGGCGCCCGACGACGAGGGCCTCTGGCGCGACCTCCTGCGCGCCACCCACGCCACCGAGGACCTCGTACGCCTGCGCGCCGTCGTCGAGGGCCTCACCCGCCGCGCCTCCTCCCACCCCTACGGGGGCGGGATGGCCCCGGAGACCGAGGCGCTGATCGAGGAACTGCTGCCCACGTGGCGCATCCATGTGGTGAGGGAGTCATCGGCATGAGACGTGCGGAGACAACACTGCTGATCCTGCTGCTCGTTGCGGGCTGCGGCGCGGCGGAACGGCCGTACCAGCCTCAGGAGGCCGCGCCGGCCCCCACACGAAGCACCCCGCGATCCCACCCCGCACAGGAAGAACCGCGGTCAGGACCCGAGACGGTAACGGTCGCCGAGGGTCTGCGGGCGCGCATCGAATGGCCCGCGGCCCCGGATCCGCTGCTGAAGGTCATGGTTGAGCAGTACGTCGGCACCCGCAGAGCAGTGGCCGAAGGGCAGCGCGTCTACAAACGCGGCCTTGAGCTGGACGCGGCCGTCCAGGCGAGCGAATGGGTGGAGGACTTCGCCGACGAGGGATGGTCGATGCGCGGGGTCGGGCGCCTCTACAACCTGCGCGTCAGCGCACGGGTGGGCAAGGGCGCTCAGATCGACGCGTGCGTCGACGAGTCGGGGGTCCGGATGGTCTCCTCCCGCACCGGGAAGGCCATCAGCCCCCAGCCCGAGTGGCTGCGCGCCCCCTACGGCCAGAGCGTGGCCGCTCGCCGCGGTGACGACGGGGTTTGGCGCATCAGGACCTACGTTCCCTCCAGAGAGAGATGCACCCGATGAAAGCTTGGCTCGCGGCATTGCTCGTAACACCGCTGCTCCTCGGCCCCATCCCTGGCCCCGGCGAGAACACGACCCAGGAGAAGGAGCAGTCAGGAAACACTGTTGGGTGGAGGGGAAAACACACCGGCGTCAGGGTCAGCGGCGACGTGAAGGGCGGCAGCGGCGACGGCTATCGCATCCCTAGTCCGTGTTGGTACGAGCCGGGACCCACCCCGGAGGAAATGCTCCGTCAGCGTAGCGAGGGCCGCGACGCGGCGAACCGGGCACGGATCGATGAGGAGAGCCACCAGGCGTTCATCCAGCAGTTCAAGGACAAGATCGGGCAAGATGGGCGCTGGTGGCTGCCCGCCCTGAACGAGGCCGACCCCAACGGTGTGGCCTGCTGGACCAACCTTGAGCAGTTCGTCTTCGTGCCCACCGGGAACACGCCGCCCTCCGGCATCACCCTGGAACAGCTGGCGCAGATCGCCCGGGCCGCGCTGACCGTGCCGGAGCCCACCATCAAGCTGAGCCCCGATGCCAAGAGCTTCGTCAACCTGCCCACCTGGGTCTGGCTCGAAGGCGTCGGCCAGCCCCGCAGGACCGTCACGGCGGAGCTTCCCGGAGTCATGAGCGTGACGCTGGTCGCGACCCTCAAGAGCATCGAGATCGACCCGGGTACGACGCCCGACCGCGCGGAGGTGACCGAGACCGGCTGCGGAGCGGTCGGCAAGCCGTACACCCGGGGCGGCGCGTTCTCCTGCGGCGTGCGTTATATGCGCGCGTCGATCGACCAGCCGCGCGAGAAGTACACGCTCACCGTCACCACCGTCTGGCCGGTCGACATTCAGAGCCAGGGCGGTGCGGTGCCGTTCCAGTTCGACCCCGTACAGCTGGAGGCCACGCGCGACGTGCCCGTGGGCGAGATCCAGAGCAACGTCACGCCCCCCGCTAACTGAGCACCCTGGCGAGCGGGGCGAGCTCCGGCTGCTCCGCCGCCTCGGCCAGCACCTCCTTCAGCACGGTGTCGTGCGTCGGCCCCGCCAGCTCCAGCAGCTCGCGCCCCGGGGGCGTGACCTCGGAGTAGATGCCGCGACGGTCGTCCTCGCACAGGTAGCGCCGCAGCAGCCCCCGGTTCTCCAGCCGCGTCACGAGCCGGGTGGTGGCGCTCTGGCTGAGCACCACGGCGCGGGCGAGTTGCTGCATGCGCATGTGCCACCCGTCCTGCCTGGCCAGCACGTCGAGCACCGTGTATTCGCTCACGCTGAGCTCGTGCTCCTTCTGCAGCGCCTTCTCCAGCCGGTCCTCGATCTTCCCGTGCAGCGCGGCGAGGGTGCGCCAGCCCTGGGCGCGCGCTTCGACGGCGTCATCGGCTATCGCCATGTGACAGCCTCCTCGACATAGTTGTATGGTCAGTTAGTCGGCGTGTGCAAATAATGTCTACGCCTTCTAACGTCGTCTGGGGAGTATTCTATGCCTCTCGCCCTGTTCGCCCTCGCGATCAGCGCCTTCGGCATCGGGACCACGGAGTTCATCATCAACGGACTCCTGCCCGAACTGGCCATGGACTTCGGTGTGACCATCCCGGTCGCCGGCCTGCTGGTCTCCGGTTACGCCCTTGGCGTGGCCGTCGGCGGACCGCCGCTGACCATGCTCGGCGGCCGGTTGTCGCGCAAGACCGTGTTGTTGTGGCTGATGGTGCTGTTCGTGGTGGGCAACCTGTTGTCGGCGCTGGCCCCCTCGTACGGCGTGCTCATGGTCGGCCGCTTCCTGGCGGCCTTCGCGCACGGCGCGTACTTCGGGGTCGGCTCGGTGGTCGCCGCCGACCTCGTGGCGCCGCAGAAGCGGGCCAGCGCCATCGCCCTGATGTTCACCGGCCTGACCCTCGCCAACGTGCTCGGGGTTCCCCTGGGTACGTGGATCGGGCAGGCGTTCGGCTGGCGGGCCACGTTCTGGTTCGTGGTGGCCATCGGCGTCGTCGGCTTCCTCGGCGTCCTGGCCCTCGTACCCCATCAGCCCCGCCCCACCGGTGGCGGCCTGCTGAGTGAGCTGGCCACGTTCCGCAAGGCCGGGGTCTGGCTGGCGCTCGCCATGACCGTCTTCGGCTTCGCCCCCGTCTTCGCCGTCATCACGTTCATCGCCCCGATCATGACCGGCGTCGGAGGCTTCTCCCCGGGCGCGGTGCCCGTGGTGATGGCCGTGTTCGGCGTCGGGCTCGTGGTGGGCAACCTGATCGGCGGCAAGCTCGCGGACCGGGCCGTCATGCCCAGCATCTACGGCTCGGTCGCCCTGCTCACGCTCCTGGCCGTGGTGGTCGCCCTGGTCTCGGGCAACCAGGTTGCCTTCGTCATCACGATCGCCCTGTTCGGCGTGGCCGCCTTCGCCACGGTCCCGCCCCTGCAGACCCGCGTCCTGGACGCCGCCACCGGCGCCCCGACCCTGGCCTCGGCCGCCAACATCGGCGCCTTCAACCTGGGCAACGCCATCGGCTCCTTCGCCGCCGGCCTCACCATCGACGCGGGCCTCGGCTACACGGCTCCCGCCTGGACCGCCGCCCTGCTCGGGTTGGCAGGACTGGCTGTGGCGGGTGTCGCGGGCGTGCAGACTCGGCGGCTGGTGCCTGCTTGATCGAGGTCGGGGCTGGTACGGCGGGAGCGCCGTGCCAGCCCTGCGGGGTTGATCAGGCGAACAGCTCGTCGACGTTGGTGGCTGTGGTGGCCCTGTCGATCCAGGTTTCCAGGGTTTCCTGGTCGGTGCAGGTAAGGATGCGCTCCTGGGCTTCGTGTGAGACGTGAACGCCACGGCTGCTCAGGAACCTGAGGATGGCCTTGGCCTCACCCTTGGCCTCACCTCTGGCTTCACCCCTGGCCTCGCCGAGTTCGACCCACTCGAGGGCGAATGGGAGGTGCTGGAGGTCTTCGACACGTACGTTCACCGTGAGCTCCTCGTACAACTTCGTGGCGACGGACCTGGGCAGCAGCATGAGAACAAGCCCAGTGTAGTCTTTCCGGTTCTTTGATCCCTGGAAGTAGGCCTCGACGAAAGTGGCCAGGACCTTGGCTGTCACCTCGGACTGGAGGTTGCCGTGCACGATCGTTGAGAGGGCCATGAGTTCGGGTTCGGCGATGGCTCGCGTGACGTCGGTGATCGCGGGCACATTCTCTGGCCCTAGGACGATTGGCAGGAGCACCCATTCGGGATGCCCCATGTCGATGGCCTTGGCGCACCTCCTGGCCGTTGCCGCCTTCTGGCAGAAGACCAGGAGCAGCACCGGACACTTGTGACGTGCCCGCAACGTGCTCAGATAGACCGGCCATGACCACTGCTTGTCGGGGTCGAACTCTCGCTGGACCTCCAGCACCACCGCCCACGCGGGTGTCCCGTCCTTGGCCAGGATGACGACCGAGTCGGCGCGGTATTCCGTGGGTCTGCATTCGGTGAAGTCGGTGTTGCCCAGCTCCGCCTCATCGAAGCTCGGCACGGCATAGCCCATCTCGGTCAGCAGGGACGTGACCAGAGATGGGCGATGTCGCACGAGCTCTATGAGGTATTCGTGCTCTGCGGTCACTGTCATGATGGAGACATTACCTAGAGCAGTGGATACGTTACCTAGGGTTAGCGATACCTCCACTTTCGTGGGCAAGGAGCCACTCTTTTACCGGTACGCCGTAGTAATAGCCGCCGTACCCCCCGCTACTGGGCAGCACCCGATGGCAGGGGACGAAAGGCGCGATGAGGTTCTGGGCGCAGGCCGAGCCCGCCGCCCGAGCGGCCGTCTTCGGCAGGCCCGCTCGTACGGCCAGTTCCCCGTACGACACGGTCGTCCCAGCCTTGACCTCCCGCAACGCCGCGTGGAGCCGCTTGCGGGTGGGGGTGCCGGGCTGGGAGACCGGGATGGCGTCCAGGGCGTCGAGGTCGCCGTCCAGGTAGGCGCGTACGG
The DNA here is from genome assembly GCF_042656245.1 of Nonomuraea insulae. Classification (NCBI taxonomy): domain Bacteria; kingdom Bacillati; phylum Actinomycetota; class Actinomycetes; order Streptosporangiales; family Streptosporangiaceae; genus Nonomuraea; species Nonomuraea insulae. Next base: position 108,472 of record NZ_JBHSPA010000027.1, read on the forward strand.
CCTCCATGGCAGATCCGAGGCCGTCCGCCACCTCCAGGCCCTCCGCCTGCAGGGCGGGGGTGAGCCGGACGAACATCTCCTTCGGCTCGGCGGTGAAGCCGGCCGCGACCAGCGTGCCCTCGCGGGACAGCAGGGCCAGCGGGCCCACCGGCGTCGGTACGAGCTGAGCTGCGATCATGAGGAACTCCAGAGGTGCAGGGCGGCGTACGCCCGCCACGGGCGCCACCGCTCGATGTGGTCTTCCGGAATGCCCAGGGCGGCCATGCGCTTGTCCAGCACCAGGTCGCCCGTGGGCCAGGCGTCGGGGTCGCGCAGCGCGCGCAGCGCGACGTAGCTGGCCGTCCACGGGCCGATGCCCCGGACCTCCAGCAGCGCCGCCACCGCCTCCGCCGGGTCCTGCCCGCCGTCCAGGTCGATCTGGCCCTCCGCGATGCGGGCGGCCAGGTCCTTGAGCGTGTCGATCCTGCGGTTGGTCAGGCCGAGCCCGGTCAGGTCGGTCTCCATGAGCTGGGCGGCGGTGGGGAAGAGCCCGCCGGGCGCGGCGGCCCTGGCGACGATGCGGCCGAGCAGCGTACGGGCCCCGGCCACCGAGATCTGCTGGCCCACGACCGCGCGCACGGCCAGCTCGAACCCGTCGAACGTGCCCGGCACCCGCAACCCCGGCCGCGCCTTGACGAGCGGGCCGAGCGAGGTCTGGCCGAGGACCTCGGAGATGGCCTCCGGGTCCGCGTCCAGGTCGAGGAGGCGGCGGCAGCGGGCCACGACCCGGGCGAGCTGCCGTGTGTCCTCGACCGCCACGTCCAGGGCTATGTGGTCTCGTTGGGGTGTGAGCGTGATCGTCCCGCCCGGTACGGCTCTGGCGTATGACGTTCGATCCGCCACCTCCAGCCCGGGAATCGCCCGGGAGGCCAGGAACGCGAACACCCCGTCCACGTCGTACGGCTCCCGCCGGTGCAACCGCAACCGCAACGTGGCCGGTCCGGCCGCGAGCTCGGCGGCCCTGGGCCCCGCCGTGGCGCGGAGTTCGCTGGGTGTGAAGCCGTACGTCTCGCGCATCGTCGCGTTGAACTGCCGCACGCTCCCGAACCCCGCCGCGAACGCCACCTCCGTCACCGGCAGCGCCGTCTCCGTCAGGAGTTGCTTGGCCAGCAGCAGCCGCTTCGTCCGTGCCACCGCCAGCGGCCCCACGCCCAGTTCGGCGACGAACAGCCGGTGCAGGTGGCGCTCGGTGATGTGCAGCCGCGTGGCCAGCCCGGCGACACCGTGATCGTCGGCCGACCCGTCGTCGATCAGCCGCAGCGCCCGTCCGACGAGGTCGCCGCGCAGGTCCCAGCCGGGATCGCCGGGGGACAGCTCGGGCCGGCACCGCTTGCACGGCCGGAACCCGGCCGCCTCCGCCGACGCCGCGTGCCGGTAGAAGCGCACGTTGCGGGACGAGGGAGTGCGGGCCGGGCAGATCGGACGGCAGTAGATGCGCGTCGTCGTCACCGCCGTGTAGAAACGACCGTCGAACCGGGAGTCCCTGGCGGAGACGGCCCGGTAACAGGAGTCGAAATCGAGCTCTAGTGGGGCCATGCCTCTGACAGTATGCGCTTCCCAAGGACGCTGACTGGCGGAAATCGGACCCCGACGTGGCATGGGCGGTAGCGGGAATCGGACGTGAACGGGGAGCTGGTTCAGGGCTGCGTACGCAGCGGGGAGCGCAGGTACGGCAGCCAGCTCAGCGCCATGATCCCGGCCCCCAGCCACAGCGCCGACCGCACGCCCCACAATTCGCCGAGCGCGCCCGCCAGCAGCCCGCCCAGGCCGAGCGCCCCCATCAGCAGCAGCCGCATCGTCGCCGTCATCCGGCCCAGCATGTCGTCCGGCGTCACGCGCTGCCGCAGGCTGACGAGCAGCACGTTGTTCACCCCCGTACGGAACGTCAGCACGAACCACGCCGCCGCCCCCGCCCACAACCACGGCCCGTGCCCCAGGAACGGGATCACGAGCGAAGCCGGCGCGGTCGCCAGGCTGACGAGCCACGCCGCCCGCCCCGTCCCGAACCGGCGCCCGATGAGGTACGCGGACGACGACCCCGCCAGCACCCCGAGCCCGCCGACCGCCAGGTAGGCGCCCAGCACCCACTCCGGATAGCCGAGCTGCTCGACGAAGAGCACGGGCAGCAGGACCGAGCACAGCGGGAACGCCAGGTTCGCCATCGCCCCCTGCATCAGGGAGGCGACGAGGATCGGGTCGCCGAACAGGAACCGAACCCCGGCCCCGATCTGCCGCCCGATCGGCTCACGCCCACCGGAAGCAGCCGAACCGCCCCCATCGGCGCCGCCAGCCGGACCGCTGGGCTCGCGCACCCCGGCAGCCGGACCGCCCGGCTCGCGTACCCCGCGCAACCACACCGCCGACCACAGGTAGCTCATCGCGTCCAGCAGAACGGCCACCGGCGCCCCCGCCACCTGCACCAGCACCCCCGCCACGCTCCGCCCCGCCACGTCCATCCCGGCCCCGGTCCCCACGAGCAGCGAGTTGGCCGCGGTGAGCCGCGCACGCCCCACCACTCCAGGCACCAGACTCAGCGACGCCACGTCGAACACCAAGGACCCCGCCCCCACCAGCACCGTCACCACGTACAGCTGCCCCATGGACAACCACCCGCCCCACCACGCCAGAGGCACCGACAACAACACGACCGCCCGCGCCACATCGGCGGTGATCATGACGGGCAGCCGCCGTACGCGGTCCATCCAGGCCCCGGCGGGCAGCCCGAGCAGCAGCACCGTGAGAGTCCCGAGCGAGGACAGCAGCCCCACCTCGCCCGCGCCCGCCCCGAGGACGGTCACGGCGAGCAGGGGCAGGGCGACGTAGCTGATCTGCGAGCCGAGCTGGCTCACCGCAGCGGCGACGAACAGGTTGCGAAACGCACGAAGACGCAGAAGCGGCTCTTCCACCGCAGTTGCCGACATGCCTGCCACGATGCTGAAATATCAACGAAAAGCGCTATCGATTAAGTGACGAGCGAATCCAATGACCCTCGACCTGACGTTCACGGCCCACGACATCGCCAACACCCGCTTCGCGATCTCCCCGCTGGGCGAGGCCGTGGCCAGCGTCCGCGTGGTGAAGGACCCGTCCGGGCACCCGCTGCTGCGCCCCTGGGCCGACCGGGTACGCCGCCGCCTCCAGGACGTCGACTGGCGCCTGCTGTCCGACCTGGTCCCGGTGCCCACGATCTCGATAGCGGGCTTCACCTGCACGCCGCCGTCCACGTCCATGCCCGACCTGGAGCTCGAACTCGCCACGATGCGGGGCGCGGCCGGACGGGTCCGCTCGGATCTGGACGTGACATCGGGTCCACGCTCGAAACGGGTCCAGGCCCTGTACGACGACCCGGAGCGGGGCCTGGAACGCCTGGCGGCGGAGGTGACGGACTACTGGCGGGCCGTGATGGCGCCGTACTGGCCGAGGATCCGCTCCCTGCTGGAGGGGGAGATCCTGCACCGCGCCAGGTTGCTGGCCGAGGGGGGCATCCAGCGCATGCTGGCCGACCTTGACGAGGCCGTCACCTGGCGGGAGGGCACGCTGAGCCTCCGGCACCGGTACGCGTCCGGCGCCCGGTCGCTGCGCGGGCTGGGGCTGCTGCTGGTGCCGTGCGTGTTCGCCTCGCCCAGGGTGTTCTCGGTGACCACGCCGCCGTACCAGCCGACGGTCCGCTACCCGCCGCGCGGCATCGCCACCCTCTGGGAGCGCCGCGAGCTGGAGCCGCCGCAGGCGCTGGCGGCCGTGCTGGGCCGCACGCGCGCCCGCCTGCTGGCCGAGCTCGACCAGCCCGCCTCCACCCGCGACCTGGCCCAGCGCGCCGGCCTGTCGGAGCCGGGCGCGAACCAGCACCTCACCGCACTACGCCGGGCGGGCCTCTGCACGGCCCACCGCACGGGCCGATACGTCCTGTACGCCCGCACGGCGACGGCCGAACAACTCCTGACGGGTCACTTGGACGAGACGCCGACTCCCAGATCGAACTCTCTGTAGACCCGCGCCCAGAACCCGTCACGCAACCACACCCGCGCCTCCGGGTAGGGCCGCAACGAGTGCCCGAGCTCCTTCTCCGCCTCGATCAGCAGCTCCGTGTCGATCACGGTGGGCAGGATCGGGCCGGGCAACAGGTCGCGGATGTTGTCGCGGCCACGGGTGAGGATCCACTTCTGCGCCACGTGCTCGCCCACGTCCTCCACGCGCGGCCGGCTCGGCCCGAGCTTGGCGACCTGGCCGGGCTTGGCGTGCGGTTTGACGGGCGTGCGCCCGGCGAAGACCTGGGCGGGCGAGGGAGCGGCGGCGGGCGGGGTGACCGGCACGGGTTGGGGAGCACGGCTGAAAAAGGGCCTTAGGAACTCAGCAGTGATCACTTCGACGGTGTCGGACTCCCAGACCAGGCGTTCGGCCTGGTTGGTGCCGTATGGAGGTTCGACACCCCACAAATGGATGCGCACGCCGTACGCCTGCGCCGCCTCTACCGCCGGAACCATGTCCTCATCTCCGGCCAGCAGGATCGTGTCAGTGACCGCATGATGCCTGGCCAGTGCCTCCAGATCACTCCGGATCTGCGCGTCCACACCCTTCTGCTGGCCACGGGCGTTCAGGTTGCCAAGTCGCACCTTGACCCACGGAAGCTGGGCGATCACACGCTGGTCGACGGTCGGCACGCGGTCACGGGCTGCGTCATACCAATAGATCCGCAGAAGTTCGCCGGAAATACGTTCCTCTGCATGTTTCTGTAGACTCTGGATGAGCTCATCGGCGGCCACCCGATATTCCTTGCGCTCCTTCGCACCGAGCAGCACTTCACCTGCCGCCGCGTACAGATAACCGACATCCACTAGGACGGCGTACTTGGCTGCCACAGGATGCGGCATGAGGTCTGGGATGGCCATGTCGTCCTCCAGGCCGCGGTGTTAGTTGATCGGCCGACTATATACGCCTACTTTCTCTAGATAGTCCCAACTCCCGGGGAACTTGACACCCGATTCGCAGGATCTATCTAGGGTAGAGCGCTCATCCGCCATGCCGACTTCCCTGGCACGACAGGGTTACGCATAGCCCTAGCCGGGTTTCGCCACGTTTGTCTTCGGGGAACGGGAGGAGCCTCCGGTTCGGCGTGCCGGGTCGAGAGTACAGCCACCAACGCCGCGATCTCCTCGGGTGTGGCATCGCCTCGGACAATACGCAGATGGGCCGTCATAGCGGGATGTTCCCATGCTTCTTGGGCGGGAGCGTGGCCCGCTTGTTCCGCAGCGCCCGCAGCGCCCTGACGACTTGGGGCCGGGTTTCGGCCGGCCGAATCACGGCGTCCACGTAGCCGCGCTCCGCCGCGATGTACGGGTTGGCCAGCGTGTCCTCGTACTCGGTGACGAGCCTGGCCCGCTCGGCCTCGGGATCGCCGGACGCGGCCAGCTCGCGCCGGTAGAGGATGTTGACCGCGCCCTGGGCGCCCATGACCGCGATCTGGGCGGTGGGCCAGGCCAGGTTCACGTCCGCGCCGAGGTGCTTGGAGCCCATGACGTCGTACGCGCCGCCGTACGCCTTGCGGGTGATCACCGTGATCAGCGGGACGGTGGCCTCGGCGTAGGCGTACAGGAGCTTGGCGCCGCGGCGGATGATTCCGTTCCATTCCTGATCGGTCCCGGGAAGGAATCCCGGTACATCAACAAAAGTCAGGATAGGAATATTAAACGCATCACATGTTCGAATAAATCTGGCAGCCTTCTCGGATGCGTTGATATCCAGACATCCCGCGAAATGCATGGGCTGGTTGGCCACGACGCCCACCGGCTGCCCGTCCACCCGGCCGTACCCGACCACGACGTTCGGCGCGAACAGCGCGTGGACCTCCAGGAACTCCCCGTCGTCCACCACGTGCTCGATCACCTGGTGCATGTCGTACGGCTGGTTGGCCGAGTCGGGGATCACCTCGTCGAGCTCGGGATCGGGCTCCAGGTCCACGGCGGCGGCGAAGACCGGCGGCTCGTCCAGGTTGTTCGAGGGCAGGTACGACAGCAGCGCCTTGACGTACTCGAGCGCGTCCTGCTCGTCGGAGGCCTGGTAGTGGGCCACGCCCGACTTCGTGTTGTGCGCGTGGGCCCCGCCGAGCTCCTCGAACGTCACCTCCTCGCCGGTCACCGTCTTGATCACGTCGGGCCCGGTGATGAACATGTGCGAGGTCTGGTCCACCATCACCACGAAGTCGGTCAGCGCGGGGGAGTAGACGTGCCCGCCGGCCGCGGCGCCCATGATGAGCGAGATCTGCGGGATGACGCCGGAGGCGTGCACGTTGCGCTTGAAGATCTCCGCGTACAGGCCGAGCGCGACCACGCCCTCCTGGATGCGCGCGCCGCCGCCCTCGTTGATGCCGATGATCGGGCAGCCGGTCTTGATCGCCAGGTCGACCACCTTGACGATCTTCTCGCCGTACACCTCGCCGAGCGAGCCGCCGAACACGGTCACGTCCTGCGAGAACACGCACACCTGCCGGCCGTCGATCGTGCCGTGCCCGGTGATGACGCCGTCCCCGTACGGCCGCCGTTTGTCCAGCCCGAACATCGAGGACCGGTGCCTGGCGAACTCGTCGAACTCCACGAACGAGCCCTCGTCCAGCAGCGCCAGCACCCGCTCCCTGGCCGTCATCTTGCCCTTGGCGTGCTGTTTGTCCACAGCCGCCGCGGAGCCGGCGTGCGCGGCCTCGTCGAGCCGTCGCTCCAGATCGGCGATCTTCCCTGAGGTGGTGTGTATATCCGGTTCGTCCGGCATTGCCTCGGCAGCGCTCATGCGCGCAAGGCTAGTCCCTCCTCCTAGAGTGGATCCATGACGGACGCGGTTCGCACGCAGGGCCTGTTCAAGCGCTACGGGCAGCAGATCGCCGTCGCGGGGGTGGATCTCATAGTCCCCGCCGGGAGCTTCGCCGGCCTGGTGGGCCCCAACGGCGCGGGCAAGACGACCACACTGAGCATGATCACCGGGCTCCTCCGGCCCGACGGCGGCTGGGCCGAGGTGGACGGGTTCCACGTCTGGCGCGACCCCGTGGAGGTCAAGGCGCGCATCGGCGTGCTGCCCGAGGGGCTGCGGCTGTTCGAGCGGCTGTCCGGGCGGGAGCTGCTCCTCTACAACGGCCGGCTGCGCGGCATCCCCAAGGCCGACGTCGAGCAGCGGGCGGGCGAACTGCTCGCCGTGATGGACCTCGCCGACGCCGCCGACAAGCTCGTCATCGACTACTCCACCGGCATGCGCAAGAAGATCGGCCTGGCCGCCGCGCTGCTGCACAACCCGTCGGTGCTCTTCCTCGACGAGCCCTTCGAGGGCGTCGACCCGGTCAGCGCCAACACGCTCACCGAGGTGCTCCAGCGCTACACCTCCTCTGGCTCCACCGTCATCTTCTCCAGCCACGTGATGGACCTGGTCGAGCGCCTGTGCGACTGGGTGTCGGTGATGAGCTCCGGACACATCGTGGCGCAGGGCCCATTAGCGGACGTACGCGGAGAGCGCACCCTCAACCAGGCGTTCCTGGAGCTCGTCGGCCGCTCGCCGAACGGCGGCGAGGGCGGCCTGAGCTGGCTCGGAGCAAGGCCCAAGTCATGACCACAGTGGCCCTGTTCGCGCAGCTCAAGCTGCGCCTGCTGGCCGGGAACCTGCGCGGAGACCTCCAGCGCAAGCTCGGCTTCATCTTCACCCTCGTCGCCGCCACCGGCCTGGCCGCGCTCGGCTTCTTCCTCTCCAGCCTGCTGCGCTTCGCCCCCGCCGACATCGCCTCGTCGCTGGTCACCGTGTTCTTCTCCGCCTTCCTCGTGAGCTGGATGATCGTGCCGCTGATGCTCTTCGGCCTCGACGACACGCTCGACCCGGCGAAGTTGTCGTTGTTCCCCCTGCGCACGCGCACGCTCGCGATCGGCCTGTTCACCGCGTCCGTGACCGGCGTCTGGCCCGCGGCGATGCTGATCGTCACGTTCGGCGCCCTGGTCGGGCTGGCTTCGAGCGCCGGCGGGTGGCTGCTCGGGATCGTGGCCGTGCTGCTGCAGTTCGCGCTCTGCGTGGTGACCTCCCGGCTGATCACCACGGCGCTGTCCAGCGCGCTGCGCACCCGGCGCGGCCGCGACGTGCTGGCCGTGGCCGCGCTGTTCGTCGTGCTGCTCTCGCAACTGCCCAACCTGCTGATGAACAGCGGCTTCGGCGACCCGGCCGCCATGCTGCACCAGATGGCCGCCGTGCTGAGGTGGACCCCGCCCGGCATGACGGCCCACGCGATCTCCGACGGCGGGCTGGTCGCGCTCGCCGAGCTGGCGTTCGTGGCGCTGCTCGTGGTGGTGCTGGCCTGGCTCTGGATCAAGGCGCTGAGCCGCGCCCTGGTCACGCCCGACGTCTCCACCCAGGCGGCCTCCGTACGCAGGGAGAGCGGCCTGGTCGACAGGTTCCTGCCCGACGGGCCGCTGGCGGCGGTGGTGACCAAGGAGCTGAAGTACATCAGGCGCGAGCCCCGGTTCCGCGTGGGCTGGTTCAGCGCCATCGTGGTCACGGTCGTGCTGTCGTTCTCGTTCACCCAGAACGGGAGCGCGCCGTGGACGCCCATCGTGCTGACCGTCGCGGGAGCACTGATGATCGGGCTGCAGTCGGGCAACGCGTTCGGCATCGACGGCCGTTCCCTGTGGATGAACGCCGTCGTCTTCGGCTCGGAACGCGGCGTGTCCACCGACCTGGGCGGGCGTCATCTGGCCAACGCGGTGATCGCCGTGCCGCTGCTCGCCGTGATCGCCCTGGCGACCGGGCTGTTCACCGGCCAGCCCGCCTCGATCCTGCCCGCGATGCTGGCCGGGTGGGGCGCGCTCGGGATCGGGCTCGGGGTGGGCTCGGTGACCAGCGTGGTGCTGCCGTACACGGTGCCCGACCGGATGAACGCCTTCACCGGCGCCGCTCCCGGGCAGGGCGGGCAGGCGTTCGCCTCCTCGATGGGCGCCATGGTGGGCATCGCGCTGCTCACGCTGCCGTTCGTGCTGCCGCTGGTGTTCGGGCTCTACTGGGTGTGCGTGTTCGCGCCGTTCTACGGGGTGCTGGCGGAGGCGCTCGGCAGGAAACTGGGAGCGAAGATCGGCTTCGCCCGCACGCCTGAACTGCTCACGGCGGTGTCGAAGGCCACATAGGAAGTGGTCTAGTCCAATTGATGAGACCGGTCTACGGCGTCACAAAACGACTCTGTACCCTTCGAAACATGATTGACCAGGGGCTCGAACATCGCAGTGCCGCCGTGACCGAGATGCCGGACGAGCTACGTCACGATGTGCGCCTGCTGGGCAAACTGCTCGGCCAGGTGCTCGCCGAGCAGGGGGGAGAGGACCTGCTGGCCGACGTCGAACGTCTGCGCAAGGCCGTCATCGCGGCGCGCAGAGGCGAGGTCTCGGCCGATGTGATCACCGAAATGGTCTCCGGATGGGAGATCGAGCGGGCCGTGGCCGTGGCCCGCGCGTTCACCTGCTACTTCCACCTGGCCAACCTGGCCGAGGAGCACTACCGCATCCGTACGCTGCGCGAACGCGACGCAGAGGGCAGGGTGCAGCGCGAGTCGCTGGCGCAGGCCGTACACGAGCTGGGCCATGAGCGCGTCACCGAGCTGCTCCCGGGCCTGGAGCTGCACCCGGTGCTGACCGCGCACCCCACGGAGGCGCGCAGGCGCGCCGTCGTCACCGCCATCCAGCGGGTCAGCGGCCAGCTCACCGAGTACAACACCCCGGGCAGAGGAGCCTCCGAGCGCGCCGAGAACAAGCGGCGCATGCTGGAGGAGATCGACCTGCTGTGGCGCACGGCCCAGCTCCGCTCGACCAAGCTCGACCCGCTCGACGAGGTACGCACGGCGATGGCCGCCTTCGACGAGACGCTCTTCCGCATGGTGCCGCAGGTCTACCGCGCACTCGACGCGGCGCTCGACGAGCGCACCGGCACCCGGCCGCCGCAGGCCACGCCCTTCATCCGGTACGGGAGCTGGATCGGCGGCGACCGCGACGGCAACCCGAACGTCACCGCCAAGGTCACCAGGGAGACCATCCAGATCCAGTCCGAGCATGTGCTGACCGCCCTGGAGACGGCCTGCACGCGCATCGCCCGCACGCTCACCGCCTCCGGCCAGTTCGCGCCCTGCTCGCCCGAGCTCAGGGCCGCACTGGCGGCGGCCGTGGACGCCAGCCCCGAGGTGGTCTCCGAGCTGGCCACCCGCTCACCGCGCGAGCCGCACCGGCAGTGGCTGTTGTTCGCGGCCACGCGCATCGCCGCCACCCGCCGCCGCGACCTCGACCTGGCCTACCGCTCGCCCGACGAGCTGCTGGCCGACCTGCGGCTGGCCCAGGAGTCGTTGTCCGGCTCGGCGCCGCGGCAGGCGTACGGGGAGCTGCAGCACCTCATCTGGCAGGTGGAGACGTTCGGCTTCCACCTGGCCGAGCTGGAGGTGCGCCAGCACTCCCAGGTGCACGCGGCGGCCCTGGAGGAGCTGCGGGCCGGCGGCGAGCTGTCGGAGCGCACGGAAGAGGTCCTGGCCACGATCCGGGTGATCGGCTGGATCCAGGAGCGCTTCGGCGTCACGGCCTGCTCCCGCTACGTGGTCTCCTTCACCCGCTCCGCCGAGGACATCGCGGCCGTGTACGAGCTGGCCGGCCACGCCCTCGGCGACCGCGCGCCGGTGCTCGACGTGGTGCCCCTGTTCGAGTCCGGCCAGGACCTGGCCAACTCGCCCGGCGTCCTGACGGGCATGCTCGACATCCCGCAGGTGCGGCAGCGCCTGGCCGACACGGGCCGGCGCATGGAGATCATGCTCGGCTACTCCGACTCGGCCAAGGAGCTCGGCCCGGCCGCCGCCACGCTCCGGCTGTACGAGGCCCAGGAGGAGCTGACCGCCTGGGCCGCGGAACACGACGTCAAGCTGCGCATGTTCCACGGTCGCGGCGGCGCGCTCGGCCGCGGTGGCGGCCCCGCCAACCGCGCGGTGCTGGCCCAGGCCCCCGGCTCGGTCGCGGGCCGCTTCAAGGTCACCGAGCAGGGCGAGGTCATCTTCGCCCGCTACGGCCACATCGCCATCGCCCGCCGCCACCTGGAGCAGGTGGCCAACGCCGTCCTGCTCGCCTCCTCGCCCACCGTCGGAACCCGCACCGCCACCGCCGCGGAACGGTTCCGCGGCCTGGCCGAGCAGGTGGCCGTGTCCTCGGAGCAGGCCTACCGCGCCCTCACCGAGGCGCCCGGCTTCCCCGAGTGGTTCGGCCTGGTCAGCCCGCTGGAGGAGATCGGCTCCCTCCGCCTCGGCTCCCGCCCGGCCCGCCGCGGCCTGGGCGCCCCCCGCTCACTCGACGACCTGCGCGCCATCCCGTGGGTGTTCGCCTGGGCCCAGACCCGCGTCAACCTCCCCGGCTGGTACGGCCTCGGCACCGGCCTGGCCTCGGTCGGCTCCCTGGACGAGCTGCGGGCCGCCTACCAGGAGTGGCCGCTGTTCAACGCGATGCTCGACAACGCGGAGATGTCCCTGGCCAAGACCGACCGCTCGATCGCCAAGCGCTACCTGGCGCTGGGCGGCAGGGAGGACTTCGCCCAGCAGGTCATGGAGGAGTACGACACGACCCGCGACCTGGTCCTCCGCGTCACGGGCCACACCCGGCTCCTGGAGAACCGCAAGGTGCTCTCCCGCGCCGTCCAGCTCCGCGACCCGTACGTGGACGCCCTGTCCCACCTGCAGCTCAGGGCCCTGCGCGCCCTGCGCACGGAGAACCCGTCCGACCAGGAGCGCGACCGCCTGTCCACGCTCCTGCTGCTGTCGGTCAACGGGGTGGCGGCGGGCCTGCAGAACACCGGCTGAGCTACCGGCTCAGGAAGAAAGCGGTGATGTCGGAGGTGAGCGCCTCCGTGGCGGTGTGTGCCGTGTAGTGGCCGTGGGCCGGGGCCGGGAGGGTCTTCCAGGAGACGATGTTCGCGTGGTCGCGGTCGGCGAAGCGGCGCATGGAGCCGAAGTCGCCCTCGGCCATGGCCAGCGCGGTCGGCGCGGTCGTGGGCTCCTTCGGCTGCTCCGCCCGCGCGTTCTCCCAGTACAGCCGCAGCGCCGACCCCGCCGTGCCGGTGAACCAGTAGATGGCCGCGTTGGTCAGCACGAAGTCGTCGTCGAGGTCCTCGTCGAAGAGCTGGGCGAGCCAGCCCACGAGCCCGGCGGGGGAGTCGGCGACGGCGTGCGCGAGCGTCTGCGGCTGCTGCGACTGCAGCACGTTGAACGCCCCCTTCTCCTTCCAGAACCAGTCGAGCACGGCCAGCCCGGCCCGCTCCTCCTCGCTCAGTTCGGCGAACTCGGCCGGGTCGCCCGACGGGAACGAGAACAGCTGCGTGACGTGCACGCCCACGACGTGCTCCGCGTCGATCCTGCCGAGCTCGGGGGAGATCATCGAGCCGGCGTCGTTGCCGACCGCGCCGTAGCGCTCGTAGCCGAGCCGGGACATCAGCTCGGCCCACGCCCTGGCGATGCGCTGGTTGTTCCAGCCCAGCTCGCGCGTCGGCCCGGAGAAGCCGTATCCGGGCAGCGACGGGATGACCAGGTGGAAGTGGCGTGACAGGGGTCCGACGGCGTCGAGGTATTCGGCGATCGAGCCGGGCCAGCCGTGGGTGAGGATCAGGGGGAGCGCGTCGGGGTTGTCGGAGCGTACGTGGAGGAAGTGGATGTTCTGGCCGTCGATCTCGGTGGTGAACTGCGGGTAGGCGTTGAGCCTGGCCTCCTGCGCCCGCCAGTCGAACCCGTCGCGCCAGTGGGCGACCAGCCGCTTGACCCGCTCGACGCCGACGCCCTGGTCGGCGCCGGGGATCTCGTCGGTGAAGCGGGTGAGGGCGAGGCGGGCCTGGAGGTCGTCGAGGTCGGCCTGGGAGATCTCGATGCGGAAGGGGTTCATGTCGTCCTCCAATGGATCGGAACGCTCTGTTCTGTTTCCAGAATAGCAGAACGGAATACTTTATTCCACTGTTGGGATCAGGAGATGCGCTCGGCGCCCGAGTAGACGTTGCAGCGCTCCCCGCGCAGGAACCCCACCAGCGTGATGCCGAACTCCCTGGCCAGCTCGACCGCCAGCGACGACGGCGCCGACACCGCGCACACGACCGCGATCCCCGACGCCAGCGCCTTCTGCATGATCTCGTAGCTGGTCCGCCCGCTGACCATGAGCACGTGCTCCGACAGCGGCAACCGCCCGGACAGCGCCGCCCAGCCGGCCAGCTTGTCCACCGCGTTGTGCCGCCCCACGTCCTCCCGCAGCGCCACCAGCGTCCCCTCGGCCGAGAACAGCCCGGCCGCGTGCAGCCCGCCCGTCTTGCCGAACACCCCCTGGGCCGCCCGCAGGGCGTCGGGGAGCGCGTACAGGAACTCTGGGGTCAGCTTCAGCGACCCGCGAGGGACCGGCCGGCAGCGGTCGTGCAGCGCGTCGAGGCTGGCCGAGCCGCAGACGCCGCAGGCGCTGGAGGTGAGGAAGTGCCGGTCGAGGGCGGGCAGGTCGGGGATGGGGACGTGCAGGCGGACCGTCACCGTGTTGTAGCGGGCCTCGGGCGGGAGGTCCTCATCCGTGCAGTACGCGATCGTCGCGATGTCCCCGGCCCCCACCAGCCCCTCCCCGTGCAGGAACCCGGCCGCCAGCTCGAAGTCGTGCCCCGGCGTGCGCATGGTGATCGCCACCGTCCTGCGGGTCCCGTCGGGCGCGGTGAGCCGGATCTCCAGGGGTTCCTCCGTGGCCAGGTCGTCGCGCCGGTCCCTGGCCGTCGCCCCGGTCAACTCCTTGATCCGGATACGTGTGACAGGTCCAGGACGCGCGGGGTTCAGCGGCTTGCTCACCCCACCATCTTCCCCCGCCCGCGATCAGCCAAGATAGAGGGATGCCCGACTCGCGCTACTCCGACCTCGACCGCCCGCCCCTGTCGGCGGCGGCACTCAACCGCGCCCTGGTCCGCCCGGGCTCGTTGTGGACCGGCATCACCGTCGTCGACAGCACCGGCTCCACCAACGCCGACCTGGCCAGGTCCGCGAAGGAGGGAGCCCCCGAGGGGACGGTGCTGGTCGCGGAGGCGCAGGAGGCCGGCCGGGGCCGGCTGGGCCGCGTCTGGTCGGCGCCGCCCCGCTCGGGCCTGACGTTCTCGGTCCTGCTCAGGCCGGACGTGCCGATCGCCGCCCAGGGCTGGTTCTCCCTCCTGTACGGCGTCGCCGCCGCCTCGGCCGTACGCCGCCTGGCGGAGGTGGACGTACGCCTCAAATGGCCCAACGACCTGCTGATCGGCGAGCGCAAGCTGGCCGGGGTCCTGGCCGAGCGGGTGGACGACGCCATCGTCATCGGCATGGGCATGAACGTGACGCTCAGGACGGAGGAGCTGCCCGTAGAGACCGCCACGTCGCTGGGCATCGAGGAGGCGGCCTGCATCGACCGCGACCCGCTGCTGCGGGCCGTGCTCAGGGAGCTGGAGAGCCACTACCGGGACTGGACGGAGGCCAAGGGCGACGCGGAGGCGTCCGGGCTGCGCTCGGCGTACCTGGCCGCCAGCGCCACGATCGGGCAGCGGGTCAGGGTGGAGCTGCCGGGGCAGCAGGCGGTGACCGGGCAGGCGACGGGCGTGGACCACTACGGCCACCTGCAGGTGGAGGCCGACGGCGAGCGCTACACCCTGAGCGCGGGCGACGTCGTCCACGTACGGCCGGCCGGCTGACGCTGTTTCGTCAGTCGTCCACGTGCGGCCGGCCGGCTGATCCTGTTTCGTCACCGGCATGGCCGCCGGGCGGCGATGGTGGCACCATTTGCCCATGACGATTCCCGACCATCATCTGACGCAGGGTGAGCGGCGCGTGCGGTCCTTCCATCCCCACTGGAAGCGGCTCGTCGTCCCCTTCATCGCGCTGGTCCTCATCGCCGCGGCCACCGGCGCGGCTCTGTACTTCATCCCGGCTGACTTCGCGTACGTCTCCTACGCCAGGATCGCCGTCGTGGTCATCGGGCTCATCCTGCTGACGATCTGGTCGTTCGTGCCGTACCTGAGGTGGAAGAACACCGGCTACGTGCTGACCACGCACCGCTTCACGATCAGCACCGGCGTGCTCAACAAGTCGACCGACGAGATCCCGATCGCCAAGGTCAACACGGTGAGCTCCGACCAGACGTTCGCCGAGCGCATGTTCGGCTGCGGCACGCTGACCGTCGAGTCCGCCGGGGAGCGGGGTGAGATCGTGCTGCGTGACATCCCGAAGATCCAGGATGTCCGCACTGACCTGTTCAGGCTCGTCGAGGACGCCTCGGACGGCGAGGCCGACGGGCGCTGAAGTAGCCTCCATCGCGTGAGCGCACCCCACCATGGCCGCCCGACCGCCGAGGAGATCGAGCGGCTGCTCCTCGGCCTGCCGCCCCGCTTCACGCGGAAAGAGGTCGCCGCCGAGAGCGGCGTGCCCGGTGAGCTGGCCGAGCGGATCTGGCGCGCGCTCGGCTTCGCGCAGCGGGCCGACGACGCCGTGGCGTTCACCGACGCCGACGTCAACGCGCTGCGCCGGGTACGCAACATGCTCGACAGCGGCCTGATCGACGAGCAGACGGTGATCCGCATGGCCCGCGCGCTCGGGCAGACCACGGCCAGGCTGGCGCAGTGGCAGGCCGAGATCATGATCGGCACGCTGCTGCCCGCCGAGCCGTCGGAGGAGGACCTGGCCTCGGTGCTCGACACGGCGCAGGGCCTGGTGCCCGACTTCGAGCACGTGCTGATCCACGTCTGGCGGGCCCAGCTCGCCGCCGCCGGCACCCGCCTGCTGGCCCTCGCCGACGACAACGACGAGCTGGTGCCGACGCGGGTGCCGATGGCGGTGGGGTTCGCGGATCTGGTCTCGTTCACCCGGCGCAGCCGCGAGCTGGGCGAGAAGGAGCTGGCCGACCTGGTCGAGGGCTTCGAGTCGCGGGCCTCCGACGTGGTGGCCTCCCACGGCGCCCGGCTGGTCAAGACGCTGGGCGACGAGGTGCTGTTCACCGCCCAGACCCCGAAGCAGGCCGCGGACATCGCGCTCGACCTGGTGGAGACCGAGGAGCTGCGCATCGGGCTGGCGTACGGCCCTGTGGTGCCCATGATGGGCGACGTCTTCGGCACGACCGTCAACCTGGCCGCCCGGCTCACCGCCATCGCCAGGGCCGGCACCATCCTCGTGGACGCGGAGCTGGCCGGAGGGCTCGACGGGTACGCGCTGCACAAGATCAGGCGCCGTCCCGCCCGTGGGCTCGGCGTGGTCCAGCCCTATGTCTTGCGGAGATCATCCTCCTGACACAAGATGGCTGGCATGCCGTACGAAGTGCAGGGCGTCATCGCCCGGGGCAAGGGTCAGGAAGTTTCGCTCGAGCCGGTGATCGTGCCGGATCCGGGTCCGGGCGAGGCGGTGGTGAACGTGCAGGCGTGCGGCGTCTGCCATACCGACCTGCATTACCGGGAGGGCGGGATCAACGACGACTTCCCGTTCCTGCTGGGGCACGAGGCGGCGGGCGTGGTCGAGGCCGTCGGCCCCGGCGTCACCGAGGTGGCGCCCGGCGACTTCGTGATCCTCAACTGGCGCGCGGTCTGCGGCCAGTGCCGCGCCTGCCTGCGCGGCCGCCCGTGGTACTGCTTCGCCACCCACAACGCCACGCAGAAGATGACGCTCAAGGACGGCACCGAGCTGTCGCCCGCGCTCGGGATCGGCGCGTTCCAGGAGAAGACGCTCGTCGCCGCCGGTCAGTGCACGAAGGTCTCGGCGCAGGCTTCTGCCGAGGTCGCGGGCCTGCTCGGGTGCGGTGTCATGGCGGGCATCGGCGCCGCGATCAACACCGGCGGGGTCACCCGCGGCGACAGCGTGGCGGTCATCGGCTGCGGCGGCGTCGGCGACGCGGCGATCCTGGGCGCCTCCCTGGCGGGCGCCTCGAAGGTCATCGCGGTCGACGTGGACGATCGCAAGCTGGGGTGGGCCCGCGAGTTCGGCGCCACCCACACGGTCAACTCCCGTTCAGGCGACCCGGTCGAGGCGATCAAGGACCTCACCGGCGGCTTCGGCGCGGACGTGGTCATCGAGGCGGTGGGCCGGCCGGAGACGTACGAGCAGGCGTTCTACGCCCGTGACCTGGCCGGGACGGTCGTGCTGGTCGGCGTGCCGACCCCCGACATGCGGATCGACCTGCCGCTGCTCGACGTGTTCGGCCGCGGCGGCGCACTCAAGTCCTCCTGGTACGGCGACTGCCTGCCCAGCCGCGACTTCCCCATGCTGATCGACCTGTTCCTGCAGAACCGGCTGCCGCTGGACAAGTTCGTGTCCGAGACGATCGCGCTCGACCAGGTCGAGGAGGCGTTCGCGAAGATGCAGCGCGGCGAGGTCCTGCGTTCGGTGGTGGTCCTCTAATGATCGACAGGGTCATCACGTCGGGCACGTTCTCGCTGGACGGCGGCACCTGGGACGTCGACAACAACGTCTGGCTCGTCGGTGACGCCCGCGAGGTCGTGGTCATCGACGCCGCCCACGACGCCGCGCCGATCGCCGAGCGGGTGGGCGGGCGCACGGTCAGGGCCATCCTCTGCACGCACGCGCACAACGACCACATCAACGCCGCCCGCGACCTGGCCGCGCTGACCGGGGCGCCCATCCGGCTGCACCCGGCCGACCAGGTGTTGTGGGAGCAGGTGTATGGGCCGGAGGTGGCCTACGAACCGCTGGAGGACGGCGAGAAGCTGGCGGTCGGCGGGGTCACGCTGGAGATCCTGCACACGCCCGGCCACTCGCCGGGCGCGGTCTGCGCGTACGCTCCCGACATGGGCGCGCTGTTCAGCGGCGACACCCTGTTCAAGGGCGGCCCGGGAGCGACCGGCCGCTCCCACAGCTCGTTCGAGACCATCATCGGCTCGATCAGGGACCGGCTCCTGACCCTCCCGCCCGAGACGGTCGTGCACACCGGGCACGGCGACTCGACCTCGATCGCCGCGGAGGCCCCCCACCTGGAGGAATGGATCGCCCGGGGGCACTGAGAGCAGGGGATAGGCAAGTGTGACCCACCCAACGTAGGCAAGCCTTACCAAAGTGGGTTATCTTAGGTGTGCCTAACCTTAAGGCTGCCACCCCTTCGCGAGAGGCCTATCCCTGGATGTACGTATGCGTTTGTCGTGCTGTGACCGAGAATGAGGTCCACGACTGCATCGCCTCCGGGGCCACGAGTGCGAAGCAGATTCGCGACACCACAGGTGCTGGTGGTGACTGTGCCCGTTGTGTACGGAAGATCTGTGCGATCCTGAAACGGTCTGACGAACTGACGACCGCATAAGCCGGATAGCGATGAGGGGCCCGTTTCCATGCAGGGCGACAAGCAGATCATCGAGTTGCTCAACGAACAGCTGACCGCGGAGCTCACCGCGATCAACCAGTACTTCCTGCACGCCAAGATGCAGGAGAACTGGGGCTACACCAAGCTCGCCGAGCACACCCGCGCAGAGTCGATCGACGAGATGCGCCATGCGGAGCGCCTCACCGATCGCATCCTCTTCCTGGAGGGGCTGCCCAACTACCAGCGCCTGGGCACCCTGCACATCGGCCAGACCGTCGAGGAGCAGCTCCGGGCCGACCTGGAAGTCGAGAAGTCGGTGGTGGAGCGGCTGCGGCCGGCGATCACCCTCATGCGCGAGAAGGGCGACATCACCTCCGCGCGCATCTTCGAGGAGATCCTTGAGGATGAGGAGGAGCACATCGACTACCTGGAGACGGAGCTGGGGCTGATCCGCAGCCTGGGCGAGCAGCTCTACCTCGCCCGCTACGCCAAGCCGCACTCCGACGACTGACGGCGGGCGCGGGCGCTCACATCATCCGCCCAGCCGGAGGCTGATCCGGCCGCTGTGTTCCGCGGTCAGACGCCGAGCCGGAGGCTGATCCGGCCGCTGTGTTCCGCGGTCAGAAGCCGACCTGAAGGCTGATCCGGCCGCGGCGCTTCGCGGTCAGCCCAGCTGAAGGCTGATCTGGTTGCCGTGCTCGCGGAACCCGAGCGCCCGCGTGACCCGCTGCGACGCCTCGACCCGTGCCCGCCACTGCGGCACGACGGCCGGGGTCGCCACGTCCAGCGTCAGGACCCCCGCCCCCTGGCGGGCACATCCACGACACGCACGCCGCCCCGTTCGGGGAAGGTGACGGGCACCCGCGCGAGCCGCGCCCACATTTCTCGCTCACGATTCACGGCATCTAACGACATTTCCCAATGGTCTCATTCGCGCGCCGGGATTGAGCTCCGCACAGCCGGGCATGATCGTCCGATGAATTCCCGCCGGAAAACGGCGGTGTTTTAATCACGACCTACCGTATTTTAGCTGTGTTTGCCCAGGTCAATGGATAGGTCAACGACGAGTCAAACCGCGCGCTGTGCCCGGGAAACGATCGCCTAAGGTCCTACGATCGCTTTATGACCTGCGTACTTCTCGCCGAGGATGACACCTCGATATCAGAGCCGCTCGCGCGTGCATTGCGCCGCGAGGGCTATCAGGTTGAGGTGAGCCCCGACGGCCCGCAGGCCCTGGAGCGGGCCTTGTCGGGCGGCATCGACCTCATCGTTCTTGACCTTGGCCTGCCAGAAATGGACGGACTAGAGGTCGCCCGCCGGATCCGGGCCGAAGGCCACGGAACTCCGGTCCTGATACTCACCGCCCGCGTCGACGAGGTGGACACCGTCGTCGGCCTCGACGCCGGCGCCGACGACTACGTGACCAAGCCGTTCCGGCTGGCCGAACTCCTCGCCCGCGTACGCGCGCTGCTGCGTCGCGGCACTTCCGAGACCCCGGTCGTCCAGGGCGTGCGCATCGACGCCGACTCCCGCCGAGCCTGGATGGGGGAGAAGGAGCTGCACTTGACGACCAAGGAGTTCGACCTGCTGCGTGTCCTGGTCCGCGACGCCGGCAAGGTCGTCACCCGCGAGCAGATCATGCGCGAGGTCTGGGACACCAACTGGTGGGGTTCGACCAAGACACTCGACATGCACATCTCCTGGCTACGCCGCAAGCTCGGCGACGACGCGGCCAAGCCGCGCTACATCACGACAGTCCGGGGGGTCGGCTTCCGGTTCGAGCGCGAGTAGGAGATGCGCCGCCGACTGCTCTCCTCCACCCTGGTCGTCGCGGTCATCGCGGTCCTGCTGCTGGGGGTCCCCCTGGGCGTCGTCGTCAGCCGCCTGATCGTCGATGAGGCGGCTCAGGAGCTCGGGGCGGAGGCCAAGCGTCTCGTGGGAGAAGTGGAGTACGCCCGCGTACAGGAGACACCACTCGACCCCCAGCAACTGGAGCAAAAGTACCCGGGTAGGTTCATCCAGATCTGGGAACGCGGAACCCCCCTGAGGGTGACCGTCGTCGGCGACCCCCCGCCGTCCGGTCACCTGATGACCGAGGACGCCCAGACCAACACCGGCGTGTACGTACGGATCAGCCGCGACCGCGATCAGGTCGAGCAGGACGTACGCGCCCGCCTGCTGCTCATCGTGGCCCTGGCCGTCGCCGCCCTGGCGGTGGCGGTGAGCCTGGCCGTGGTGCAGTCACGCCGGCTGACGCTGCCCCTGCAGGACCTGGCCAAGATCGCCGACCGGCTTGGCTCAGGGGACGCGCGGCCGAGCAAACACCGCTACGGCATTCCCGAACTCGACCGGGTGGCCCAGGTGCTCGACCGCAGCGCCACCCGCATCTCCGACCTGCTCACGCGCGAACGCGAGTTCGCCACCGACGCCTCCCACCAGCTCCGCACCCCCTTGACCGGGCTCACCATGCGCCTGGAGGAGATCGTGGCCGCCTCCAGCGAACCTGAGGTCGTACGCGAGGAGGGGGAGGCGGCGATCGTGCAGGCGGAGCGGCTCACCGCCGTGATCGACGAACTGCTGGCCGCCGCCCGCCGCCAGCGGCACGCCCAGGCCGAGCCGGTCGCGATCGACGAGGTGCTGGTCCAGCAGATCACCGAGTGGGAGCCGGTCTTCCGTGACGCGGGCCGTACGCTGCAGCTCGAAGGCTCACGCGGCCTGAAGGCGATGGCCACCACGGGCGGCTTCGGCCAGGTGATCGCCTCGCTGCTGGAGAACTCCTTGCGGCACGGCGGCGGCGCCGTCACCGTCACCACCACCAGTGGTGACAACTACGTGGTCGTCGAGGTCGCGGACGAGGGCCCCGGCATCGCCGACGAGATCGCACCCAAGATCTTCGACAGGAACGTGAGCGGCGGCGGGGGCACCGGCCTCGGCCTGACGCTCGCCCGAGCGCTGGCCGCCGCCGACGGTGGGCGGCTGGAGCTGGTGCGCCGCAGGCCGGCGACGTTCGCCATCTTCCTGCGTCACGCCGAGGACGACGGCAGGGACAACAGAGTGGTCAGCGGTCCTGCCTGACCCCACCGTCGGGCAACTCCACCGGGATGGGATCGGTGGCCTCCAGGAAGACCCATTTCTTGTACGACCAGTATCGGAACAACGTGCCGAACCCCACGCCCACGATGTTGGCGATGTTGAAGCTGAGGCTGTCGTGCAGGTTGAGCGTGTAGGTGGTGAAACCGATCGTCAGCATGCCGAACAGCAGTGCGATGCCGTTGAGCAGGAAGAACAGGAAATATTCGCGGCGCAGGCCGCTCTGCTCGCGCTCCCGGAAGGTCCAGAACCGGTTACCGAGGTAGGCGAACGTGGTGGAGATCGTCGTCGCGACGACCTTCGACGTCAGCGGCCCGAAGTCGAGCACGACGTTGCAGAAGTTGAGCAGCCCCGTGTCGAGGAGGAACGCTACGGCGCCGATGCTGCCGAACTTGGCCAGCTCGTGCACCAGGGACGAGAATCGCTCGTATAGGCGTTTGGCGAAGTCCACGTCCCCGATCTGTCCCTTCTCTCGCGATCGTGACGCCCTCAGCGTACCGGGCACGATGTTGCACGGACGTCAGACCGATGAACATACCGCGCAAACAGCGTCTCTAGAAATATCGTCCTATGACCGGCATACCCGTTACGGGGGCGTTACGCTGCGGAAGCACGGGCGGATCTCGTCCAGGGGCCTGTGGGGGATCTGAAGCCTGGGCGGTCGTGCCCATCGGGCGACCCGGAACGGCCGTCCAGCCCCACCGCGCGACGGACGGTCCGGCGGATGGTTCCAGGTCACGTCAGGGAAAGTCGTACCGTCCAGGTAAGCTCACCTGGCGTGAGTTCCTACAGCCCCATCGGACCGGTCGTCGGCATCGTCGGCGCCGGTCAACTGGCCAGGATGTCGCAGCAGCCCGCCATCGCGCTGGGCGTCGAGCTGCGGGTGCTGGCCAACAACCCTGAGGAGAGCGCGGCCAGGGTCATCGTCGACACGCGCATCGGAGATTACCGCGATCTTGGTGACCTCCGCGACTTCGCCAGGGGTTGCGACGCGATCACGTTCGACCATGAGCACGTGCCCACCGAGCACATCAGGTCCCTGGCCGCCAACGGTTACATCGTGCACCCGAGTGCCGACGCCCTCCTGCACGCCCAGGACAAAGCCGTCATGCGCGAGCGCCTGACCGCGATCGGCGCGCCCTGCCCCGCGTGGGCGCGCGTGTCGTCGGTCGAGGACGTCGTGCGCTTCGCCGACTCGGGCGAGAACGGCTGGCCGGTCGTGCTGAAGGCGGTGCGCGGCGGCTACGACGGGCGCGGCGTGTGGGTGTGCCGGTCGGTCGAGGAGGCCGCCGAGGCGTTCACGGGCGGGGTCGAGCTCATGGTGGAGGCTTTCGTACCGTTCGAGCGGGAGCTGGCCGTGCTGGTGGCCCGCTCGCCGCACGGGCAGGGCGTGAGCTACCCGGTCGTCGAGACGGTCCAGCAGGACGGCATCTGCGTCGAGGTCATCGCGCCCGCGCCCGGGCTCGACGCGGAGGAGTCCGCGCAGGCCCAGCGCATCGGCCTGAAGATCGCCAACGAGCTCGGGGTGACCGGGCTGCTGGCCGTGGAGCTGTTCCAGACCGCTGACGGCCTGGTGGTCAACGAACTGGCCATGCGCCCGCACAACAGCGGCCACTGGACCATCGAGGGCTCGACGACGTCGCAGTTCGAGCAGCACCTGAGGGCCGTGCTCGACCTGCCGCTCGGCACGCCCAAGATGACCGCCCAGGTCGTCGTCATGGCCAACCTGCTCGGGGGCGACGATCCCGACCTGTTCAAGCGGTACGAGCACGTCCTGGCCCACGACCCCGGCATCAAGCTGCACTTCTACGGCAAGGAAGTGCGCCCTGGCCGCAAGATCGGCCACGTCACGGCCCTCGGCTCCAACCTCGACGAGGTCCGCGCCCGCGCCCGCCACGCCGCCGTCCACCTCATGACCGGGGAGTACACATGACGTCCACCGCGCCGGCGATCGGCATCGTCATGGGGAGCGACTCCGACTGGCCGGTCATGAAGGCCGCGGCCGAGGCGGTCGCCGAGTTCGGGGTGCCGTTCGAGGCCGACGTGGTGTCGGCGCACCGCATGCCGGCCGAGATGATCGACTACGGCCGCCAGGCGGCTTCCCGCGGCCTCCAGGTGATCATCGCCGGTGCCGGCGGGGCCGCGCATCTGCCCGGCATGCTGGCCTCGGTCACGCCGCTGCCGGTGATCGGGGTGCCGGTGCCGCTGAAGTACCTCGACGGGATGGACTCTCTGCTCTCCATCGTGCAGATGCCGGCCGGGGTGCCGGTCGCCACTGTGGCGGTCGGTGGTGCTCGTAACGCTGGGCTGCTGGCTGTACGGATCCTCGCGGCGTCTGATGTCGGGTTGCGGGAGCGGATGGAGGAGTTTCAGGGGCGGTTGAAGGAGCAGGCGTACGCCAAGGGCGAGAAGTTGCGCGCCGAGGCTGCCGAGCTCTGAGCCCTTCTGCCACGTACGGCCTCGCTGCTTTCGCCGGGAGGCGGGTCGGCTTCTGAAGGCCTTTGCCGTGAAGCCGACCGGTTTTGCCGTGAAGTCCTGAGCATTCGACGCCCTCTTGGCCGCACAACCGCACAGCTACTTGCCCGCTAGGCCGTCTGGCCGTACAGCTGCCTGCCCGCACGGCCGCACGGTCGTCTGGCCGCACGGCTGCGTGCCCGCACGGCCGCCTGCCCGCACGGCCGCCTGCCCGCACGGCCGCCTGCCCGCACAGCCGTCTGGCCGCATGGCCCCTATGCCCATTGCGCCCATGGCGTCCCTGTGCGTCCTGGGCGAGGAGGTGGGCGCTTCGCAAAGCCCTTTTTTCCTTAAATTTCCGGCGGATATGGTGCCGCCATGAACGACTTGATCCGAGATCACGCGGCCCGAGTACGGTCCGCGGACCCGCTTATCGCCGGCCAGGAGGAACTGCCCGCCAAAGGGGACCTGCTCCAAGTCCCCAACGCCGTCGGGCGCGTGCTGGTGGACCGGCTGGACCCGGGCGGTTTGCACGCCTCCTGGTCCCCGCTGATCGTGCATCGCCTTGAGGCCCGCGTCGCCAGTGCCGCCCCGTCGGCCGCGTTCGGCGCGCTCCTCGACCGCTGGCTGTCCCGCCGCCGCTCCGACGAGCCCGGACAGGCGCTGAGCGTGTCATGGCCGAGCCGAGACACCGTCCCCGTCAGGGCGCTGGCCCTGCGCGGCTTCGCCCCCATCACCGTGGTAGCCGTCCGCCGGGTAGGGCCCGGCACGGTGACCGCCTCGCCCACCGATTTCACCATCCGCCCCGCCGTCGCGGACGATCTGGAGGCGATGACGACGATGTACCAGCGGTTGGTGGCCTACGACTCGCAGTTCGGCTGGGTGACGGTGCGGGCGTTCACCGGCGAGCTCCTGCGGCAGTCGCTGGCCGAGGAGGCGCTGCCACTGGAATGGTGCTGGCTGGCCGAACAGAACGGCCGGACTCTGGGGTGCGTCATCGTGCAGCCGCCGGCGCGGTCGCGCTGGATCGATCGGGTGGTGAACGACGCGCCGGTTGCGTACCTGGGCGCCATGTACGTCGAGCCGTGGGCGCGTGGCATGGGCGTGGGCGCGGCGCTGACCGAGGTGGCTCATGGCCGGGCGGCGGCTGAGGGCGTGTCCACGATGGTGCTGCACCACGCACTCCCGAACCCGCTCTCGACCCCGTTCTGGGCCCGCCGCGGCTACCGCCCGATGATCACCCAGTGGGTCCGCCACCTGCGGTGAGGGGACCGTGGGCGAGCCCTCGGGGGTTACGGCAAGCCTCGCACGGAGAGGCTACGGCGAGTCGTCGGCGGAGGAGCGGCCTTGTCTGGAGGGTCTACGGCGAGTCCTCGGCGGGGAAGCGGCCTTGTCCGGAGGGTCTACGGCGAGTCGTCGGCGGAGGAGCGGCCCTGTCCGGAGGGGCTACGGGCGGCCGAGGGCGCGGTAGTGCCATCCCGCGGACCGCCACATCTCGGCATTGAGGGCATTACGCCCGTCCACGATGCGCCGAGTAGCCACCACCTGTCCCAGCTCGTCAGGATCGAGCTGAACGAACTCCTGCCACTCCGTGAGCAGCAACACCACATGCGCCCCACGAACCGCCTCAATGGCCGACTCGCCGTAGTTCAGCTCAGGGTGAGCCTTACGGGCGTTGTCGAGCGCGATCGGGTCGTACACGGTGACCTGACCGCCCTGGTGCCCGATGGTCACCGCGACGTCGAGCGCGGGGGAGTCGCGGATGTCGTCGGAGTTCGGCTTGAACGCGGCCCCCAGCACGCCCACCGTGCACCCGTGGAAGGAACCTCCGGCCAGTTCCCTGGCCAGGTCCACCATGCGGGCCCGCCGCCGCATGTTGATCGCGTCCACCTCGCGCAGGAACGTCAGCGCCTGGTCCGCCCCCAGCTCGCCGGCCCGCGCCATGAAGGCCCTGATGTCCTTGGGCAGGCAACCGCCGCCGAAGCCGAGCCCGGCGTTGAGGTAACGGCCGCCGATGCGGTCGTCGTACGAGAGCGCCTCGGACAGCAGCCCGACGTCGGCGTGCGCGGCTTCGCAGACCTCGGCCATGGCGTTGATGAAAGAGATCTTGGTGGCCAGAAAGGCGTTGGCGGCGGTCTTGACCAGCTCGGCGGTGGCGAAATCGGTCACCACGATCGGTACGTCGCCCAGCGGCTCGTACACCTCACGCAGCACCTTCTCCGCACGTTCCGTGCGTACGCCCAGGACGATGCGATCGGGGTTCATCGTGTCCTGGACGGCGAACCCCTCCCGCAGAAACTCGGGGTTCCAGGCCAGCACGGCCTCGCCACCGGCGGGCGCGAGCCGGGTCAGCTTGTCGGACAGCCGCTCGGCGGTGCCGACCGGAACGGTGGACTTGCCGACGACCAGGCACTCGCGATCGAGGAGCGGGGCGAGGGACTCGATGGCTTTGTCCATATAAGTAACGTCTGCGCTGTACTCGCCGCGTTTCTGCGGAGTGCCCACGCAGACGAAGTGCACGTCGCCGAAGTCGGCGATCTCCTCGTACGAGGTGGTGAAGCGGAGTCGTCCGGAATCGAGACCGCGGCGGAGGACCGGTTCGAGGCCGGGTTCGTGGATGGGGAGCTCGCCCGCGTTCAGTTGGCGGATCTTGTCGGCGTCGATATCGAGGCCCAGAACGTCGTACCCGAGATCCGCCATGCAGGCCGCATGGGTGATACCCAGATATCCGGTCCCGATCACCGTGAGGCGGTATGGCACGAGTGAGCTCCTTTCGACCGCGCAGGCATGTTACCGGCCCTCGCTACCTCCTACGTGCCACCTGCACCTCTTCGCAAACCGTACCGACTGGTAACAAGATGGTCGGACGTCCTAGTATATGACCCATGAGCTTCCCTCTTTACGCGCCCGCCGAAGAGCACGACATGCTCAGGGAGACGGTCCGGGCCCTGGCCGACGAGAAAATCGCGCCGCACGCCGCCGAGATCGACGAGACCGAGGAGTTCTCCTGGGATGTCTACAAGGCGCTCGTGGCGGCGGATGTGCACGCCGTACACGTGCCTGAGCAGTACGGGGGCGCCGGGGCGGACGCTCTTGCCACCGTGATCGTCATCGAGGAGGTGGCCCGCGCCTGCGCGTCGTCCTCCCTCATCCCCGCCGTCAACAAACTCGGCACGGTCCCGCTCCTGCTCTCGGCCTCGGAGCAGCTCAAGTCCCGCTACCTGAAGCCGGTGGCGAGGGGGGAGGCGATGTTCTCGTACGCGCTGTCGGAGCCGGAGGCGGGCTCGGACGCGGCGGCCATGAAGACACGCGCGGTGGCCGATGGGGACGCGTACATCCTCAACGGCACCAAAATGTGGATCACCAACGCCGGCGTCTCGGAGTACTACACCCTGATGGCCGTAACGGACCCCTCGGCCGGCGCCCGTGGCATCTCCGCCTTCGTCGTGGAAAAGTCCGACGAGGGCGTCTCTTTCGGCCCAAAGGAGAAGAAGCTCGGCATCAAGGGCTCTCCGACTCGCCAGGTCATCCTCGACAACGTCCACATCCCAGCGGACCGCATGATCGGCGCCCCTGGCACAGGCTTCAAAACCGCCCTGGCCACGCTGGACCACACCCGCATCACCATCGCCGCCCAGGCCCTGGGCATCGCTCAAGGGGCTCTGGACTTCGCGATCGGCTACGTCAAGCAACGCAAGCAGTTCGGCCGCCCGGTGGCCGACTTCCAGGGCCTCCAGTTCATGATCGCCGACATGGCCATGAAGCTTGAGGCGGCACGGCAACTCACGTACCACGCGGCAGCGAAGTCGGACCGCGCAATGAACGGCCACCCCCAGAAGGACCTCACGTTCCTGTCAAGCGCCGCAAAGTGCGCAGCCTCGGACGCAGCCATGGAAATCACCACAGACGCTGTGCAACTGCTGGGCGGCTACGGCTACACAAAGGACTTCCCAGTAGAACGCATGATGCGCGACGCCAAGATCACCCAAATCTACGAGGGCACCAACCAGATCCAGAGAGTGGTCATGGCCAGGCAACTCCTCAAGTAGGCAGGGGGAACACCAGGGGCTCCGGGGAGAAACGCATGGTCTTCCCAGATCGGCGCTTCGCGCAGGGGGCTCAGTCTGTGACATTGGGGGGTGCGACCCCCCAAACCCCCAGCTCCAAAGGCAAGGTCCTCACAGTGGGGGCGCTTCGCGCATAGGGGCTTGGGCTGTGACATTGGGGGGTGCAACCCCCCAAACCCCCACTCAAAGCCGCTCCGCCCATTCGTCGACCAATTACGCCTGGAACTGAGCGCCGATCGGAGACCCTCTAACATCCCACCCGGTCAGCAAGCTCGCGAAGCTCAGCCGAGGCGGGGATCTGCATCGACAGCAGGTCGGAGACGAGTTGACGGACGACCCGATGGTTACGAATCTGCTCGGGCGTTGTGTTCTCGGCCTCCAAGAGGCGAGCTACCGCTTCCTCGACCTGACGGCGCTGAGCGCGCGCGAGCGAGATGTTGTAGTCGTTGCGCCCCTCGCCAACCCGCGCCGCCACCTCACCGGCTCGTGAGAGATGGTCGTAGGCGATGCCGATCGACGGTCGGGTTCATGGTCAAGCGACCCGTACCGAGTGAGGTCCGACGCTGATCGTCACATCGACGTGGCCACCGAGAGCAGCTGCGTAGGCGCGGATGGTCTCGAGTTCCATCGAGTCCAGATCACCGTTCTCGATCTGAGAGACGCGTGCTTGTGAGATCCCAAGCGCAGCCGCCACCTCGGACTGTGTCTTGCCGACAGACTTGCGCAGCTCCTTCAGATGGTGGCCGGCGACGTAGGCGTCCAGGTGCGCATCGGCGACAGCCTGCCGCTGCGGGTCGGCCAGTTCTGGGTACAACCGGTGCGCTTCCGCTTTGACCTCACGCCAGTTGCGTCCTGGGCTCATCGCTTGTCCCCCCTCTTCGTCTCAGCCGACTTCGCGGCGCGGTACTCGGCGTAGCGTGCTTTGGCGTCCTCTAGACCTTCCCGGCCAAGGTAATGGCGGTGGTAACCGGTGGTCCCCGCAACCGGACCAGGCTGCGGGGCTGAATTAACGCGGTCCCCTCGGCCATCCTGGACCTGGCTGTCTAGCTGCGGGTTGAACGGAAGCGGTCCGCCTCGGCCGACGCAGGGTCAGCGGTCGCACATCGCGGTGACGAAGGCGTCGATCAGGTGCTGTCGCTTCTCGGGGACGCCCGTGACGTAGACCGTGGCCGCGCGCCCGGCCCGGTCACGGCCGCTGAACGCCGCGGCCCCCGGCATGTCGCCGGCGGCGAAGTAGGTGTAGCCGCAGCTCGACTTCATCCGGGCCACGCCGTAGCCGTAGCGGGCGCCTTCGGGCCAGCCTTCCTGCTTGACCGGCACCGTGCTGGCCATCATCTTGCCCAGCGGGGCCTTACGCCAGAACCGGTTGAGGTCCTCCGGGGTGGAGACCAGACCTCCACTGGGACCGAACTCGTACGTGGGCAGCTGGTCGGTGAGATCCACCTCGCCGTCCTGCGGGCGGCCCGGGTGCACGCCGTAGGTGTGGGCGTGCGGGCCTCGGATACCGTAGTCGCCCTTGGCCGGCCAGTACGTGTCGCGCATCCCGTACGGCTTGAGGATCAGCTCCCGGCTCGCCTGCCGGAAGTCCTTGCCGGTCACCTTGGTCACGATCATGCCGAGGACCAGGTAGTTGGTGTTGGCGTAGGCGAACGAGCCGCGGGGCGTGGGCTTGAGCGCCAGCGCCACCCGCAGGAAGTCCGGGAACGGCTCCTTCCACTCGATCGCGTTGAGGAATTCGGGCAGGCCGCTGGTCTGCTGCAGCAACATCTGGACGGTGATCTTCCGCCCGTCGATCGCGGCGCCGTCACCCTTGCCGTGCAGCACGCCGGGCAGGTAGCGCTCCACCGGCGCGGCCAGGTCGATCTTCTTCTGGTCGGCCAGTCGCAGCACGGTGGCGGCGATGATCGGCTTGCTTCCGCTGGCGATCCTGAACCGCCCCTCGGGGCCGATCATCGGCCGGCCGGTGTCCCGCTCCGCGGTGCCGGAGCGCAGGGTCACGGTCGCGCCGCCCGGGGTTCGCACCTGGCTCAACGCGCCCGCCATGCCGTCCTCGGTGGTCAGCTGGTCAAGGCGGGACTGCGGCGAGGGCGTCGCGGTGTCGGCAAAGGCGGGCGCTACAGGAGCCATGACCAGACAGCCGGCGACAGCGGCGGCGAGCAATTTCGTCATGCCTCCACTCTGGTGAGAAGCTCACTCATGATCAGTCACGCCTACCTGCCTGTTGAGGTGGGGTCTTCCCTACCTCTGTCCACCCTGGCGTGCTGGTCGGTGCTGCCACTCCGGGGATGGAGGCTTCCCCATCTCTGTCCACCCTGGCGTGCCGGTCGGCGCTGCCACTCCGGGGATGGCGACTTCCCCACCTCTGTCCACCCCGGCGGGCCGGCGCCACCCCTTGTCCGCTCTTGAAAGGAAACTCCGCGATTCGGAAATGACAGGAGATGGTCATAATCGCGAACCAGGCCTCGGTGGGGCGTCAAGATGCTCGGCATGGATTCGTCGTACCTACTGCAGACTCGCCGCGACCACCACCGACACGACTCGCCGCCCAGCCGCCGGACCGAGTCGGCTGGCGCCGCATGGAACGGGAAAGCCCTGCGCTGAGATCGGGTCAGAAGTACGGCGTCCAGCCGGGGCTGAGGGCCGTTCTGCCGGCGAACTGGTTGCCGCCCCGGCCGTTCCAGAGGTGCAGCGTGTCGTTGGCGACGGCCGCGATGTCGGTGTGGCCGTCCCGATTGACGTCGCCGAGGGACATCAGCGTGTCCGCGTACGGTGTCCAGCCGGGCCCAAGCCTCTGCGCGGTGCCGAACTCGTTGCCGCCTTCGCCGTTCCAGACGTAGAGGTATCCGGTGGCCTTCTGCACCGCGACCAGGTCGCCGATGGCGTCACCGTTGAAGTCGCCGCCGATCGGCCGGCTGTAGTTGTTCCAGCCGGTGCCGATGGTGGTCCTGCCGGCGAACTGGTTGCCGCCCTTGCCGTTCCAGACGTAGAGGGTGCCGTCGGAGATGGCCGCGATGTCGTTGTGGCCGTCCTGGTCGATGTCGCCCACGGACGTCAGCGTGTCCGCGTACGGTGTCCAGCCGGCTCCGAGCTTCTCCGCGGTGCCGAACTCGTTGCCGCCTTCGCCGTTCCAGACGTGCAGCAGGCCAGTGCTCTTCTCGACGGTGATCAGGTCGGTGCGCCCGTCGTCGTTGAAGTCGCCCGCGATCGGCCGGGTGAAGCCGTCCCAGCCGTCTCCGACGTGGGTTCTGCCCCAGAAGTCGTTGGCCCCCTTGCCGGTCCAGAGGTTCAGCGATCCGGTCTTGGCCGAGAAGATGTCGCCCACGCCGTCGCCGTTGAAGTCCGGCGTGTTGGCCGCGGTCATCGCGGCGTAGTGTGTCGCGAGCTCCTTGTTCGTGAGCGCGCGGTTGTAGATCGCGAACTTTCCGACGGCGCCCTTGAACCAGGACGCCTTGCTGCGGGTCCCGACCCGGACGGGGGCCGATCCGGGCTTGGGCTTGACGATGACCTCGTCAGGCTGGCCAGGGCGGAAGACCAGGTTCGAGGAGCTCTTGAGTACGCCGTTGCGGTAGATGCGCACCTTGCCGTACTCGCCTTCGGCTGTGTCGAAGGTGAAGGCGATGTGCATCCACTCGTTGACCTTCACGGTCTCCTGGATGCCCGCACCGGCGCCGTAGCCGCCGTCGAGGTTCCAGGCGTACCCGGAGATCCGGTTGGGGCGGTTGTCGTCCGTGACCTTGGAGTACATCCGGCCCGCCCACTCCTGGTCGCCGCCGCTGCCCGACTTCGTGCCCTTGCCCACGAAGTAGACGTAGCCGGTCTGCTCCTCGTTGGGGAACTGCAGGGTGTGCGGCCTGATCCAGGCCTCCACGGTGAACTTGCCGGTCGTGGAGATGTGGAACTTGTTGGCGTTGGGGACCTCGAAGTATCCGGATGATCCGTTGAAGACCGAGGCGCCGTCCCGGTTGGGAAGCTGAACCGAGCTGGTGACGTCGTGGAAGGTGCCCTGGTACCCGTTGCCGGTGCGGTCGGTCTCCGTACCTGCGGACGGGTGGGACAGCCGCCAGAAGGCGGCAGGCTGGTGTGACAGGACCAGCTTGTCGTAGGCGCTCAGACCTCCGGACTGAGCAGCCACGGATTGCTGGACGTTCGCGACCGCCGCCGCGGGTCCGTGCACGTTCGCGACCGCCGCCGCGGGTCCGTGCACGTTCGCGACCGCCGCCGTGGGTCCGTGCACGTTCGCGACCGCCGCCGTGGGTCCGTGGACGTTCGCGACCGCCGCCACCAGCACGGCGGCGCTCATTCCCACCACGAGGGTACGCCGGTGCGCCTTGCTGAGCCGTCTCCGCATGACTTGAGTGCCTCGCCCTTCCTAAGCCCTGTGCTAGAACGCCCAAAGCTAGGAGATGGCGGTATATCGGCGGTATGTACGGGTTCGGGGTGCAACCGGTGCGCTTCCGCCTTGACCTCACGCCAGTTGCGTCCTGGGCTCATCGCCTGTCTCCAACGGGCTATCGATCAGATGGGCAGAGTGGCGACACCCGAGCCGAAGGCGGAGTGGCCATCCGCCAGAGATCTATCCTGATGATTACGCGTTTCGGAACCCGCCAACAGTGACACGAAGACGCCGACCAGCTATCACGGCCTTGACCTGCGATTCCAGATGGAATGGATTCAGCAGTCTCGGTAGCCTGAAGGCGAGACAGCTTGGAGGTCGATGATGTCCACCCCGCGTCAAGACAGCGAGGCACTGATCCCTCGCCCACCGCTGACCACCGCTGCCCTCAGGGCAGCAGTTGCCCAGATAGCTCCCGCCTACCTTAGCCAGTTTGTCGATCACCTCGACCAAGCGACGGAGCAGGCTGCTCGGCAAAGCACCGTGGCACCTCTGCGGAACTTCTTGCAGCAGTGGGGTGAGTTCGTAGCGATTCAGCGTTATCCCGCCCGAGCGGCCCGACTGCATGCCTTGGAGACAGAAGTCGCCAGCGCGACCGACAGGGTCGGGCTGAACGCAGCCTTGGCCGAAATCAACGAGATCACGGCGTCCGCGTGTAGAGAGGCACTCGGTGAGTGACGCCTGGACCTGGGAGTACAACCCCGACTCCGAGCATGTCATCGCCGGCCTCTACCAACTGTCATCCTTGAGGTTGAGCGGCTTGCCGAACAACTTGCAGTTCTCGGGGAGACGCGGGCCGCGCTGGTAGAGGCCAGTTGCACGGGGGCGGTCTCCGGACGCTCGATTTGTTCGGCGGTCGCGGGTTCCTCAACTTCATCGTCGCGGAACATCTGCGCCTTGTGCTGATCGTTCGCGTCACCTGGATAGATTGACGCATTCGCCCTTCCCAGCGGATCAGAGGATGCCTGATTGGCTGCCCGGCTCGTCTCGGCTCCAAATCTGAGTACATCGAGGGAGGTCTTTGATGCTGCCTCCTTCGGGGATCATGCCCCAGAGGAAGGGGACAAGATATTGAGGCGGTTCGCCCAGGAGCACGGTTAGTTCGTCCTCGGTGACGGTGAGGGTGAGGCGAGCCTGGTTCTCCGGGTTCCAGCCTTGTTCGATTGCCCGCCGGATGCACCTGCTGACAAGGACGGGACGGATCGCGATCGTTCGTTGTCCTCGCCAGTTGTCCGGCCGGGCGCAGGGGAGTGACACCACGAGAACGCTCCTCGGCTCCTCGGCTCGCTCGACGGCGAAGGTGAGAGGGATCCAGGTGTCGTCTTGGTGGCTCGGCTTATGGCTGACCCGCCAGCGGTAGACGGTGTCGTCAACGGTGACGAGCCGCGAGCTCTTCTTCGGCATCGCCACAGCTGCCTCCAAGCTCTTCCGTGGGAGAAGCGGGACGCCGGCAAGCGTAGCCGGTGCTCATCAAGGTGATCGAGTCGATTTCCAGGTGACTTCCTGAGCGCCGGTCCGAGGATGAAGATGGCAATACAGGCTGTTAGCCGCGAACCCGTTGAAGTCACCATTCTGTTCGCAACCTTGCCAAGACCGATAATCCCCATCAGGATGAAAAGCCGATGAGATCGGCCAACGGGCGCCCTCGCGCCTTCCCCTTTTACATCGTGTGCGATGTATCGCACTCGATGCACACCGCCCGCGAGGATGGACGACCCACCCCCTTCGAGGTTCTCTCCAACTGTGTGGGGGAGCTGCTCTTCGAGCTGGAGGCGGGAGATCCGGGCGTCAGTGAGGCCGCGCATGTCGCCGTGGTGTCCTTTTCCGACAAGGTCGAGCTGGTGCTTCCGCTGACCAGGCCGTGCGACGCGATCAGGGTTCCGGCCCTGAGGCCCGGCAGGCAGACGGATTACCTGGCGGTCTTCAGCGAGCTCGTGAAGATCATCGAGAAGGATCGCAGGAAGCTGTCCAAGCAGTTCGACGTGCGGGCGCCGGTGGTCTTCTTCATCACCGACGGCGAGCCGTACGTCGGCGAGAACCATCAGGACGTCGAGATCTGGGGCCCCGCGCGCGACCGGCTGGCGAGCCTCCACCCGGCGCCGTACATCGTGGCGCTCGGATTCGGGACGGTGCGGGAGGACACCCTGCGGCGGGTCGCCACCACCCTCAGGGGTGAGGTGCTGGCCTTCGCGGGCGAGATCGCGACAGGAGCGGCCACCGTGCTGCACGGCATCGCGCAGGCCGTCTCGGACAGCATCAGCGCCTCGGTCAACAGGAACACGGCCGTTCTGCGCGGACCCGACGGGATGCGGCAGCTGAGATGATCAGGGCGACGCTGTTGGGATTACTCCTGCTCATCGGAGCCGGCCAGGTGGAGGCGGAGCCTGGTCCGTCGCAGGAGCCGACCGCGGTGGTGCCCAGTTCGCGGCAGAGCGGCGGTGGGACGGCGTCGGGGTGGCCGTGGTGGATCCTGTCCGGCGTCGCCGGTGGCGGCGCCGTACTTCTCGGGCAGTTACTGCTCGGCCGCAGGACCCGCACCGCGGCCGACGGCGGAACGCCACTCGGTCCGCTGCCCCAGCCGCTGCCCGTCCTGCTGGCGGGCGGCGCGGACTCGCGCGCCCCGGGCGTCGCACTCGACGGCGGCATGCTCGCGCAGACCACGGTCCGCGCCGTGAGCATCCGCGGCCGGCGCCATCGATACCGCGGCGAACCCCTGCAGGACGCCTACGCCGTACGGCTGAGCGCGGACGGACGATGGGTCATCGCGGCCGTTGCCGACGGGCTGGGCAGCACGTTGCACGCAGAACACGCCGCCGCGGTGGCCGTGCGCGCCGCCACGAACCTGTCCCTGACCCCCGACCTCGGCTGGCACGCGGCCTTCGCCACGGTCGCAGGGGAGGTCATGCGCGCCACCGCCCGGCTCGGCCGCCGGCCCACGGGCAGACACGGCGCCGGAGCCTCGGATCCGCCCGCCACGACGCTGACGATCGGCGTGGTCCCCGCGGACGGCAGGCGCGGGATCGCCGCCTGCGCGGCCATCGGGGACTCGCCGGCGCTGTGGCTCCATGACGGGACGTGGACCGAGATCTTCCCGCCTGAGGGGCAGCGGCCGGGGAACGTCACCTCCGCTCTGCCGGAGGACCTCGGTGAGCTGCGGGAACGGCAGATCGATTGGGGGCCTGGTGATGTGCTCGTCCTGTGCAGTGACGGCTTCGGGACGGCCATGGGCGGCGGCGGCAGCGCGCTCGCCCAGCGGCTCGTCACCTCGTGGAATTCGCCGCCCGCGCTGCGCAGCTTCCTGCGCGATGTGGACTTCCAGCTGTCGACGTACGACGACGACCGGACCGTGCTGGCGTTGTGGACGGGCCGTCACGACACGGCCGTCCTGTGACAGAAGTGCGGCGGCAGCGGTATGAATCCCCCAGACGCGGTCGAGGAAGCGGATCTGACGCCCCCCACGGACGCCGACGCCTACTACCTGCGGCCTGGCGGTCAGGCCCGTAGCCTGGTGCCGTGCGAGGTCAGCGGCGTCCCTGGTTGGTTCCTGTTCAAACGGTACGACGAGGAGACGCTGGCGGGGCTGGACGAGGACGCTCTGCTCGCCATGGTGCGCTGGCGGCGTGAACTTCCCCGGCAGGAGCGCGCGGCCCTCGATCGGTGTTGCGCGTGGCCGGTCGCGGCGGTCAGGAACGACCGGATCACCGGCATCCTGATCAGACCCGCTCCCGAGCAGATGTTCGTCGAACTCGGCACCCGCCTGGCGCCGCGGCACCTGGATGAGCTCACGCGCTCGCCCGAGCGGGCGAGCGCCCTTCGCGACCACTACGGCACGCGCTACTACGAGCCGCCCTACAAGCTGGCCGTGCTCGGCCAGTTGCTCATGACGGTGCAGTGGCTGCACGAGCAGGGATATGTGGTGGGCGATCTGCAACTGCGCAACGCCGTCTTCACCATCGACCCGGCACCCGCGGTATACCTGCTGGACTGCGACTCCTGCCTGCCGGTCGGAGGTCGCGGCGCCTTGCCGGAGGTCGATCCCGAGCAGTGGAAACTCCCCCAGGAAGGCGGATTCACCCCGGAGTCGGACTACTACAAGTTCGCCTGGGCCGTCGTGCGGTGCCTCCAGGAGAGCGCTGAGGCGTGGTCGCTCGACGATGCCGCGCTCGCCAGGGTCCTGCCGTTGCGGCATCGCCGCCTGATCAGGCAGTGTCTGGACGGCGCGCCGGACTCGGTGGACACCGAGCGGTGGCGGGCGGCGAGCGAGTCGTGGCGCTGGCTCGTCACTCCCGAACGCATTTACGTCGAGACCGACTCCAACCTGCGCGAGGCGTGGCGGCGGGGGAAATCGGCGGTCGGGAACGGCTCGCACGGCCGCCACGGGGGCATCATGGTGCTGATCGTCGTCCTGGCGGCGATCGCCATCGTCGTCGCGGTCACGTTGGGAGCCTGAATGGACACCGGTGACCCCCGGCGCATCGGGCCCTACGAGGTGCTCGGCCGCCTGGGCATCGGCGGTCAGGGTACGGTCTACCTCGCGCGGGGCGAGGCCGGCCGGGTCGCGATCAAGGTGATCCACGCGCAGGGGGCGGCCGATCCGAGGGCGCGCAGGCGGTTCGCGGACGAGGTGGCCATCGCGTCGCGGGTGCCCAGGGCGTACACGGCGATGATCATCGACGCCGCCATCGACCGGGACCAGCCGTACATCGTGAGCGAATACGTGGAAGGCCCGTCCCTGCAGGAGCTCGTCGACACGCACGGGCCGCTGACGGGGTCCGCGCTCGAACGCCTGGCGACCTATATGGCCACCGCCTTGGCGGCGATCCATGGCGCGGGAGTCATCCACCGGGATCTCAAGCCCGCCAACGTCATCGTCGGGCCGGACGGGCCACGTGTCGTGGACTTCGGAGTCGCACGGGCCCTGGAGGCGAGCGCCGCGGTCACCACGACCGTGGGAACCCCCGGCTATCTCGCACCGGAGCAGGTGGGAGGGGGCGACGACGCCGAGGTGGGTCCCCCCGCCGACGTGCATGCTTGGGCGGGCACCGTATATTTCGCCGCCACCGGCAAGGCGCCGTTCGCGGGGAACAACGTGGCCGTCATCATCAACCGCGTCCTGACCGTCACCCCCGACGTGGGGGCGATCTCCGAGCCGCTGCGTTCCCTGATCGCCGACTGCCTCGCCAAGAATCCGGCGCGGCGGCCCAGCACCATGGAACTGCTCGGCCGCCTCGTGGGGCTTCGAACGGACACCGCGCAGGCGACGGTGTTACGTACCGCGAGCTTGCCGGCCACCCTCGGAACGCTGAAGGAGACCACCACGCTGGGCAGCGGGCCCGCGGCCGACATCGTGATCCACGGGGAGGGGATCGCCCCGGCGCACGCCACCGTCCGCAAGGTGAGCGCGGGCTACCGGCTGCACGACCACAGCGGCGGCCTGGGCACGTTCATCGACGGTCGTCCCGTTCTCTACGCGACCCTGCGATCGGGTGATCGGTTCACCATCGGCACGGCGGTGCTCCGCCTCACCGAGGCGGGGGAGTTGGAGCGTGTACGGCTCGGCCGCAGGCCCGCCGTGCGCTGGTGGCTGCTGCTCCTCCTGGTCGCGGCAGTGGTGCTGACGGTGATCGTCGTGGTTACGGGCCAGTAGTCACGGGCGTGGGAGTCGTGGTTACGGGATGGTCACGGGCGTGGGAATGGTGATGTTCACTCGCTCCCCGGTCCTGGAGTCGAGAGTGAAGGCGCCGCTGGCGCCGCGGATGACGTTGGTGCCGGTGAACAGGTAGAGCTGCCCGCGGACCGCCGCGGCGGAGGGCAGGCTCAGCTGGGACGGGTCGGCGCCGATGGCGGCCTTCTGGATCGCGGTGACCGCGGCGGTCACCGCGTCATACGACAGGATCGCCAACCCGGTGCCGAGATGCGCAGCGGGGAAGGTCGCGCCATGGTGGGGCGCCACGAACTCGTTACGGAAGTCCTGGTAGAGCTGGCGGTTCGGATTGGCCTCGTTGTCGAGCCGCTTGGGATCGGCGAGCGGCACGAACAGCACCTTGATGGGTGCTTCAGGGTCGTGCAGCGACGGATCGTTCGGATCTTGGTCCTGGGCGTCGTCCCCGGTGACCACGGTGATGGGCGTGGACCGGCAGGGCCGGCTCCGCAGCAGCTTGAGGAAGGTGGGCATGAACGCCTGGCGGCCGGCATAGAAGATCATGTCGGTCTTCGCCCCGCAGATCGTGTCGCTGATGGTCCGCAGGAGCGAGGGACCGCCACGCGGGTCGAAGGGAAAACTGAGTCCGGTCCTGTCGAGATACGGCTTGAGCCCGAGTTTCGGGTCGAGGAAGGCATCCTTCAACGAGCGGGCGTAAAGGTCCTTGGTTCCCTGCGGGGTCACGTCGGCCCACATCAGGGCCGCGTTTCCGCCGACCTTCTTCTTCTTGAACTCTTCGGAGATGGCCTCAAGCTGGGCCGAGGTGCTGACCGCGGTGCGGGTGAGACCGGGAATGGGTCCGGCGTCGTCGATCTCGCCGGTGGTGTTGAACCCGGCCGCGGTGATGAAGTCGGCGACCATCGGGATTCCGGGATCCTTGGCCAGGGCACGTGCGGCGTCGATGCTTTCCTGCTGGCTCGGGCCCATTCCGGTGACCGCGACGATCTGTCCGGGGCTCGCCGTCGCACCCGTCGCGGCATTGCTCCGCAGCGCCTGCACGGTCGTCCGCCACTTCGAGCCGTCGTGGCCGGTGTTGGCCAGCAGGAGCCGGATCTTGGGGAAGGTCTCCGCACGGTTGGCGCGGTACTGGCCGATGAACGCCCCTTCGAGCTGGTGGAGGGCGCGCTCGCCGACCAGCCCGCGCGGGCCCGCTCCCATCGGGGCCATGAGCGCGATCGTGCTGTAGTCATCGCCCTTGGTGACCTCACGGTTCTCCGCCGCGATGCCCTCCAGGATCTGGCGGTACTGCTGGCCCAGGACCATCGTCCCGTCTGCTGGGTCCATCAGCCCGACGCATTCGTCCTCGATGGCGACGACGTCCGCGCTGGTCGTCTCACAACCGCCCCACGGCCACCACGCCTGGGTGTAGCTCACGAGCACCACGGTGGAGATCAGGACGGCGACGACGATGACGATCACCACCATGCGCCGCCGGAAAAGCGTACCTACCTGGCGTAACAGGCTCCAGGCGCGCGCGGCGAGGGAAGGTGGCGGTGCCGGTTCGTCATACATCTGGACTCCAAGCCGTCACTCATCCCATGACCGTGCAGACGCGCATTCTCGAATATCGATCGCACGCTTTCCCATCCCTGGGCCGGCGGCCGCCTAAACTCACCGTCATTAAAGCGTGATCAATGGCAGCCGGACAACAGTCAGCCGGTGAAGGCGGCCGGGAGCTGGTCGAGTGAGTGGATGACGCGGATGCCGTTGCCGAGGGCCGTTCCGGCTCCGGTGTTCGCTCGGTCGAGCCAGTAGGCGTGCAGTCCCGCGTCGTGGGCGCCCACCGCGTCCAGCGCGTACTTGTCTCCGACATAGGCCACTTCGTGCGGCTTGAGACCGAGGGAAGCGCAGCCGGCGACGAAGATGCTCGACGCGGGCTTGGCCGCGCCGTGCTGGTCAGAGCAGACGAGCGTGTCGCCGAAGTAGGGCAGCAGGCCGATGACGTCGAGCTTGTGACGCTGGTGGGTGGCGGATGAGTTGGAGACGACGCCGAGGCGGTAGTCGGGCGCGAGCTTCCTGAGGACGGGCTCGGCGTCGGGGAACGCCGCCCAGGCGGCATGGTGGTGGGCCTGGTATCCGGCGAACCAGGCGGAGGCTTCCTGGTCCGACAGGCCGGCGTGCGGGGTCTGCCCGATGTGGGAGAGGAATTCGCGGGTGCGTTCGTGCCGCTGTTCCGCGAAGGTGAGCTCGCCGTTCAGGAAGCGGGCGTAGTGCCTGTCCATGATGGTTCGCCAGAGCGCGAGCGCCGTGGCGGGGTCGGGGAACCTCTCCAGCAGTCCTTCGGCCCGCAGGTGGGCGAGCACACCGGTTTCTTCCGAGGTGGAGTAGTCGAACAGGGTGTCGTCCACGTCGAAGAGCACACCCTGGATCGGCATGCGGTCGTCCCTTCTGGTCCTGGTGGCGTCAGGCGGGTTCCAGGCCGAGGAGCCGGGCGACGATGGCGACCTGGCCGGCGTAGTGGTGGAGGAACTCGGGGGAGTGGGGATCGACCTGGCAGATGCCCTCGATGACGTGCGGAAGCGTGGTGGTCGCCATGGCCGCGGACATCAGCATGATCACCAGGCAGGCCGGGTCCACCTCGGCGGGTAGCCGCCCTGCCGCCTGCAGGTCGCGGATCTCATCGACGCTTCCCTGCAACCGCCCGGAACGGGCCGTGTGATCGGGGTCGGACTCAGGGCCGGCGTACTCCAGGCCGCCCCACGCCATCAGCCGCACACCGTCGGGGTTGCTCAGGGCCTCCAGCGCGTATCGGCGGATCTGCTCGGGGAGCGGCGTGCCGGGCTCGATCAGCTCGCTCTCGTGCTGCCGCCACTCTTCCGACAGTGCCCGGTAGAGGCCCTCCTTGCCGTCGAAATAGTACGAGATCAGCTGCTGGTTGACCCCCGCCCTGGAGGCGATCGCGGCGATGCGGCCGCCCGCGAACCCGTGCGCGGCGAACTCGGCCGCCGCCGCTTCCAGGATGAGTTTGCGGGTGCGTTCCGGGTCGCGCTGTCGTTCGTGCGGCTTGGGTGAGCGGCGCGGTTTCGGCGTGGGCACGGCCCGATCATACATCCACCTGACTGTCCCACCTGGCATGTGCAGCTAATCAAGTGAACGGTTGACAGAGTGATGTAGGCGATTGATTATGAGCACGCAACGACTGACAGGAGTGTGGGAACGATGAATGATCACAAGACCGCGGTTCTCATCGTGGGAGGAGGTGTCACCGGCCTGTCCACGGCACTCTTCCTCGCACGCCGGGGAATCCGCCCGATCCTGGTCGAACGGCACCCGTCCACGGCGATCACGCCTCAGGCGCGGGCGTTCAACCCGCGCTCGATCGAGATCTTCCGCGCCCTCGGCCTGGAGGAGGAGATCCGCGGCCACACGTCGTTGCTGGTCGACTTCCCCGAGATGATCGGCGCTGACACGCTGGCCGGCGAGGAGCGCTTCCGCTACGACATCCTCGCCCAGTTGCGGCCGCCGGAGAGCCTCAGCCCTGCCGACTGGGTCATGATCGACCAGGACGAGCTGGAGCGGATCCTGCACGTCAGCGCCGAAGCCGACGGCGCCGACGTGCGGTTCGGCACCGAGCTGATCTCTCTCGACCCGGGCGCCGACGGTGTGACGGCCGTCGTGCGCGACCTCGGCAGCGGAGAGGAGCACACCATCCGCGCCGACTACCTGGTCGCGGCGGACGGCCACCGCGCGGGCATCCGCAACCGGCTCGGCATCGGCGTCGACCAGACCGGCGCCCTGGGCCATGTCGTCTACT
The DNA here is from genome assembly GCF_042656245.1 of Nonomuraea insulae. Taxonomy (NCBI): domain Bacteria; kingdom Bacillati; phylum Actinomycetota; class Actinomycetes; order Streptosporangiales; family Streptosporangiaceae; genus Nonomuraea; species Nonomuraea insulae. The sequence goes on from NZ_JBHSPA010000027.1 coordinate 150,263, forward strand.
TCGTCTTCGACGCCGACCTCACCGCCGCGCTGCGCGGGCGCCGGTTCCTGCTGGCCTACCTCGACCGGCCGACGACGGGCACGGTGCTGGTGCCGCTGAAGATGTTCGGGCGGTGGATGCTCGGGTCGCCCTACCACCCGGAGCGGGGCGACAGTCCCGACGACTTCACCGAGGAGCGCTGCGTGGAACTCGCGCGCGTCGCGGTCGGGGATCCCGACCTCGAACTCACCCTTGTGCCGTCGGTTCCCGGGTGGTCACAGAAGATCTCGCACAGTACGGGCGGCGCGTGGGTCGCGCGGCAGTACCGGGCGGGCCGGGTGTTCTTCGCCGGTGACGCGGCCCACGTCGTGCCACCGTCGGGGTCGTACGGCGCGAACACCGGCATCGCCGACGCGCACAACCTGGCATGGAAGCTCGCCGCCGTGATCGAGGGCGGGGCCGGGGACGCGCTCCTGGACACCTACGAGGACGAGCGTCGTCCCGTCGCGCAGGTCACCTTGCGAACGGCGGTGCAGCTACTCCACAACCGCCAGAAGGGCGACGGCGAGGAGAGCGAGGAGATCGACGACACCACGATGATCTTCGGATACCGGTACGCGTCGGAAGCCGTCCTCACCGAGCAGTCCACCCCTGACGGGCCGGTCGAAGACCCGCGTGAGCCCAGCGGGCGTCCTGGCCTGCGCGCGCCGCACGTCTGGCTGGACCGGGCGGGGGCCAGACTGTCCACCCTCGACCTGTTCACCGGCGCCTTCACCCTGCTCGTCGGCCCGAACGGCGCGGACTGGGCGGCGGCGGCCAGGAAGGTGACACCTGAGATCGAGCTGGACGTGCACCACATCGGCGTCGAACTCCACGACCCCGAAGCCCGGTTCCTGGAGGCATACGGCATCGCGAGCACGGGCGCGACCCTCGTACGACCGGACGGATTCGTCGCATGGCGCGCCAGCGACCTGCCTCAGGAGCCGGAACACGAGCTACGGCAGGTGCTGACGCACCTCCTCGCGAAGGCGGCCGGCTAGCGTCGTAGGGTTCCACCATGACCCCTGCCGGATCGTTGCACCATGTCGAGATCTGGGTCCCTGACCTGGGGCGGGCCGTCGCCGGGTGGGGGTGGTTGCTCGAAGCGCTCGGTTACACGCTCCACCAGGAGTGGAAGGACGGCCGTAGCTGGCGGCTGGGGGCTACGTACCTGGTGTTCGAGCAGTCCCCCGCCCTCAGCGCCGACCACCACGACCGGCTCCGCCCGGGGCTGAACCACCTGGCCTTTCACGTGGCGAGCCGGGAGCGGGTGGAGGAACTGGCAGGGCAGGCGCCGGCGTACGGGTGGAGGCTGATGTTCCCGGACCGGCACCCGTACGCGGGCGGCGAGCAGCACTATGCCGCCTACCTGGAGGACCAGGACGGGTTCGAGGTGGAGCTGGTGGCTGCCGCCTGAGTGCCGACGAGTAGTAGTTCGCGGGTGCTTCACCGCATGTTCAGTTAAATGTCAGAAATCATCATTAGTGCGGTATACCGTCTCGATTTGATCTATCACCGCTTAACGAAGACGGGTACCGCACCATGCGCAAGGTCCTGACCCTCACCCTCGCCGCAACCTCAGCCCTCGCCCTCCACATCGCCCCGGCCGCCGCCGCCGCCGACCGTCCCAGGGAGCTCCCGGCGGTCATCGACGGTGGCGCCTGGACCGAAGGTCACGTCCAGGGCATGGCCATCGACCAGCGCAAGGGGTTCATGTACTTCTCCTTCACCAACGTCCTGGTCAAGACCGACCTGAAGGGCAAGCTGATCGGCACGGTGACGGGCTTCACCGGCCACCTCGGCGACATGGACTTCAACACCCAGGACGGCCGGGTGTACGGGTCGCTGGAGTACAAGGAGCAGGAGTCCTTCTACATCGCGATCTTCGACGTCGACCGCATCACCGCCCCCGGCATGAACCCGGCCGACGTGATGAAGACGGTCTACCTCAAGGAGGTCGTGGCCGACTACACCGCCGACATGAACGGGGACGGCACCTTCGACGGCAACATCGGCAACACCCCCGACCACCGCTACGGCTGCAGCGGCATCGACGGCGTCTCCTTCGGCCCCGAGTTCGGCAAGAAGCACGGCAAGCAGAAGCTGACCGTCGCCTACGGCATCTACGCCAACACCACGAGGCAGGACAACGACCACCAGGTCGTGCTTCAGTACGACATCCAGCAGTGGAAGAAGTACGAGCAGCCCCTCACCGAGAGCGCCCCGCACAAGAGCGGCCCCGAGCAGCCGGATGGCAAGTACTTCGCCTACACCGGCAACACCACGTACGGCGTGCAGAACCTCCAGTACGACGAGCACACCGGCAACTGGATGATGGCCGTGTACAAGGGCACCAAGCCGCAGTTCCCCAACTACCCCTTCTTCATGGTGGACGGGAGCAAGCGGCCCATGACCGGCGAGATCGCCGGCCAGCCGCAGGCCGAGCGCGGCAAGCTCCTCACCCTCGCGCAGGGCGGGCTCCAGGACGACGCCACGGGCGTCAGGGGATGGCAGTTCAACGGCGAGTACGGGCTGGTCTCGCTCGGCGGCGGCCGCTACTACGTCGCCAAGGCCGGCAAGGTCACCGAGGACGGCGTCTCCAAGAACACCGGGCAGGCCCAGCTCTACCGCTGGACCGGCCAGTCGCCGACGCCCTTCGAGCAGGCCGGCTAGACGTCCGCCTCGGGGCAGGGGTCGGACTGCGGGGTCCGCACGACCGTGCTGTCCTGCTGCACGCCGCCGCCCACCTGCTCGGCCTGGGCGGCGGGCACCGTGGTCAGGGCGAAGGTCGTGAGAATGACCGCCGCCGAGGCGGCCACACGCCGGATGGGCTTCATGGGTCCTCCATGAGGGGCGCTCGACTGAGACCCATCCTGTGCGCTGTCGCGAAGGATGTCCAGACAATGCCCCCAGCCGCCAGGCCTTGGAGGAGAGTGAATCCTGCAGCGCCTGAGAGGCGGACAGGCCGCCTGCGGACGACCGGTAATGGCTGTTATGGTCGTCCCTTATCTCTGAAGACGTAAATTTTCCTGCATGGGAGGGTCATGCGGACCTCAAAGAAGATCGCGCTCGTCACGTCCGTGCTGGCCGCGGCCGCCGCCCCGATGGCGGCGATGGCGCCGGCGGCCGGTGCGCAGGCCGCACCGGCCTGGTACGCCTACCACGGTTTGAGCGCGCAGCAGAGCATCGCCAAGGTCAACCAGCTCAAGGACCAGGGCTATCACCCGATCACGGTGAACGTGTCCGACGGTGAGCGGTACGCGGGCGTGTGGGTCAAGGGCGGCTCTGGTGACTGGGGCATCTGGCAGGGCATGTCGGCCAGTGGGTTCCAGAAGCGGTTCGACGCCGCGATGAAGGAAGGCGCCCAGCCGACCTCCGTGTCGGCCACCGGGCCGGCCGACTCGCCCGTGTTCACCGCGATCTTCGAGAAGAAGAGCAGTGCGTTCCTCACGAAGTCGAACCTGACGCCTGCCGCCTTCGGCACCGTCAACAAGCAGGCCGCCGCCAAGGGGCTCGCGCTGGCCTCCGTCGACGCGTACGGCACCCCGGGCGACATCCGCTACGTCGGTGTGTGGACCGCCAACTCCGGCGGCAGCTGGTACTACACCTACGGCAAGAGCAAGCAGCAGCACGAGGCCGAGTTCAACGCCAGGAGGGCCAAGGGCTACCGGCCGGTCAAGGTGTCCGTGGCGCCCGACGGCACCTACTCGGCCGTGTGGCGCAAGGACGGGGTCAAGTCCTGGGCCCACTACGTGGACATGAACGCCTCTGGTTACCAGAAGCGCTTCAACGACCTCAAGGCCAAGGGGCTCTACCCCGTGCAGGTCAACGCCGAGAACGGCACGTACGCCGCCATCTGGCAGTAACCCGGCACCCGGGTGCGGTGCACTGCCGCACCGCACCCCCACGTCGCACCCCGCCGCACCCCGCCACGCCCCCCGCCGCACCCCGCCACGTTCTAACGCTTCAAGATCCGTACCTCGCCCGTCGTGCTGCGGGCCACGATCTTGCTGGTGCTCTTGGCGTCGTCGCCGACCTCGGAGCGCTCGCGGCCCTCCTTGCTCCTGGCCGTCACCGCGTACGTGCCCGACGGCACCCGCGCGGTCACCCTGCCGTCACGGGACTGCAGGTCGAGGGTGGTGGGCCGGCCGGCGAACGCCACGTCGATGGCGCCGTCCGAGGTGCGGGCCCTGACGTAGGCGGACTTCAGCCCCTCAGCTGCGATCGACCCCTCGCTGCGCAGCCGCAGCCGCCCCGAGGCCCCCGTGACCTGGATGCGGTCGCGGCTGGTCGCGTCCACGTCCTGGGTGAGGCCGTTGAGGATGACGCCGTCCGCCGCGTCCACCGACAGCCGCACGCCGGGCGGGACCTTGACGTGGTAGCGGGCGCCGCAGTCGCCGAAGACGATGGTGCAGTTCGCGCTGAGACGCAGGGTGCCGTCGCGCAGCGACCACGCGGGCTCTGCGGTGGCCGCCTTGCCGCGTAGCCAGCGTTCCACCTGTACGGCGGCGCCCGTGCCCTGGAGAACGCGTACCCCGCCCAGGGAGGAGCTGATCTTCAGGGTCGTCCCGGTGAAGGGGAACGACTGGGCGGCGCGGACCTCTTCGGCCTCCAGCTCCACGCCGCAACCACTCGCAACGGCCAGGAGCGCCGCGCCTGCCGCTAATGCCGCGATCTTCCTCATGAACACGATCGTGGCGGGGATCGGCGGGACGGCCATCGGTCATCCGGCCGAACGACCATCGACCATTCGGCCAGATCCGTCTCTCAGAGGGCCGAGAGCAGCGCCGTCACCTGGTCCAGCGGGTCGGAGCCGATCGGGCGCACCGCGACCGTCTCGGCCCCGGCCGCCCACACGCTCTTGACCCAGGCCGCCGCCTCCTGCGGGGTCCCGTCCGCCATCGCCAGCTCCTCCGGCGCGACCCCCAGGAACCCGGACTGCCCCGCCACCATGTCCCTGGCCGCCTGATCGACCTCGGAGGAGCCCAGACGCAGGAACGCGAACACCACCAGCTCGTGGTCCTCGTCCCCGCCGATCTGCTCGACGATGCCCGGCACCTGGGCGGGCCCGATGCCCTCGGGCACGATCGTGCCGTTGGCCACGCGGCCCGACAGTGCCAGCGAGCGCGGGCCCTTCACCCCGGCCAGCACGGGCGGCGGCTGCGCGGGCGGGTGCACCAGCGACACCCCATCCAGGTGGACCGACTTACCGTCAAGGGTGACCGTCTGGCCCTGCAGCAGGGCGCGTACGGAGGTGATCGTCTCCTCCAGGAGGGAGAGCGGCGACGGCACGGCGGCGCCCACCTGCCGCATCCAGCCCTCCACGCCGTGCCCGATGCCGGCCGCCAGCCGCCCGGGGTGCAGGCGCTCCAGGTTCGCCAGCTCCATCGCCAGCACCATCGGGTTGCGCAGCGGCGCCGGGGTGATGCCGATGCCGACGCGCAGCCGGGAGGTGACCGCGAGCGCCGTGGCCGCCGCCGAGATGCCGCCGGTCCAGCCCAGGTCCTCCACCACCCACAGATCGTCGACGGACGTCTCGTCGAGCGCCCTGGCGAACGGGATGAGCTGCTCGGGCGGCAACCCCCGGTCGAACATGACTCCGAGTCTCACGATGTCCTCCAGTAATAGCGGAACAACCGGCCGGTCTCCGAGTATCCAGCACGCAGGAACGCGGCGGCGGTCGGAACGTTCCCGATGTCCGTGGCGGCGACGATGCGCTGCAGACCGGCCTCGGCGAGGCTACGGGTGCCCCTGGCCAGGAGGTCGTTGACGTAGCCGCGGCCGCGGTGTTCCGGCGTCACGCCGATGTAGGCGATCGAGTGGTCGTCGGGGGCCACCAGCCCGACGGGGTGGTCACCGAGGTAGCCGACGACGAACCAGCTGGGTTTGGCCTTGCGGTTCATCAGGTCGTCGTACATCCATCGGGCCTCCTTCTCCGCGCCCGACGTGGCGATCTCGATCCGGGTGTCGTAGTCGAGAGAGCCCTCGGAGATGCGTACGAGGAGGGCGATCACCTCCGCCGGGTCCATGCGGCGCGCGGCCCGGTACGTCAGCCTGCCCGGATCGTCCGGGATGTCGCTGCCGGCCACCCATTCGAGCAGCAGCCGCTCCACCTCCATGGCGAAGCCCGCCTCGATGAGGGCCTCGTGCTCGACGGCGCGGTCGACGACAGGGGTGAGTCCGGGCTGGAGGGAGATGTCATGGATTATCTTGGTCAGCCCCATCTCGTCCAGACTGCGGCGCAGCAGCCCGGCGGCGGCGATGGGGTCGGGCCCGGGATCGAACTGCCAGACGATCACCGGCTCCGAGCCGGGGAAGGACGCCCAGTACGCCAGGCGGGCCTGCCCGTCCGCGAAGCACCACTCAGGACGCGTCCTGCCCTCGTCGAAGGCGGACCTGAGCTGGGAGCGCGCGGGCTCGGGGAACTGGTCGAACAACGTGAAAGCCTCCGCACGTGAGAGGGCTCTCCCGCGACTGCTGATACGTCGTGGTGAGGTCTGCCCGCGATGACAATGACCATGTTCTCGCAAACATCGCGGAGGTAGAGCCCGTCTCAGGCGGCGTTGTCCAGCGCCTCACGTGCTTCGCTGACGGATTCGCTCGTCTCGAAATGGCGGTCGAGATTGGTGATCGTCAGCAGGTGCCGGATCATTCCCGGCGCGAGCACCAGAATCAGGCGCCCGTTCATGTGCTGTACGTGGTTGAGCGCGGCCACCAGTACCCCGAGCCCGACGGAGTCACAGAAGGGCACCTCGGTCAGGTCGATGACCACGTTGAGCGGATCGGCGGCGGCCAGCGCCTGCTCCATCTCCGCCCGCAGCCGTGGAGCGCCTGCCACGTCCAGATCGCCTACGACGCGCACGAACGTACAGGGGTCCTCCTGCCAGCACCTGACCACCATGGGCCTCACCTGCCCGGAACGCAGATTGTTATGCCTATTTCTTACATATGTTCTCCATTGCCGTTTTAGTCGTTGGTGTAACACTCGGCTTGGCAGATGGGGTGCCGGTGGACTTTTGTTGCTGGATTTTCGGCTGGTCGCTGCCCAGGATGATCTCGATGCCCTCGATATCCACCTTGCGAAGCTCCGCGTCGGGAATGGCGGCGGCCACGACCTTCGCCGAAGCCTCCTTTGCCGCCCCATAACGGATGATCGTCTTCTTGTAGTCCTTCTTGCTCGTGTTGCCGGGTTCGCCGGGCACCTTGAACCCGTAGTCGGTCAGTGCCGTCTTGGCGCGCGCGGCCAGGCCCGTGATGAGCGTGCCGTTCTTGACCTTGATCGAGATCTGCCCCGGCGGGATCGCCGTCGGCTTGCTCGACGGCTTGGGGGAGGCCGACGGCGTGGGCTTGGCCGGGTCGCGGTCGGCGTCGATCTGGGTGAACATGGCGCGGGCCGCCTGCTTGTCCCACAACACCGCCGACTCGCCGGTGGGCGCCTTGAAGTCCACGTTGGACAGCGGCACCTCGGCGAACTTCACATCCTCCAGCGAGACGTCCCTGAGCTGCGTGGCCAGACCGAGCAGCCCGTCGTCGGGGTCGACCTTGACCGTGCTGAGCGTCGAGTTGACGAACGAGGCCAGCTTGCCCGGGTTGGCCAGCGTGTCGGCGCTGAGCGCCCGGTTGAGCAGGGCCGAGATCACCTGCTGCTGCCGGTCGATGCGGTCGAGGTCGGCGCGGCCGGTGGCGCGCGTGCGGGCGTAGCCGAGCGCCTGGACGCCGCCGAGCTGGTGGGTGCCGGCCGGCAGGTTGAGCGCGATCTTGGTGTCGTTGATCGGCACCGGCGTGCAGACGGTGACCCCGCCGAGGGAGTCGACCACGTCGATGAAGCCCAGGATGTTGACCTCGATGTAGCGGTTGATCTGCAGCCCGGTGACCGCCTCGACGGTCTGCTTGGCCAGCTTGGGCCCGCCGTAGTGGTACGCCGAATTGATCTTGTGGTCGCCCTTGCCCGGGATCGTCGTCCAGGTGTCGCGCGGCAGGCTCACCACGGTCACCTTCTTGTGGTCCTCCGACAGGTGGATGACCATCATGGTGTCGGTGCGCTCACCGGACTCGCGGCCGAGCTTGAGCTGGTTCTGCTTCTGGCGGGTGAGGTCGTCGCGCTTGTCCACACCGACCAGCAGGATGTTCTCGGCGCCCTTGGACGACGCCGTCACGCCCGCGTCCACGGTGCCGATCTGGCGCGGGGTCGCCCACACCACCCCGGTCGTGACCAGCACGCCCGTGGACAGGAAACCGGCGATCAGCACGTTGCGGCGGCGGGCCCTGGCGCTCCTGCGCGGCGGCTTCCGGGTGCGGACGGGTGCGAGCTTGACGCCTCCGTAGGCGTCCCCGCCCACGAGCACACCGCCGTCCTCCTCGCCCGGATCGCCCATCCGTCCCCCTAGTGTCACCCCGGAGGATCGGGCTTTCGATTGCCCTCCTCCCCTGGTCGTACAGTAGCGTGAGCCCCGCCATGAAGCAGTTCCCCGACTCGCCGCACGCGCCCACGGAGACGCGCGGCTGGCCCCCCATCTCCGTCGTCATGCCGGTCCTCAACGAGGAGCGGCACCTCCGCGAGGCCGTCGACCAGGTCCTCGCCCAGAGCTACCCCGGTGAGATCGAGGTCGTCCTCGCCGTGGGTCCGTCCCAGGACCGCACCCAGGAGGTCGCCGACGCCATCGCGGCGGCCGACAAACGGGTGACGGTCGTGCCCAACCCCACCGGGCGCACCCCCAACGCGCTCAACGCGGCCATCGCGGCCTCCCGCAACGGCATCATCGCCAGGGTCGACGGGCACGCCATGCTGCCCTCCGACTACCTGCGCGTCGCGGTCGAGACGTTGTCGGAGACCGGTGCCGACAACGTGGGCGGCATCATGGCGGCCGAAGGGATCACCCCCTTCGAGCAGGCCGTCGCCTGCGCCATGACCTCCAAGATCGGGGTGGGCGCCGCCGCCTTCCACGTCGGGGGCACGGCCGGTCCCGCCGACACCGTCTACCTCGGCGTCTTCCGCCGCTCGGCGCTCGACCGGGTGGGCGGCTACGACGAGCACTTCCAGCGCGCCCAGGACTGGGAGATGAACCACCGCATCCGCCAGAGCGGTGGCCTGGTCTGGTTCCAGCCGCGCATGCGGGTCTCCTACCGGCCACGGCCCAACGCCAAGGCGCTGGCCAAGCAGTACTTCCACTACGGCCGGTGGCGGCGCGTGGTCTCGCGCACCCACGAGGGCACGATCAACCTGCGCTACCTCGCCCCGCCGGTCGCCGTGCTGGCGATGCTGCTCGGGCTGGTCGTCTCGCCGTTCTTCCCGCTCGCCCTGATCGTCCCCGGCGGCTACGTGGTGGCCATCGCGGCCGGCTCGGCCCTGACCGGCGGCGGCCTGTCGGCGGGCGCGAAGCTGCGGCTGCCGATCGTGTACGCGACCATGCACTGCTCCTGGGGCTGGGGATTCCTCACCAGCCCGAAGAAACTGTCCCGCCAACCCCGCTGACCTGTTCGCCCCGGCCGGGGCCCTTGGGAAAGGGCCCCGGCATCACGTCGAGAAGACGCGTTCGACGGCGGCGTTGAAGCGGGCCAGCGCGTCCGGATACTCAGGGCCGAGCAGATAGCTCCTGAGCTTGACCCGGGCCCTGGCCAGCGTGTCCTCCCCGTCCAGGAAATCGGCGAGCCCGGAGAGGTCCTCGCCGAGCAGCACACCCGCCTCCGTGCTCGGGTACCTCTCGTGGAAGGCGCCCTCGGGCAGCCCGGGGACGTTCGTCACCGCGAACGGCTTCTCGCTGGCCAGGAAGTCGGCCACCACGCTGGAGATGTCGCTGATCAGCAGGTCGCACTGGTTGAAGCAGTCGTACAGGTGCGGCTCGGCCCCGTCGACGATCAGGTGCTGGATGCGCGGCCCCGCGCCGGCGGCCCGCGACGGGTGCCGGGCCTTCGACTTGGCCAGTTCCCTCGCCTCGATCATGGTGACGATCTTGCGATGCGCCCGGGCCGCGCGCTTGTCGCGGTGCCCGGTGAGCGGGTGCGGCTTGTAGATCACGCGCAGCGGCGGCCGGTGGTCCAGCAGGGCCCGCACGATGCGCGGTCCCATGGTGATCAGCGAGGTGTGGAACAGGTCGTCGTTCCAGCCCTCCCAGGTGGGGGCGTACAGAACGGTCCGGTACGGGAGCCCCGGCCCCTCCGTCGAGATGCCTTCGAGCTGCGGCCGCCCGACCTCGTGGATGTTCTCGTCCCTGACGCCCACCTTGGCCCGCCGGTAGCGGTCGCGCCCCGCGGGCCCGGCCACCCACACCTCGTCGTACACCCGCGAGAACGGGTTGAACGAGGCCTCCTTGTCGCTGTCGCCGTGGTTGAGGAACGCGCTGCGCAGGGTCGGGATGCGCAGCATGTGGACGTTCCTGCCGACGTTGGACACGTACAGGCAGAGCTTGGCTCCCGTCAGCGCGCGGAAGCTCATCAGGTCGGCCGAGGACGGGATGCACACCATGGGCAGGCCCGTGGACTCCAGGTGGGCGGCCATGCCGCGCTCGCGCAGGACGACGATGGTCCGGCGGGAGATGCGTTCGAGCGTGGGCAGCCACATCCTGGCCTGGTAGGCGGCCGCGGTGGCGCCGGAGAAGTACAGGATGACCTCGGGGCCGTACCGCTCGATCTGCTCGCCCACGACGGCCAGGACCCGGTCGCGGTCGGTGAGGGGGGTGGCGCGGTGTACGTACGGGATGAGCGCGAGCGCCCCCGTCAGGCCCGCCGCGAGCGCCAGCCCGGCCCCCAGGGTCGCGGGGACGGCGCCGAGTACCGCGCCGAGCACCGGCAGCGCGTCCAGGTAGAGGAAGGGCACGCTGCGGGAGTCGCGCAGCGTTCTCGGCGGCAGCTTCGGGATGCGCAGCGCGGAGACGTCGATGTTGCGGGTGGTCACCGGCATCCTGGCGAGCGTCTGCCGCAGCCGCATGGCCAGCCCCGTGTGCAGGGCCCGCACCGCGTGGATCGCGAGCACGCCGGCCGCCAGCGCCACGAACCACGGTGAGTCGGCCCCCGTCGTCCGCGCGACCAGCAGCAACGCCATCGTCTCCCGGGCGGCGAAGCGCAGCGTGATCCCGAGGTGCACCTTGCCGAGCAGTTCTGGCAGGGGTCTGGCGGCGCGCGGGGCGATGTACTCGATCACGTACGAGGCCACGGCGGCCACCCCGAACACCACCGGCGCCGGCCAGAGCGCCGACACCAGCAGGACCGGGTAGCAGCCGAGCAGCGCCGCGATCACGATGAGTCTCCTCATGCGATCGCACGGTAACAACCCTCAGGTCAAGGGCCGTCCACGCGCACGTCTATGACTTGCCCTGATAGGTCGGAGATGAGGATGTCCAGCGATGTCTGAGCGACCAGCAGCGCAGACGCGCCGGTATTGACGCAGTTGACCCGGATGCCGTCGGCGGCCCATTCGCGGGCCAGCGCCCTGGTCAGCGCCGCCACCGCCGCCGCGCTCGACGAGTGCAGGGCGCCGGAGCCGGGCGGCACCTGCAGCAGCAGGCTCCCGCGCAGGTGCGGCCGGGCGGCGCGGGCCACGTTGAGCGGACCCAGGTGACCTGCGCCGACCGCGTCGAAGACGCTCTCGCCGCTCGCCCGCGCCAGGTCGCCCGTGCGGCTCGCGCCCGCCGCGAGCACCACGTGATCCACCGGGCCCACGTCGTCGAGCGCCTTGGACACGGAGTCGAAGTCCTCGACGCGCACCCCGTCGGCCCTGGTCAGCACGTGTACGCGGGCCCCGCGGGCCGGCCCCGCCGGCCCCGGCTCGCCCAGCACGACCACGACCTGCCCGGCCAGCGCGTCCGGCCCGCCCGGCGGCACGGGGGAGGGGAGCTGGAAGAGCAGCTCCGCGATGCGCAGGTCGGCCGGGTGGGTGACCTTGATGTTGTGCTCGCTGCCCTGGACCAGGTGGATCGGCACCTCGGGCAGGTAGCGCAGCACCACGCCGCAGTCGTCGGTGGCGGGCAGGTCGCCGAAGGCCGGGTCGGCCATCGCCCGCTCGTAGGCCCGCCGGATCACCGAGAGCCGGAAACACTGCGGCGTCTGGCTGCGCCGGAGCCGCGACCGGTCCAGCACCTCACCGATCACCTCGCCGCCGGCCCCGGGGACCGCCACGAAGACCGTGTCGGAGCTCGGGATCGCCACGTTGACGGCCTCGTGGATCTCCAGCGCCCTGACACACTCCGTGATGATCCGGGGCTCCAGAAGGGGGCGTACAGCGTCGTGCAGCAGCACATTGCACTCATCGGTGCCCAGCGCGGCAAGAGCCCGCCACGTGCTCTCCGTACGGCTCGCGCCCCCGTCCACCACCTGGGTGACCTTGCGGTAGCCGCCCGCGGCCACGATCTCCCGCATCCGGCCGGCGTATCCGGGCGTCATCAGCACCACGACCTCGTCGATCTCCGGCGCGCCCTCGAACACCGCCAGCGAATGCTCGATGATCGTCCTGCCCGCCACCTCGATGAGCTGCTTGGGCGTGGCGAGCCCGACCCGCTGCCCCACGCCGCCCGCGAGGAGCACCCCTACCGACCGCAGCCGTGAATCCATACCGGCAGCGTAACGGTGCTGTTCCGTGATATCGCGAGGACCGGTCGCTACGCTGTGTCTACGCACCCCCCAAGTCCACGCGCTCCACCCCGGCCGGGAGGAGACCTGGCTTTGCCCGACTCACTGACCCGCGAGAGCACGACCACATCGGTGGTGCTGCTCGCCACGACACCCGCGTGCAGGCTCTCCAGCGGCGACGGCACGCTGCTCGACCGTCTCCACGACCAGCTCGCGACGCTGTCCGTCCGCGAGGTCATGGTGGTGAGCGCGGGCGGCGGCCTCGGAGCCGACCTGCGCGGCGTCGCCAAGATCGCGCGCACCACGACGGGCGCCGTCGTGGTGCTGCCCGCCGACCTCGTGGCCCACACGGAGGCGCTCGCGCTCCTCCTGGAGCACCCCGCCCGCGGCACCGGGGCGCTGGTCGCGCACGACGCCTCCGCCTCGCCCATGCGGCCACCCGTACGCGTCGAGGGCGGCAGGATCGTCGCGGCCGGCAGCTCGTTCCACCTCGTGCCCGAGGCGAATGCCACGTTCAGGGGAGTGCTGCAGGCCGGCGAGGCTGACCTGGGCTCGCTGGCCGACGTCGCGGAGGAGCTGGCCGAGCTGGCCGACGCGGGCAGGCTCGGCCCCGTCACCCCGGTCGAGGCGGTCGACCTGCTGCTGGTCGGGCTGGTCAGGTCGGGGGTGGCGGTGCGGGCGGCGGGGCTCGGGTCGCTGCACGCCGACCGGGTGACCGGCCAGAACGCCGCCGACGCCGCCGTCGTCAAGCTGGCCGAGGTCGACGAGGCCAGGGTCAAGCTCGACACCTCGGTCAAGCAGGACGACGGCTTCTTCGCCACCTTCTTCGTCTCCACCTGGACCCGCCACCTGGTCAAGCCCGCCGTGCGGCTCAAGCTCGCGCCCAACACCGTCACCGGCATCTCGGCCGGGCTGGCCCTGCTGGCCGCCGTCTGGTTCTCGGCCGGCACCGAGGCCGGCCGGCTGGCCGGGGCGGTGCTGGTCTACCTGTCGTTCGCGCTCGACTGCCTCGACGGGCAGCTCGCCCGCTACACCCGCACCTTCTCCCCGATCGGCGCCTGGGCCGACGGCATGTCCGACCGGCTCAAGGAATACGCCGTCTACATCGGCCTGGCCTTCGGCTTCGGCGGCACCGACATCTGGTACCTCGCCGTCGCCGCCATGATCGCGCAGGTCGTCAGGCACGCCATCGACTACACCTACGAGGCCGCCGTCGCCGACGCCGCCCGCATCGGCGCCATGTGGGGCAGGCCCGCGCGCTCGCTCCTGGAGTCGCACGACGCCACGCGCTCCCCGGGCGGCGTGCTCAAGTTCGCCCAGCGGCTCGAACGTGACACGATCGCGCGCTGGCTGAAGAAGATCATCGTGCTGCCCATCGGCGAGCGGATGGCGCTGATCGCCGTCACCGCCGCCGTCTGGAACGCCCGCGTCACGTTCCTGTCGCTGCTCTGCTGGGGCGGCGTGGCGGCCCTTTACCAGCTCGCCGGACGGATCGCGAGGTCGGCAAGGTGATTTCGGTTCACATGACACCCGTTCCCAACAGCACGGTCGTGGCCTACCGCGACGACGGGCCGCTCTCGCGCGCCATGGGCCTGCTCGTCGCCGGGCAGCTCCCGCCGCTGCCCCCGGTGATCGCCGGGACGTTCGTGACGGGCGTGCTGCTGGTGATCGGCGTGGCGGGCTCCGACGGGCTGGCCGTGTTCGCGCCCGCCGTGACGCTGCTGCTGGCCGGGCCGGGCAGCACGCATCCGCACGACGGCCGCTTCGACTGGCTCGTGCCGCCGATCCTGCGGCTCATCGAATACACCTTCATCGCCGCGTGCGGGTTCGCGCACCAGCTCCACCCCGTGTTGATCTTCCTGCTCCTGGGCGCGCTAGGCTTTCACCATTACGATCTGGTCTACCGGTTGCGCCAGCACGTCTACCCGCCCCCATGGCTGGCCACGCTCGGCCTCGGCTGGGACGGGCGGATGATGGTGGTCTCGCTGGCCGCCCTGTCCGGCTGGCTGACCGGCGGTTACGTGGTGCTCGCGGTCTACCTGTGGGGGCTGTTCGGCTGGGAGAGCCTCACCTGCTGGCTCGCTGCGCCCCGATCTGGGGTGGAAGCGGCTGATATGGGAACGCAAGACTAACGCCGGATTACCCGCACGGGGTCCAAAGACGAATACTCTTTGGGCCACGGAAGTCATGCTCGACTGAGGAGTGCACGTTGCTGGGAATGGTGCTGGCCGCTGGGGCCGGACGACGCCTGCGGCCGTACACCGACACGCTGCCCAAGGCGCTCGTGCCGGTTGACGGCGAAACCACGATCATGGACATCTCGCTGCGTAATCTCGCCGAGGTGGACCTGCGGGAGGTCGTGGTCGTCGTCGGTTACGCGGCGCAGGCCGTCCACGATCGTAAGGAGGACCTGGAGAGGCGACACGGCGTCAAGCTCACCCTCGTGCACAACGACAAGGCCGAGGAGTGGAACAACGCCTACTCCCTGTGGTGCGCCCGCGACTACTTCGCCCAGGGCGCGCTGCTGGTCAACGGCGACACCGTGCACCCCGTCTCGATCGAGAAGACGCTGCTGTCGGCCCCCGAGACCAGTGACATCCTGCTGGCCGTCGACAACGTCAAGACGCTCGCCGACGAGGAGATGAAGGTCACGCTCTCCCCCGAGGGCTCGCTGCGCCGCATCACCAAGCTCATGGACCCCGCCGAAGCTTATGGCGAGTACATCGGCGCCACCCTGATCCGGCCCGGCGCGGCCGATCGGCTGGCCGACGCGCTCAAGGCCACGTTCGAGCGCGACCCCCAGCTCTACTACGAGGACGGCTACCAGGAGATGGTCGAGCGCGGCGAGTTGATCCACGCGGCGCCCATCGGCGAGGTCGACTGGGTCGAGGTGGACAACCACGACGACCTGGCCAAGGCCCGCACCATAGCCGTTCGTTACTGAGGGGGCGCGCATGCCGCTTCTCGCGAGAATGTTGCCGGCGCCCCTGACCATGGACGTCAGGCGGGGCGCGGTGGCACAGCTCGGCGCTCTGCTGGCCGACAGCCGGGTGGCGACCTCCGGCCGGGTGGCCGTGGCCGTCGGCCCCGGCCAGGGCGACCACATCGAGAGCCTGATCGCGCCCACGCTGGGCGAGGCAGAGGTGTTCAGGGTGGCCGACGGGACGGTCGACGCGGCCGTCTCGCTCGGCGCCGACCTGCGCAAGGGCGCCTACGAGGTCGTGGTGGGCGTCGGCGGCGGCAAGACGATCGACGCGACCAAATACGCCGCGTCGCTCGCCGGCATCCCCATGGTCGCCGTGGCCACCAACCTCTCCCACGACGGCATCTGCTCGCCCACCGCCTCCCTCGTGTACGAGGGCGGCAAGGGCACCTTCGGGGTGCCGATGCCGCTGGCCATCCTGGTGGACCTCGACTTCGTGCACAACGCGCCCAAGTCGCTGGTCAGGGCGGGCGTGGGCGACGTGGTGAGCAACCTGTCGGCCATCGAGGACTGGCAGCTCGGCAACGTCGAGCGCGGCGAGCCCATCGACGGGCTGGCCAGCTCGATGTCCCGCACGGCCGCCGAGGCGCTCATCGGCCGTACCGACTCCATCGAGTCCGACGCGTTCCTGACCGTGCTGGCCGAATCGCTGATTCTGTCGGGCATGTCGATGGTGGTCGCGGGCTCGTCCCGGCCCGCGAGCGGTGGAGACCATGAGATCCTTCATGCCGTGGATCAGCTCTTCCCCGGCACCTCCAACCACGGCGAGCTCGCCGGGATCGGTGCCGCCTTCTGCTTCTTCCTCAGGGAGGACGACGCCCGCGTCAAGCAGGTCGTCGACTGCCTGCGCCGGCACGAGTTGCCCGTCGTCCCGGCCGACATCGGGCTGAGCGCCGAGCAGTTCCGCGAGGTCGTCGCGCTGGCCCCGGCCACCCGCCCCGGCCGTTACACGATCCTGGAGCATCTGCGCATGCAGGACTCGGAGATCCGCGATCGGGTGGGGGACTATGTCCGGGCCTTCGGTAGCTGAGCTGCGGCAGGTGGCCCAGCCGCCGGGCCACCTGGAGCGCAGGAACGGCGAGCACTGGGCGGGCGTGCTCTACATGCGCCGCCTGTCCATCTATGTCACGTGGCTGATGGCCAAGACGTCCGTCACGCCCAACCAGCTCACCTGGGTGATGACGGTGGTCGGCATCGCGGCCGGGCCCGTGCTGGCCCTGCCGGGGCTCTGGGCGGCCGTGCTGGCCGCCCTGCTCATCCAGGTCTACCTCCTGCTCGACTGCTCCGACGGCGAGCTGGCCCGCTGGAGCGGCAAGACCTCGCTGGCCGGCGTCTACCTCGACCGGGTCGGCGCCTACTTCGCCGAGGCGGCGGTGCTGGCCGGGCTGGGCTGGCGCGCCTCGGCCGAGCTGCCCGACTGGTACACCGTGTTCGGCTTCGCCGGGGCGCTCGGCGCCATCCTCATCAAGGCGGAGAGCGATCTGGTGGAGGTGGCCAGGGCGAAGGGCGGGCTGGGAGCCGCGACGGAGGCGTCCGCGGTGCAGTTCAGGTCGGGGTTGCTGGGGCTGGGCCGGCGCCTGCTGGCGGCGACGAAGTTCCACCGGATCGTGCAGCCGATCGAGCTGTCGCTGCTCGCGCTGGCGACCGCGGTGATCGACGCGGTGACCGGTGAGATGACGGCGACCCGGGTGCTCGTCGTGGCCTGTCTGATCGCCGCGGCGGTGCAGACGGTCCTGCATCTGATCAGCATCATGGCATCGAGGCGACTTGCTTGATCCCAAGCCGGAACCGGAGAAGCTCCCCGTCCGTCGTATTGATCGGACGTCCGCCGTTCGGTGGGGGTTCACTGTCGGTTCCGATACGCTTAGCTTCACCATCCAGGACTATGCAGACCAGCAGACTCGGTGATCATGAAAGAATGCTCCGCCCGTGCTCTCAACGCGTCAGGACGATGATTCGTTGAAGATCTCGTGCGTCATCCTCACCATGGGTAACCGGGTCGCGGAGCTGAACCGGGCGGTCGAGTCCGCGCTCAACCAGGTCGACGGCGACGTCGAGGTGGTGATCGTGGGCAACGGTGCCGACGTGCCCGCGGTGTCGGCGACGCCACCCGAGGGGTCGGCCGCGGTCGTGAAAGCGATCCGGCTCGACCAGAACACGGGCATCCCCGCCGGCCGTAACCGCGGCGTCGAGGAGTGCTCGGGAGACGTCGTACTGTTTCTCGACGACGACGGCTGGTATGCCAGCCAGAAGGTCGTCGCGCACGTGCGCGACCGTTTCGCCACCGAGCCGGACCTGGCGGTGATCTCCTTCCGGGTCATGGACCCGGACGGCGGCATCGGCCAGCGGCGGCACGTTCCGCGCCTGCGCGCCGGCGACCCGCAGCGATCCTCCCCGGTCACCACGTTCCTGGGCGGCGCCTCGGCGATCAGGCGTTCGGCCTTCCTCCAGGTGGGCGGCCTGCCCGAGAAGTTCTTCTACGCCCACGAGGAGACCGACCTGGCCTGGCGGCTGCTGGGCGAGGGCTACCGGATCGAATACGACGCCGAGACGGTGATGTACCACCCGCAGGTGCCGCCGACCCGCCACACCGAGTTCTACCGGCTCAACGCCCGTAACCGGGTCTGGCTGGCCCGCCGCAACCTGCCGTGGCCGCTGGCCGTCCTCTACCTCACCAACTGGGTCGTGCTCACCCTGGTGCGCGAGCGCTCCTCCTCCGGCGCGCTCAAGGCGTGGTTCTCCGGCTTCTTCGAGGGGTTGCGCAGCCCGGCAGGCGAGCGCCGGCCGATGGCCTGGCGCACCGCCTGGCGGATGGTCAAGCTCGGCCGCCCGCCGATCGTCTAGGCCTGCGCCGCCTCTCCGAAGCTCATCGCGGCGTGCGCGATCGTCGTGCTGAACATGGCCCGCTTGGGCAGCCCCAGCTCGCTCAGCTCCTTGGCGATGGGATGGTTGCCCAGGCGGATCAGCGCGCCGCCCGGACGAATCCTGGCGCCGCGGGCCCGCACGGACCAGGGCACGCGCCGCGTGACCCCGTCGCGGTGGGTGTAGGCCGCCATCGGCGCCATCGCGGTGGCGCCGAGCACGGGGACACCCGGCTTGATCAGCATGTCCAGCACGAGCCGGCCGTCCTTGCGCAACACACACCTCTTGTACGGCGACCCCAGCCGCAACTCGATGTCGGCCAGCTCCTTGGGGAACCCCCACAACGTCCGCCCGGCCTCCAGCGTGAACCGCTGGTCCACCGGCAGCCAGTGCACGAACACCCCGGCCTGCCGCAGATCTCCCAGCCCCGTGGAGCCTGTGGAGCCCGGAGGGCGCACCAGGAAGGCCATGCCGAACTCGTGGTAGGCGTCGAGGTCACCGTCGCGGTAGTCCACGAACAGCAGCACGCAGACGGCCTTGCCGGGCAGGACCTCGGCCACGTCTAGGCCGGAGTACGCGATCACCGCCCTGGCGGCGTCGGCACGCACCGGGTAGAAGGCGCTGCACACTTCTGCGTCCCTCACCCGTACAGGCATGCCCACCGTCCGGCCCTGGATCAGATGCGATGCCATGGACCCAGTACATCAACCCCCAAGCCGTGTGACCATTCCCGGCCCGGTGGCGTCTAGGTGTCATGTGAATTCTGAGGGCGCCCGTCGCCTTCGGCCTCGGCCGTTCTCAGACGGCCAGCGCGTGGGTGGTGACGCCGGCCCACGACTCGGCGCGGCGGACGAAGGCGGCGGCGTGGTCCGGCCAGTGGTGGCGCATTCGCGCCTCCACGTGTCCCAGCTCGCCCAGCTTCGCCCGTCGTACCGGGTCCTCCTTCAGGTCCAGTACGGCGTTCAGCACCGCGTCCACCTCCAGCGGCACCACGAGCCCGCACCCGGCGCCCTCGACCAGCGAGGCGCCCTGCGGGGTCGTGATCACCGGGAGCCCGCGGCCCATGTAGTCCATGATCTTCGTGGGCACGTACCGGACGGTGTCGTCGGCCAGCGAGAGGCCGGCCAGGGCGCCCTCGGCCATGCGCAGGGCGTGCCGGTTGGGCACGTACCCGAACCAGTCGAGCAGGCCCACCCGCTGCGCGTCCCGCAGCAGCGGGCGGATCTCGCGGGCGGCCGAGCCGATCAGGTCCAGCCGGACGCCGTGCGGGACCAGGCGCTCGGCCAGCCCGATCAGCTCCGTCACGCCGCGCTCGGCCGACAGGCGGCCGATGTGCACGACCCTGGTGTCGCCGGGAGGAGGCGGGCTGGACGACACCAGGGTCGCTTCCGGGACCACGGCGGGGGTGATCACCTGGTGGCGGCGCCCGGCGCGGGCGATCTGCCGTGGGGAGACCTGCTCGCGTACGTCCCAGACGACCGGAGGGCGCCGGTGGGGCAGCGCGCGCAGCAGCCGGTGGTCGTGCACGATCAGCAGGTCGGCGCCCCGTACGCCGCGTCTGAGCGCGCCGCGGGCCCGGCCGGGCGAGGCGTGGCGGGCCACGTCCACCGCGGTGAGCCCCATGGCCGGGGTCACGTTGAAGTAGGTGAACGGCGCGACGTAGGTCACCTCGTGGCCCGCGTCGAGCAGCGCCCGGATCTGCCTGTGCATGATCCGGGCGTCCTCGGGATGATGGACGGTGGTGGCGACACATGCGCGCATGTGTCGATGCTCCGCGCCTACCAGGTCAAAGGCGTTAATGCAGGCGGAACGGTCGCTTAACTTCGGGAGGGCCGGCGATAGAGCCAGGTCAGCCGAGGCTCCAGCACCCACTTGAAGACCGTACGGGTCTCCGGCAGGCACAGGATGATGGCCAGCGCGAAGCAGGTCGAACTGATCGCCAGCACGCCGAGCGGCCCGTACAGCCACGGGAACTCCAGCCAGCCCATCTCCTTGGCGATCAGCACGGGAATGCCGTGGAGCAGGTAGCAGTAGAGCGTGCGGGTGCCGAGATCGGTGAACCACGTCTCGCGTCTGGGCACCAGCGCCAGCACGGCCAGGCACATGGCCAGCGCGCACACCAGCAGGCCGGTGCGCACGCCGAGCCCCATCCACCACGACAGGTGGAGGTCCTTGTAGCTGCTCTTGAAGTAGAACGGGCTGAGCTTCGCCATGGGCGCGAGATAGATCGCCACCGCCGCCGCGCAGGCGATCGTGACCCCTGAGAGGATCTTGATCCAGCGGCGGTTGAGCATCTCGAAGTGTTCGGGCTGCATCACCAGGCCGATGACGAAGAACGGCAGCAGGCCGAAGAACCGGTCCATGCTGAAGTCACCAGAGATCTGCGACAACCCGGCGAACAGGTAGATCGCGATCGCCACCGGCACGGGGTATTTCATCCGCTTCCACACCGGTGTGGACAACCGCCAGAACAGCAGCGCCAGCAGATACCAGTTGAGCCACGACGGATCGATGATCGTCAGGCTCCACTTCTGGCCCACGGAGAAGCGCAGCGCGGCGTAGCCGACCTCGACGATCACGTACGGGATCAGGAACGTGTCGACCAGTTTGTTGGTCTTGGCGTTGGAGTTCCAGAAGTTCCTGGACAGGTAGCCGCTGACCAGCACGAACAGCGGCATGTGGAAGGTGTAGATGAAGATGTAGACCGCCCGCGCCGAGTCGGCGGACAGCGTCGGCACCAGCGAGTGCCCGATCGGCACCAGCGCGATCAGCACGAACTTGACGTTGTCGAGGAACGGGTCGCGCTTGCGCTTGGGCTTGTCCTGCTGCGGCTGCGGCTCGGGCTGCTCCTGACGCCCCTCCCCGGACTCCGGGGCCTGCGCCACCGCCGCCTGCGGCTGGGGCTCGCCGGGGACGATCCCGTGCGGATCGGTGGACTCGCTCCAGAAATTCTCTTCCGGCAGCGGCCACCGGGCTCCCGTGTCGGCGGGCCCCTCCTGGTCAGGACTCCGAGGGGTCGTGGCCGGTTTGGAGGATCTGATCTCAGACACAGGGGGAGTCGCTCAGCTTCGCTCGGGGCCGGGGGACACGACGACCACAACCCTTGTGTCGCGCTGCGTCGCCGACCCGGAACACACTATCCCGCCTTCGAGGGTCCTGTCTCTCGCAGTGGTCCAGAACGCCCGGTTACACAGGGAACTTGGAGCCTCAGGTGCAGACGTTCTTCTGGTCGGAGGCGGTGATGGTGCTGTTGTTGACGCTGTCGGGCAGCTTCGTCACCTTGATCGAATCGAAGTCCTCGCCGACCACGAGCTGCATCACCGGAGTGCCCTTCAGCCCGGCTCCCGCCGTGGCGCCGGCCGTGGTCGTGTACGGCTGCGCCCCGACAGCCGGCACCTTGCCCGCCGCGGACGTCGGCTTGGGCAGGACGGAGCCGGCCAGCGCGCCCGCGTGGTCGGGTGCCGAGGCGACCGTCTTGGCGTAGTGGATCTCCGTCTTCGCCACGCTCGCCCCGCCGGCCGCCTGGTAGTTGCCCACCTCGACGACGTTGAAGCCCTGCTTGGCCAGCTCGTCGGCGACCTCGCGGGCCTTGCCGAAGGTCTTGGTGCCGTTGAGCACCTGGACCTTCACCTGCTCCGGCTTGAGGGCGACCTTGGGCTTGGCGCTCGCGCTGGCACTCGGCGACGGGGTCGTGACCTCGGTGTCGGTCTTGATCGAGGTGAACAGCTCGGTGGCGTCCGGTTCCTTCCAGACCACCCGGTTCTTGTCCACAGGGTCGGGTCCCCACGGGATCGTGGTGAACTTGACCCCGCTGGCCGTCATCTCCTTCGCGCTCGTCGCGATCTGGAGGAGTTGTTCGGTGTCGTTGGCCAGCTCCGGGTCCATGGTGACCGAGCCGGCCGCGGCGGCGATGAAGTCCCTCAGGCGGCCCACGTCGGTGAGCAGTTCGCTGCTGGTGGCCTTGGCGACGACCTTGCTCAGGAAGATCTGCTGGCGCTTGATGCGCTGGATGTCGCTGCCGTCGCCGTATTTGCGCAGGCGTACGTAGCCGAGCGCCTTCTCGCCGTTGAGCAGGCTCTTGCCGGGCGGCAGCACCAGCTTGGAGGCCTTGTCGTTGACGCCGGACTGCAGGCAGATCTCGATGCCGCCGAGCGCGTCCACGATGTTCTTGAAGCCGCTGAAGTCGACCTCGACGAAGTGGTTGACGCGGATGTTGGTGAGGGTCTCGATGGTGGAGATCGTGCAGGCGATGCCGCCGGAGTTGTAGGCTGAGTTGATCATGTCCCGGCGCGGGGGCATCTCCTGCTTGGTGGCCTCGTTCTTGCACTTCGGGATCTGCACCATGGAGTCGCGCGGGAAGCTGATCAGACGAGCCTGGTCCCGGTTGGGCGACAGATGCAGGAGAATGATCGTGTCCGTGCGCTTGCCGCCGGCGTCCGCCTCCCTGGCCAGTTTCTGGCCATATCTGGCGTTGCCGTCTCCGGCCCGCGTGTCCGAGCCCACGAGCAGCACGTTGAGCGCGCCCGTGTCCGGGGGGCGCGGGTTGATGATGTCCTCCTTGACGCTCTTCTCCTTGATGTTGCCGAAGGCGTCGCGGTAGAGCACATAACCGGTCAGCGCGCCCCCGACCATCACCGCGGTGAGACCGATGCTGACCCAGGCCAGCACGCGCATCTTGGTCTGGCCGCCGCCCCCTTCCGAGCGGTGGCCGCGCGGGGGGCGGTCGTCGGGCGGTGGTGGCGGCGGTGGTGGGGCCGCGGCGGCCTGCCTGCGGGCCATCCTGCTGCCGGGCTGTGTGGGAGCACTTCGGTGATCCTGCATGGAATCGACTACCGGCACGCCTCTGTAGTCACTCATACGCCCCCCAGTCTCACTCCAGGCGCCGTCGGCTCGGTTGCTCCGCGCCACGAGACCAGGTCGCGTACGGCGTGGCCCGAGTCGTGATCGTGGGGAACGGTCGTGACCCGGGCGTGATGTTTTCGCGGCACAGCATACTCAGAGCCGGACATTGGGTGGAATATCATCGCCAAACTCTTTCCTGCCACCGGACTGTGCTTGCACGTCAGGCCTGATGCAGAGAGCCGCCGCCAAACAGGCCAGGGGTACGGCCGGCAGCACATACCGGTAGTCGAACTCGGCGGCCGCGGCCGGTGTGATCAGCAGCACTATGGCCGCCGACCAGGGCACCAGCCAGGCCGGATCCGCCGTCAGGCGCCTTCCGTTACGCCTGCGGGCGATCGCCGCCACCGGTGGCACGAGCAGGACCCCCAAGAGCACCAGGCCGGGCAGCCGGGCCATGCTCTGATAGGCCCGCAGCCATCCGGCGTAAGGCTCGACGATCTCCGTGCCGATCGCACCCTGCTCGTAGAGCTTGGCATACTCGGCGCCGACCTGCGCGGGATAGCGCCCAGGTGGTCCAGGCTCGGTCGTCGGGAACTGGTAATAGCCGTAGACCTCGGGATCCGGGTAGACCGGGCGATCCCAGCTGAAGCTGCGCACCAGTTCTGTCAGCACCGAGGAGGCGTAGTCGAGCGGCTGGCTGGTCACCGCCAGCATCGCGAACCTCGCCGCCAGGTCGTCGTTCTCCTTCGAGAACGTGATGTCCGGCAGCAGCACCAAGGGGGAGTCCCTGGCCCAGATGTACTCCTGCGACGGGGGCCGCCGCTCCGGGGGGCGCGGGTCGCACAGGACCTTGAGGTCGGGCGGGGGGTCCATCTTGGCGCAGTCGGCGAAGGACATCGTGCGGGCGTACAGGAAGACGCCGTTCGCGCCGACCAGGCCGACACGCTGGTAGGTGGCATAGAACCACGCGCCGTACGCGATGATCGGCACCAGCGCGGCGGCCACCAGCACGCCCGCCAGCCTGATCCGGCCGCGCAGCACGAACCAGGCCGCCAGGACGACGATGAGCGGCTGACCCACGGTCCTGGTGAGGGTGGCGGCGGCCAGCAGCAGGCCGATGCCCGCGACGGTCGCACCGCGCCGCGTCTCGCACAGGGCCACGGCGGCGACGACCAGGAACATGAACAGCGCGTCGGAGACGAGCAGATGCTCCAGCTCCACCTGGTACGCGTCCAGCAGCACCGGAACCGTGGCCAGCGTCGCCACCCACCTCGGCGCCCTGCGCGCGGCCCGGTAGATCAGGACGCCGGTGGCCAGGCCCAGCAGGTGCTGCGCCACCGTGACCGCGCCGAAGGCGTGCAGTGGCTCCAGCAGCTTGAGGAACATGGAGTAGCCGGCCGGGCGTACCAGGTCGGGGCGGGGTTTGAAGACGGTGACGATGTAGGTGTAGGTGTCGGGGAACCAGAGGGCGGGGCGGTATCCGGCCATGGCCAGGGCCCGCAGGGCTGTGCCCACGGCCAGCACGGCCAGGAACCACGCGTGCCGCCGCAACCAGGGCTTCGGGTCGCGCGGCAGGCGGCGTCGGCCGCGGCCGGTCTTGGCGGGCTCCTCCTGGCGAGCCTCCGACATCAACCGCACGCCCTCCCACTTCTCCGGCACGGCCCCCCGTAGGTGCGTATTCCGCTACCTGCGGCGCCCCGCTGAACGCGGGTCACCGTACGCTACCCGCGCTCGCGCGTTCGCCGTGCCGTGCTCCAGCGCGGGTGGGGACACGCGTGTGCGGACCGGGGCGGGGACGGTGGGTGTGGGAGGTTGGGTACGCTCGCTCGACGATGGAACTTGATCGACCCGGCCGAGCGCTCGCCGTGATATCCGTTCTGCCCGCGCTGGCCGTGGCGGGCTGGCTGCTGGTGGGCCTGCCGCTTCTCCTGCTCGGCCGGTACGCCCCCCTGCCCGCCACGCTGCTCGGGCTGCCCGCGGTAGCGCTGCTGTGCTGGGCGGGCACGCGGCGACTGGGCGGGAGCGGCCTGCGGGCCAGGGCCGCGTCGCGTGCGGCCGGGGCCGTCTCGGCGGACAGTACGGGCGCGACCTCGACCGGCACGGCCGCCGTGTGGCACGTCGCCGGGGTGGTGGCGGTGGCGGTCGCGTCGGGGGTGTTCAACGCGATCATGCACAGCGAGCAGGTCGCCATCAGACGAGACCCGGCGACGTACGCGCAGTACGCCGCCTGGATCGCCGGTCACGGCTCGCTGCCGATCCCCGCCCAGGCCGAGGCGTTCGGCGGCGCCGACGGGCTGGCCTTCGCGAGCGTCGGGTCCTACGCCGTGGACGGGTCGGTGGTGCCGCAGTTCATGCCGGGCCCGCCGATGATGTTCGCGATCGGCAACTGGCTCGGCGCGCCGTTCATGATCCCGGCCGTGCTGGGCGCGCTGGCCGTGCTCACGGTGGCCGGGGTGGTGGCGCGGCTGGCGGGGGCGCGATGGGCGGTGGTGGCCGCGCTGGCATTCGCGGTGAGCATGCCGATCCTGTACACCTCGCGCACCACGTTCAGCGAGATCCCGTCGCTCATCCTGCTGTTCGGCGGCCTGGCCCTCGCCTACGACGCGCTCGAACGGCCGACGTGGGGAAGGGGGCTGCTGGCGGGCCTGGTGTCCGGGCTGGCCGTGCTGGTCAGGATCGACGGACTGCGTGACGTGCTGCCGGTGCTGGCGTTCGCGGGCCTGCTGATCGCGATGCGGCGCTTGGGCAGGCCGCAGGGGATGCTGGGGCTGCCGCTGCTGGCCGGGCTGGTGGCCGGGGCGGGAATCGGGATGTCGGCGGCGTACCTGCTGGCTCGTCCCTACCTTGACTATCTGTCCGCTTCGGTGAAGCCGCTGCTGCTCATCTGCGCCGCCGTCCTCGTGGTCATCCTCATCGGTACGGCCGCCGCCCCCGCCCTGGCCAGGATCCGGCTGCCGAAATGGGCCCCTAGGGCGGGCGGCGCGCTGGTCGTGCTGCTGATGGCGGCCCTGTACGCCCGCCCGTGGTTCCAGACCGTGACCCGCGTCCCGAGCAACTCGGACGACTACCGCACGTTCGAGATGATCAAGCAGATCCAGCGCGCCAACGGCCTGCCCATCGACGGCACCCGGCTCTACTTCGAGAACTCCCTGCACTGGGTCGCCTGGTACGTCGGACTCCCCACCGTCGTGCTGGCCACGCTCGCCGCCGCTCTGCTCGTCCGCCGGTTGCTGCGCGACGGCGCGCCGTTCGAGTGGCTGCTGCCTCTGGCGGTCGTGGGCTGGACGACGGTGTCGACGCTCATCCGGCCCGAGATCACACCCGACCACCCGTGGGCCGCCCGCCGCCTGGTCCCGATCGTGATCCCGGGGATGATCCTGCTGGCCGCGTACGGACTGGCCCGGCTGCGCAGCCTGTTCGACCGGCACGGGCCGCACGTCAGGAAGTGGGGGACGGCGCTGGCCGTCGCGCTGGTGCTCGTGCCGCCGGTCGTGACCTCGATCGGGACCGCGTTCACGCCGGTCGAGCGGGGCGAGGCGGCGGCGGTCGAGGCGATGTGCGCGCGGATCCCGGCCGACGCCTCGGTGCTGATCGTGGAGCGGGTCACGGCCGACCGCTTCACCCAGGTCATACGTGGCATGTGCGGCAAACCGGCGGCCTTTGTGGACCGGGAGGGCCACGAGACCGCCCCCGAGGACAACGTCCGCCGCCAGATCGACCGGGTGCGCGCGGCGGGCCGCGTCCCCGTCGTGCTGGGCGCCGAGCAGGGGCAGGTCTCCATGTACGGGACGACGTCGCAAGTGGTGGAACTGGTCACCCGCCAGGACGAACGCTCGCTCACCGAGGCCCCCAACGGCACGTGGTCCCTGCGGATGAACGTGTGGATGGCGGTCGCCTGACCGGCGCTGGAAAAGCCACGCGTCAAATGGGCCAAACTAGGAGAAGAACCCCCGAATCGGGAGCTCCCGCTGGGCCGATGTGCACCCGTCTGCCAGTTGGGCAGAGTAACCTCGACCCCCGTGAGCACGCTTGAGACCCCCAAGAGTGGAATTGCCGTGGAAGAAGCGCCGTACGTCACGATCGTCCTGCCCTGCTACAACGAGCAGGATCACGTCATCGACGAGGTGGAGCGCATCACCAAGGCGATGGACTCGAGCGGCTACACCTACGAGCTCGTCGCCGTGGACGACTGTTCGACCGACTCCACGCTGGCCAAGTTGCAGGAGGCCGCGCCCGGCTTCCCCAACCTGCGCATCCGCGCCTTCCACCGCAACGGCGGCGCCGGCACCGTGCGGCGGATCGGCTCGCAGGAGGCCAAGGGCGAGATCGTCGTCTGGACCGACGCCGACATGTCCTACGCCAACGAGCGCATCCCCGAGCTGGTGCAGATCCTGGAGAAGGACGCGACGGTCGACATGGTCGTCGGCGCGCGCACCAGCGAGGAGGGCTCGCACAAGCTGCTGCGGGTGCCCGCCAAGTGGGTGATCCGCAAGGTGGCGGAGAAGCTGGCCGGGCAGAAGATCCCCGACCTCAACTCCGGGCTGCGCGCCTTCCGCAAGTCGGTGGCCCGCCCCTACCTGCGGCTGCTGCCCCCCGGGTTCTCCTGCGTCACCACGATCACCCTGTCGTTCCTGTCCAACCAGCACGACGTCCACTACCTGCCGACCGAGTACGCCAAGCGGGCCGGGAAGTCGAAGTTCAGCTTCGTCTCCGACGCCTACCGCTACATCCTGCAGGTGTTGCGGATGATCATGTACTTCAACCCGCTCAAGGTGCTCATGCCGCCGGCGTTGTGGCTGGTGGTCATCGGGTTCGTGAAGGGCATCTGGGACATGATCCAGCACCCGTTCTACTTCCCGGCCAACACCGTCATGATCTTCCTGTCCGGGATGCTGATCGGGTCCGTGGCTCTGCTCGCCGACCTGATCGTGCGCTCGCGGGGAGAGTGACGTTGCGGATCGCGATCGTCGGCCCGACCTATCCGTACAAGGGGGGCGGGGCGCAGCACACCACCGAGCTGGCGCACCGCCTGACGGCGCTCGGCCACGACGTGGTGATCGAGTCGTGGCGGGCGCAATACCCGTCGTTCCTCTATCCGGGACAGCAGACGATCTCCGCGCCCGAGGGCACGCCCTACCCGAAGACCGCGCGGCGGCTCGACTGGCGGCGGCCCGACGGCTGGGTGGCGGCCGGACGGCGCTCGCGCTCGGCCGACCTGGTGGTGCTGGCGGTCCTGAGCCCGGTGCAGGTTCCCCCCTACCTGGGCATTCTGTACGGGACGGGGAAGAAGACCCATACGGTCGCGCTCTGCCATAACGTGCTGCCGCACGAGCCGAAACCCTACGATCAGCCCCTGATGAAGGCCCTGCTCAAGCGGGTCGACGGCGTGCTGACCCACTCCGAGCAGCAGGCGGAGCTGGCGCGCGGGCTCACGGGCAGGCCGGTCACCGTGGCGGGGATGCCGCCGCACCTGCCCTCGACGACCGCGGAGCGCTCCACGCGGGTGCACCGCAGGTTGCTCTTCTTCGGCATGGTGCGACCGTACAAGGGGCTGGACCTGCTGCTGCGGGCGTTGCCCGACGGGGTCTCCCTGACGGTCGCCGGCGAGTTCTGGGGCGGGCTGGAGGAGACGAAGGCGCTGGTCGGCGAGTTGGGCCTCGGGGACCGGGTGGAGCTGCGGCCCGGCTACGTGGCGGCCGAGGACGTGCCGAAGTTGTTCGCCGCGGCCGACGCGCTCGTGTTGCCGTACCGGAATGCCACGGCCAGCCAGAACGTCTGGCTCGGGCACGAGCACGGCGTGCCGGTGATCGCCACCCGCGTCGGCGCGCTGGCCGAGCACATCACCGACGGCGTGGACGGGCTGCTGGTCGAGCCGGGCGACGCCGGCGCGCTGCGGCAGGTGCTCGAGCGGTTCTACGCCTCCGGCGAGCCCGAGAGGTTGCGGTCGGGCGTCAAGGCGGTCGATCCCGAGCCGTTCTGGTCGGCGTACGCGGGGGCGCTGCTCGGCGCCTGACGGCCCAGCAGGAACGCGATGCCCGCGGCCGCCGCGTCGGCCAGTGTGAACGCCAGCCGCGACACGATCGCCACCGCCAGCGCGGCGGGCGTGCCGAGGATCGGCCCGAGCACCAGCACCAGGGCGCCCTCCCTGACCCCGACGCCGGCCGGCACCACGACGGTCAGGATCCCGGTCGCCCAGGCGAAGGCGTAGGCCCCGGTCGCGATGACGTAGAGGTCGGCGCGGCCCGCGACGAGCCAGATGTGCACGCCGTACACGAGCCAGCCGAGCGCCGTCCACGCCACCGCCACGACCACGGTCCTGCCGGGCAGCGCGCTCTCCAGCGGCTCCCTGCGGGCGATGCGCAGCGCCAGGTTGAGCCCCCAGGTGAGCACCTTGGGATGCAGGCACACGATGATCACCGGCACGAGCAGCACCAGGTACCAGGCTTCGCGCACCGCCTCCAGCGAGCCCAGCGTGGCCGCGGCGATCGAGATCGCCACCCCGAGGTTGATCACCAGCCCCAGCGAGATCGTCGCGAACGTACGCCGCGGCGGGCTCCCGTGATCGCGGCCGAGCTCCATCATCGCCGCGTACGCCCACACAGCCCCGGGAATGTACTTCCCGAGCTGCCCCACGAACATGATCCGCCCCGCGATCCGCACCGGCACCCGCGTGCCGAGCCCCGCCAGGATCTCCCGCCAGGCCAGCAGCATGAAGAACTGGCCGAGCAACACGGCGGCGAACGCCCCGAGCACCGACCACGCCGACATCGCGCCGACGGCGGTCGTGGTCTCGTCCCAGTTCGTGGCCAGCCCGTAGCCCAGGAAACCGATCGCGACCAGGGCGAGGAGGATGCGCAACAGGCGGCGGAGCATTGGCTCAGGTTACGCGCGGTTCTCCAGGTAAAGCCAGAACCCGAGGCCCGCGAGAACCACCACCGCGGCCAGCACCGCCATCGTGATCTTCAGCACGCTGTACGGCCGATCGCCCTGGACCTCCCCGTTCACCCCGTTGATCAGCACCTGGAACGTCTCACCGCCGAACAGATAGTTCCCGATCCACACCGGCAGCAGCGCCAGCTTGAACGTGACGTCCGAGTAATGCGTGTCGACCGAGGACACCCGCTGCACGTCGCCCCCGATGTGCCGGCGGCAGTCACCGTGGATGACCTGCGCCATGACGCCCTTCGCCCGGTCCATGCCCGCCTGCGGCTCGACGTCGTACCGCAGGCTGTGGTGCCCGGTCACGTAGAGCGGGTCGAACGGGAGCGCGTGCTCCAGCGGCCACGGCTGCAGCGCGTCCAGTCGTTCCGCCGAGACCCGCTGCGTGGCGGCGACCAGCACGTCGTTGAAGCCGCGCGCCACCCTGCCGCTGGCCGGGTACCAGCGGGTGCGCCGCTCGCGGCGGGTCTTCCTGTTGCCGTTCGAGTCGGTGTGGCTCGTGGTGACGTAGTAGTGCACGCCGCGCTGGCCGACATAGTCGGAGACGGTCCGGGCGTCGTACGTCCAGTGCGGTAGGTACGTGCTCTTCATCGTCTCCGCCTCGGTGACCTTCTTGAGGCGGTTCGGGGCGAACCAGCGGGACTTCACCCAGCCGCGCAGCGCCTGCCTGGCGCCGTTCCTGTCCAGGGCGAACGGGAGCACGGCCTCGGGCGCGATCTGGCTGTCGTTCGCCAGGTCGGCGACCAGCGGGGTGCCGCAGAACTGGCAGGCCCTGGACAGCGCGTCGCTCGCGGTCCTGGCGCCGCAGCCCGGGCAGGCGAACTGGTGCGGGGCCAGGTTCCGGACGCGCGGCTTGGCCAGGAAGGCGTCGTAGGAGAACTCGCGGATCTGGCGAACCGGCGGGGCGATCTGCTGTTCGAGGCCGCAGTAGGGGCAGCGCAGGGCGGCGGTGCCGGGGGCGAACGCCACACTCGCGCCGCAGCCTTGACAGGGGTGGGCGGGGGTCTGGGTGGGGGAGGTCATCTCGGGTCCTGTCCTCCTGGGATCAGGGCGGGGCTTTCACGCGGTGGTCAGGCGGGGGGGCAGCGGGGGTGGGGTTCCGCCCAGGAGGGTGATCAGTTCGGGCACGTCGCGGGCCGGCGCCCATTGCGGCATTCCGGGCCTCCACACCAGCGCGTCCGGGGTGAGCCCGGCGGCGGGCAGGTCCGGCTCCGCGAACGGGCCGCGCTGCTCGCCGTTCACGCCGAGGAACCAGCGGCCGGGCTGAGGGAGAGGCGGCGGCCCCTCCTGCGGTTGCCGCTGCGGGTGCTGGGGTTGGGTGGGCTGGGGTTGGGTGGGCTGGGGTTGGGTGGGCTGGGGTTGGGCGGGCTGGGCGTGGGTGGGCTGAGGTTGTGGGGTGAGGGCGGCGGCCATGTGCTGGCCGGCGGCGATGCCCATGCCCAGGCCCATGCCCTCACCGGCCCCGCCCGCGTTCTCCAGCGCGTTGGCCGCCTGGAAGCGCGCGTAGTCCCCGAGGTCGCCGACGATCCCCATCTGGGAGCGCTTGTCCAGCGCCTGCTCCACCTCGGGCGGCAGCGAGATGTTCTCGATCGTGAAGGTCGGGATCGCGATCCCCACCCCGGCCAGGTCCGCCGTCAGGGCCCGCGCCAGCCGCTGCCCCATCTCGTGCTGGTTCGCGGCCAGGTCGAGCAGCGGCACGCCGGCCGTGCCGAGGGCGTGCGCGAGCCGTCCCACGACGAGCTGGCGCAGGTAGCCCTCCACTTCCTCGGTACGGAACTGCGTATCCGTCCCCGCCAGCTCCCGCAGCAGCGCGGGGGCGTCGGTCACCCTGGCCGCGTACGCGCCGAACGCCCGCAGCCGCACCGGCCCGAACTCCGGGTCGCGCACCATGACCGGGTTCTGCGTGCCCCACTTGAAGTCGGCGAACTGGCGGGTGCCGACGAAATACACCTCGGCCTTGAACGGCGACTGGAAGCCGTACTTCCAGCCCTTCAACGTGGACAACACCGGCAGGTTCCGCGTCTCCAGCGTGTACGTCCCCGGCGCGAACGCGTCGGCGATCTGGCCCTCGTTGACGAAGACCGCGACCTGCGACTCGCGCACCACGAGCTGGGCGCCCATCTTGATCTCGTTCTCGTGACGGGGGAAGCGCCAGACAAGGGTGTCGCGGCTGTCGTCGAGCCATTCGACGATGTCGATGAACTCGCCCCGGATCTTGTCGAAAAGCGCCACGTCGTCCCCGTCCGTCCATATATCGCCAGGTCGGCCACCGTACCAAAGGCCGTTTGACACCGGATTGGCGTAGAGGTCGGTACGGTGGGGAACCGTGGTGAAGCAACGGGTCGCGCAGCTCGAATACTCAGAGTTCCAGTCCGCCATGCTCGACGAGGAGAAGCGCAGGCGGAAGGCGGCGAAGATCATCGCTGTCCTGGAGCACTTCCACGGGCCGCTCGGCGGGCTGACCGTGGGTGACGTGGGCTGCTCGGCCGGGTTCATCGCCGACGAGCTGGCCGAGGCGGGGGCCAGGCACACGCTGGGCATCGACATCGACGTGCCGGGGCTGCGCAAGGCGGCCGACCGGTTCGGCGAGCGGGTCGCGTTCGTGTGCGGTGACGGCACGGCGCTGCCGTTCCCCGACGGGTCGATCGACGTGCTGGTGTTCAACCACATCTACGAGCACGTGGTCGACCCCGACGGGGTGGTGGCCGAGATGCGCCGGGTGTTGTCCGATGACGGGGTGCTCTATCTCGGGCTCGGCAACCGGCTCGGGGTCGTGGAGCCGCACTACAAACTCCCGTTCCTGTCATACCTGCCGCCCGCCCTGGCCGACCGCTACGTACGCGCGTTCGGGAAGGCCGACCACTACTACGAGCGGTTCAGGACGCGGCGCGGGCTGCGCAAGATGCTCAGGGCCTTCCACGTGTGGGACTACACGTTCCCGGTGCTGGCCACGCCGACGAAGTTCGCGGGGGGCGAGTTGTTCCCCGGCGTGCTGGGGAAGGTGGTCAAGGCCGTGTTGTCGCGGGCGCCGCGCGAGGTGCTCAGGCTGCTGCTGCCGGTCGTGCCGACGTACCTGTGGGTGGCCACCAAGACGCCACGACGGCCGGTGGGCGTGGCGCTGCCGCAGCCGCCCGAGCGGGTGCGCCCGCTGTGACCACGAGAAAAGCCGCCGAGGAGGCCGCCGTGGACGGCGACGACGTCTCTGAGGCGGCCACCGCAGACGGGGCAGCCGCTTCCGGCACGCCGGAGACCGCGAATGGTGCCGCCACGTCAGGCACGCCGGAGATCGCGGAGGGTGTCGTCGACGACGGTGTGCCGGAGGCGGTGGTCAGGGTCAGGCGGCGGTCGCCGGTTCGGCGGTTGGTCAGGTTCGGCTTCCTGGCCGTCGCGCTCGGCTTCGGCGGGTGGGCGGTGGCCAGGGAGTGGGACGCCGTGGTGGCCGGGTTCGCCAGGATGTCCCTGCCCGCGCTGGCCGGCTCGCTCGTCGCCGTGGTCGCCGCGCTGCTCGGGGCCATGCTCACCTGGCGCACGCTGCTGTCCGACCTCGGCTCGCCGCTGCCCCCGCGCCCCGCCGCCAAGGTGTTCTTCGTGGGCCAGCTCGGCAAGTACATCCCGGGCACCATCTGGCCGATGCTCGCCCAGATGGAGATGGGCCGCGAGCTCGGCGTGCCGCGCTCGCGCAGCGCGGCGGCGTTCTTCCTGATGATGCCGATCCAGATCGCCACCGGCCTGCTGGTCACGCTCGTCACGCTCGGCTGGGACCGCTTCGGCTGGTTGCTGCTGTTCATCCCGTTGTTCGTCGTCCTGCTCGAGCCCAAGGTCATCAACAGCGTGATCGGGTACGCCCTGCGCCGGCTCAAGCGCGAGCCCCTCGAACGCCCGCTCACCCGGCGCGGCATGCTGACCGCGCTCGGCTGGGCGCTGGCCGGCTGGATGGCCTACGGCGTGCACCTCTATTTCGTGGCGCCCCAGGGCGGTCTGATCTTCGCGATCGGGGCCTTCGCGATGTCGTGGTGCCTGGGCATCGTGACCTTCGTCGTACCGGCGGGCGCGGGGGTGCGGGAAGCGGCCATGGTCGCGGTGCTGGCACCCCAGCTTGACCGAGGCTCCGCAATTGCGATTGCCCTTTCCTCCCGCATTGTCATCATCGTGGGGGATCTGATCTGCGCAGGCTTGGCGGGAATTGCGGCGCGTCGCGACTCGGTGTGATTTGGACCACGATTTAGGGGAGGCTGGTCATAAGCTGAACCTGAGAGGGGGACGCCCAGTCCCACGTTGATCTTGAGGGGAGAAGATCTACGTAATGCCTCGAGTGCTCGTCGATGCGGCGGCGGTCCCCGCGGACCGTGGCGCGTTGATCAGATATGTGGACGGGCTCGTGGCCGCGCTCGATAGAGCCGGCGCGGATCTGGCCGTGGTCTGCCAGCGAGCCGAAGCTGAACGATACCGGCGCCTCGCGCCGACCGCCCAGGTGATTCCCGGGCCTGTCGCGATCACCAACAGGGCCGCCAGACTGGCCTGGGAGCAGACGGGACTTCCGCTGCTCGCCCGCCAGGCCGGGGCCGACGTGATCCACGCTCCCTACTACTCCATCCCGCTCAGCTCGGGCCTGCCGACCGTCGTGACGGTGCACGACGCGACCTGGTTCACCGAGCCCGACCAGCACAGCGCGCGCGCCTCGTTCTTCCGCTCGGCCACCCGCACCGCCGTACGCCATGCCCAGCGGGTGATCGTGCCGTCCAAGGCGACCAGGGACGAGCTCGTCCGCGTGTTGTCCGCCGATCCCACCCGCATCGACGTCGCCTATCACGGCGTCGATCTGGCGCAGTTCCACCCGCCGAGCGAGGACGAGATCCGCCGGGCCGCCATGAGATGCGGGCTGCACGGACAGCCTTATGTGGCCTTCCTGGGAGCGCTCGACCCGCGCAAGAACGTGCCCAACCTCATCCGCGGCTTCGCCTCCGCCGTCAAGCGCCTGGACAAGCCGCCGGCGCTGGTGATCGGAGGGGGCGTGCACGAGGACGACGTGGACGCCGCCTGCCGGGAGGTCCAGGCCACCGTCAGGGTCATCAGGCCCGGCTACCTGCGCGCGCCCGACCTGCCGGGTTTCCTCGGCGGGGCGCTCGTGGTGGCCTTCCCCTCGCGCGGCGAGGGGTTCGGGCTGCCGGTGCTGGAGGCGATGGCCTGCGGCGCGCCCGTCCTGACGACACACCGCACCTCGCTTCCCGAAGTGGGCGGCGACGCGGTGGCCTACACCGAGCCTGACGCCGACAGCATCGCCACGGCGCTCGGTCAACTGCTGGCCTCTTCCCAGCGTAGAGGGCAGATGCAGGAGGCCGGGCTGGCGAGGGCGAGGGAATTCACCTGGGACGCCTCCGCGGAGGCGCATCTCAGCTCCTATCAACGCGCGATCGAATAGTTCGGTAACCTCACGGAGTGATGGAGAGCTCTTTGCCAGACCTCGAGGCGATCCTCCTGGTCGGGGGGCAGGGCACCCGCCTGCGTCCGCTGACACTGGGCACGCCCAAGCCGCTGCTGCCGACCGCCGGAGTGCCGTTCCTGGCCCACCAGCTGGCCCAGGCGCGATCCTTCGGCGTACGCCGAATCGTGTTCGCGACCTCGTACAAGGCGTCGATGTTCGAGCCTGCCTTCGGCGACGGGGCGGCGTTCGGGCTCACGCTGGAGTACATGACGGAGGAAACCCCGCTGGGCACGGGCGGTGCGATTCGCAACGCCGCCGAGGCGCTCACGTCGGGTCCCGACGACCCCGTCCTCATCTTGAACGGCGACATCCTGTCCGGCCACGACATAGGCGAGCAAGTCCGCCTGCACCGTGACCGGCAGGCCGATGTAACGCTCCATTTAACGGAAGTGGACGATCCCACCCGATTCGGGTGCGTGCCGACCGATGAGGCGGGGCGCGTGACCGCGTTTCTGGAGAAGACGCCCAATCCGGTCACCAACCGAATCAACGCCGGCTGCTACGTCTTCACCCGGTCGGTGATCGACTCGATCCCGCTTGGCGAGGTCGTGTCGGTCGAGCGGGAGACCTTCCCCGGGCTGATCGAGTCGGGCCGGCTCGTGCTGGGCTACAACGACGGCACCTACTGGCTCGACGTCGGCACGCCTGCCGCGCTCGTCCAGGGCTCGCGCGACCTGGTGCTGGGCCGGCTGGCCTCGCCCGCGCTGCCCGGTCCCACGGGCGAGTACCTTGCGCTCGAAGGGGCCACGGTCTCGCCCGAGGCCAAGGTGCAGGGCGGCACGGCGGTCGGCGCGCGCGCCGTCGTCGAGGCCGGGGCCACGGTGGTGGGGTCGGTGCTGGGCGACGACTGCGTGGTGGAGGCGGGGGCCTCCGTGACGGACTCGGTGGTGGGCCGGGGGGCTCGCGTCTGCTCGGGTACGGTGGTGCGCGACGCGGTGATCGGCGACGGCGCCATCGTGGGGCCGGGCAACGAGCTCCAGAACGGGGTCCGCATCTGGCCGGGGATCGAGCTGCCAGAACGCGCCATGCGCTACTCCAGCGACGTCTGACCAAGTCTGACCACGTCGGCCACCCGCCGGGAACGCCCGCTGACAGCGACGCTGCTCAGCAGGGCTCGGTCGGCCGAAGGGGATCCGCGGCCGCCCTGTCAGGACTGCTAGCGGGCTGTCATGGCGCCGTCCACGGCCATCGGCAGCCCGTTCACGAACGACGCCGCGTCCGAGCTGAGCCAGGCGATCGCCTCGCCGATCTCCGGCGGGTTGGCGTACCTGCCGACGGGGTGGTAGGCCGCCGTCTGCTCCAGCGTCATGATCCCCTGGTCGATCAGATCGTCGACCATCTTCGTACGCACGGCGCCGGGGCACACGGCGTTCACCCGGACCCCCGTGGTCGCGTACTCCAGGGCGGCCGCCTTGGTCAGTCCCACCACCCCGTGCTTCGCGGCGACGTACGGGGAGACGAAGGGCGCCT
Source organism: Nonomuraea insulae (assembly GCF_042656245.1). NCBI lineage: Bacteria > Bacillati > Actinomycetota > Actinomycetes > Streptosporangiales > Streptosporangiaceae > Nonomuraea > Nonomuraea insulae. The sequence continues at coordinate 187,420 of NZ_JBHSPA010000027.1, forward strand.
CGATGCCGACCAGGCCGGCCACCGACGCCACGTTGACGATCGAGCCCGAGCCCTGCGCCAGCATGTAGGTGAGCTCGTGCTTCATGCACCACCAGACGCCCTTGAGGTTGACCCCGATGGAGGCGTCCCAGGCTTCCTCGGGCACCTCGTGCAGCCGGCCGTCGCCCGCGGTGTCCACTCCGGCGTTGTTGACCGCGCAGTCCAGGCGGCCGAACCGCTCGACCGTGAAGTCGACCATCTCCTTGACGGCCCCGCCCCGCCGTACGTCCACCCACGCGAAGGCGGCCTCGCCGCCCGCCGCGGTCACGTCGGCGACGGTGCGCCTGCCGCCGTCCTCGTCGATGTCGGCGACCATGACCTTGGCGCCGTACCCGGCGAACACCAGCGCCGTCGCGGCGCCGATGCCTGATCCCGCGCCCGTGATCAATGCGACTTTACCGCCGAGAAGTGAACCTGCCATCTGGAGCCGACTCCCAAGAACTGCGACGAACGGATAGAGGTGTCGCACCGTACTGGAGAGGCGATCAACGTGTCGAGATCGGCAAGCCAGCTTTCCCGACGTGCTGACTATATTCGGCAAATGTCGTAAGATCCCGTGTTGCTCGCCCGCGATCATGGATATCGGCCAGGACAGGTCCGTGCGCCGCGCGTACGGACTGAATGTTTCGCATTCGGCTCTGTCACGTTCGCGGTGACCGTGCTCCACCTGCCGATGAGGACCATAGATGTCAGTACAGGTACGCACTCGACACCGTGCGGCGCGCCCGGAGTTGCGTGACGCGCTGGTCATTTTGACGATGACGGTCGCTCTGACGGGGGTCGCGTCGCTGCTGGCTGTGCTCGTCGCGCCCGCTTCGACGCGGACGTTCCTCGCCTGGACCCTCGGCGTCGCGGCGGCTCTGGTGTGCTGCTCGGTCGCGTTCGCGGTGTACGGGAAGCAGGAGAGCCGGCGGCTGCGTAAGAGGCTGGCCGTCGGGGACGCGGAGCTGGCCCGGATGGCCAGTGAGGTCATGCCGGATACGGTGAAGCGGATCCGGAGCGGCTCGTCGGCGGAGTCGGTGCTCATGGGGATCTCGCGGCCCGCGAGCCGGGCCCACCGGCAGATCCTGCGGATCTTCGTCAACGAGGTCAGCAGGGAGGAGCGGATCCGCGCCGCCACCACCTCCGCGTGCGCGAGTGCCGCCGGCCGGGTTCAGGCGCTGGCCACCAGCATGCTGGCCGACCTGCGCGACATGGAGGACCGGCACGACCGGGTCAGCCTCGGCGACCTGCTGACGCTGGACCACACGACCGCGCAGGCCGGTCGGCTCGCCGACAGCATCGCCGTGCTGACCGGGGCACGGTCGGGGCGGCGCTGGACCAAGCCGATCGTCATGGAGAGCATTCTGCGTGGCGCGATCGGCAGGATCAGCGCCTACCAGCGGGTCCGTGTGCACTCGGTGTCCACGTTCGCGATCGCCGGGCATGCCGCGGAGGGCGTCATGCACGCTCTCGCCGAGCTGATGGACAACGCCACCAGCTTCTCCCCGCCCACCGAAGAGGTGCACGTGTACGTGGAGGAGGTCAGCGCGGGGATCGTGGTCACGATCGAGGACTGCGGCCTGGTGATGAGCCCCGCCGCGCTGGCCCGTGCCGAACGCGCCGTCTCCCCGGAGCCGCTGGACTTCACCAAGTTGTCCGGGTCCCGCCTCGGGCTGGCGGTCGTCGGCTGCCTGGCCCGCAAGCATGGGCTGACCGTTTCCTTCCGGCCGTCCTCGCGCGGCGGCACCGGCGTGGTGGTCATGATCCCGCAGCAGATCATCAGCCAGAACGTCCAGGTGCCGCAGGCGACGCAGCCCCCTCCGCCGCCTGTCCCGCGCACCCGGCAGGCCGCCGTGCCGCAGCAGGCGGCCCCCGAGTCGGACAGGGAGCCGGACAGGGAGCCGCACGGCCTGCCGCGGCGCCGGAAAGGGCAGACGCTCGCCGCCGCCTCGTCCGCGCACACGCCGTCGCGGCCGGCCGGCCAGGAGCCCAGGTCCTCGCGGCCGTTTTCCGAACCCGGAGCCAAGTTCTCTGCCTTCTACAAGGCGGGCAGGGCACGACAGATTGGTGAGGACGAATCCCAATGAGAACCTCAGATCAGGAACTCGCCTGGTTGCTCGAGAGCCTCCTGGAGAGGACTCCGCAGACCAGGCACGCGGTGGTGCTGTCCAGGGACGGCCTGCGGCTCTCCCACACGGGCGCGCTCTCCGTGGATCGCGCCGACCAACTCGCCGCGATCGCCTCCGGGATCCAGAGCCTGTCGTACGGCGCCTCCATCGAGTTCGGCGACGGCACGGGGGGCCTGCGCCAGTCCATGACCGAGTTCCACGGCGGGCTGCTGTTCATCGTGGAGGCGGGAGAGGGCGCGCACCTCGCCGTGGTGGCCAGCGACGAGGCCGACCCGGGCCTCATCGGCCACAACATGAACGAACTCGTGGAACAGATCGGTGAGTATCTGACCGCGCCACCCCGTGCCCCCCAGCAGAGCAGCCGACTCTGATGTCGCCGCGCCTGGAGGATGAGAATCCGGACCGCCTCTACATGGTGACCGGCGGGCGCAGCAACGTGGCCGACGACGGTTTCGACCTGGTCACACTGATCGTGAGCGAGGGCGATCCCACCCCGGGCATGCAGTCGGAGCATGCCCGGATCCTGCGGCTCTGCCAGGGACCGACCGCTGTCGTGGAGGTCGCCGCGGAGTTGCGGATGCCGGTCAGCGTCGTGCGCATCCTGCTGTGCGACCTGCTCGACATGGGACGCATCACCGCCAGGAACCCGCGCCCGGCGCCTGCCGAGGCGCGTCTGCCCGACCCCGATTTCTTGAAGCAGGTGCTTGTTGGACTCGAGAAGCTCTGAACCGGCCGTCCGCACTCCGCTGCCGAGCTCCGCGAACACCGGGCTGAAAATCGTGATCGTCGGCGGGTTCGGCGTAGGCAAGACGACCATGGTCAGGTCGGTCAGCGAGATCCGTCCGCTGAGCACCGAGGAGACCCTGTCGCAGGCGGGAGTCGGGATCGACGACGCGCGGGGCGTGGCGGGGAAGTCGACCACCACGGTGGCGTTCGACTTCGGCCGGATCAGCCTGAGCGCGGAAATGGTGCTCTACCTGTTCGGCGCGCCCGGGCAGGAGCGGTTCTGGTTCCTGTGGGACCGCCTGTTCACCGGGACGCTCGGCGCCGTCGTCCTGGTCGACACGCGCCGCCTGGCCGACTCGTGGTACGCCATCGACCGGCTCGAACACCACGGAACGCCGTTCGTCGTGGCCCACAACCAGTTCGGCGAGTCCACGTATTCGCTCGACCAGATACGCGACGCGCTCGACCTCGGTGGCGACGTGCCGCTGATCGCGTGCGACGCGCGGCAGCGGGAATCCAGCAAGTCCGTGCTGATCAAGCTCGTCGACCACCTCCACGCTCTGTCCTCCGCCCGGCAGGTGACCTCATGACCGACTACACGCATTCCACCGAAGCCACCTCCTGGTTCGCCGCCCGGCAGGAGGAGCCTGAGCGCAACGCGTTCGACGGCGCTTTCCCGATGTACGGCAGGGCGTACCACCAAGATCCCGCCCGGGCCTTCGAGGAGATGCGGCGGCACGGTCCCGTGGTGCCGGTCGTGCTGGAGGGGGACGTACCGGGCTGGCTGGTGCTCGGCTACCGCGAGCTGCGGTACGTGCTCAGCAATCCCAAGCTGTTCGTCCGCGACTCGCGCCAGTGGAACCAGTGGGACAACATCCCGGCCGACTGGCCGCTCATGGCGTACGTCGGCTACCAGCCGTCGATGTTGTTCGAGGTGGGCGCGGCTCACGAGCGCCGGGCGGGAGCGATGAGCGACGCGCTGTCCCAGGCCGACCAGTTCGAGTTGCGCACCCACTGCGAGCGGGTCTCCGAGGGGCTGGTCAACACGTTCATCGGCTCCGGACGGGCGGACCTGATGGCGCAGTTCGCCAACCCGATCCCGCTGCTCGTCCTCGGCTCCATGCTGGGCCTGCCGGACGCGGACACCCGCGCGCTGGTCGGCGAGGTGGCCACGACGCTGAACGGCGGCCCCGCCGCGATGGAGGCGTACGGGCGGGTGCAGACCATCATGGCCGGGCTGCTGGAGCTGAAGCGGAAGCACCCGGGGCCCGACCTGCCCTCCCGGCTGCTCGCCCATCCTGCCAGGCTCACCGACGAGGAGCTCACCCAGGACCTGCTGCTGACCATGACCGCGGGCCACGACCCGACGGCCACCTGGATCGGCAACACGTTGCAGCTCATGCTGACCGACGACCGGTTCGCCATGACGCTGTCGGGCGGCCGGCGCAGCATCGGCCAGGCGCTGAACGAGGTGTTGTGGAAGGAGGCGCCCGGGCAGATCAGCATCGGGCGGTGGCCGGTCATCGACACCCAGCTCGGCGGCCGCCGCATCCGCGCCGGTGACCTGCTCGTCTGCGGCCTGGCCGCCGCCAACCTCGACCCGCAGGTACGGCCCGACTTCTACGGCGGCTCGGTCGGCAACCACGCGCACATGTCGTTCGGGTACGGCGCGCACGGCTGCCCGCATCCCGCGCCGGAGCTCGCCGAGGTCATCGCGCACATCGCGGTGGAGACGCTGCTCGACCGGCTGCCGGACGTGGTGCTCGCGGTGCCGCCCGAGTCGCTGGAGTGGCGGATGTCGATCCAGATGCGCAGCCTGGAATCGCTGCCTGTCGAGTTCACGCCGGGCTATCCGTCCTGATGCCCCCGCCCTCGCGGTGTCCGGGCCGGTGGACGGCCAGGGCACACTGTACGGGTGATGGAGCGCAGGTGGGAGCCCGAGGGGCCGCTGGACGTGGGGATGGCCCTGGCGCCCCACAAGCGCGGCACCGGCGATCCCACGTGGCGTCAGAGCGCCGACGGCTCCGTGTGGCGCACCTCAAGGACGCCTGACGGCCCCTGCACGCTCAGGGTGACCACCGAGGCCGGGTCCGTGCACGGGCAGGCGTGGGGGCCTGGGGCGGGGTGGGCGTTGGAGGGTATGCCCGCGCTGGTGGGGGCGTACGACGATATTTCGGGATTCAGCGTCAAGCATGACGTGCTGGCGGAGGCCGCCAGGAGATATCCGGGGCTGCGGCTCGGGCGGTCGGGCCGGGTGATGGAGGCGCTCGTACCGGCGGTGCTGGAGCAGAAGGTCGTCGGGCGGGAGGCGTGGCGGGCCTGGCGGTGGTTGCTCGGACACTACGGCGAGCCCGCTCCAGGACCGGCCCCCGAGGGGATGCGGGTGGTGCCCGAGCCCTCCGTGTGGCGGCAGGTCCCGAGCTGGCACTGGCATCTCGCGGGCGCCGAGGCCGTCCGCGCCAGGACGATCGCCAACGCCGCCTGGCACGCCGGCAAGCTGGAGGCGGCCGCCACCTCACAGGAGCTCGACCGGCTGCTGCGCGCGCTGCCCGGGATCGGGGTGTGGACGTCGGCCGAGATACGCCAGCGCGTCTTCGGCGACCCCGACGCCGTCAGCGTCGGCGACTTCCATCTGGCCAAGCTCGTCGGTTACGCGCTGACCGGGGAGAAGACGGACGATCAAGGAATGATGCGGCTGCTGGAGCCGTACGCGGGGCATCGGCACCGCGCCACGGTGCTCGTCTGGCTCACCGGCCTGCGCCCGCCCGCGCGGGGGCCCCGGATGGCGGCACGCGACTACCGATCGTTCTGACCCCGCCCTGAGTGCGTACGGCGAACTCAGGCCGTCGTACTGTGCCTTTATGAGTTCTGACTCCGCGCTCCGCCGTGCCCTCGCCCGCGCGAGGGACGGCAAGACCCTTGACATCACCGAGGCGACCGTCCTCCTGCACGCCCGGGACGAGCACCTCGGCCCGCTGCTCGACCACGCCTCCCGCGTGCGCGACGCCGGGCTGCGGGCCGCCGGCCGCGAGGGGATCATCACCTACAGCAGGAAGGTGTTCATCCCGTTGACCCGGCTCTGCCGGGACCGTTGTGGTTATTGCACGTTCGCTACCGCGCCGAACAAGCTGCCTGCGCCCTTCCTGAGCCCCGACGAGGTGCTGGAGATCGCCCGGCAGGGGGCGGCGATGGGCTGCAAGGAGGCGCTGTTCACGCTGGGCGACCGGCCTGAGGACCGCTGGCACCAGGCCAGGGAGTGGCTCGACGCGCACGGTTACGACGACACGTTGTCCTACGTGCGAGCCATGGCGATCAGGGTGCTGGAGGAGACCGGGCTGTTGCCGCACCTGAACCCGGGGGTGCTGAGCTGGCGGGACTTCCAGCGGCTCAAGCCGGTCGCGCCGTCGATGGGGATGATGCTGGAGACGACGTCGCGGCGGTTGTTCGAGGAGAAGGGGCAGGCCCACTACGGCTCCCCGGACAAGGATCCGGCCGTGCGGCTGCGGGTGCTGGAGGACGCGGGCCGGACGAACGTGCCGTTCACCACGGGCATCCTGATCGGCATCGGCGAGACCGTCGAGGACCGGGCCGAGTCGATCTTCGCGATCCGGAAGGTGGCCAGGGAGTACGGCGGCATCCAGGAGGTCATCGTCCAGAACTTCCGCGCCAAGCCCGACACGGCCATGCGCGGCCTGCCCGACGCCGACCTGCAGGAGCTGGCCGCCACGATCGCGGTCTCCCGGCTCGTGCTCGGCCCCCGCGTACGCCTCCAGGCCCCGCCCAACCTCGTGGACGCCGAGTACGAGCTGATGATCCGGGCCGGGATCGACGACTGGGGCGGGGTGTCGCCGCTGACCCCCGACCACGTCAACCCCGAACGCCCGTGGCCGCAGATCGACGACCTCGCGGCCCGTACGAAGGAGGCCGGGTTCCAGCTCCGGGAGCGTTTGACGATATATCCGGAATATGTGCGGGCTGGGGAGCCCTGGCTGGACCCCCGCGTGATCGCCCACGTCGAAGCCCTGGCGGACCCGGCCACCGGGCTGGCCCGCGAGGACGCCGTACTCGAAGGCCGTCCCTGGCAGGAGCCCGACGGCGGGTTCGCCGCGTCGGGACGGGTGGACCTGCACGTCGAGGTGGACACCACGGGCCGCACGAACGACCGCCGCGACGACTTCGACCACGTCTACGGCGACTGGGACGCCCTGCGCGAACGCCTCGGCACGGTGGCCGCCGCCACCCCGAGCGACGTGCGCCAGGCGCTCAGGCGGGCCGAGGCCGACCCCGCCGGGCTGACCGACGACGAGGCCGTGGCCCTGCTCGGAGCCGAGGGGCAGGCCCTGGACGAGCTGGCCGGGATCGCCGACGCCCTGCGCAAGGAGGCCGTGGGCGACGAGGTCACCTATGTCGTGAACCGGAACATCAACTTCACCAACGTCTGTTACACCGGCTGCCGCTTCTGCGCTTTCGCCCAGCGCCGTACCGACGCCGACGCCTACACCCTCAGCCTCGACCAGGTCGCGGACCGGGCGGAGGAGGCGTGGGCGGCGGGCGCGACCGAAGTGTGCATGCAGGGCGGCATCCATCCGGATCTGCCGGGAACCGCGTACTTCGAGATCGCCCAGGCGGTCAAGGCGAGGACGCCCGATATGCACGTGCACGCGTTCTCCCCGATGGAGGTCATCAACGGAGCCTCCCGCACGAACCTGTCCATTCGCGACTGGCTGGAGACGGCCAAGGAGGCCGGCGTGGACTCGCTGCCGGGCACGGCGGCCGAGATCCTCGACGACGACGTGCGCTGGGTGCTGACCAAGGGCAAGCTGCCGGCCAAGGAGTGGATCGAGGTCATCACCACGGCCCACAAGGTCGGCATCCCCACCACCTCCACGATGATGTACGGGCACGTGGACAACCACCTGCACTGGGTCAGGCACATCAAGCTCATCAGGCGGCTGCAGGAGGAGACGGGCGGCTTCTCCGAGTTCGTGCTGCTGCCGTTCGTGCACACCAGCGCGCCCATCTACCTGGCGGGAGTGGCCAGGCCGGGGCCGACCGCGCAGGAGAACCGGGCCGTGCACGCCCTGTCCAGGATCCTGCTGCACGGCGCGATCAAGAACATCCAGTGCTCCTGGGTCAAGCTCCAGGATGACCTGTGCCACCAGGTGCTCCAGGGTGGCGTCAACGACCTCGGCGGCACGCTGATGGAGGAGACGATCAGCAGGATGGCCGGGTCGGAGAACGGCTCGTACAAGACGATCAGTGAGCTGCGCGAGATGGTCGAGGTCACGGGCAGGCCGGTCAGGCAGCGCACCACCGAGTACGGCCACCCGAGCGAGGAGCGGCTGTCGGCCTCGGCGGCCAGCGACGGCGTCTGCCAGAGCGTCAGAAGGGTCCTGCCGCTGGCCTAGTTGTAACATGTTCTAACAAGCTCTTGCGTTCGCCATGTGAAGCGCTGGGAGAATCGTCACTCCCCTGGGAGAGAGGTTCACCGTGCGGTTGGGTCGACACCGCGCCGCGCTGCCCCCCGAGCAGCGGCGTAGGAAGGCGTTCCAGCGCGGCATGCTGGCGGGGCTGACGGCCGTGGCCATCGTCGCGGCCGGCCTCGTCGTGATCTTCGGCGGCGGCGGCGTGCTGTGCACCACACGAGAGCCTGTTCTGGTCAATGTGGCGGCGGCCGTGGACGTGGCTCCCGCGGTCATGGAGGCCGCGGACCGGTTCAACGGGACGAAGACGGCCGTGGGCGGCCGGTGCGTGCTGGTCCAGGTGACCGAGCAACCACCGGCCACCGTCTTACGCACGCTGATCGGCGACCGGGCCGGCGTGCTGAGCGAGCGGCCCGACGGGTGGATCTCCGACTCCTCCGCCTGGATCAGGCTGGCCCGCCAGCAGGGCGCGAGCGCGTTGCCCGCGGGGGAGAGCGTGGTGGCGACCTCGCCGCTGGTGTTCGCCACCCGGTCGTCGCTGGCGCAGCGCTTCTCGGTCGGCCGGACCGAGATGAACTGGCGGATGGTCTTCCCCTCGACCGTACGCGGACGGCTGACGCCCACCGACAACGAGCCCGACGTCGTACGCGTGCCGGACCCCTCGCTGGCCGGGGCGGGCATCGCCACCGTGGCCGCCGCCAGGGACGTCGTCGGCACGGGGCCGGAGGCGGACAAGGCGCTGACCGCGTTCGTACGGTGGGCTCAGGCAGGCTCGGCGCCCGACTACCGCAGCATGCTCGCCGCCGTGGACGACCGCACGTTCTGGCGGCGTCCCGTCGTCATCGTCCCCGAGCAGTCGGTCTGGAACCACAACCTGCGGCCCTCCGCCGACCCCGTCGTGGCCCTGAACCCGCGCGAGGGCACGATCAACCTCGACTACCCGTACGTCGTCACCGCGACCGATCCCGACGTCGCCGACGCCTCCACCGTCTTCGCCGGCTGGCTGACGCGGCCACAGGCGCAGGAGATCGTGCGGCGGGCCGGGTTCAGGTCGGGCGACGGCTCCCAGGGGCCGATCTCGCCCGGGCCGCGGATCCCCTCCGGGGCGCCGCGTACCAGGACCTCGGTCTCCTCGCAGGACATCGACGAGGCCCTGCGCGCCTGGAGCCGGCTGGCCCCGCCGACCAACATCCTCGTGCTGGCCGACACCTCCAAGCACATGGCCGAGCCGATGAACGGCTCCACCCGGGTCAGCGTGGCGCTCCAGGCCGCCAAGATCGGCCTGCAGCTCTTCCCCGACTCCACCCACATGGGGTTGTGGGAGTTCGCGGACTCGCTGGACCACATCAGGGGCTACCGGGAACGTGTCGGCCTCGGGCCGATCAGCGAGCCGGAGACCGGGCAGGTGATCCGCCGCAGCCGTCTGGACGAGCTGACCAGCTCGATCACCGCGCATCCCAAGCTCGACAGCTCCCTGTACGACTCGATACTCAGCGGGTTCCGCAAGGTCAGCGGGGAGTATCGCGAGGAGATGAACAACACGCTCCTGGTGATCACGGCCGGGCGGGACGATGGCAAGGGGGTGGACCTTCCCAAGCTGCTCGACGTGTTGCGGCACGAGTGGAACCCGGACAAGCCCGTTCAGATCATCGTGATCGCGTTCGGGAAGGGAGTGGATCGGGCCAGCCTGTCGCAGATCACGGCCACCACGAACGGCTCCCTGCACGAGGCCCAGGAACCGGCCGAGATCATCGACGTCTTCCTCGCCGCGCTGGCCCGCCGCCTGTGCCACCCCACCTGCAAACCCACAACCTGACCAGCCGCACCTCGGGGGGATGGGACCGGCCACCGTGCGGTCCCATCCCCCCGAGGTGCGGCCGGCGGGAGAGGGCCGCCCTGCGTCTCAAAGGGGAAGGGGACGCTCCCGGAGAGCGCCCCCTTCCGGTTCGGGGTGTCCGGTGGAGCGGTTACACGCGCTGCCAGAGCGCCGGAACGTTCGGCGGCTCCCACCCGGCGAGGGCGGTGTGCGCCTGGAGGCATCGGTAGGTGACGCCGTTGTAGGTCACGGTGTTGCCGATGGCGTACGCCGTACCGGCTCTCCACGTGCCGGAAGGCGTGGTCGGGGTCACCGTCGGCGTCGGGGTGGGCGTGGGCGTGACCGTCGGGGTGGGCGTCGGGGTCGGGTTGCCACCGCCGCCACCGATGTTCAGGTCGATGCAGGAGTAGAAGGCGTTGGTGGTGTCGGAGATGTTCCAGATGGCCAGCACCCTCTGCCGGCCCGAGTAGCCGGAGAAGTTGACCGTGTGCGAGAGCGTCGCCGGCGGCTGCTGGCCGTTGCCGCTGAACACGGCCACCCGCGTGTTGCCGATGTAGTACTCGTAGTTGAGCGTCGAGTGCCTGGCGGTGAAGGTCCAGGTGAAGGTCACCGTGCTGCCCACCGAGGCGGCGGGCCACCCCTTGCTCTCGTCGCTGAGCTGCGCGAACTGGCCCAGGTTGGCGTGGCAGTTACGCAGCCCCTTCGGGCCCTCGACGCTCTGCGGCTCGTAGATGATGTTGCCGCAGTTGGAGACCTTGCCCTGGGCGCAGTTCGCCTGGCGGCTGGGCGGTGTGAGCACATAGCCGTGCGCGAAGGCCGGGGTGGTGTTGAACACCGTGGTGGCGACCGCGATCACCACCACGGCGACTAACGTGAGAGTCCTTCTCATGAAGTGGCTCCTTTACATGGGGGGATGGCCCCAATGTAAAGGAAAGTTTCCTAACGGTAAACGGTCTGGCTGACCGCTGTCCGAAACCCGGTCAACGCGTGACGATGAAGTCACCCGCGTCACGCGGCGCCCGATCCCGCGGCGGCGCGGCGGCGTGCCCGATGGCCACGCAGCCCATCGGGTCCCACGAATCGGGCAGATCCAGCACCTCGCGTACGGCAGGACGGCAGAACATCGTGGACGACACCCACGCCGAGCCGAGCCCCTCGACGGCGAGCTGGATCAGGAAGTTCTCCACCCCGGCGCCGGTCGCCACGATGAACATCTCCCGCTCGGAGGCATTGCGCCGATCATCGCGGTAGGTGTGCGACCCCTCCATCACCAGGCACGGCACCACCAGATAGGGCGCCTCGCGCAGCACGTCGCCGCGCCTGATCCGCTTGGCGATCGACTCCTCGGAGAACCCGTCGCCGCGCAGGTCCGCGACCCACGCCTCCCGCATGGCGTCGAGCAGCTTCGTCCTGGTCTCCGGCGACTCCAGCAGCACGAACCGCCACGGCGTCGTGTGGTGCGGCGCGGGCGCCGCGATGCCCGCCGCGACCGCCCTGCGCACCGCCTCGGGATCGACGGGCCGCTCGGAGAACTGCCTGATCGTACGGCGGGCGAACACGACGTCCCGCGACCCGAAGCGGAACAGGTCGTCGTCGGCCGCCCGCACCAGCGGCCTGACCCCCGGCCCGTCGTCCTCGGTCACCAAGTGGGACAGCCCCCGCACGATCGCCACGGGAACCCCGTCGAGCTTGCCCTTGACCAGCTCGGCCGCGCTCGCGATCTCGTCGGCCAGCGCCGTGACCGTGGCGTTGAGCTGGTTGCCGTAGGAGTCGGAGGCGCCGCGGAAGTCGTCGAGGGGCCGCACGCCGGCCGCCCCGATGGCCACGTCGGTCAGCCCGTTGCGCCACGGCCGCCCGAAGGTGTCGGACACGATCACTCCGACCCGCCCGCCCAGCCCCGCCCTGATGCGCCTGGCGGAGGCGTCGGAGTCGTCGGGGAGCAGCAGCACGGTGCCCGGCTCGGTGTTGGAGGCGTCGACCCCGGCGGCGGCCATCACGAAACCGTGCCTGGTCTGGGAGATCACGGTGTCACCGCGCCTGGCGACCACCCGCTCGGTCTCCTCCAGGATGGCCTTCGTGCGGTCGGGGGCGTGCCGCACCCGGCCCTCGGCCTTGCTCACGATCTTGGACGTGACCACGACGATGTCGCCGTCGCGCAGCTCGGCGCCGGCCAGCAGCGCCGCCACGTCATCTCCCGGCCGCACCTCGCCGAGGCCGGTCACGGCGATCACTTCGATCCGCTCGGGGGTGGCGCCCGCCGGGCGGCCGGGGTGTTGCGTGCTGGTCATCGGGCGAGCTCCTGGGCCAGGTCGAGGGCGGTACGGGCGATGTCGGCCGAGGCGTCGGCGTCGTGCATGAGGATCGGCCGGGCGAGCACGCGCACGCCGTCGAGCGCGACCCCGGCGTCCTCCTCGGCCACCAGCCAGCCGTCGATCAGCTCGGAGCCGTAGAGCTCCAGCACGGCCTGCGCGGTCGTCTCCACCCCGATGGCCGTCAGGCAGGCGTCGGCCATGCCCCTGACCGGCGCGCCGCCGATGATCGGCGAGACCCCGACGACGGTCTTGGACAGCAGGGCGTCGCGAATGCCGGGAACCTGAAGGATCGTGCCGATGCTCACCACCGGGTTGGACGGCGGCAGGACGATCACGTCGGCCTGCTCGATGGCTTCGAGCACGCCGGGGGCCGGCTTCGCGGTCTCCGCCCCCACCAGCGCGAACGACCGCGCGGGGACGGAGGCGCGCAGGCGCACCCACCACTCCTGGAAGTGGATCGCCCGCTTGCCGCGCTCGTCCTCGATCACGACGTGGGTCTCGCAACGGTCGTCGGACATGGGCAGCAGCCGCACCCCCGGCTGCCAGCGCGCGCAGAGCGCCTGCGTGATCTCCGAGAGCGGGTATCCGGCCTCCAGCATCTGCGAGCGCACGATGTGGGTGGCGAAGTCGCGGTCGCCGAGCCCGAACCACTGCGGCTCCACGCCGTACGCGGCCAGCTCCTCCTTGACGACATGGGACTCCTTGGCCCGGCCCCAGCCCTGCTCCTCGTCGATGCCGCTGCCCAGGGTGTACATCACGGTGTCGAGGTCGGGGCAGACCCGCAGGCCGAACAGGGTGATGTCGTCACCCGTGTTGCCGATGACGGTGATCGAGGCGTCGGGTGCGGTGGCGCGCAGGCCGCGAAGGAATCGGGCGCCGCCGATGCCGCCGGCGAGTGACACGATGTGCATGCCGTCCAGTCTTTCACCGGGCTCTGACAACCCTGTCCCGGGACTGGTTTTCCCCCGCGTACTTCCTGGTGCCGGGCGTGTTGATGTTGACGAGCTTCCTTGGACTCCCGGCAGGTGAGTCGGCGATGTGGCAAACTCCCTTCGGGCTAAAGGGTCCTATGGGGGTACTTATGAGCAAATTTGACGTCGCCCGGCTGAAGGAGCCGGCTGCCTGGATCATGGTCGTCACCGGATTGATGAACGTGGTGCTGGCGATCGGCCACATCCTGATCGGCTCGTCCGAATACTCGTCGTCCTTCACGGAACGCTCGATGTCGAACTTCTCGAGCGTGACGAGCCCGGTCGCGACGGCGCTGTTGCTCGGTGCCGTGTTGCTGGTCACCAAGGTCGGCGACCCGTCGCCCAAGGCCAAGCCGATCTCGTACGGCGCCGCCGCCGGGCTGCTCCTGGCCGCGATCTTCGGCATGGTCTCGCTCGTGCTCGGCCTGTTCGCCGGCGCCGGAGCCAGGGCCACGATCGAGTACGTGCTCGTCGGCGTGCCCTCGCTCGCCCTGACCGCCATCGCGCTGGTGTACCTGCTGCCGCAGGTGCTGCCCGAGCGGCAGGCCGCGCAGGTCTACCACGGCCAGTTCGGCCAGCAGCCCGGGTTCTTCGACGGGCAGCCCGGCCAGCCCGGCTTCGGCCAGCCCGGCCAGCCCCAGCCCGGCTACGGCCAGCCCGGCTACGGTCAGCAGCCCACCCCCGGGCAGCCCCAGCCCGGTCAGCCGCAGCCCGGTCAGCCGCAGCCCGGCTTCGGTGGCCCGCAGGAACAGCCCGCCGCGTACGCCCAGCAGCCGCCCTCCGGCCAGCAGCAGCCCGGCCAGCCCGGCTACGGCCAGCAGCCCATGCAGGGCTTCGGCGGCCCCCAGGATCAGCAGCAGCCCGCCGCCTACGGCCAGCAGCCCGCATACGGTCAGCAGCCCAGCTACGGCCAGCAGCCCCCGTCGGGCCAGCAGCCCGGCTACGGCCAGCAGCCTCCGTCCGGTCAGCAGCCTGACTACGGTCAGCAGCCTCCCTCGGGTCAGCAGCCCGGCTACGGTCAGCAGCCCCCGTCGGGTCAGCAGCCTGACTACGGTCAGCAGCCTCCCTCGGCTCCGGGTTACAGCCAGCAGCCCGCCACCCCCGGTTACGGTCAGCAGGCCTCCGCCCCCGGCTACGGCCAGCAGCCGCCGAGCTTCGGTGGGCAGCCGGAGCAGCCCGAGCCCCAGGCGGCCTACACCCCGCCGCAGCCCGAGCCGTACCCGCACATCAGGGGCGCGCTGACGGCCGGCCCCTCCGACCAGCGCCAGCCGGAGCAGCCCTTCGCCCCGGAGGGCTTCGGCCAGTACGCCCCGGCCGACACGGCCCCCGCGGGCCAGGAGTACGCGACGCCGCCCGCGGGCGAGTTCGCCCCGCCCGCCGGCGAGTACACCCCGGCCCCGTACGTCCCCGCGGACAGCCAGCCGCACATCTACGGACAACCCAGCCCGAACCCGTACGCGCCGCCCGCGAACGACCAGCCCAACCCGTACGCCCCGCCCGCGGACCAGCAGGGCAACCCGTACGCACCCCCGGCCGAGCCCGCATACCCCGGGGGCGAGACGACGCCGAACGTGCAGTACCCGCCGGCCGAGCAGCAGTCGTACTTCGGTCAGAGCGCGTTCGACCAGCAGCAGCAGTCGCAGGGTGGCCAGCCTTTCACGGGCTACTCGGGCCAGGAGTACGCCACGCCGGCCGCGTACCAGGAGCCGGACCCGCCGGTGGACCCGCGCTCGCAGCAGCTCATGGACGCCTACCAGCAGGCGGACACCTACCAGTCGAACTCCGGCGCCCAGCCCTATGACGACCCGTTCGGCCACCCGCAGCAGCAGCCGCCCCAGCAGCACGGTGGCTACGAGCCCCAGCAGGGCCAGTACCAGCCCACCCACGGGGGCCAGCCGGGCTGGCAGGAGCATCAGGGCGAGTCGACGATGCGGCTCGACCCCGCCTCGCTCGGAGGAAACGCCTTCGGCGGCGACCAGCGCCGTCCCGGAGACGACCCGATCGACCCAACAGCCATATACACCCCCAATGAGCCACGCAGGTAACGGACCGGCAATGAACGGCTAGAGAGAAGGTGGGCCACGGGCGGGCGTCTACCCCGCCCTGGTACGGTTCCGACCGCTGACAGCTTTGAACGACCCAGGCTGATGCCATGCGCGTGAGGCGTCGGTCCGGTGCGAACATCACATGCAGAGCACACCGGGGCGAGATCTGGTCTTTCCCCGGATACCCGCATGCCGCTTGACGCCACGTACGACACGCGCGTGTAATTACAACCATGTTGTTACGCCTTCCCGTGGGTGGGTACTAAGGAAGGCGTCCATGGGGGGCTCCATTGCGGGCGGGCGGCAGGGAGGTGTGCAGTGACCGATCCGGTCATCGCACAGGATCAGCTTGACGCTGAAGAACTCGGCTGGCAGGAGCGTGCGTTGTGCGCGCAGACGGATCCGGAGGCGTTCTTCCCGGAGAAGGGCGGCTCCACCCGAGAGGCCAAGAAGGTCTGCCGATCGTGCGAGGTCCGTGCAGAGTGCCTGGAATACGCACTCGAGCACGATGAGCGGTTCGGCATCTGGGGTGGGCTGTCCGAGCGGGAGCGCAGACGGATCAAGCGCCAGGCCGTTTAGGGATAAAGGGGGGAAGGGGTCACACGGACAGCCGTGTGACCCTTTTCGCATCTCCTGATCGGGCTTGCGCTGTATGGTGGGCCCGCCTGATCATCCCCCAGGCCCCTCAGGAGTCACCCGCTCATGTCCCGTCCCTACGTCACCGTGATCGTCGTCGCTCATGACGGCGCGCGCTGGCTCGGGGAGACACTGCGCGCGCTGATCAACCAGAGCCGCAGGCCGGACCGGGTCGCGGGCGTCGACAACGGCAGCAGGGACGGCTCGGCCGACCTGCTCGCCCAGGCGCTCGGCCGCGGCAACCTGATCTCCCTGCCGCGCACCACCGGCTTCGGTGAGTCGGTCGCCCAGGCGCTGGCCAAGCTGCCGTCCGCCGGGCCCGAGGAGTGGATCTGGCTGCTCCATGACGACTGCGCCCCCGACAGGCGCGCGCTGGAGGCGCTGCTCGCCGCGGCCGAGCAGGATCCCAAGGCCGCCGTGCTCGGTCCCAAGCTGCGCGACTGGCTCGACCGCAGGCTGCTGCTGGAGCTGGGCGTGACCGTGGGCCGTACCGGGCGCAGGGACACGGGGCTGGAGCCGCGCGAGTTCGACCAGGGGCAGCACGACGGGACCAGGGACGTGCTGTCGGTGTCCACGGCCGGGATGCTGGTCCGGCGCGAGGTGTGGGAGCAGGTCGGCGGGCTCGATCCGTTCTTCCCGCTGTTCCGCGACGACCTCGACCTGTGCTGGCGGGTCCGTTACGCCGGCCACAAGGTCCTGAACGTGACCTCCGCCGTGGCCTGGCACGCCGAGGCGGCGGCCCGCAGGCGGCGGCGCATCGCGGTCAGCGGCGACCATCCGCGCCGCCTCGACCGGCGCAACGCGATCTTCGTGGTCATGGCGAACCTGCCGTTCTGGGCGATGTGGTGGGCCCTGCTCAGGAACATGATCGGCTCCGCCTTCCGCACACTGCTGTTCATCGTGAGCAAGCAGCCCGCGAACGCGCTGGACGAGGTGGTGGCCATGGCCTCGATCCTGGTGCACCCGCTCCGGCTGTTACGGGCCCGCCGGAGGCGCCGCCACGGCCGCAAGAGGGGATATATCCGCATAAAGCGGCTTATGACCCCGCGGGGCGCCGCCTACCGGCGCGTCACCGACATGATCCAGAGCTTCCTCGCCGGCGAGGTCCCCGTCGACTCCGCCGGCCGCCACCACGTCGTCTCCGACGGGGACCAGGAAGTCGTCCCGCCGCCCGACACCGGCGCCGTCAAGCGCTTCATCGGCCGCCCCGGCGTCATCCTCATGTTCGCGCTCACCATCGTCTCCCTGACAGCCGAGCGGTCTCTCCTCGGCGGCGAACGGCTCGGCGGGGGCGCACTGGTCCCGGTGACGGGCGGCGCGAGCGACCTGTGGGCCTTCTACACCGAGGGCTTCCACGACATCGGGCTCGGCTCCTCCGCCTGGACGCCGCCGTACGTGGCCGTGCTCGCCGCCCTGTCCACGCTCGCCCTCGACAAGACGTGGGTGGCGGTGTCCGTCCTGCTGCTGGGGTCGGTGCCGCTCGCCGGGGCCACGGCGTACCTGGCCACGCGGCACGTCATCCCGTCGGTCCCGGCCCGGGCGTGGGCGGCGGGGACGTACGCGCTCCTGCCCGTCGCCACCGGCGCCATCGCGGCGGGGCGCCTGGGCACGGCGGTGGTGTTCGTCCTGTTACCCGTGTACGCCTCCCTCGTCACGACCCTCCTGTCCGCCGAACGCCGCCGTGCCCGCCGGGCCGCCTGGGGGCTGGGGTTGTCGCTGGCGGTGGGGACGGCGTTCGTTCCGCTCGTGTATCCGCTGTTCGCGGTGCTGGGCGTGCTGGGAGCCCTCGCCTTCGGACGCGCCACCGCCACCCGGATCGCCGCCTCCACCCCGAGCACCGCCCCCACCTCCGCCCTCACCTCCACCCCCGCCTCCGCCCTCACCTCCACCCCCGCCTCCGCCCTCACCTCCGCCCCGAGCGTCGCGCCCGCTTCCAGCACCCTGTTCGCCCCGCTTGCGGCCCCCGTGCCCGGCGCCGCTCATTCCGACGGCCTCCGTGGTGAGGGCGGTGTTTCGGGTCGAGGTGGCGTACGTGGCGAAGGTGGCGCCCAGGCCGGGGAACGCCGCCGGCATGCGGGCGGCGGACGAGGCAGAGACGGGGGCGGTGGCGTGAGGGGCCGTGGTCGAGGACGTGCGGACGGACGCGCCGACGCCACCGTCGACGGACGTGCGGAGGGACGCGTCGCCGGACGCGGCGGCGGACGCGCGGACGGACGCGGCGGCGGTGGCGGCGGACGCGGGGACGGACGCGGGGACGGACGCGGCGGCGGTGGCGGCGCGGGGGTGAAGCTGGGGGATCGCGGTGGGGTCGTGGTGTCCATGGTCATCGCCCTCGCCGTGCCTCTGGTCCTCCTGCTGCCCTGGTTGATCGACCTGGTCACGACGGACCCCGGCAAGCTCCTGCTGGAGGCCGGTCTGCACGACCCCGCCGCGGCGCTCACCTCCGAGTCGTTGCTGACGCTCAGCCCGGGAGGGCCCGGTCTGCCGCCGTTCTGGGTGACGGCGGGGCTGGTGGCGGCGGCGCTGGCCGCACTGCTCATGCGCCGCCAGCGGATGATCGTCGCCATCGGCTGGGGCGTTGCACTCTACGGGGTGATGGCGGGCATCCTGATCAGCCGGATCACGGTCGAGGGGGCGCGGGTGTGGCCGGGGGTGCCGCTGGCGTTCGCGGGGACCGGGCTGGTCGTGCTCGTGGGCCTGACCGCTCACCGGCTGACCGAGTTACGCGCCGGGGGCGGGTTGCGGCGGCTGGGGGCGATGGCGGTGGCGGCGGTGGCGTTCAGCACGCCGTTGCTGGCCGCCGGTCACTGGATGGTCAACGGGGTACGCGGGCCGCTCGTCGGTGACGCGCCGGATGTGATGCCCGCGCTGGCGGCGTTCCGTACCACCGATGGGGAACGGACGTTGGTGATCAAGGGGTCGGCGTTCACGGTGCTGCACGGGCGTACACCGCTCATCGGCGAATCGGAGCTGCCCATCGCGTCCGAGGCCCGCGCCCGGGTGGGCGCGGCGGCGCAGGGCCTGGTCGGCGGGCGCGGCGGCGACGCGGCCACGCTGGCACGGCAGGGGATCGCGATGGTGGCCGTGGCGCCGCCCGTCTCGCCCCAACTGGCCAGGGCGCTGGACTCGCAGCCGTCCCTGGAACGCCTCAGCCTGTCGGAATGGGGCGGTTTGTGGCGCCTGGCCGAGCCGGTCACCCGCGTACCCGACCAGCCCGTCAACGTGGTGCACACCCCGTGGTTGTGGACGCAGGGGGCTCTGGTGCTCCTGGTGGCCCTCCTGGCGGCGCCAGGGCGACGCCCGCAGGAAGGCACGGAGACGGCCGCCGTGGCGCTGGCGGGGGCGTCATGAGAGCGTTCGTGGAGAACAGGTTCGGCCTGCTGGCGCTGGTCATCGTGTCCTTGATCGCCATGTACGGCATCGCGTACGTCACAGAACCCACCCCCATCCCACCCCCGCACGCCGGCCCGAAGAGGGTCGCGGTGGAGTCGGTCACCGCGGTGTGCCCGGGGGCGAAGGGGGAGCAGGTCAACGTGTACCTGCCGGGAGCCCTGAACGGGGAGACCATGGAGGACGCGAAGCCGTTCGTGACCAACGGCCCCGGCGGCCTGGAGGCCGGCTACCTCACCCGCACCGCCAAGGGCCTGGCCGGGATCCGCTGTACCGAGCCCACCCCCGCCACCTGGCTGGTGGGACCGGGGCCGGCGAACGCCGACGTACGCCTGCACCTCACGAACGCCGACAAGGCCCCCGCGCAGGCGGACGTCCAGGTGTACGCCGCGGAGGGCCCCATCTCGGGCGACGCCGGCATCGGCCTGGAGATCGCGCCCGGGGAGCACAAGGAGATCGACCTCAAGACGCTGGCCCCATCGGCCGACGTGATGTCCCTCAGCGTCACCACCGTCGTCGGCCGCGTGGCCGTGGCGGCCAGGACCACGCTGGAGGGAGGCGGCGTGGACTGGCTCCCGGCGGCGGCGCCACCGTCCACGCGCGTGGTCGTACCCGGCATTCCCGGCGGCGGCGGCCTGCGGCGCCTCCTGGTCGCGGCTCCCGGCGAGACGGACGCCACCGTGCAGATCAAGGCGGTGAGCGAGGACGCGGAGTACGCGATGAAGGGGCGGGAGTCGCTGGACGTGCCGGCGGGCAGCGTGGTCGCCCTGGACGTCACCACCGGCGTCGCCGGCTCCGCGGCCGCCCTGGTGCTCACCTCTCCCACCCCGATCGTCGCCGGACTGATCATCACCGGCATGGGCGAGCGCACCGACGTCGCCTTCACCGCCGGAACGCCGTCCCTGGAACTGGGCAGCGCGGTGGCCCGCAACAGCGCCGGCTCACAACTCCTGCTGACGGCGCTCGGCGGGGCCGGCAAGGTGCGGGTGCAGGTGGTGCCTGCCAAGGGCGAGCCGGGGGCGCCGTACGAGGTGGAGGTGGAGGCGGGGCGGACACGGGAGGTGAAGCTGAAGGCGAAGGGGGACTTCGCGGTGGTGGTCACGCCCGTGTCGGGGGAGGTGTACGGGGCGCGGGTCGTGGAAGAGCGGCAGAAGTCGGGCGTCCTGATCACCGCTCAGCCTTTGGCTCCGGCTCGCATGTGGACACTGCTCCCGCCGCTGACGGACACGCCCGACGTCGTCCTGCCTTGAGGCTTCCTACCTGCGGCATCGTCTCCGATCATCGGGAGTCTCGAAAAGATTCCGGCGGCATGTAGAGAACCGGCGAACGGCACCGACCTCCTCGTGAAAGCGCAGACGACCGGAGGTACTGAAAATGAGCAAGGTCACTTGTGACATGGCGATGTCCGTCGACGGCTTCACGGCCGGACCGCACCAGAGCCTGGACCAGCCGTTCGGCGAGGGCGCGGTCGACCGCCTGACCCAGTGGATGTTCAGCGAGCCCGAGCAGCACGCCGCCGTGATCGAGAACATCACCGCGGCAGGGGCGTTCATCATGGGCCGCAACATGTTCAGCCCCGGGCGCGGCGCCTGGGACCTGGACTGGAACGGCTGGTGGGGCGAGGAGCCGCCGTACCACGCGCCGGTCTTCGTCCTCACCCACCACCCGCGTGAGCAGCTGACGATGAAGGGCGGCACGACGTTCACCTTCGTCACCGACGGGATCGAGGCGGCCATGTCCCAGGCCCGCGAGGCCGCCGGCGACCGCGACGTGGCCATCGCCGGCGGCGCCGAGACGGTGAACCAGTACCTGGCGGCGGGCCTCATCGACGAACTGCGCCTGCACGTGGCGCCCGTGATCCTGGGGAGGGGGGAGCGGCTGATGGACAAGATCGGCGACACCACCCTCGAACCCGTCGGCGACCCCTCGGGCACCAGCCTCGTCACCCACCTGACGTACCGGGTGGTCCGATAACAGGCTCTTCGGGAGCCCGGGAGCCCGGGAGCCCGGGAGCCCGCAGGGGTCCGGGGGTTCCAGGGGTTCAGGGGGGTCCGGGGGGTCCGGGGGGTCCGGGCGGAACTGCATGGTCCTCCCAATAAGCCGCGCTACGCGCGAAGGGAGCTCGGGCTGCGTCCTGTGGGGGCCAGCCCCCACACCCCCGGGCGGGGACCTGCCGGTCCCCGCACCCCTCGGACGCGACCCCGACTACCGATGGGTGGACACGCTGCACCGGTGGCGTCCGCACGTCCCACATTGCTCGTGTCTGCAGGTGGTCGCGGTTTCCTGCTGCGATGAGTACCAGTTCTGCTCCGAAGGTGGTCATTACTTCGTCCTCCGCCCTGCCGGGGATGGGTACGAGGTGATCGGCAGGGGTGTTCACATCAGGGCACTCAGGGTGTGGGAAACCGTCATCGCCAGCCATCGCCATCATGAGCGGGACGGATCATGACTGTCCTGGCTCAACGGTTCGGCGGCGCAGGAATGGAAGCTCGGCTCATGCGGGGATCAAAGGCGAAGCGTGAGTCGGAAATGGCTACCGTCTGCGATGCTGGAGACATGTTGCGTCACGGGCGTAGGAAGAGCGGGGAGCCGAGCTTCTACTTCAAGGCGAGCCGCAGGTGGTGGTGGCAAAGGCCGGAGCCCTTCGACGACTTTGAAGACCTTCGATCGTCGAAGGGCGAAGAGCGGCTATGGCGCGTTGCCTGGTGGCAAAGAGGGTGGGGGGTGTGGCCGGGGGACGCCGACCCCATCACTGCCCAACCCGTGTACACCACTGTGAACATCCCTCAGGTGGATTCGGAAGCGGCCATGTGTTGGGCGGCCGGTGTCGTGCCGCCGAATCCACGTAACCACCTCAGCTGCTCATATCGGGGAGATCCGAGCGCACCTTTTAGGTGATCGATTCAGCGCGTTCGCAGTCCACGGAGGCGCTACTCGTCTCCTCTGTGACCTGGAAGCCTTCCCCGTTGATGAAGTGGCCAGATATGGAAGCCCTCGCGCGGTAGGTCCCATCCCGGCAGATTTTGACCAGCAGCGTGTAGGAGTTGGCTAGATCTGGCGGTTCGAAGTAGGAGTCGTGCGCCACTTCGTACCAGTCCGCGAAGAGGCCGTCCTTGTGCTCGATGGAGATCCTTGCCATGAAGGCGGCGATGACCTTCCGGTCGCACGTGATGTGAAGAGTAGCCCGGACCTTCGGTGCCGCAGGACCGAATCGCACGGCCACGGGCGGACCCCAAGAATTGGTGCATCCGTGCTTGCCTTCGGGGTGGGTGGTGGTGCTGCCGGGGGCGGAGCATCCGGCAGGGACAGTGGCCAGGCTGACAGCCAGCGCTGAGGTAGTGGCCAACGAGATCCACATATAGGGACCTTCCTATGGGGGGGATCAACGCCCATAGGCTAAAGTGTTCGAGTACTCTCTGTACTCGATAGATCACTTTTCGTGACAAGGTGGACTGGCGGGCTGTCCGTGCGGTAAATGGGGTCGCGTCCGGGGAGCGCGAGGGGCCGGCAGGCCCTTCGCCGGGGGTGTGGGGGCTCGCCCCCACAGGACGCAGCCCGAGTCCCCATCGCGCGTAGCGCGGCTTAATGGGAGGACCATGCAGTTTCCCCCGGACCTCAGGCGTCCACCGGGAGCCCCTGGCGTACCCCCGTAAAGCCTCCGAAGCCTCCGGGGTTAGCGGCGGTCGTCGTAGCCCGGGTCGACCGTTTCGGGGGACAGGCCCAGCAGGGTAGCGACCTGTTCCACCACCGTGTCGTGGACCATCGCGCCCAGCATGTCCCTGTCTCTCGCCCTGGCCTCCAGCGGACGCCGATACACCACGACGGCGGCCGGCGACTTCCCGCTGGCGGTGTCCGCGCGGCCGAAGGGGATGGGGTCGGAGTTGAGGCGGGGCCCGTCCCCGAGCTCGCTCAACGGCGGCACTTCCTCCACCGCGAACTCCACCGCCGCCAGTTGTTTCTCCCAGCGGGGCCTGAGCCGGTCGACCGCGTCGAGCACCAGGTCGTCGAAGCGTTCGCTGCGGGCCTTGGCCATGGGGACGTGGGCGGGGGCGAGCGGGCCGCGGAGGCCGCGACCGTGGCGATCGCGCCGTCTGGGACCGCGCTTCTGAGTCACGGGAGCAAGTGTACGGGGCCGGTCCCTCCATCCTCGGAAGCGGTGGGAGCGCGGCTTTGTGGTGAAGGTCATGGGGAGGGGATGTCGGGGGTTTTGGTCGGGAAAGGGGGGCGGGGATTCGCGGGGAAGATCGTGGGGCGGGGGATGATTGGGCAGGTGGTGGGGTGGGGAAGCCGGGGAGGGAAACGCGGGGGGAGGGGTGGAAAGTGTGGGGCATGTGGGTGGAAAGGCTGCGACAGGTGTCCGAATTGTGGCGACACGCTCGTTAAGAGTGCTCAGGTAGTGGCGCCTCGCACTCTTAGCAGATACGGTCCCTCCGTGAGCCCCGTCCGCCGCTGTTCCCGCACCGCCTGCAGCCAGCCTGCAGTCTTCACGCTCACGTACGTATACGCCGACTCGACCGCTGTTCTAGGCCCCCTGGCGACGTACGCGGAGCCACATTGTTATGACCTGTGCGCCGAACATGCCGAGCGGCTGACCGCTCCCCGCGGCTGGGAGGTGGTACGGCTGCCGACGGACGGCGCCTCACCCAGTTCCGACGATCTCGAAGCGCTGGCCAACGCGGTCAGGGAGGCCGCGCGGCCCACGTCGTCCGGTGGAGGTGAGCCGGTGGGGCAGGGCGTCGAGGTCGGCCGTCGCGGGCACCTGCGCGTTCTGAGGTCGGCCCAGCAGCACCGTGACCGGTAGGCTCGTTCACACGGAGGAGACGACCTAAGGGCGGAGCTGGAGTGGGCGACCTCGCCAAGATCTTCAAAGCGTACGACGTTCGCGGAGTGGTGCCCGACGAGTTCGACGAGCCGATCGCCGAGGCGGTGGGGGCGGCCTTCGTCGAGGTGACAGGGGCGGCGTCGGTCGTGGTCGCGCATGACATGCGTGAGTCGTCGCCGGTGCTGGCCGAGGCGTTCATCCGCGGGGCCCGTTCGCGCAGTGCCGATGTCGTGCACGCGGGGCTGGGCTCGACCGATCTGCTCTACTACGCCAGCGGCAGCCTCGGGCTGCCGGGCGTGATGTTCACCGCCAGCCACAACCCCGCGCGGTACAACGGCATGAAGATGTGCCGGTCCGGCGCGGTGCCGATCGGTGGCGACACGGGGCTGATCGAGATCCGCGACAGGGCGGCCGAGCTGGTCGGGACGATCGCGGCGCCGGGCGGGTCGCTGATCGAGAAAGACCTGCTCACGGGATACGCCGACTACCTGCGCACGCTGGTCGACCTGCGGGGGATCAGGCCGCTGAAGGTGGTCGTCGACGCGGGTAACGGGATGGGCGGCTACACGGTTCCCGCCGTGTTCGACGGGCTGCCGATCGAGCTCACCCCGCTCTACTTCGAGCTCGACGGGAATTTCCCCAACCACGACGCCAACCCGCTGGAGCCGCAGAATCTGGTCGATCTGCAGCGCGCCGTGATCGAGACCGGCGCGGACCTGGGGCTGGCCTTCGACGGTGACGCCGACCGGTGCTGGGTGATCGATGAGCGGGGGCGGTCGGTCCCGCCGTCCGCCGTCACGGCGCTGGTGGCGGTGCGGGAGCTGGCGAAATACTCCGGGGCGACGATCATTCACAATCTGATCACGTCGCTCGGCGTGCCGGAGATCGTGCGGGAGCACGGCGGTGTCCCGGTGCGCACACGGGTGGGGCACTCGTTCATCAAGGCCGAGATGGCGCGGACGGGGGCCGTGTTCGGCGGTGAGCACTCCGCCCACTACTACTTCAGGGACTTCTGGTTCGCCGACTCCGGGATGCTGGCCGCCATGCACGTGCTGGCCGCGCTCGGGGAGCAGGAGCAGGTGCTGTCGGAGGTGGTGTCGGCCTACTCGCGTTACCACGCCTCAGGAGAGGTCAACAGCGCCGTCTCCGACCAGGCGCGGGCGGTGCGGCAGGTGAAGGACGCGTTCGCGGGGCGCGGCGAGTTCGACGAGCTCGACGGGCTGACCGTGAGCGGGTCGGGCTGGTGGTTCAACCTGCGGGCCTCCAACACCGAGCCGCTGCTCAGGCTGAACGCCGAGGCCGGCGACGAGGGCAAGATGACGGCGATCAGGGACGAGGTCCTCGCCATTGTGGGAAAGGTGTCAGAGTGAAGATCGACGACTGGCTGCTGGAGATCCTGGCCTGCCCGGCGTGCAAGGCTCCGCTGCGGGCCGAGACCGAGTCCGAGGAGCTGGTCTGCACCGGGTGCGGCCTGATCTACCCGGTCAGGGATGACATTCCCGTTCTGCTCGTCGATGAGGCCAGGAAGCCGTGACCTGGGAGCCGGAGCGGCTCGAAGACCAGCGTCACCTGAGTGAGGGCGACCCCGGCGGCATGTTGCCTGCGGTCGCCGCCTCCGCGGCCCACGTGCGCACCGGCTACCGCAACGCCGTCGAAGCCCGCCTCGATCGCCTCGGCGATCATGGGCGTCCGCGCGCCATCGTGGTCGTGGGGATGGGCGCCTCGGGCATCGCCGGCGACATCCTGGCGGCCGTCGTCGGCAACGGCGCGCCGCTGCCGATCGTGACCGTGCGCTCCTACCAGCTCCCCGGCTGGGTGGGGGCCACCGACCTGGTCATCGCCGTCTCCGGCTCGGGTGACACCGAGGAGACGCTGTCCGTCACCACCCAGGCCGTGCGGCGCGGTTGCACGGTGCTCGGTGTGGGCGCCCCCGGTTCTCCGCTGGAGTCCATCGCCACCCAGGCGTCGGCCCTCTACGTGCCGGTGCCGATCAGCGGTCAGTCGAGGGCGAACCTGTGGTTGCTGGCCGTGCCGCTCATCGTGGCGGCCGCCGCGCTGCGGCTGGTGCAGGCGGACGCGGAGCTGTTCGAGCGGGTGGCCGGGTCGCTGGAGGACATGGCGAACCGGTGCCGGCCGTCCAGCGACTCGTTCATCAACCCGGGCAAGTCACTGGCGACGGATCTGGCCGAGTCCGTGCCGATGATCTGGGGATCCTCGGCGGTCGCGTCCGTGGCCGCGTACCGGCTGGTCTGCCAGCTCAACGCGAACGCGAAATATCCCGCCATCCACGGCGAGCTGCCCGAGGCCGACCACCACCAGGTGGCGGTCTTCGACGGGCCGATGGCCGAACGTGACATCTTCGCCGACACCGCCGCCCGCACGATCAGGCTCGTCGTCCTGCGGGACGTGGACGAGCACCCCCAGGTGACGCGGCGGCGCGAGGCGTCGTTGCGGCTGGCGCGCGAGCGCGACGTGCCGGTCACCGAGCTCGCGGCGGTAGGCGCGCATCCGCTGGAGCGGATCGCGAGTCTGGTCGGGCTCGGCGACTACGCCAGCACCTATCTCGCGCTGGGGTATGGCGTCGATCCCACCTCTGTGTCGGCGATCACTGAGGTAAAGGCCAGGATTTCCCAATAGGATCCCCTTTCAGGCCTTTGTAGTTGATCTTTATGAGTGGAGCAGACCGGTGAGCGCGAGCGGCGGAACTAAGGCAATCATTGCGGCATTGTCCGCGAACTTGGCGATCGCCGTGGCCAAGTTCGTGGCGGCGTTCTTCACCGGGTCCTCCTCGATGCTGGCGGAGGGCATCCACTCGGTCGCCGACTCGGGCAACCAGGTGCTGCTGCTGGTGGGCGGCAAGCGGGCGGCCAGGGCCAGCACCAAGGAGCACCCGTTCGGCTACGGTCGCGAGCGTTACTTCTACGCCTTCGTGGTGGCCGTGGTGCTGTTCACGATCGGCGCGGCGTTCTCGGTTTACGAGGGCGTCCACAAGCTCTCCGATCCGCACCCGGTGGAGGCGCCGATCTGGGCGTTCGCGGTGCTGATCTTCGCGATCATCGCGGAGGGATTCTCGTTCCGTACGGCGATCAAGGAATCGAATCACGTACGCGGTAAGCAGTCGTGGGTCGCCTTCATCCGCCGCTCCAAGTCCCCCGAACTGCCCGTCATCCTGCTGGAGGACCTGGGCGCGCTGCTCGGCCTGATCTTCGCGCTGTTCGGCGTGACGATGGCGGTCCTGACCGGCGACGGCGTCTGGGACGGTATCGGCACCCTGATGATCGGTGTGCTGCTGGCGGTGATCGCGGTCGTGCTGGCCATCGAGACCAAGTCGCTGCTCGTGGGCGAGGGTGCGTCGCCTGAGGTGGAGGAGCAGATCCGCGTCGCGCTGGAGGGCGCGCCCGAGGTGGCTCGGGTCATCCACATGAGGACGCTGCACCTCGGGCCCGAGGAGCTGCTGGTGGCCGCGAAGATCGCGGTCGAGCACAACGACACGGCCACCGAGGTCGCGCACGGGATCGACGAGGCCGAGCGGCGCATTCGCGCGGCGGTGCCGATCGCCCGCGTCATCTACCTGGAGCCCGACCTCGACCGTCTCCGCAGCACCTCCGCCTCCACCTGACACGGAGGTCAGCGAGGACGATTGAGGAGGCGCAGGGCCTTCTCCTTCTCGAAGTCGAGGGCCCTGCGGGGTATCTGGATGCGCCCGATCCGTACCCCCAGGTCCCGCACGGCGGCCGCCACGGCCGGTTCGCTGAGCGCCCGGAGCGCGAAGGCCAGCTCGGCCGGCGACACGTCGAACTGCTTCTCCAGCTCCACCCCCTGAGCGACGGCGGCCAGCTCGTCGGGGCCGAAGCGCCGGTGCGCACCCTGCTCCCGCACCGGCGGCAGGAGGCCGAGAGCCTCCCGGTATCGGAGCATTCGTGCAGACATGCCGAGCCGCTTCGCTGCTTCCGTGATGCGCATTCTTACATTCTTACGTCAGATTCACCGTCTGCGAGATGCATCCTCGTACGGACCCCGCCTAGACTCATCCGCGACAACCATCCGTGATGCGAGGGGAAACCCGATGGACTTCAAGGTCGCAGACCTTTCACTTGCCGACTTCGGCCGCAAGGAGATCCGGCTCGCCGAGCATGAGATGCCCGGCCTCATGGCGGTTCGCAAGGAATACGCGGCCTCCCAGCCCCTCCGTGGCGCGAAGGTCATGGGCTCCCTGCACATGACGATCCAGACCGCCGTTCTCATCGAGACGCTGGTGGCGCTGGGCGCCGACGTGCGCTGGGTGAGCTGCAACATCTTCTCCACGCAGGACCACGCCGCCGCCGCGGTGGTCGTCGGCGCCGACGGCACTGTGGACGACCCGAAGGGCGTGCCGGTGTTCGCCTGGAAGGGCGAGACGCTGGAGGAATACTGGTGGTGCACCGAGCAGGCGCTGAGCTGGCCTGACGGAAGCGCCCCCAACATGATCCTCGATGACGGCGGCGACGCCACGCTGCTGGTCCACAAGGGCGCCGAATACGAGAAGGCCGGAGCCGTGCCCCCCGCCACCGCCGACGACCCGGAGGAGTGGCACGTCATCATCGACGTGCTCACCCGCACGGTCGGCGCGGACAAGAAGTGGTCCAAGGTCGCCGAGAGCATCAAGGGCGTCACCGAGGAGACCACCACCGGCGTGCACCGCCTCTACGAGATGCACAAGAACGGCCAGCTGCTCTTCCCGGCGATCAACGTCAACGACTCGGTCACCAAGTCGAAGTTCGACAACAAGTACGGCTGCCGCCACTCCGTCATCGACGGCCTCAACCGCGCCACCGACGTGCTGATCGGCGGCAAGGTGGCCGTGGTCTGCGGCTACGGCGACGTCGGCAAGGGCTGCGCCGACGCGCTGCGCGGCCAGGGCGCCCGCGTGATCGTCACCGAGATCGACCCGATCTGCGCGCTCCAGGCGGCCATGGACGGCTTCCAGGTGACCACGCTCGAGGACGTCGTCGGCATCGCGGACATCTTCGTGACCTGCACCGGCAACTTCAACATCATCACCGCCGCGGACATGGCGAAGATGAAGCACCAGGCGATCGTCTCCAACATCGGCCACTTCGACAACGAGATCGACATGGCGGGGCTGGCCAAGCTGCCCGGCATCGTGCGGAACAACATCAAGCCGCAGGTCGACGAGTGGATCTTCGCCGACGGGCACTCGATCCTCGTGCTGGCCGAGGGCCGCCTGATGAACCTGGGCTGCGCGACCGGCCACCCGAGCTTCGTGATGTCCAACTCGTTCACCAACCAGGTGATCGCGCAGATCGAGCTGTTCACGAAGACGTCCGAGTACCCGATCGGGGTCTACACGCTGCCCAAGCACCTCGACGAGAAGGTCGCCCGCCTGCACCTGAGCGCCCTCGGCGTGAAGCTCACCGAGCTGAGCAAGGACCAGGCCGCCTACATCGGCGTCCACATCGAGGGCCCCTACAAGCCCGACCACTACCGGTACTAAACCTTCTGCTCCATGCGGATCAGCTCCGGAGGGTGGCTTCTCGCCTTCCGGAGCTCTCCCATACCGACGGTGGGTTCTCGCCTTTGGCGCTCTCCCATACCGGAGGGTGGGTTCTCGCCTTTCGGCGCTCTCCCATACCGGAGGGTGAATTCTCACCTTCCGGAGCTCTCCCATACCCCCATCCATCCCTTACGGCAGGCCAAGCAACCCGCACGCGCCGCACCCCCTTCCCGCCCGTCATGGCCGGTCGTGAAGGCTCACGGGCAGGGCGCCGTGACGAGCGTCCTCTTGGCCGCGTTCTTCGGCAAAAGGCAGCTCCATGGATCTCAGTGAAAGCGGAGAGCGGCAGATCTCCTGGGCCGCTCGTTCGATGCCGGTGTTGACCGCGATCGGTGAGCGGTTCGCGCTCGAACGGCCGCTCGACGGGCTGAAGATCGCTGCCTGCCTGCACGTCACCGCCGAGACGGCCGTGCTCCTGGGGGCGCTGAAGGCGGGGGGCGCGGAGATCGCCCTGGCCGCCTCCAACCCGTTGTCCACGCAGGACGACGTGGCCGAGGCTCTGCGGAGCTATGGGATTCAGGTGTATGCCCGCGCCGGGGTAGATCGCACGGCCTACTACCGGCACATCCACCAGGCGCTCGACCTCGGGCCCGACCTCGTGCTGGACGACGGCTGCGACCTGGTCAACATCCTGCACACCGAGCGCACCGACCTGCTCGACGGGGTGAGCGGGGGGTGTGAGGAGACCACGACCGGGATCATCCGGTTGCGGCAGATGGCGGCCGAGGAGGCGTTGCGGTTTCCCGTCGTGGCCGTGAACGACACCCGTACGAAGCGCATGTTCGACAACCGGTACGGGACGGGACAGTCCACGCTGGACGGGATCATGCGGGCCACCAACACCATGCTGGCGGGGCGGACCGTGGTCGTGGCGGGGTTCGGGTACTGCGGGCGGGGGGTGGCCGAGCGGGCCAAGGGGTTCGGCGCGCGGGTGATCGTGACCGAGATCGACGCCGTGAAGGCGCTCGACGCGACCCTGCAGGGTTACGAGGTGCGGCCGATGGCGCAGGCGGCCATGACCGGGGACCTGTTCGTCACCGTGACCGGCAACCGTGACGTGATCAGGGCCGAGCACCTGGCCGTGATGAAGGACGGCGCGATCCTGGCCAACGCGGGGCACTTCGACGTGGAGATCGACGTGCGGGCGCTGGACGAGCTGGCCCAGGAGGTGCACAGGGGGGTGCGGCCCAACACCGACGAGTACGTCATGCCCGACGGGCGCCGGCTCCTGCTGCTCGCCGAAGGCCGCCTGGTCAACCTCACCGCCGCCGAGGGGCATCCGGCGGCCGTCATGGACATGTCGTTCTCCGCGCAGGCCCTCGCCGTGGCCTGGCTGGCGGGTGAGCGCGCCAACCTCGCGCCCGGGGTCTATGACGTGCCAGAGGAGATCGATCACGAGGTGGCCAGGCTCAAGCTGGCGGCCACCGGAATCGGCATCGACGTCCTCACCGCCGAGCAGGAGGACTACCTCCACTCCTGGCGCGTCGGCTCCTGACCTCAACCGGCACCCGGCCGAGCGCAGCGGCCTGGACGGTGCGCGTGGCCCGAGATGCTACTGGGCTGCCTGCATCTCCTGCATGCGGCGGATCTCGGCCGTCTGCTCCACGCTGATCTCGTTGGCCAGTTCCTCGATCCTGATGTGGGAGCCGCCGGTCAGCACCTGCTCCGACATCTTGATCGCCCCCAGATGGTGGTTGATCATGAGCTGCAGGAACATCCGGTCGAAGTCCTTGCCCTTGGCCGCCTTCAGTGCCTCGATCTGTTCCGGTGTGGCCATCCCCGGCATGCCGTCATGGGCCGCGTGATGGTCGGGCACCTGCTGCTCCTGCTCCCGCAGCCACGTGGTCATGAACTGGATCTCCGGGCCCTGCGCGGCCTGGATGCGATCCGCGAGGCTCTTCAGCTTGGCCGAGTCGGCCCGGCTGGGGGCGAGGAGCGACATGTCCATGGCCTGCCGGTGGTGGACGACCATGTTCTGGGCGTAGGTGATGTCGGCGGCGTTGGCCGTCGGGGAGGGCACGGCGGTGGCGGCCTCGGCGGGGGAGAGGGTCTTGGCCTGCTCGCCCGGCCGGCCCGGTGCGATCACGGGCGCCGTGGAGTCGGCTCGCGGGGTCTGCGGGGGCGTACTGGAGCTGCAGCCGGAGAGGACGACGACCAGGCTCACGATGCCGACGAGCGCAGCGCGCACTCAACCTCCTGACTGGTTTGGTCCAGAATGCGCACTCTAGGCGATAAGTGGACAAATTTAAAGAGGTCGAATCGCAATAAAATTTGACATGTTGGACGCTGGCATGGAAGGCCGAGAAGGGTGAGGATGGCGTAGATTTATGCCCTCTTTATCGGAGGTTCCCGAGTGTTAACCCCCCGCAGAGCCCTCACCCTGGTCGCGGCGCTGGTCGCGCTGGCGGGCGTCGTAGCGCCGGCCCAGGCTGCGGACATCCCGGCTCCCGGTCAGATCGTCATGAGCCCCAACATCAGGCACGTCACCAACGTGCCCAAGCCCGAGGCCCTGGCTGACATCCACACGGACATGGCCTTCCAGGGCGACTACGCCTACGTCGGCAACTACTACGGCTTCTCCATCTACGACATCAGGAACCCGAAGCGCACGTCGGTGGTCAGCTCCGTGGTCTGCCCCGGCGGCCAGATGGACGTGTCCGTCTACGGCAACCTGCTGTTCGGGTCCGTCGACTCCTCCCGCAACAACGACTCCTGCAGCAGCGCCTCGCAGAGCGCCACGGTCAAGGAGTCGTGGGAGGGCATCCGCATTTTCGACGTCTCGGACAAGGCCAGCCCGAAGTATGTCAAGTCGGTCGAGACGAACTGCGGCTCGCACACGCACACGCTGGTGCCCGACCGCAGCGGCAGGAACGTCTACCTCTACATCTCCTCCTACGGGCCGAACGACACGTTCCCCGACTGCAAGACGCCGCATGACCTGATCTCGATCGTCAAGGTGCCGGTGAAGAACCCGGCGGCCGCGACGGTCATCGCCACGCCCAACCTGTTCCCCGACGGCGGGTTCCCGGGCGTGCCGGGGTCGTACCCGAACGGCCACTCCGCCACCACCGGCTGCCACGACATCACGGCCTACCCGGAGAAGGGCATCGCCGCCGGCGCCTGCATGGGCGAGGGCGTCCTGCTCGACATCCGCAACCCCGAGCAGCCCAGGGTCACCGCGACCGCGAGGGACGAGGTGAACTTCGCCTTCTGGCACTCGGCCACGTTCAACAACGACGGCACGAAGGTCATCTTCACCGACGAGCTCGGTGGCGGCACCAGGGCGACCTGCAACGAGGCCATCGGCCCTGACAAGGGCGCGAACGCGTACTACGACATCGTCCGCGGGCAGCTCCAGTACAGGAGCCACTTCAAGATCTCCCGGCACCAGGCCGACACCGAGAACTGCGTGGCGCACAACGGCTCGCTGATCCCGGTCAAGGGCCGCGACATCATGGTGCAGGCGTGGTACCAGGGCGGGATCTCGGTGGTCGACTTCACCGACTCCGCGCACCCGCAGGAGATCGCCTACTTCGAGCGCGGGCCCGACAGCACGGCCCCCGCGCTGAGCGGCGGCTTCTGGTCCGCCTACTACTACAACGGCTACATCTACGGCTCCGACTTCAACCTGGGCCTCGATGTGCTGAAGATCAACGACTGGCGTACGAACAAGGCCGACGGGGTCAAGATGCGCTCGCTGAACGCGCAGACGCAGGCGTCGTACCCCGAACGAGGGCACGGCCACGACCACTGATCACCAGGACGGCGGGGGCCTCGACCGGGTCCCCGCCTCTCCTGTTCTCCACGTGTTCCCACAGGTTCAAGGAGGCTCCCGAGTGACCCGATCGCGCCGCTCACTCGTCGTGGCGGCGGCCGCCGCCGTCTTAGCGCTGGCAGGCGTGCCCGCCCTGGCCGCAGACATCCCGCCGCCCGACGCGGTGGTCACCAGCCCGAACGTGACCCACGTTCTGAACATCCCCAAACCCGCCGCCATCGCCGCCACCATCAACACCGACATCGCCTTCCAGGGCGACTACGCCTACGTCGGCAACTACGGCGGCTTCTCGATCTACGACATCAGGAACCCCAAGAAGGCCAAGGCCGTCAGCTCCGTCGTCTGCCCCGGCTCCCAGATGGACGTCAGCGTCTACGACAACCTGCTGTTCACCGCCGTGGACTCCTCCCGCAGCGACGACTCGTGCAACAGCACGAGCCTGGGCGCCGACCAGAAGGCGGCCTGGGAAGGCGTCCGCATCTTCGACGTCTCGGACAAGGCCAACCCGAGATACGTCAAGTCCGTCGAGACCAACTGCGGCTCCCACACCCTGACCCTGGTGCCGGGCAAGGGCCGCGACCGGAACAAGAACGTCTACGTCTACGTGTCGTCGTACTCTCCGGCCGCGAACTTCCCCGACTGCTCGCCGCCGCACGACAAGATCTCGATCATCAAGGTGCCGCTGCGTGACCCGGCCTCGGCCGCGGTCGCCTCCACACCGGTCGTCTTCCCCGACGGCGGCAACGAGACCCAGCCCGGGCTGCTCGTACCGACCAGCGGCTGCCACGACATCACCACCTACGCCGAGAAGGACATCGCGGCGGGCGCGTGCATGGGTGACGGCGTGTTGTTCGACATCTCCGACCGGCTGAACCCGAAGGTCACCGCCAGGACCACCGACCCGAACTTCGCGTTCTGGCACTCGGCCACCTTCAGCAACGACGCCAGGAAGGTCGTCTTCACCGACGAGCTCGGCGGCGGCGGAGCGGCCACCTGCAACGAGGCCACCGGGCCGAACCGCGGGGCGGACGCCATCTACGAGATCGTCCGCGGGCAGCTCGTGTTCAAGAGCTACTACAAGATCCCGCGCTACCAGGACAACAGCGAGAACTGCGTGGCCCACAACGGCTCGCTGATCCCCGTCAAGGGCCGCGACATCATGGTCCAGGCCTGGTACATGGGCGGGCTGTCGGTATGGGACTTCACCGACACCGCCAACCCGAGGGAGATCGGCTACTTCGAGCGCGGTCCCCGCTCGGTCGGCGGTGGCGGCGGCATCTGGTCCGCCTACTACTACAACGGCTACATCTACGCCGCCGACTTCCACGAGGGACTCGACGTCATCAAGATCGACGATCGGCTCACGAACAGCGCCAAGGACGTTCGTACCGACCGGTTGAACACGCAGACGCAGGAGTCGTACCGCACTGGAGGTCACCACTGGTGAGGTGACGACTCGCGCGCCCTCTGACCGCGCTCACTGAGGCGGCGCGAACCCGCCCGGAGTCGCCTTCGGCGGCTCCGGCGCGGGTGCCGGGGGCCGCTGAGGTTGTGGATATGTGGGCGGCTGCTGGGGATACGGCCTCGGCTGCTGCTGAGGGTACGAGGGCTGAGGCGTGTACGGAGCCGGTGGCTGCGGCGGTCCGTACGGACCCGGTTGCGGGGCGCCGTTGCCCATCCGCCGCGCGAAACGGGCCTGCTCCCGCCGCCGGCGCTCGGCCAGGACGGCGCTCAGGTACGCGTGCGGCGGCACCCCCGCCGGAGCCGCGGGCGAGACGTAGGCCGCCGTCTGGGTCGCGATGCGCACCCCCATCTCGTGCTGGACCTGCGGCGACAGGTCGTGCCAGCGCGACAGGTACTGCCTGGCCGCCTGCGCCACCTGGTCGGGCAGCTGGGAGAGCTCCAGCGTGGTCGCCCAGTGCGCCAGTTGCGGCGGCATCACGATGAGCTGGCCCGAGTTGCGCGGCGCCCGATCGGAGATCACGATCGTGCCCGCGAAGACGTCACCGAGCCGCTTGCCCCGCTGCGAGACCAGCGACGCGATCAGTGCCGGCGCCCCCGACAACACCCAGAACTCCACCACCCCGGCCAGCCCACGGAACAGGGCCTGCCGGAACCGCTCGGGGCTGCCGTCGTCGCTGACGACCCGGAGCCCGAGCGCCAGCTTGCCGAGGCTGCGCCCCCTGGTGAGAGTCTCGAAGAGCACCGGGTAGCCGACCATCACCAGCACCATCAGCACGATCATCACGGCGGCGAACATGGCGAAGTCCGTGACGCCCGCGAACGCGCCTAACAGCGCATAGGCGAGGATCAGGACGGTGAACTGCACGGCCATGTCGATGATGATCGCCAGCGCTCGGGAAGGCATCTGGGCCACCCGTACTTCGACCACGACGGCGTCGCCGGTCACAACCTCTGACATATGTGGAGCCTAACGGCTATGTCGCGGTGATTGAGCGGCCAGAATGTTCGGGTGGACATCGATGCGTTCGTCGCAGCACACCGCCCCGTGTGGGACAGGCTCGACTACCTGGTCAAGAACCGCTCGTCGCTGAACGGCGCCGAGGTGGACGAACTGGTGGAGCTCTATCAGCGGGTGGCCACGCATCTGTCCATCGTGCGCTCCTCCGCCAAGGATCCGATGGTGGTCGGGCGGCTGTCCGCGCTGGTGGCCAGGGCCAGGTCGGCGGTGACCGGCGCGCACACCCCGGCCTGGCGGGAGCTGGCGCGCTTCTTCACCGTGTCGTTCCCCGTGGTGGCCTACCGGGCGCGGTGGTGGTGGCTGGGCAGTTCGCTGGCGTTCCTGGTGGTCGGGGTGGTGATGGGCACCTGGGTGGCGGTCAACCCGGACGTGCAGGCGTCGATCGCCAGCCCCGACACGATCACCCAGCTCGTCGACCACGACTTCGCCGACTACTACTCCGAGCACCCGGCCGCCTCCTTCGCCAGCCAGGTGTGGATCAACAACGCGTGGGTCTCGGCCCAGATGATCATCTACTCGGTGGTGATGGGGCTGCCGATTCCGTACGCGCTGTACGCCAACGCCGAGAACGTCGCCGTCTCCGCCGGCCTCATGGCCTCCAGGGGCAAGCTGGACATCTTCTTCGGCCTGATCCTGCCGCACGGGCTGCTGGAGCTGACCGCCGTCTTCCTGGCGGCGGCCGTGGGCATGCGCCTGGGCTGGACCGTCATCGATCCAGGACCGCGCAGGCGGGTCGAGGCGCTGGCCGAGCAGGGGCGGGCGGTGATGAGCGTGGCGCTGGGGCTGGTCGCGGTGCTGTTCGTGTCGGGGCTGATCGAGGCGTTCGTGACGCCGTCGGGGCTGCCCACGTGGGCGCGCGTGAGCATCGGGGTGCTCGCCGAGGCGGTCTTCCTCACGTACGTGATCGTCTTCGGCCGCCGGGCGCTGCGCCGGAACGAGACCGGCGACATCGAACGCGCCCCCGACGTCGCTCCCACAGCCTGACCTGAAAGCTAGAGACGTCCGGCGGCCTTCAACGCCAGGTACGTGTCCGCCAGCGCCGGTGCGATCTCCTCCGGCGGCGCGTCCACGACCTCCACCCCGTGCCGCCGCAGCCTGGCCGTGATCCGCCTGCGCCCGAGTTGCGCCTGTTCGGCCGCCGCCGCGTCGTACACCTCCTCGATCGACCCCCGGCGCCCCGCCATGGACGCCACGCGCGGGTCGGACACGCCGGCCACCAGCACCAGGTGCCGGGAGGAGAGCTGCGGCAGCACCGGCATGAGGCCCTCGTCCATGGCGGCCGAGTTCAGGTCCGTGAGCAGCACGACCAGGCAGCGCCGCTTGGCGCGCGACAGGATGGAGGCCACCATGCCCTGCGAGTCGGCCTCGATCAGCTCCGCCTCGATCGGCGCCATCACGTTGACCAGCGAAGACAGCAGCTCGGTGCGCGAAGCCCCGCCCACCCAGGCGCGTACGGTCCGGTCGTAGGCCAGGAAGTCCACCTGGTCGCCCGCCCTGGCGGCCAGCGCGGCCAGCAGCAGCGCCGCGTCCATCGACCAGTCCAGCCGCGGCCAGCCGGGCGCGGGCCGGGAATCGGGCCGGACGAGCAGCCCGCCGCCGCTCGGCGCGGCGCCCGCCATGGGGATCGGCGCGTCGCCCACCCGCCCCGCCGAGGTGCGGCCGGTGTCGAGCACGATCAGCACGCGGCGGTCGCGTTCCGGACGCCAGGTGCGCACGACGACGTCGTGGCGGCGCGCGGTGGCCCGCCAGTCGATGGAACGCACGTCGTCGCCCACCACGTATTCGCGCAGGGAGTCGAACTCGGTGCCCTGCCCGCGTACCAGCGCGGGATGTTGCCCGTCCAGCTCGCGCAGCCTGGCCAGCCTGGACGGCAGGTGCTTGCGCGACAGGAACGGCGGCAGCACGCGCACCGTCCACGGCGCCTGGTGGGTGCCCTGGCGCGCGGCCAGCCCCAGCGGACCGAGCGAGCGCACGGTCACCGCCACGGAGGAGCGGTCGCCGCGCCTGGTCGGGGTGAGCGTGACGGTGATCCTGCGGCGCTCCCCGGACAACACCTCCAGCTTCGCCACCCGCGGGTCCACGCCCGCCGACGGCGGCCAGGCGTCCCTGATCAGGCCGTGTACGCGCCTGCCGCCCGGATTCTCGACCACCAGCTCCACCACGGCCCGCTGACCGAGCCGGATCAGCGTGTCACCGGCGCGGTGGAAGCGCAGCGGCCGCACGGCACCGGCGAACGCCAGGTCCACCACGATCGCGGCAGCCAGCAGCAGACAGACCCCGGCCAGCGCCGGCCCGGGCTGCGGCGCGAACATGACCAGCACGATCCCGATCGCCGCGACCAGCCCGGCACGTCCCGTCAGAGCCATCGGCACACCCGCCCTGTGAGTTCCGTCCCGGGCATCGGCGCGCGCCGAGGAGCCAGCGCCCCGCGATCCGTCCGGGGGATCGGCGCGCGCCGGGGGACCAGTGCCCCGCGATCCGTCGCGCGCCCGTCCGTCTGTCGTGTGACCATCAGCGCGGGACCTGGACGGAGGACAGGATGCCGTCGAGCAGGCCGTCGGCGGTCGCCCCCTCCAGCTCGGCCTCGGGCCGCAACTGCACCCGGTGCCGCAACGCCGGCCTGGCCAGCGCCTTCACATCGTCGGGGGTGACGTAGGTCCGCCCGGACAACCACGCCCACGCCCGCGCGGCGGCCAGCAGCGCCGTCGCGCCACGGGGGGAGACGCCGAGCTGCAACGACGGGGAGTTCCTGGTGGCGCGGGCCACGTCCACGATGTACCCGAGCACTTCGGGCGCCACGTGCACCTTCGAGACGCCTTCCCGTCCCGCGGCCAGGTCCTCGGCCGAGGCGACGGGCTTGACGTCCGACAGGTCGCGCGGGTCGAAGCCGCGGGCGTGCCGGTCGAGCACCGTGATCTCCTGCTCGCGGGGCGGCAGAGGCACGGTCAGCTTGAGCAGGAACCGGTCGAGCTGGGCCTCGGGGAGCTGGTAGGTGCCTTCGTACTCGACGGGGTTCTGCGTCGCGCACACCACGAACGGGTCAGGCAGCGGCCTGGCCGAGCCCTCCACGCTGACCTGCCGCTCCTCCATCGCCTCGAGCAGCGCCGCCTGCGTCTTCGGCGGGGTGCGGTTGATCTCGTCGGCGAGCAGCAGGTTCGTGAACACCGGCCCCTCGCGGAACTCGAACTCCGCCGTCTTCGTGTCATAGATCAGCGACCCGGTCACGTCACCCGGCATCAGGTCCGGCGTGAACTGCACCCGCTTGAAGTCCAGCGACAGGGCGGCGGACAACGTACGGACCATCAGCGTCTTGGCCACGCCCGGCACGCCTTCGAGCAGCACGTGTCCCTTGCACAACAACGCGATGACCATCCCCGTCACCACCGCGTCCTGCCCGACGACGGCCTTGGACACCTCGGCCCGCAGCGCGCCCAGCGCATCTCTGGCCGGGTCGCCCGAGTTCGTCGCGCGGAAAGTCTCCTCAGAGTTCACGGACCTGCCTTTCGATGTAGTCCAGATATCCGGCCAGCCCCACGAGCCCCGCGTCGTCGGCCGGCGGCGGGCCGTACAGTGCGGCGCCGACCTGGTGGGAGTCCTGGCCCGTGCGGGCGGCGAGCGCCGCGACGATCTCGCGCTGCCCGGCGCCGGAAGCCAGGCCCAGCCTGGGGGCCAGGCGGTCGATCGTGCCCGCGCGCAGCGCGTCGGCGGCGCGTTCCCTGGCGCGCCTGGCCCGGTAGAGCCGGCCGCGCCCCTCGACCGTCTCGGCCGCCCTGACGACGACCGGCAGCTTCTCCGTCACGACCGGGCCCAGGCGCCTGCCCCGCCAGAACGCGGTGACGGCGATGGCGATGATCGCCATGTAGATGGTCCAGCGGACGCTGTCGGGCATGAGGTCGTACATCGACTTGCCGTTCTCGCCGGGGAGGCTGACGGCGGGCGGGTTGTCGGGGCGTACGAGCCAGGTGACGGGTCGGCCGGTGCCGATCAGGTTGAGCGCGAGCGCGGCGTTGCCGTCCTCGGCCAGGCGCTGGTTGGTCATGAAACCGGCGTCGCCGACGACCGTGGTGGTGCCGCCTCCGTACGGGAAGGTGACCAGGGCGTACCCCTTGTCCACCGGGTAGCAGCCGGTCGCGCCCGACGGGCCGCGCAGGATGGTGCCGCCCATGTAGGCGCTGCCTGCCGCCGTCGCGGCGGGGAGCCCGCATTCCGGCTCGCGGGAGCGGGTACGGCCCTGGCCCGGTTCGATCCGGAGCCCGGGGGCCAGGGTCTCCAGACCCGCGACGGTGCCGGCGATCAGGCGGTCGCCCGGGATCCTGGTCAGGTCGTACTCGTCGAAGTACGTGGTGTCCGTGATCAGCAGCAGCCGGTTGCCGGTCGTGGCCTTGTCGGCGGCGGCCTGGACCGAGTCCACCCTGTCCACGGTGACGCCCCGGTCGCGCAGCAGCTCGGCCAGGGCCTTGGAGCCGTTGAGCGAGGTGTCGGCGGGGTCGAGCGGACGCGACGGCTTCCCGCCGGACCCGAACATGACGCCCAGGATGGCAGCGATGACGATGATGGCGCCCAGCAGCACGAACAGGCGGCCGGCGCGCCAGGTGGAGCGGGCGGTGGGGGACGTGGAGTACGACTCCCCGGGCCCGGCCTCCGGCGGCGTGACGACAGCGGTCATACCCCCACCCCTCCGCCCGGCCCGCCCTGCGGCGGCCCACTCTGCGGCGGCACGCCCGGCGGCGGCCCGCCTGGCATCGGCCCGTTCTGCGGCGGTCCGCTGGGCATCGGTCCGACTGGCATCGGCCCGTTCTGCGGCGGTCCGACTGGCAGCGAGGCGGCGCTCGCCGGGCTTCCGGCCGCGACGCCGGCGGTCACGAGGGGGACCGGGCGGGCCTGGCGGAGGCGGTCGTCGAGGCTCGACATCTTCTCGTACGCCTCCCGCGTCCCCGCCATCCCGCCATATGTCACGTCATCGAACGACCGGGCGGCGGCCGTAAGTTCCTCCGCGAACGACGGCAGCGACACCGCCGCCTCCACCGCCAGTTCGTGGGCCGTCCGCCCCGGCATGCCGTCCACGAGCGCCCGTTCCTCCAGGTCGCGCGCGATGGCCCGGAGCCGCTCCTGGACGGCCTCCGTCCAGTGGCCCTCGGCGGCGAGTTGCGTGGCGAGCTGCCGGTGCCCGTCGGCGGTCATCGCCCGCTCCCCGAAGATCCCGCCCACGCCGAGCGCCTTCCTGCGGGCCGTCCTGCGCAGTTGCCACGCGATGAGCACGATCAGCCCGAGGATGATGGCCACGATCACCACGGTCGCGATGATGCTGCCCGCCGAGCCGCCGCCGGTGGCCGCGTCCACGAGGTCGCCGAGGAACTGCATGACCCGCCGGTAGATCAGGTCGAACAACGATTCCTTGGCGTAGTCAGGGTTGAGGAGCTCTTCCGCGGCTTTGCGCGCGGCCTCCTCCCTGTCGATCGGGCTCACGACCTGGCCGAGTTGGACGGATGCCACAACTCATCGGCCGTGGCGTGCACCCAGCCCTGGCGCTGCTGCTCGATGGCCGCCGTCTGCAGCACGAGGTCGAACGCCTCGCTGCGCATGCGGCGGTCGGCGTACAGGAGTCCGGCGACGCCGGCCTCGAACGGGTAGGTGAACATCGACCCGAGCGTGCCGCCGACCGCGATCAGCACGGCGGACACGACGGTCGTGGCGGCCGAGCCCGCGCCGAACATGCCGAACATCGTGCCCGCCAGCGTGAACGGCACGGTCAGGATGCTCGCCACGAGGCCGACGAGCAGGGAGGTGAGCAGCAGAATGCCCAGCACCCGCCAGAAGTCGCCGGTCACCAGATGCCAGGAGCGGCGCATGGCGTCGAGCGGGCCCCGGCCCTCCAGGACCACGGCCGACGGGGCGAAGGCGAAGCGCGTCCTGAAGAACAGGTAATAGGCGATGTAGACGATGATGAACAGGATCGTCAGCGCGGCGATCCAGCCGAGGTCGCCAGAGGAGGCGTTCATCGCGATCGCGATCATGAGCAGGGCGAAGACGATCAGCGGTACGAGCATGATGACGGCCATCAACGCCACCACGCCGAACAGCGCGGGCACCCGGCCCTTGACGAGTTGCCAGGCCTGGCCGGCGCTGAGGTTGCCGCCGAAGACGGCCCGGCCGAGTATGCGGGTCAGTACGCCGGTCAGCAGCGTGACCACGACGAACTGGACCGCGTA
Organism: Nonomuraea insulae; assembly: GCF_042656245.1. Lineage (NCBI taxonomy): Bacteria > Bacillati > Actinomycetota > Actinomycetes > Streptosporangiales > Streptosporangiaceae > Nonomuraea > Nonomuraea insulae. The sequence continues at coordinate 229,731 of NZ_JBHSPA010000027.1, forward strand.
GGAGACGAGGGTGCCGCCGTATTCGCCGAGGATGCCGTAGACGCTGTTGAGCTCGCTCTCGGCGGTGCCCAGGCTGCCCGGGTCGGTGAACGCGCTGCCCATCGTGTTGAGCACGAACGCCTGGCCGATGGCCAGAGGCACGGCGACGATCAAGGCCGCGATGGCGGAGAGCCCGAGCACGGCCTTGGGGTTGGACCGGATCAGCTTGATCGTGCCGTCGAGGATGTCGCCGAGGCCGAGCGGCCGCAGCGGAATGATGCCCGGCCGGAGCGGCGCGGGGTGCGGGGTGTAGCCGTAGACGGGCGGTTGTTGTTGATAAGGCGGATATGGTGTTTGGGGCCCAGGCCCGTATGGCGCTTGTTGTGGCGGGGGCTGGCCGTATGGCTGCCCGTAGGGCACCTGCTGCTCTTGCTCCGAGCCAGGCGCGGTCCACGGGGAGGCCGGCGGGGCGCTGTAGGGCGGGGGCTGTTCGGCCGACCAGCCTGATGGCGTCTCGGGCGTGGGACCGTGACCGTCTGACATATCCCAATCCTGGCACGCTGAACGGGGCATTGGTGTCACAGAGAGGATTCGCCGCCTCATCTTGCTCGCATTCGCGGAGGAATCCGGGCAAGGTTCGCGCCAGGGATGGCCGAAAGTTGCTCTGTTACCGCAGACTGAGATTGCGGTCGCGGGGGCGGACCTAAAATTCGCCTTTTGTAGGGCTCACGTCACACTCATGGGCCCACCAAGGGTAACCTTCAGCGATCGTGCGGGTATGTCCCACAATGCGTAGAACGAATGAGGGGCCATGAAAGGTCGCGTGCTGGTCGTCGACGACGACGCCGCTCTCGCCGAGATGCTGGGGATCGTGCTGCGAGGGGAAGGCTTCGAGCCGTCATTTGTCTCCGATGGTGACAAGGCCCTCGACGCGTTCCGGGATACACGCCCGGACCTGGTGCTGCTCGACCTGATGTTGCCGGGGGCCGACGGCATCGACGTCGCGCGCAGGATCAGGGCCGAGTCGGGGGTGCCGATCGTCATGCTCACGGCCAAGAGCGACACGATCGACGTCGTGCTCGGGCTGGAGTCGGGCGCCGACGACTACATCGTCAAGCCGTTCAAGCCGAAGGAGCTGGTGGCCAGGGTGCGCGCGCGGCTGCGCCGTACCGACGAGCCCACTCCCGAGATCCTGCAGATCGGCGACATCACCATCGACGTGGCCGGGCACTCGGTCAAGCGCGGTGAAGAGACCATCAACCTCACGCCGCTGGAGTTCGACCTGCTGGTGGCGCTGGCCCGCAAGCCGCGGCAGGTGTTCACCCGCGAGGTCCTGCTGGAGCAGGTGTGGGGCTACCGGCACGCGGCCGACACGCGGCTGGTCAACGTGCACGTGCAGCGGCTCAGGGCGAAGATCGAGAAGGACCCGGAGCACCCGGAGATCGTCGTGACGGTACGCGGCGTGGGTTACAAAGCCGGCCCCGCCTAAACCTCGCCTCTCCCCGCCATGCCCCCGACGAAGAAGAAGAGAGTCCGTCGACGGACATTCCGCCAGATTCTCGGCGGCATCCGCCGGCGGCTTCGTCGCGTGGCGGGCAGGACGCGCAGCGTGTGGCGGCGCTCGCTCCAGCTCCAGGTGGTCACCAGCACGCTCGTGATCTCGGTGATCGTGGTGGTGGTGCTGGGCACGTTCCTCTTCGGCCAGATCAACAAGTCGGTCGTGGACAGCAGCCAGAGCACCTCCGCCAGCGAGGCGGTCGCCGACCGCCTGCGGATCGCCGACGCGCTGGCCCCCGAGGCCGACCCGGCCAAGACCGCCGGCGCCGACAAGGGCTCGGCCAACCCGCTCGACGAGGTGATGGACACCATCGCGGGCTCGGGTGACGACGGCTCGGAGAAGCGTTACGACGTGCTGGTGCTCAACCTGACGAGCCCCGGCAAGTCGCGGGCGTCGGGCAGCGTGGTGCCCGCCAACGTGCCGTCGGGGCTCAGGCTGGGGCTGCAGCGCAACATCCGGGAGGGCGAGTACGACAGGACCATCGTGTCCACGCAGTCGATCAAGTTCGCCGGCGAGACCCAGGCCCGGCTGACGTTCGTGGTCGGGGCCGTCGTCAACGTGCCCACCAGCGGCGAGAACTACGAGGTCTACCACTTCTTCCCGTTCAACGAGGAAGAGGAGCTGCTGTCCAACGTCAGGCTCGCCATCGTCGTGGTGGGCCTCGGGCTCGTGCTGCTGCTGGCCGCCATCGCCTACCTCGTCGCCCGTCAGGTCGTCACTCCCGTACGCCTCGCGCGCCAGGCCGCCGAGCGCCTGGCCTCCGGCGAGCTGAACGAACGGCTCAAAGTACGCGGTGAGGACGACCTGGCCCGGCTGGCGAACTCGTTCAACGAGATGGCCGCCAACCTCGCGCTCAAGATCCACCAGCTGGAGGAGCTGTCGCAGGTCCAGCGGCAGTTCGTCTCGGACGTGTCCCACGAGCTGCGCACGCCGCTGACGACCGTGCGCATGGCCGCCGACCTGCTGTACGACGCCCGCGAGGACTTCGACCCCATGGCCTCCCGCTCGGCCGAGCTCATGCAGGCGCAGCTGGAGCGGTTCGAGTCGATGCTGGCCGACCTGCTGGAGATCAGCCGGTACGACGCCGGCGCCGCCACGCTCGACCTCGACCCCGTGGACATCCGCGACGTGGTCCTGCGGGCGATCGCCGACTCAGAGGCGCTGGCCGAGCGGCACGCCACCCGCTTCGAGCTGAGGCTGCCCAACGAGCCCTGCATGGCCGACGTCGACAACCGGCGGGTCGAGCGGATCCTGCGCAACCTGCTGTTCAACGCCATCGAGCACGGGGAGGGCAGGGACATCGTGGTCACCGTGGGCGCCGACAGGGACGCGGTGGCCGTCGCCGTACGCGACCACGGCATCGGGCTCAAGACCGGGGAGGACACGATGGTGTTCGACCGGTTCTGGCGGGCCGACCCGTCGCGGGCCAGGACCATCGGCGGCACCGGCCTCGGCCTGGCGATCTCCCGCGAGGACGCCACGCTGCACGGCGGCTGGCTGCAGGCGTGGGGGCAGCCCGGCGAGGGCACGCAGTTCAGGCTCACCCTGCCCAGAGCCGCCGGGTCCGACCTCAAGGGCTCGCCGCTGTCGCTGGTGCCGCCCGAGATCGAGATGCGCCGTACGTGGCGCACCTCCATGACGCCCGTGCTGCTGCCGGCGTCGGGGGACGGGGCCGGGCATGATGAGGACTAGCCGGCTGGCCGCCATCGTGGCCGCCGTGGTCCTGTCGGGCTCCGGCTGCACCGTCATCCCCGTGAGCGGCCCGTACACCGTGAAGGACGAAGGCCCCGGCGACCCGCTCAGCAAGTCGTTCCAGCGCATGATCCCCATCCCGCCCCAGAAGACGTGGGGTCCCGACGAGACGATCAGGGGCATGCAGGCCGCCATGGCCGCCTACCCCGACGACCCGTCGATCCTGCCCCTCTACCTGACCCCCGAGGCCAGGTCCAAGTGGAGCCCCGCAGGCCCCGTGACGGTGATCCAGGACGCGTACGAGGTCGTGCCGGCACCTTCGCGCGACGGCACGGAGACCGTTCAGAAGATCACGATCAACGGCCGGTACGTGGCCGTCATCGCGGAGGACGACTCCTACACGCCCATGGCGGGGGCGTGGGACAAGCCCTATGACCTGGTCAAGGACCCTCAGGGTGGGTACCGGGTCAACAGCCTGCCGTCGGGGCTGCTGCTCACCGACTCCGACGTGAGGCGTGCCTACCGGCCGACGAACCTCTACTACCTCAACCGCAACACCCAGGACAGGCTGGTCGTCGATCGTGTACGCCTGCGGCTGAAGACCACGGAGACCTTCGCGCAGACCGTGCTCGAACGCCTGCTGAAGCCGCCGAGCACGGCCCTGGAGGGCGCGGTGGCGACGAGCTTCCCGCCCGGCACCACGATCGAGTCGGTCAGGTCGGGCGAGGAACGTGTGGTGATCAACCTCTCCGGCGCGATCGACCCTCTCGACCTGAGCACCGAGGACGGCCTCAGGGCCCAGATCAGGTACAGCCTCAACAAGAACGAGGTCGCCAAGGGCCGCATCATCGAGATCCAGGTGGACGGGGAGCCGTACTACACCGACCGGCCCAACTCCGACGAGCACTGGCTGGACGACAGCGGCGGCAGCGGCTACTACGTCGCCAAGGGCGCGGTCCACTACCTGGCCAAGGACGGCCCCGGAGGCGTCGTGGCGGGGGCCGCCGGGGAGGCGCGCGATGGGTACTCCGAGTTCGCCGTCTCCAAGGGCGGCACCCCGACCGTCGCGGCCATGACCTCGACCGGCATCTCGGTGGCCGGGCTCACGGCCGAGGGGAAGTGGCAGGAGGTGATCCAGGGGACCGCTCTCACGCCGCCCACCTGGAACCGGGACGGGTCCCTATGGACCTACGACCGCAAGAACTCCGTGTTGCTGCGCTACGACCCGTCGAACGGGCGGGGGCCTGAGCGGGTCGCCGCGCCCAAGCTGGCCGGGCTGGACGTCACCCGGCTGCGGATCGCCAGGGACGGGGTCCGGGTGGCGGTGACCACGGGGAAGAACACCGTCCAGACCTGCGCGCTGACCGGCGAGGGGGCGGGGACGATGCTGGGCAACCTCCAGGCGCTGACCACGACCGAGGCCGGCAAGGGGATCACCGACATCGCCTGGGCGGATGACGAGCATCTGCTGGTGCTGGTGGAGAGCGAGGCTGGGCAGATACTCAACGAGATCAACGTGGGGGACGGGGAGAGTACCGGGGTGCCGTTGAAGGATCGGCTGGAGTCGGTGGCGGCGCTGGGGGATCGGGTGCTGGCCGAGGTTCAGACAAAGGGTGTGAGCAAGCTGCTGGAGCTGAACCAGGATCGGCAGACGTGGACCACCAAGATCGACCCTGACGCAGGCGCACCACTCTTCCCCCTGGGCTGACCCCAGCCCCTCGCCGACTCACCGGCGACCCTTCCCCAGCCCATCCCCGGCCAGCCATCCCCGGCCAGCCCATCCCCGGCCATCTCGGCCCCCGGCCCTCGGCCATCTCGGCCCCCGGCCATCTCGGCCCCCGGCCATCTCGGCCTTCGGCCCCCGGCCATCCCGGCCCCGGCCACCGGCCCACGGGCCCACCGGCCCACCGGCCGTCCCTGGCCCGGCTACGAGCCCTCCCCGGCCACCAGCCGTCCCCGGCCGCCGGCCTTCCCCGTCCCAGCCCGTCCCTGGCGGTCCCCGGCCCTTCGTTGGCCTTTCGCTGTCTTGAGGGTCGGAACTGTCGGTGGCGGTGGACATGCTGGATCGCGTGTTGAGCGCCGTACTGGATCTGGTCCTTCCCCCATCGTGCGTCGGCTGTGGCGTCAAGGGGGCGTCGTGCTGTCCGCGTTGCCTGGCCGCGCTGACCGCGGCCCCGGCCAGGCGCATGCCCACCCCGGCCCCGGCCGGGCTGCCCGACTGCTGGTCGGCGGCTCCTTACGAGGGCGTGGTGCGCAGGACGATCGTGGCGTACAAGGAGCGGGGCGCCGTCGCACTCGCGGGCGTGCTGGCGGAGGCGGTGGCACGGACGGTCCTGATCGCCATCGGCCACATGGGCGGACGACTCGCCATCGGTGACGTGAGTGAGCGGATCGCAGCCGGCCACGCGGGCGGGGGGTCCGCCCTCGGCCATGTGGTCGGGCGGCTCGCCGTCGGTCATATGAGTGAGCAGATCGGTCACATGAGTGAGCAGATCGGTCACGTAAGTGAGCAGATTGGCCATGCGCGGCAGATCGTTCATGCGGGGCAGATCGGTCATGTGGGCACGGGGTTCGCCGTCGTGCCGGTGCCGAGCACGCGGCGGAGCGGGCGCGACCGGGGACATGACGCCGTGGGGAGGCTGGCCGTGCTGGTGGCCCGGCGGCTGCGAGCTTGCGGGCTGGGGGCGGAGGTGTGGCCCGTGCTGGGGCAGGCCAGGCGGGTGGCCGACCAGGCGGGCCTGAGCTGCGCTGAGAGGGTCTCCAACCTCGCGGGGTCACTCCAGGTCCTACCGACGGCGAAAGGGCCTCCAGGGGCCTGTGCGCTGCTCGTGGACGACATCGTCACGACCGGCGCCACCCTGGCCGAAGCGGCCAGAGCGCTCCGGTCGGCGGGAGTCGAGGTGCCGCTGGCGGCGACCGTCGGCGCGACACGCCGAAGATCTTGAAAGTCGTTACGTAACGGTGGGTAAAGAAAGATCCAAATCAAGACCCTAGCCTGGAGGTCACATGTCTCTTTCCCTGGATCGGCGGTCCGGCTGCTCAACGGGCGGGAGGCCCATACGCATAAGGGTTGCCGATCGGTTAAACAGGGCACTGGGAGGCGCTTTCCAGGGCGCTAAACCTCACGGATAGTGATCCTTTGGCCGATACTCCGGCTGACATTCGTGCTGGATGCGGATAGCGTTCTGACATGGCACCCGTTCGGGTCCGTGGTTGCGCAGGGTCGGGGTTCCCGGCTCTGCTAGCCGATGCCAGCCGCAGGCAAAACGGTCCACGTAAGGCGACTCTTTGTCGACCGATCACGGTGCGGCTTAGGGATAAGTCCTGCCTTCCCGGGGGTCCAGATGTCCCCCGTCAGGAGAGAAGGGCAGTAGTGGCAACAGAGCCGCGAAATCCTCAGCAGGCGGATGTGGGGTCGAAGACCAGGTCGGCCGGGCGGGTGCCACCTGAGTTCCCGGTGACGCCGAGACGGAAGAGGGTAACGGTGACAGGAAGTCCGACTGAAGACCCCGTCCGGCACGCAGATCGTCGGGCGCTCTTGCTCAGTCGTTAGACCGAAGGGGGCTGTTGCATGGACATCATCGTCAAGGGCCGGCACACAGGAGTGAGCGATCGGTTCCGAGACCAAGTGACGACCAAGCTGGCCAGGATCGAACGTCTGGACAACAAACTCATCAGAGTCGATGTGGAGGTGTCGAAAGAACGCAATCCGCGCCTCGCCGACCAGCGGGAGCGGGTCGAGCTCACCATTCACTCGCGAGGACCGGCCATTCGCGCCGAGGCCTCGGCCGACGACCGATTCGCAGCCCTCGACATGGCCCTCGACAAGCTGGAAGGCCGCCTCAGGCGACTGGCCGACCGGCGCAAGGTTCATCACGGCAACCACTGCCCGCCCTCGGTGGCGGAGATCACCGCGACTCTCCCCGATGCCGCCGACCTGGCAACGCGCACGCAGACGGCCGTCCCCAAGCCGGCCGAGCCCGACGAGGACGAGCTGCAGCAGAAGCGCGACCAGCTCTACGACGACATCGTCCCGATCGAGATGGACGGCGACGGGCCGCTCATCATACGGGAGAAGTTCCACCGGGCCGAACCCATGACCATCGACCAGGCCCTCCTCGAGATGGAGCTGGTCGGACACGATTTCTATCTGTTCCGTGACAAGGAAAGCGGCCAACCGTGCGTGGTTTACAACAGGCGTGGCTATAACTATGGCGTACTGCGGCTCGTAGAGCCCTGATCGCGCGCTAAAAGATCTTCTCGACCACCCGAGAACCGCGGGTACATGCCATCATGGCGGTTCAACGGCTCTGGCCCCCCGACGAGGAGGAGACGTGAGCGAGCTCAGTCAGGCAGAGATGAGCGAGCGAAGCGAGGGAAAGGCGGACGCGACGCGGACCGAGGTGGCCCTGTGACGGAGTCCGGCGAGTCCGGCGCGCCGGTGAGCGAGCCGATTCGCGTGCTGATCGTTGACGATCACGAGCTGATCAGGCGGAGCCTGGCACTGGCGTTGGCCGCCGAGCCCGACATCGAGGTGGTCGGTGAGGCGAGCGACGGGCAGGAGGCGGTCGAGCTGGCCGATCGCCTCATGCCTGACGTCGCTCTCATGGATGTGCGCATGCCCCGGCAGGACGGGATCGAGGCGACCAAGGGCATCAAGGCCTCGGTCCCGAGCACCCGCATCATCATGCTGACGGTGAGCGACGAGGAAGAGGACCTCTTCGAGGCCATCAAGGCCGGAGCCACCGGCTACCTGCTCAAGGACGTGCAGATCAACGACGTCCCGGCCGCGGTGCGGGGGGTGCACGAGGGCCAGTCCTTAATCAACCCGGCGATGGCGGCCAAGCTGATCAGCGAGTTCGCCAACATGAGCCGCAAAGAGGCCGAGCGCCCGCCTCAGCTCCCCGTTCCCCGGCTGACCGAGCGGGAGATGGAGGTCCTGCGGCTGGTGGCCAAGGGCATGAACAACCGCGAGATCGCCAAGCAGTTGTTCATCTCGGAGAACACCGTGAAGAACCACGTACGCAACATCCTCGACAAACTCCAACTGCACTCGCGGATGGAGGCCGTGGTGTACGCGGTGCGGGAGCGCATGCTCGAGATCACCTAGCGGCGCTCAGAAGCGGAGCCGATCCCAGTCGAGGCGGACGCGGATCGGCCCTTTGGCCTGCGTCGCCGATCCCGGTTCGAGTACGGAGACGAGCCGATAGCCACCGATCCCGTGGTCCAGCGCGAGGATCTCGATGTTGGATACACCTTGGTCATCCAACCTGACGATCCAGTACCACGGGATTCCAGCCGCCGCGTATTCAGCGCGTTTGTCTACCGTGTCCACCCTTCCGGTGCCGGAGACGACCTCGGCGACGAGCAGGGCAAGATGCGCCGGCAGGGGTTTCTCGTCTTCGGGCGCGCATCGGAACAGCGCGGCGTCCGGCCGTCGGATGTGAGCACGCGGCAGCTCCCACAGGATCACGTCGAAGTCCATGTCGGCGTCGAGACTGTCTTGGGTTCGAACTCCGTGGCGCTGGACGGCACGCTCCAGCATGTTGGCCAGATGCCGCGCCACCTTTTGGTGCAGTCTGGAAGGTGACTCGCAACGCACCGCTTGGCCATCGATCACCTCGACCTGGCGGCAGAACTCCTCCGGGAGCTGTTTCCAGACGTCCAGTGTGATCGGTTCCGGCTGCACTCCCGCCTTCTGCACCCAGTCGTAGATGTCGGACATGGCGACTCTTCGGAACTCGGGGACCGTGCTCAGAGCCTACTGGCGGAGTTCAGGATCGGGATGAGTTCTGGTGGGTCGGCGCGGTCGACGCGTACGGAGTCGCAGCCCACCCATTCGGCGGCCGACCACAGGGCCTCTCCCAAGGCGTCGGCCCACTTGGCGGCCGAGAAGCCCGGTTCCAGGCTCAGCTGCCTGGCCACCAGCGTGGAGCCCTCGCGGGCCGGGTCGACGCGGCCGATCAGGCGGCCGCCGGCCAGCACCGGCATCGTGAAGTAGCCGTGCACCCGCTTGTGCTTGGGTACGTAGAGCTCCAGCGTGTACTTGAAGCCGAACACCCGCTCCGTGCGACCCCGGTGCCAGATGAGGGAGTCGAACGGCGACACCAGCGTCGTGCGATGGCGGCCGCGCGGCTCCGACTCCAGGGCCGCAGGGTCCGCCCACGCGTTGCCCAGGCCCTTCCTGCCCGGCCAGCCCGTCACACTCACGGGCACCAGGCCCGCCGCACCGCTGAGCAGGACCTCGTCGAGGATCTCCGCGTAGCGGCCCCTGAGGCGCAGGAAGTCGATGAGGTCGACGCGGTTGGCCACGCCCAGCGAGCGGCCCGCGATGGCCGCCAGGCGTACGACACACTCCTCGTCGGTGAGGTCGTCGGCCAGGAGGTCGGCGGGGACCGCGCGCTCGGCCAGGTCATAGACGCGGCGCCAGCCGACGCGGCGGGTGCAGACCAGCTCGCCGATGTCGAGCAGCCACTCAAGGCCGATCTTGGAGTCGGACCAGTCCCACCAGGGGCCGCCGTTCTTCGCGCCGCCCACGTCTGAGGTGGTCAGCGGGCCCGACTCGCGTACTTGGTCGAGGAGCTTGTCCACCCCGTCGGGCACCTCGTGCCAGCGATAACGCCTGTTGCGGTAGGCCCGGCGGCGGAAGGAGTAGAGCGGCCAGTGCTCGATGGGCAGGATGCAGGCGGCGTGGCACCAGTATTCGAAGCTCTGGGCGGGGTTGTGCCAGTAGGCGCGCTCGACCTTGGGGCGGCTCACCGAGCCCAGCCGGGCGTACGCGACCAGCTCGTGCGAGCGGGCCAGGACCGAGATCGTGTCGAGCTGTACGGCGCCCAGGCGGCGCAACATGGCATGCGGCCCGCCCTTGCGCGCGTTGGCCCCGATGAAGCCCTGCGAGCGCAGGATGATCCGGCGTGCCTCGTCGGCGGTGAGGTCGGTCACACCGGTCATGACTGCGAATCCGTACGGCGATGCATGCGAGCAATGTAGCGGCGGGCACCGACAGAATCGCACGGGGCTGTCACGCGAACCTGGCACCGGGGGAAGGAGATGGCCCGTCGCCAACGGCGGACGGCTGGGCAACGGCGGCGGCCGGGGTTCAGCGGCGGGCGGTTGGGGTTCAGCGGCGGGTGGCCGGGGGGCCGATGGTGTGCGTGGCGTGTCGCAGCGAGGGCGCCGGCATGGTGTGTGTGGCGCGGTGGCGCGGCGTGGTGTGTGGAACTTGGCCTGGACGGAAGCGCGCCAGGCCGGCGCCCCATCAGTGCCTGGCGGGCTCTGGGTGTGGCGGGCCACGCAGGGGTGGCGGGCCCAAGACGGGGCAGGTTCTGAGCGTCGGTGGGCGCTGGTGTGGCGGGTCCTCGGCGTCGGCAGGCCTCAAGGTGTGGTGGGTTCTGGGTGTTGGTAGGGCTCAAGGTGTGGTGGGTTCTGGGGATGGAAACGGCGGGCGCCCGGGGTGGGGGCCCGCCGATTGAAGATCTGGGTCAGCGGTGGTCTTCGGCGTGCATGCCGACGCGCGGCGCGTCGATCACGACGTCGGTGAAGATATCGAAGACGAGGGCGAGGATTCCGCCGACGACGAACGCCCCGGCGCCGATCCAGACGAGCGTCCAGTTGGTGGCCGTCAGCCCGAAGCCGGCCACGACGGTTCCCACCAGCATCACCGTCACCGCGAGCCACGAAGATGCCCGCCCGCCGTGGCTGCCGAGATTCTCCGTATGCTCCGACTTCTTCCCCTCAACCATGACTAAATCCTTCCTTTGCCGGATATCCCGCTTGATGGTGCGAGCCGGCTCTCAACCGGCATACCCTCTGCCTTGCACCATTCTCCCAGACGCGTTCTGCGCCCTCGCCGCCACGGTGGCTGTGTCTGGTTGCGGAACCGCCTACGATGACAAGTGGGGAAGTTTGTCTCGGCCTCTCCTCCTGGCGGCGGCGCCGGGGTAGACCTGCGAGGAGCTTTACATAAAGTGGCAGCCATTCTCGACAAGATCCTACGTGCCGGCGAAGGCAAGATCCTGCGCAAGCTCAAGCGGATCGCAGACCAGGTCAACTCCATCGAGGACGACTTCACGAGCCTGTCCGACGCGGAGTTGCGCGCCATGACGGACGAATTCAAACAACGCTATACGGACGGCGAGTCCCTCGACGATCTGCTTCCCGAAGCGTTCGCGACCGTGCGCGAGGCGGCCCGCCGCGTGCTCGGCCAGCGGCCCTTCGACGTGCAGATCATGGGTGGGGCCGCCCTCCACATGGGCAACATCTCGGAGATGAAGACCGGTGAGGGCAAGACCCTGACCTGCACGCTGCCCGCCTATCTCAACGCGCTCGCGGGCAAGGGCGTCCACGTCATCACCGTCAACGACTACCTGGTCAAGGTCGGCGCCGAGAACATGGGCCGCATCTACCGCTTCCTCGGCCTCGACGTCGGCATGATCCTGTCCGGCCAGCAGCCCGACGAGCGCCGCAAGCAGTACCAGGCGGACATCACCTACGGCACCAACAACGAGTTCGGCTTCGACTACCTTCGCGACAACATGGCCTGGTCGCTGGAGGAGTGCGTGCAGCGCGGCCACAACTACGCGATCGTGGACGAGGTCGACTCCATCCTGATCGACGAGGCCCGCACGCCGCTGATCATCTCCGGTCCCGGCGAGCAGTCGGGCAAGTGGTACAGCGAGTTCGCGAAGATCGTGCCCCGCCTGCGCAGGGGCGTCGAGGCGAAGAACCCGGGCGAGGAAAGCACCGGCGACTACATCGTCGACGAGAAGAAGCGCACGGTCGGCATCCTGGAGTCCGGCGTCGAGAAGGTCGAGGACTGGCTCGGCATCGACAACCTCTACAAGCCGGAGCACACCCACCTCGTCGGCTTCCTGAACAACGCGCTCAAGGCCAAGGAGCTGTTCAAGAAGGACAAGGACTACATCGTCGCCGACGGCGAGGTCCTGATCGTCGATGAGTTCACCGGTCGCATCCTGCACGGGCGCCGCTACAACGAGGGCATGCACCAGGCCATCGAGGCCAAGGAGAGCGTGAAGATCAAGGACGAGAACCAGACTCTCGCCACGGTCACCCTGCAGAACTACTTCCGCCTCTACGAGAAGCTGGCCGGCATGACCGGCACCGCCGTCACCGAGGCCAACGAGTTCCACCAGACGTACAAGCTGGGCGTCGTCCCGGTCCCCACCAACCGGCCGATGATCCGCAAGGACCAGGCCGACGTGGTCTACAAGACCGAGGACGCCAAGTTCGACGCGGTGGTCGACGACATCAAGGAGCGCTACGAGGCCGGCCAGCCGGTGCTCGTCGGCACCACCTCGGTGGCGAAGTCGGAGCGGCTGTCCAAGGCGCTCAAGCGCCGCGGAGTGCCGCACGAGGTGCTCAACGCGAAGAACCACGCGCGTGAGGCGTCGATCATCGCCGAGGCGGGCCGCAAGGGCGCCGTCACCGTCGCCACCAACATGGCCGGTCGAGGCACCGACATCATGCTCGGCGGCAACTCCGAGTTCCGCGCCGACCTGGAGCTGCGCCAGCGCGGGCTCGACCCGGTCGAGACGCCCGAGGAATACGAGAAGGCCTATCCGGAGGCGCTGGAGAAGGCCAGGGCGGCGGTCAAGGCCGAGCACGACGAGGTCACCTCACTCGGCGGCCTCTACGTCCTGGGCACCGAGCGGCACGAGTCGCGCCGCATCGACAACCAGCTCCGCGGCCGTTCCGGCCGTCAGGGCGACCCCGGCGAGTCGCGCTTCTACCTGTCGCTCGGCGACGACCTGATGCGCCTGTTCAACTCGGCCCGCGTCGAGATGATCATGACCAGGCTCCAGATCCCCGACGACCAGCCGATCGAGTCCGGCATCGTCTCCAAGGCCATCGCCTCCGCCCAGCACCAGGTCGAGCAGCAGAACTTCGAGATCCGCAAGGAAGTTCTGAAGTACGACGAGGTGATGAACCGCCAGCGCAAGGTCATCTACGCCGAGCGCCACCGCGTGCTGGAGGGCGCCGACCTGCACGAGCAGGTGACCGGCTTCATCGGCGAGGTGATCGAGGGCTACGTCCAGGGCGCCACGGCCGAGGGCTTCGCCGAGGAGTGGGACCTCGACAAGCTGTGGAAGGCGTTCGGGGAGCTCTACCCGGTCACGGTCACGATCGAGAACCTCGTGGAGGAGGCCGGCGGGCGCGAAGACCTGTCCGCCGAGCTCATCAGCGAGAAGATCAAGGCCGACGCGCTGGCCGCCTACGGCCGGCGTGAGGAGGAGTTCGGCGCGGAGACGACGCGCGACCTGGAGCGGCGCGTGATCCTCTCGGTTCTCGACCGCAAGTGGCGCGAGCACCTCTACGAGATGGACTACCTGCGCGAGGGCATCGGCATGCGGGCCTACGCGCAGAAGGACCCGCAGATCGAGTACCAGCGCGAGGGCTTCGAGATGTTCGCCGCGATGCTGGAAGGCATCAAGGAGGACTCCGTCGGCTTCCTGTTCAACCTCGAGGTGGAGGTGCAGGAGAACCCGATCGTCGAGGAAGAGGACGCGGTGCTGGCGGAGACCCGCTCGATCATCGCGCGCGGGCTGCGGGGGCCGGAGCGGCCGGCCGAGCTCGAATACTCGGCGCCCGGCGAGCAGGGCGACGTCGAGCACACGAGGGTCCGTCAGGAGGAGCGGGCGGCCTACGGGAACGTCGAGCGTAACGCGCCCTGTCCGTGCGGGTCGGGCAAGAAGTACAAGCGCTGCCACGGAGACCCGAAGAACGCGGCCTGACCTGGTTGCACGAAAGACCCCCACGTCCCGGCCGAGGGAGGTGGGGGTCTTTCGTTCGCGGGGTTTCTACGCTGTTTCGAATTCGGTGCACAGCCATTGGTGTCCTTGTCTTTCCAGGCGTGCGGCGAGGACGTGGTTGCGATCGCCGCAGTGTACGAGGACGCACATTTCGATGGCGCCGTCCCGTGGTTCCTTCATGTGCACGCTTCCGGCGAACGGCGGGCGGTCGGCGTGGATCATCTGGCCCGCTCGCACGAGGTCGCGGTAGGCGCGGTCGGTGAGCTTGTCGGCCAGGGTCTCCGGCGGGCGGCGACCGGCCAGGACCTCGGCCATCGCCTGGGCCAGGTGGCGTAGTTTGCGCTCGTCGGGGGCGGCGCCCGGTGGGCCCCACACCAGGGGGTTGAGGGCCAGGGCGCCCTGGGTCGGCGGGATGTACGGTCGGCGGGGGGCTCGGGACACGTGTTCCTCCAATTCTTGAGCCGGAAGAAAGAATCGATATAAGGAGTTTTCGGTTCGGCCCAGGAATACAGAACGCGCCAGCTTCCACGATCAGCGCCGAGGTTTGTCCCTTTTGCAGGTGAAGTTTTTGGCAAGTTGGATTGCCCTTTTCCGGGGTGCCTGAGGATTGCGGGCACGCTGGAGCTGGATGAGGGCCGACTCAAACTGTTTCAGCCAGGCTGAAATATGGATTCAGGTCGGTTCGCGGCCGGGAGTGGGCAGGTCGAGGGCGCGGATGAGGAGGGTGAAGAGGGCGTAGTAGAGGACCAGGTACACCAGGCCGAACGCGATGATCAGGCCCAGGCCGTGGGTGTTGGACTTGCCGGCGTTCAGGAGCAGGTCGATGGCGCCGCCCGAGAAGGTGAAGCCGAGGCGGGCGCCGAACTCCGCCATCAGCGCCATGGACAGGCCCGTCAGCAGGGCGTGGGCGACGAAGAGGGCGGGGGCGACGAAGATGAAGGCGAACTCCAGAGGCTCCGTGATGCCGGTGATGAAGGCCGTCAGGCCGGCGGAGAGCAGGATGCCGCCGACCGAGGCGCGGCGATCCGGCGGGGCGGCGCGCCACATCGCGATGGCGGCGCCCAGCAGGCCGAACATCATGACGGGGAAGAAGCCCGTCATGAACAGGCCGGCGCCTTGTTCGCCGGCGAAATAGCAGTTCAGGTCGCCTGCCGCGTCCCTCGTGGCGCCGTTCACGCCCGCGTGGCACTCCGGGAGGGTGAACCAGACGATGGTGTTGAGGAAGTGGTGCAGGCCCACGGGGATGAGCAGGCGGTTGACCACGCCGTAGATGCCCGTGCCCGCCGTGCCGTGGGCCGAGAGCCAGTCGCCGACCTCCGTCAGCCAGTCGCCTATCGGGCGCCAGAGGAGGCCGAAGACGACGCCGAGGAGCAGGGCGGCGACGGCGGTGAAGATCGGCACCGAGCGGCGGCCGCCGAAGAAGGCCAGCCAGGCGGGGGGTTTGAGGCGGTAGAAGCGTTGCCAGAGGAGGGCGGCGGTGATGCCGATGAGGATGCCGCCCAGGACGCCTGTCGGGTTCTGGGCGCCCAGATCGAGCGTGGGGGTGCCGTTCTGGAGGGTGGCGGTGACCTTGGTGAAGACCGCGCCGTGACCGGCCTCGAAGAAGAGGGTCTTGGTGACGCGGTCGAAGACGAGGTAGCCGACCAGGGCGGCCAGTGCCGTCGAGCCGTCGGACTTGCGGGCGAAGCCGATCGCCACGCCCACCGCGAACAGCAGCGGGAGGTTGTCGAACAGGGCGCCGCCGGCCGCGGCCATGATCCTGGCCAGGGGGAGGAGCCAGGGCAGGGTGCCGCCCAGGCCGTCCTTGCCCAGCATGTCGTCCTGGCCGAAGCGGAAGAGCAGACCGGCGGCGGGGAGCACCGCGATGGGCATCATGAGCGAGCGGCCGATGCGTTGCAGCACGGCGAAGGCCGACGACGACCAGGCCGGGAGCATGCTCATCCCCCGTTCGTGTGGCGGGGGATGGGGGGTTACTACCCCGTGGTGGATCTCAGGGAACGGCTAGGTCTCGCCTGAGTCGACGTCGGGTTCGGGTTCTCGTCCGGGCGTCATGATGTTGAGCTTGCGGATCAGGAACGTGAACACGACGTAGTACAGCACGCCGTAGATCACGCCCAGGATCAGGATGCCGGTTAAGTTCTGGGTGTTCGACTTGCTGGCGTTCAGGAGCATGTCGAGCAGGCCCGCGGAGAAGCCGAAGCCGAGCTGGCCGCCGATCAGCGTGGTCAGGGCCATCGCCAGGCCGGTCAGGATCGCGTGGACGACCAGGAGCAGCGGCGCCACGAAGATGAAGGCGAACTCGATCGGCTCCGTGATCCCCGTGACGAACGAGGCCAGCCCTGCCGACAACATGATGCCGCCCACGGTGGCCCGCCGGTGTTTGGGGGCCGCGCGCCACATGGCCAGGGCGGCGGCCGGCAGGGCGAACATCATGACGGGGAAGAAGCCGGCCATGAACTGGCCGGAGTGCGCGGCGCCGCCGAAGTAGCAGTTCCAGTCCCCGCCCAGCACCCGGCCGCCCACGTCGCACTGCGGCACCACGTACCAGACGACCGAGTTGACGAAGTGGTGCAGGCCGAGGGGGATGAGCAGGCGGTTGATCAGGCCGTAGATGCCGGTGCCGATCGGGCCGATGGCGGCCAGGGCCTCGCCGGCGTGCCGGATCCACTCGCCGATCACCGGCCAGAGCCAGCCGAAGGCCACGCCGAGCAGCAGCGCCACGATGGAGGTGATGATCGGCACGAACCGCCGCCCGCCGAAGAACGCCAGCCACGACGGCAGCTTGATGCGGTAGAACCGTTGCCACAGGACCGCCGCGACCAGGCCGATGACGATGCCGCCGAGGACCTTGGTGGGGTTCTGCATGCCGTAGTTGATGATCTCCTTGACGCCCTGCTCCTGGACCTCCTTGATGACGACGGTGTCCCGGATGTCGGAGCCGAAGAACATCACCTTGCTCACCCGGTCGAAGACCAGGTAGCCGACCACGGCGGCGAGGGCGGTGGAGCCGTCGGCCTTGCGGGCGAAGCCGATCGCCACGCCCACGGCGAACAACAGGGGCAGGTTCTCCAGCAGTGCGCCACCGGCCGCCGCCAGCACCCCCGCCACCTGGTTCATCCAGGCGAAGCCGGCCACGTCCGCCAGCCCGCCCGGCTCCGCGCCGTTGGAGCCGAGCATGTCGGGCTGGCCGAAGCGCAGCAGCAGGGCGGCGGCGGGCAGCGCGGCGATGGGCAACATCAGGCAGCGGCCCAGGCGCTGGAGCACGGTCATCACGCGAGCGAACGGCGAAGGCCGGGCGGCGGTGGTCTCGTTCACCGGGCGTTCCTCCGGGGCGTGTGGGGACCGGGCTCTGTTCATTCTGGAGCGCCCGGAGGCTCCTGAGGTATCCGCTTGCGCGAAAGAGGCTCAGCCGCGCCGTGCGGGCGTTTCGAGCATGGTACGGAGCTGGTAGCGATCCGCCCGGTACGTGGACACGCCCAGCTCCGCGCAGACCCCGCCGGAGAACGACCTGCGCTGCAGCAGCAGTACGGCCCCGCCGGGCGGCAGTTTCAGCAGGTCCGCGTCGCTCGGATCGGCCAGGCCGCCGTCGATGGTGAGCTCCCCGGCGTCCATGACCAGGCCGTAGCGACTCTCCAACAGCTCATACAGTGATTTGTCGGACAAGTCGTGGTCGGCTAGGCCGGGGGCGAGCTTGACCGGGATGTGGGCCCGTTCGATGGACAGCGGCTCCCCGTCGGCCATGCGCAGGCGCTCGATGAAGTGCACCTCCTCGCCCGGCTGGATCCCCAGCTCCTTGGCCAGATGCGCGCTGGCCCGCACGATGCGGCGGTCGAGGTCGCGCGAGCCCGGGATCATGCCCCGCGCCCGCATGTCGTCGGTGAACGACGTGAGCTGCAGCGCCAGCTCGATCTTCGGCCGGGCGACGAACGTCCCCTTGCCGGGTACGCGGTGCAGGCGGCCCTCGGATACAAGGTGGTCCACGGCCTGCCGTACGGTCATCCTGGACAGGCCGAAGCGCTGGCAGAGCTCGCGCTCGGACGGGATCGCCGCGCCGATGCTGAGCTCGTCGCTGTCGATGAGGTCCAGCAGGATCTCGCGAAGCTGGAAATATTTGGGCACCGGGCTGTCCGGATCGATGTGCGCCACGGATCCTCCCCTCGTCACTACCTGGGCAATGGGCTATGGTTCGTACTGGTCTAGTCCGGACTAGACCACATGTCGCGAAAGACGGTCAAGTCTGAACCGCAATGATTTGAGGGATGAGCCCGAGATGACCACCAAGATGCGCAGCGAGATCGCCGAGCAGCCGACCGCCCTGCGGGCCACACTGGACTCCTTGCTCCCCAAGGTCGACGAGATCAAGGCCATAGGCGAGCAGACCCGCCAACTGCTGTTCATCGCACGTGGCACCTCCGACAACGCGGCGGTGTACGGGCGCTACCTGGTCGAATCGCACGCCGGCCGCCTGGGCTCGCTGGCCGCGCCGTCGATCGCGACGACGTACAAGCGCCGCCTGGACCTCGACGGGGTGCTGGCCGTCGCCATCTCGCAGTCGGGACGGACCGAGGAGATCGTCGAGACACTGGCCTGGGCGAAGGACTGCGGGGCCAGGACCGTCGGCGTCACCAACGGCGGCCAGGACAGCCCGCTGGCCCAGGAGGCCGACGTGGCCCTGTGCACGGTGGCGGGCGAGGAGAAGGCCGTTCCCGCGACGAAGACGTACACGACGCAACTCGCGGCGCTGGCCGTGCTGGCGATCGGGCTGGGCGCGGACGTGGACGCGGCGGAGTTGCGGCGGGTGCCCGAGGCGGTGGAGAAGCTCATCGCGGAGCCGGGCGATCTGGACGCCGTGGTCGAGGGGCTGCTGGACAAGCCGGGCGTGGTCGTGTCCGGGCGCGGGCTGGCGTTCTCGACGGCGCTGGAGACCGCGCTGAAGCTCAAGGAGGCCTGCTACCTGCACGCCATGGGCCTGTCGTACGCAGACCTGCTGCACGGCCCCATCGCCGTGGTCGACGCCGACACGCCGGCGCTGCTCGTGGCCGCCGAGAACAGCCCGACGCTGCAGGGCACCGTCGCGCTGGCCGAGCGGGTGGTGGCGGCGGGCGCGGCGGCGTACACGATCGGGGGCGGCACCGCGCTCGCGCAGGCCGGCACGGCCGCGCTGAACGGCCCCGACCTGCCCGAGTGGCTGGCCCCCATGGGCCTGATCGTGCCGGGGCAGCTGCTGACGGAGGCGCTGGCCCGCCGGCTCGGTATCGATCCCGACGCGCCGCGTGGCCTGAACAAGGTCACGCAGACCGACTGATCTAGCCTGGTCAGAGTGCGAACCCTAGGGAGGGCCGGATGGCGGCGGATGTGAACGCGATCATCG
Source organism: Nonomuraea insulae (assembly GCF_042656245.1). Classification (NCBI taxonomy): domain Bacteria; kingdom Bacillati; phylum Actinomycetota; class Actinomycetes; order Streptosporangiales; family Streptosporangiaceae; genus Nonomuraea; species Nonomuraea insulae. The sequence goes on from NZ_JBHSPA010000027.1 coordinate 249,100, forward strand.
CCGCGCTGGGCGGCGCCGACAACATCATCGAGATAGAGCCCTGCATCACCCGTCTGCGTACGGAGGTGCACGACGCGTCCAGGGTGGACCAGGCGGCGCTCAGAGCGGCCGGCGCGCATGGCGTGATGGCCGCGGGGAACGTGGTCCAGGTCGTCGTGGGGCCGGAAGCGGACACGATCGCCAGCGACATCGAGGACATCATCGGCTAAGGGCGAGATCATGACGACTGTTCTCGCCCCGGTTGAGGGGGCAGCTGTGGGGTTGGCCGCCGTGCCCGATCCGGTGTTCTCCGCGGGCATGGTCGGGCCGGGAACGGCGATCGATCCACTCAGGGGGCCGGGCACGGCCGTGGCCCCCATCGCGGGAAAGATAATGAAACTGCATCCGCACGCCTACGTCATCGTCGGAGACGACGGCAAGGGCGTGCTGGTGCACCTGGGCATCGACACGGTCCAGCTCAAAGGAACGGGGTTCCGGCTGCTGGCGGCGGAGGGTGACAGGGTGAGCGCCGGGCAGCCGGTGGTGGCCTGGGACCCAGCGGTCATCGAGGCGGGCGGTCGCTCGCCGATGTGCCCGGTCGTCGCGTTGGACGCTCTTTCCGAGGCCCTGAGCGGGGTCGCCGAGGGGGCCGTGCAGGTGGGGGATGAGCTTTTCCGATGGGAATAGCGGTCACCCTGATCGGCTTGGACGATGCGCCGGTCGTCACAGCGCATCGGCTGGACCGTCACAATAGGCACGGCCACCCGATTTGAGGGTGATCGGCTGGTGTCGACGTACGTAGGTCCGGCTGGTCTGGACCGGCACAGAAGGAGGAGCGGCAAGATGGGTGAGCGGAAGGTCACCGTGGCGGCGGAGGTGGGGCTGCACGCCCGTCCCGCGGCGACGTTCGTCCAGCGGGCGAAGCAGGCCCCGATGGAGATCACGGTGGCGAAGTCCCACGGCGGTGACGTGGTCAACGGCAAGAGCATTCTTGCGATCATGGGCCTCGACGTCAGGCAGGGCGAGACCGTGGTGATCTCAGCGGACGGCGAGGGCTCGGAGGAGATCCTCGACGAACTGGCCTCGATAGCCAGTACGCCATGAACCTGCGGGGGGTGGGGGTCAGCCCGGGAATCGGGCACGGGCCCTCATATGTTCTGACCGTCTCCGTGCCCGAACCCCCCGAGGGCGCCACCTACACCGGTGAGGCGGAACAGGAGAAGGAGCGCGTGATGGTCGCGCTCACGCAGGTCGCGGGCGAGCTGGAGGCCCGCGGCAACCAGGCGGGCGGCAAGGCCGAGGAGATACTCAAGGCCCAGGCGCTGATGGCCGAGGACCCCGGCGTGGTCGTGAAGGTGAGATCACTGATCGACCGCGGGCTGGCCGCCCCCAGGGCGGTCTTCGAGGCTTTCTCGAAATATCGGGACGTGCTCGCGGGGTCCGGTGGATACCTGGGCGAGCGGGCCGCCGATCTGGGCGACATCAGGGATCGGGTGATCGCGCTGCTCAACGGGCAGGCCATGCCGGGGTTGCCGGCGGCGCCGGCGGAGCCGTACGTGCTGGTCGCCAGGGACCTCGCGCCCGCCGACACCGCGTTGTTGTCCAGGGACGACGTGGTCGCCTTCGTCACCGAGGAGGGTGGCCTGACCAGCCACACCGCGATCATGGCCAGGGCGATGGGCGTGCCCGCCGTCGTGGCCTGCCCGGGCGCGACCGCCATCCCGGCCGGCGTCCAGGTGATGGTGGACGGGACCTCCGGCGAGGTACGCGTGCAGCCCGCCGAGTCCGACGTGGCCGACGCGGTCGGCGCGGCCACGGCCCGGAAGGCCGCGCTCGCGTCGTGGACGGGCCCCGGCGGGACCGCCGACGGGCATCCCGTGCCGCTGCTGGCCAACATCGGCGGTCCGGTCGAGCTCGACGCCGCCGTGGCCGCGGGAGCCGAGGGCGTCGGGCTCTACCGCACCGAGTTCCTCTTCCTCGACCGGGCCGAGGCGCCCTCCGCCGAGGAGCAGCGGCGCGCGTACCAGGCGGCCGTGGAGGCGTTCCCGGGCGGGAAAGTGGTGGTGCGCACGCTGGACGGCGGCGCCGACAAGCCGCTGCCGTTCCTGCCCATGCCCGCCGAGCCGAACCCGGCGCTGGGCGAGCGCGGGCTGCGCAGGTCCATGAAGGCGCCCGAGGTGATGGACACGCAGCTCGCCGCGCTGGCCGCGGTGAGCGGCGACGGGCTCCAGGTGATGGCGCCGATGGTGGCCACGGCCGAGGAGGCCACGTGGTTCGCCAGGGAGTGCGGGGACAAGGGCCTGACGGACATCGGCGTGATGATCGAGATCCCGTCCGCCGCGCTGCGGGCCGCGGACCTGCTCGCCATGGTGGACTTCGTCTCGATCGGGACCAACGACCTCAGCCAGTACGCCTTCGCCGCCGACCGGCAACTCGGCGCCCTGAGCGCGCTGCACGACCCGTGGCAGCCGGGGCTGCTCGACCTGGTCGCCATGACCGCTGACGCCGCCGCGCGGGTGGGCAAGCCGTGCGGGGTCTGCGGCGAGGTGGCCGCCGACCCGGCGCTGGCCTGCGTGCTGACCGGGCTCGGGGTGTCGTCGTTGTCGATGGCGCCGTCCGCGCTGGCCGCCGTACGCGCCGGGCTGGCCGCCCACACGCTGGAGCAGTGTCGTGCGGCGGCGCACGCGGCACGGGAACAACCTTCGGCGGCCGACGCGCGTGCGGCGGCCCGCGTTCACCTGCCGGGACTTGACAGACTGGGGTTGTAGTTCGGTAAGCGCGGGCCCCGGGCGGGTCGTCGGATGGATACCTTGAAGGCATGCTTCGACGGATCGGTACGACAGGGCTCCTGGTGATCGCGCTCACTGCGTGCGGCGGTGGTGGCGGCTCGGCGGGTGCCACGCCGACCGGAGGCAAGGCCGCCCCGCCCGCGCGGTCCACGCCGACGCGGACCGTGACGCCGAGCCAGGTGCAGCGGGTCCTGTCGAAGCTGAGCGTCGAGGAGAAGGTCGGGCAGCTCTTCATGCCCGTCCTGTACGGCACGTCGGCCGGCACCGTCTCCGGCGAGAACCAGGCCAGATACGCCGCCCAGACACCTGCCAAGGTGATCGGCGAATACCACCTGGGCGGCGTGATCCTCTTCCCGCAGAACGTCAGGAGCTCCGGCCAGGTCGTCGGCCTCACCAACGGCATGCAGAAGGCGGCCGGGAAGGTGCCGCTGCTGATCGGCACCGACCAGGAGAACGGCCTGGTGTCCAGGATGGCCGCCCTGATGACGAAATTCCCGAGCGCGTCCCAGATCGGCGCGACCAAGGACACCGGCCTGTCGCGCGAGGTGGCCAAGGCGACCGGCGAGGAGTTGCGCGCGCTCGGCGTCAACCTCGACTTCGCCCCCGTCGCCGATGTCAACATCAACCCGCGCAACCCCGTCATCGGCCCCCGCGCCTTCGGCGACGACCCGCAGCGGGTGGCGAAGATGGTGGCGGCGGCGGTCAAGGGGTTCGGCGACGCGAAGATCGCCGCCACCGCCAAGCACTTCCCCGGGCACGGTGACACCTCCGTCGACAGCCACACCGGGCTGCCGGTGATCAAGCACTCGAAGGCGGAGTGGGAGCGGATCGACGCGCCGCCGTTCAAGGCCGCGATCGAGGCCGGGGTGGACGCGGTGATGAGCGCCCACATCGTCTTCCCCAAGCTCGACCCGTCGGGCGACCCGGCGACGTTGTCCAAGCCCATCCTGACCGGCCTGCTCAGGGAGAAGCTCGGCTTCGACGGCGTGATCTCCACCGACGCGCTGAACATGGGCGGGGTGCGCAAGAAGTACAACGACGGGGAGATCGCGGTGCGGGCCGTGCTGGCCGGGGCCGACCTGCTGCTCATGCCGAACGACCTGCCGAGGGCGTACAAGGCGGTGCTGGCCGCGGTGAAGTCGGGCCGCATCTCCAAGCAGCGCCTCGACCAGTCGGTCACCAGGCTGCTGACGCTCAAGCAGAACGAGGGGCTGCTGGAGAAGGCGCCCGTGGCCTCGGAGCGGGAGGCAGCCGGTGTGCTGCGCTCGGCCGAGCACCGCAAGCTGGCCGCCCGCGTCGGGAACTAGGAGCGGGTTACGCTGGGAGATCGCCTTGACCGGATATTTCGGACATTCATTTTGCGGGGTTATTTCCGTAAAAACAGACGTGGGCCGGGGTAAAAGACGTTTCTGGGACGCTCTACCCTAGAACGATGGTTACGGGTGTGCTCATCGACTGGGGCGGGGTGCTGACGACCAGCCTCACCGACTCCATCGCGCGCTGGATCGCGGCCGACCGGATCGACGCCGACCGCTACTACACCGTGATGCGTGAGCTGATCGACCACGCCTACCAGGGCGGCGACGGCGAAAGCCTCGTCCACGCCCTCGAAAGGGGCGAGATCGACGGCCCCTCCTTCGAGCGCGACCTCGCCGCCCGCCTGCTCACCATGGACGGGGCGCCACCGGTGGCCGAAGGGCTGCTGGAGCGCATGTTCTCGGGCTTCGAACGGGTCGACGCCATGTACGACATGCTGCGCGACGTACGCCACAACGGCGTCAAGACCTGCCTGCTGTCCAACTCCTGGTCCCACACCTACCCCCGGGACGGCTGGGAGGAGATCTTCGACGCGGTCGTGATCTCCGGCGAGGTGGGCATGCGCAAGCCGGAAGAGCGCATCTACCGGCACGCGCTCGGCCAGATCGGGCTGGCCGGGGAGGAATGCGTGTTCATCGACGACATCGAGGCGAACATCGTCGCCGCCCGCGCCCTCGGCATCGCCGGCATCCACCACCGCGACGCCGACACGACCATCGCGGAACTGGAGACCGTCCTCCGTCTCACATTGCGCGGAAAAGACCGTCACCACGGTCTTGACCAGGCACTATAAGGACGCAGGAGTCCCCGCAGCAAAGCTTGGAAAGGTTTCGTCATGCGCGTCTACTTGCCGTGCACTCTTCCCGCCCTGACCTCGGCGGTCGAGGCGGGAGGGCTGGGCCCGGCCCCGCTGACCGGCTACGCGGTGACCCCCGCGCTGACCGAGTGGTACGCCTCGGGCGACACCGAGGAGCTCGAATACGTCGCGCTCACCGAGGCCGCCCGCGCCTCGCTGCGCCTGCTGGCCGCCGACGGCGCCGAGGCCGTGCCCCGGCGCGTGGTGCTCGCGGTCGAGGTGCCCGACGGGTCGGTCACCGTCGGCGTCGATCTGGAGGAGCGCGCCACGGTACGCCTCTCCGAGCCCGTCCCGATGACCAAGGTGGCCGCGGTGCACATCGACGACGAGTACGCGGTGGCCGACGTCGAGGCCGCCATCGCCGCGCTGCCCGCCTCCGACGGGGGCGACGACGACGCGCGGTTCACGGTGGACGGAGCGGAGGCCCACGAGCTCATGTGGTACGCGACCCAGGAGATTCCCGACCTGCTGCACCCATGAAGGGGCCCCGTTAACTGAAATGTCACGCCTGCCATTTAGGCTTGGAGTGACATGACAAAGCACATCATCTGGGATTGGAACGGCACGCTCTTCCACGACATCGACGCCGTGGTCGGAGCCACCAACGAGGTATTCAAGCCGTACAAACTGCCCATGCTGACCGCCGACGGCTTCCGCGCCGTCTACACCCGGCCCATCTGGGTCGCCTACGAACGCATGCTCGGCCGCCCGCTCAACGAGGGCGAGTGGGAGCTGCTCGACGACGGGTTCCACGAGCACTACTACCGGCTCGCCGACGTGTGCGGGCTGGCGGTGGGAGCCGAGCTGCTGCTCTCCGGCTGGGCGGGCAGCCAGTCGCTCTGCTCGATGGCGCCGCACACCCACCTGGTGCCCAAGGTCGACTCGTTCGGCATCACCCGGCACTTCACCAGGGTCGACGGCCTCCGTGGCGCGACCGGTGGCGAGAAGGCCGTCCACATGACCGCGCACATCGCGGCCATCGGCGTCGATCCCAGCGAGATCCTGGTGATCGGCGACAGCGTGGACGACGGGCTCGCGGCGCGGCACGTGGGGGCCAAGGCGGTGCTCTACACCGGTGGCATGACCACGCGGGCCGAGCTGGAGGGCACCGGGCTGCCGGTGGTCGACACGCTGGCCGAGGCGCTCGATCATGCCTGAAGTTCTCAGGCGGTAGCCCTGACTGCCGTACTCTTGCAGGGACCCCTCAGGAGGCAGCCATCAACCGCCTTGTGCTGTGGAACGTCGACCTGACTCTGGTCGACGTGGCCATCGTGACCAGAGATGCCTACGCCGAGGCGTTCCGCGTTGTGACCGGGCGTCCACTGGTCAAGCTCGTGCCACCGCTGGGGCGTCCTGACTCCGAGATCGTCTTCGAGACGCTCGCCGTCAACGGCATCGTGGCCGAGGACGGTCACCTGCCCCGGTTCCTGGCGGCCCTCGCCACGGCCTTCGCCGATCGGCGCGGGCGGCTGGCGAAGGAGGGGCGGATGATGCCGGGGGCCAAGGACGCGTTGAAGGCGCTGTCCAGGCTCGACGGTGTGGTGCAGACGGCGCTGACCGGCACGATCAAGAGCAACGCGGTGCACAAGCTGAAGGCGTTCGGGCTCGACAAGCACATCGACTTCGAGCTCGGGGGTTATGGGGAAGAGGTCTATCCCAAGGCGACGTTGTTGCAGGTGGCGCAGTCGCGGGCCAAGCAGCGGCTCGGCACGCCGTTCACCGCCGCCAACACCGTGGTCATCGGGGACTCCACGCGTGATGTGCAGGCGGCCAAGATCGGTGGTGCGGCGATGATCGGGGTCGCCTCCGGGCGGTCGATGGCGGGTGAGCTGCGTGAGGCGGGGGCCGATGTGGTGTTGCCCGATCTGTCCAATGCCTCCGAGGTGGTGGCGGCGGTCTCGGGGCTGACCTCGCCGCTCGACCGCAAGGCCGGTTAACCCCTTTCGGGTGGTCCGCGCCTCTCCCCGCCGTACTTCGGTGGAGCTCCTTTCGGGGAGAGAGGCGCGGGAGGTTCGCACTGGGGTCAGTGAACGGCCTGGAGGAAGCGGGAGGCGATGGGGGCCGCTACGGCGGAGCCGGCGCCTGCGCCCTCGACGATGACCGAGAAGGCCAGGTCGTCCCGGTAGCCGATGAACCAGGAGTGGGCCGGTGGTTGTCTGCCTGAGCCGTACTCCGCTGTGCCGGTCTTGCCTGCGGTGCCGGACGGGAACTGCACGTTGTGGGCGGTGCCGTCGGTGACGACGGCGGGCATGAGCGCGCGCAGCGCCTTGACCACCCCGTCCTCCAGCGGGCGCGGGTTGTCGGGTTGGCGGTCGGGGATGTGCTCGTCCTTGACCAGCGTGGGCGGGATCCAGGCGCCGGAGGCGATCGCGGCGGCCACGGAGGCCATGTTGAGCGGGCTCGCCAGCACGCGGCCCTGGCCGATCGCGGCGGAGGCCAGGTCGGTGGTGTCCTTGGGGTCGGGGAACTCGGCGCGTACGGCGGGCACGCCCGGTGTGATGGGGGTGTCGAAGCCGAACATCCTGGCGACCTCGGCGAGGCGGCCGTCGTTCAGACTGGCCACGCTCATCTCCCCGAACGTGGTGTTGCAGGAGTGCGCGAACGCGTCCTGGAACGACAGCGTGCCGAAGTCCTCGAAGCCCGCGTTGTGGAAGGGGAAGCCGCCGATGTTGCGCTCGGCCGGGCACATGACCTGCTGGTTCGGCTTGACGCCGCCCGCGACCAGCGCGGAGGCCGTGACGACCTTGAACGTCGAGCCCGGCGGGTACTTGCCCATCAGCGCCCGGTTGAACCCGCCCGGCGCGTTGACCACGGCCAGGATCTCGCCGGTCGAGGCCCGCAGCGCCACCAGGGAGACCGGCTTGTCCACGCCCTTGAGCGCCTGGGCCCCCGCCTGGTGCACCTTCAGGTCGATCGTGGTCTGGATGGGCCGGTTCCCGCCCGGCTTGACCACGGTCTGGACGAACTGGCCGCCCTGGTAGAGGTCGATCCTGGCGCGGTTCTGGGCCTTGAAGCGGTCGGGCAGGGTCTGCCGCATGCCTTCGACGAGCTGCTGCACCGATCCTGGCGCGGAGGAGTCGTTGATCACCGTGCCGTCGGCGGCGAGGACGCGTACCGGGTCGCCGTCCTGGGTGCTGACCCGCAGGGACAGGCCCTCTCTGAGCAGGGGGTGGATGGCGGCGGGTGTCCAGTCCACCTTCCAGGTGCCGTCGCGCTCGATGAGCTGGAGCTTTCCGCCGTAGTCCCAGTCCCGCCGTCCGGTCAGCGCCGCCTGGAAGGAGACGGCGCCGTCGTCGGAGGTGGCGGCGAAGACTCCGTTCGGGCGCGGACGGCGGAAGGTGGCCTGGGTGAGCTTGAGGTCCGTACGGAAGCGCCGGTGCCAGGTCTCGAAGTCGGCGGGCGGGTCCGCGACCAGGGCGCGCATGCCCGCGTAGTCCTGGTCGGTCCAGGCCGTGAGGTAGCGGTCGGCCGTCTCCTCGGGCGAGCCCTCCGTGCGCAGCGCCCAGACGACGCCTCCCGCCGCGACGATCGGGATCAGGATCCCCGCGACGATCCAGGGCCACCGTCTGCGGCGGCGCCTGCCATAGATTCTCCCCGTTTGTGGTGCCATGACCGGAAGGACAGCAGAGGCCAGGCTCGCGTGTCCAATATTGATATGAAGGTCGTCGGGATATAAATTCGGATATGGTTGCTGGTCATGGACCTTGTCCGGCATCTCCGTTACTTCACCGTGGTGGCGGAGGAACTCCACTTCGGCAACGCGGCGATCCGGCTCGGCATGGCCCAGCCGCCGCTCAGCCAGCGCATCAAACGGCTGGAGGAGGAGCTGGGGGTGCGGCTGTTCGACCGCTCGGCCCGCCAGGTGCGCCTCACAGAAGCGGGCCGGCTGCTGCTCGGCGAGGCCCGCGAGATCGTGACCAGGGTGGACCGGCTGCACGAGCTGGCCAGGCAGGGCGAGGGCACGGTGCTGAAGGTGGGTGTCCCGCCCGACCTGGCCGCCTCCGTGCTCGCCGCCCTGGTCGCGGGCTTCCGCCAGACCAACCCCGAGGTACGCCTCGCGCCCGCCGAGATCTGGACCGCCGACCAGGTGACGGCCCTGGGCGAGGGCACGATCGACGTCGGCCTCGTACGCCATCCGGTCACCGTGCCCGGCCTGCGCTTCGGCCAGATACTCCGGCAGACTCAGGGCGTGCTGCTGGCCGAGGGCGACCCGCTCACGGGCGTCGGCGAGGTGCACCTGGCGGACCTGGCGGGACGTGACCTGCTGATGCCCCCCAAGGAGGGCGAGCCGGGCTGGCACGCCGAGGTGCTGGCGGAGTGCCGCCGCCACGGGTACGTGCCCGCGCAGGTGCATCAGGGCGCCGGGCTGGGGCTGGTGCTGGCGGGGGCGGCGGTGGCGTTCGGGCCCAGGATGGAGCTGCCGGGGCTGGCCTGGCGCCCGCTGCTAGGCTCGCCGATCGCCACGCGGATCTCCACCGCCTGGCGCGTGGTGACGCTCGCGGCCACCGACTTCTCGGCCGTGGCCGTACGGACATTGAAGGAGAGCGCCGGGATGACGGACGAGGGCGCCGCACCCTCACGGCGGGTCAGCCGCAGGCCGGGGATGCTGGCATGAGCGCGCCCGACTTCGACGGCCTGTTCCGGGTGGCCGGTGTGACCGGACGGCTGCACGCGCAGGACATCGACACCGGGCACGAGGTCGGCCACGGCGCCGACGAGCCGCAGCCCATCGCCTCGATCTTCAAGGTGCCGCTGCTGGTGGAGCTCTGCCGGCAGGCCGATGCCGGGCTGCTCGACCTGACGAGCAGGGTGACCGTGCCGGCGGGCTACCGGGTGTCCGGGCCGACGGGGATCTCCGCGATGCTCGACGACGTGACGATCTCGCTGCGCGACCTGGCGTACCTGATGATCGCCGTCAGCGACAACACCTCGGCCGACACGCTCCTCGATCTGGTCGGGTGCGAGGCGGTCAACGCCATGCTGGAGTCGTTCGGGCTGAGGGAGACCCGGGTCGTGTACGGGTCGGGGGAGACCAACGCGAGCATGGGCAGGGACGCCGGGCACGCGTGGCCGTTCATGGATCCCGACGACATCGCCCGCCTCAGCGTGCTGGACCCCGCCAGGTCCAACAGCGGCACGGCGCGCGAGATGGCCCGGCTGTTCGGGCTGATCTGGCGCGACGAGGCCGCCTCCGCCGACTCGTGCGCGTGGATGCGGGCCGTGCTCAACGCCCAGGTCTGGCCGCACCGGCTGGCCTCCGGCTTCCCCTACGACGACGTGGCCGTCAGCGGCAAGACCGGCACGCTCCCGACCCTGCGCTGCGAGTCCGGCGTGGTCGAGTACCCCGACGGAGGCCGGTACGCCGTGTCGGTCTTCACCCGCTCCTTCAGCACGGCGCTCAACCAGCCGCGCGCCGACGCCGTGATCGGCACGGCCGCGCGTATGGCGGTGGACCACCTACGGAGGTAGCAAGTTATGGGGAAGGCCGGGTATGACTTTTCCCTGGACGGGCGACAGGATGGGGCACATGGTTGCTGAGGGCGAGCTTCTCTGGGAGCCGGGCGAAGAGGTCATCGAGTCGGCCAGGCTGACCCACTACCTGCGATGGCTGGGCCGCTCCGGCGACTACGAGGACGCGTGGCGGTGGTCCGTCGACCAGCCGGCGGAGTTCTGGACGTCGATCTGGGACTACTTCGACGTGATCGGAGACCGGGGCGACGGGCCCGTGGTGTCGGGGAAGATGCCCGATGTCACCTGGTTCGCCGGGAGTTCGCTCAACTACGCCGAGAACGCGCTGCGCCGTACCGAGGGAACCGCCCTGATCTTCGTCTCCGAGGACGGCGGGCGGCAGGAGCTGACCTGGGCCGAGCTGCGCGAGGAGGTGGCCAGGGTCAGGGCGGGGCTGGTCCGGCTGGGCGTCGGGCGCGGCGACCGGGTGGCCGCCTACCTGCCCAACATCCCGCAGGCCCTGATCGCGTGCCTGGCCACCGCGTCGCTGGGCGCGATCTGGTCGGCGGGCTCGCCCGACTTCGGGGTGCCGAGCATCGTCGACCGGTTCAGGCAGATCGAGCCCAAGGTGCTCATCGCCGTGGACGGCTACCTCTACAACGGCAAGCGGTACGACCGCTCGGGCGCGGTCGACGAGATCGCCGCCGAGCTGCCCTCGTTGCGGGCGACCGTGTGGATCCCGTACCTGGCGGCGGCGGCGGAGGGGCGCGCGCCGCAGCAGGCCGAACCGGCGCCCACGCATACCGGGGAGCTGCCGCACGGCGAGGTGATCGGCTGGGAGGGGCTGCGGGCCGAGAAGGGGCCGCTGGAGTTCGAGCGGGTCCCGTTCGGCCATCCGCTGTGGATCCTCTACTCCAGCGGCACGACCGGGCTGCCCAAGCCGATCGTGCACGGGCACGGCGGCGTCGTGCTGGAGCACCTCAAGTCGCTCGCCTTCCACCAGGACCTCGACGAGCGCGATGTGTTCTTCTGGTACACCACCACGGGCTGGATGATGTGGAACTACCTCATCGGCGCCCTCCTGGTGGGGGCCACGCCCGTGCTCTACGACGGCTCGGCCGCCTATCCCTCGCCGGCGGCGCTGTGGCGGATCGCCGACTCGGAGGACGTGACGTACTTCGGGGTGGGGGCGCCGTACATCATGGCCTCGCTGAAGGCGGGCGTCCGTCCCGAGGGGCTCGACAAGCTGCGCGGCGTCGGCTCGACCGGCTCGCCGCTGCCGCCCGAGGGGTTCGCCTGGTTGTCGGCCGAGCTGCCCGGGGTGCCGCTGGGGTCGTTCTCGGGCGGCACCGACGTGTGTACGGGGTTCGTCGGGGCCACCATGTTGCACCCGATCAGGGCCGGGATCATTCCGTGCCGGTCGCTGGGGGCGAAGGTGGAGTCGTACGACCCCCTGGGCCGGCCGGTGGTCGGCGAGGTGGGCGAGCTGGTGGTGACCGCGCCCATGCCGTCGATGCCGGTCATGTTCTGGAACGACCCCGGCGGCGAGCGCTATACCGAAAGCTACTTCGACGTCTACCCCGGCGTGTGGCGGCACGGCGACTGGATCAAGATCAACGAGGACGGGAGCTGCGTGATCTACGGGCGCTCCGACTCCACGCTCAACCGGGGCGGGGTGCGGATGGGCACCAGCGAGTTCTACCGGGTCGTCGAGCGGTTCGAGGAGATCGCCGACAGCCTCGTGATCGACACGGGGCAGCTCGGGCAGGAAGGGCGGCTGCTCCTGTACGTGACGCTCGCCGAAGGCGCCTCGCTCGGCGAGCCGCTGGAGCGGGCGCTGCGCGACGCCCTGCGCAAGGAGTTGTCGCCGCGTCACGTGCCCAACGAGATCCACGTCGTCCCGGGCATCCCGCGTACGCTCTCCGGCAAGAAACTCGAGGTCCCCGTACGCAAGATCCTGCTCGGCACCCCCGTCGAGCAGGCGGCCAACCCCGACGCCATGGCCAACCCGGAGGTGCTGCGCCACTTCACGCCGTGAGCTCTGGCCGCGCCCGTTCCGGGCTGCGGGGGTTTCACAAGGCTGTTGCCGCCCCGCCGGGGACGACCAGGCCCGTCTCGTACGCCATGACGACGGCCTGGGTCCTGTCCCGCAGGCCCAGCTTGTTCAGGACCCGGCTCACGTGTGTCTTGACCGTTTCCTCCGTGACGATCAGGCGGGCGCCGATCTCGGGGTTGGACAGGCCCTCGGCGACCAGCCTCAGGACCTGGGTCTCGCGTGGGGTGAGCGTGGACAGCGCTCCCGCGGCCGGGGCCCGCCTGGGGGTCATGCGGGCGAACTCGCTGATCAGGCGCCTGGTGACGGCCGGGGCCAGCAGCACCCTGGGCCCGCCGGGGGTGGTCAGCAGGATCAGGGTGCTGGCCGCCAAGGCGGGGCTGCTCGCCGGGCTGACACTGGCCGCCGGGACACTCTCCGTGCTCGGGGTGCTGTTGCGCTCACGTGACGCCTGACCCCGGTCGCTCAGCCCTTCAGCCCGAACAGCGGCAGGCACGTGTCCAGGTTGTGGATCTCGAAGCCCGGCGACTCCGCCCAGTCCTGCCTGGCCAGGCGGAAGCGCTGGGTGATGGCCGGCTCGCCCTGGCGGTCGTGCGTGGTGATGCCGTCCTCGCGGTAGCCGAGCTTCCTCGTCACCGCCAGCGAGGCGTGGTTGTCCTCGAACGCCTCCGTCACCGCCTGGTGCGCGTCCAGGCCCTCGAAGGCGAAGTGCAGCACGGCCCTGCGCATCTCGGTGCCGATGCCCTGGCCGTGGAAGCGCCGCCCAAGCCAGGAGCCGGTCTTGACCTCGCGGGTGACCAGGAAGTCCTTGGCCATGATGCCCTGGACGCCGACGATCTCGCCCTCGTGCACGACGACGAACTCGACCGACCAGTCGGCCGCGGTGAACTCGCCCCAGGAGCGGAAGTGGTACTGCACGGTCCTTCTGGCCCGCTCGGCCGGGTCGGTGTCGGTCCAGGGGAACAGGAACGGCATGAACCCCTGCTCGTGGACGCCCTCGGCGGCGCGGTCGCCGAGGGCGTCGAGGTCCTCCAGGGAGGGGTAGCGCAGCTCAAGGCGCGGGGTCGTGACGGAGAGCTCGAAGAGCGGCCAGTTACGCATACCACCGGATCTTCCCAGGCGATGCGGGGCGTTCGCGACCCATTTTTGGCGGTTGTCCGCGATAAAAGCACATTTAGCGTGACCCGGTTATTAGCCGGGACTTTTGCTGTACAAAACCATGAATTCTCGGCGGACTGGGTACTCGTCGATTTATGAGGATAAAGCTTCAGAGAATAGCCACTCTCGGCGTCGCCGCGGCGCTCGCCGTGCCGATTGCCGCGTTCCCGGCCGAGGCGAACACCGAGACGAACACCGAGACGGAAGCGGCGAAGGAACAGGTCGTGCTGCGGCCCGGACAGCGCGGGGAGGTCGTCAGAGAGCTGCAGAAGCGGCTGCACGCCGCGCACTACTACTTCGGCAGGTTCCACGGCGTCTACGACGAGCAGACCAAGTTCGCGGTGTGGGCGCTGCAGAAGAGCCACCGGCTCATGCCGAAGGGGGAGATCGGGCCCAAGGCGCTGGCCGCGCTCGGCAAGCAGCCGCACCGCAGGCCGCTGGTGCCGAACGGCGGCGCGGACCGGGTGGAGATCAGCCTGCGCGACCAGCTGCTCACCGTGTACCGCAAGCGCAAGCCCGTGCTGATCTCGCACATCTCCACCGGCGCCGAGATCCGCTACTGCGAGGACGGCCGCTGCGGCAACGCGATCACCCCGGTCGGCGACTTCCGCGTCATGAGCCGCGCGCCGGGCTGGACCACCGGGCATCTGGGCTCGATGTTCAACTCGTTGTACTTCACCGGCGCCATCGCCATGCACGGCTCGACGAAGGTGCCGCTGCAGCCGGCCTCGCACGGCTGTGTACGCGTCCCGATCGAGACCTCCAAGCGCCTGTTCGAGATCGTCAAGGTCGGCGAGCCCGTCTACGTCCGGGGTCAGATCGTGTGACCTATACGCCCTGCGGCAGCCGGAACAGCCGATCCGGGTCGTAGGTCGACTTCACCTCCGCCAGCCGCGCGGCGTTGGTCCCGTAATACGCATTCCGCCAATTTCTCAAATCCGGGTCGATGTAATTCACATACGCATGATCCCCGAAATATCGGGACATGTCATGATGCAATGCGCGCAACCAGCTCCGGCTCGTCCCTTCCTGGTAATACTGCACGCTGAAAAGCGCCGCCCGATGCGGAAACGCCGTCGCCGACGGCCGTACCCGCCCGATCGCGCCGCCCATGGCGTCCAGCAACACCGAGTGCCCCCCGCCGCGCGCCACGCCGTCCACCAGCGCCCGCACCCCGTCAGCAGGCAGCGTCCGGTACGCCAGGTGCGACTTGGCCGCGAACGCCTCTCGTGGCATCCGCCGGCACTGGGCCACCGACATCGAGGCGCAGCCTGCCATGGTCTTCATGGCGTCCAGGCGGGAGGTCGTGCGCACCGAACGTGACGAGGGTTTCCCGATCTTGGCGACGAGCGGGGCCAGCAGCCGCTCCAGCGCGGCCGCGCCCCCGACGTACGCGCCGCCGATCTGCACGTCCAGCCCGCTCTTCGAGCGCCTCAGGCGCAGCGTCGACCACAACTCCTCCGGCGCCGTCGGCGCCCACGACTGCCACGCCCGCACCGCGGCGCCCGCCTTCGCCCACGGCCAGTGCAGGAAGAACAGGGTCAGGTCGGTGGCCTGGTGGGTCCTGAACGTGAAGGACACCGCCACGCCGAAGTTGCCACCGCCGCCGCCCCTGCAGGCCCAGTAGAGGCCGGCGTTGTGCCCGGCGTCGCAGGTCAGCAGGCGGCCGTCGGCCGTGACCACGCGTACGGACTCCAGGACGTCGCACGTGAGCCCGTACTTCCTGGACACCACGCCGATGCCCCCGCCCAGCGTGAGCCCCGCGATGCCGACGGTGGGGCAGGAGCCCGCGGGGATGCTCACGCCGTGGCGGGAGAGCTTGTCGTAGACGTCGATGAGCTTGGCGCCCGCGCCGATCGTGGCCCGGCCGCCGGAGTAGGCGACCGAGCTCATCCTGGACACGTCGATCACCAGTCCGGTGCCGGTGGACCAGCCCGCGTAGGAGTGGCCGCCCGAGCGGCTGGTGATCGCCACGCCGTTGGCCCGCGCGAACGCCAGGCACGCCGAGACGTCCGCCGCGCTCGTGCAGTAGGCCACCGCCTGCGGCCTGATCCGGTCGTAGGCCGGGTTGTACAGGCGGCGGGCGGTGGCGTATCCGCCGTCGCCCGGCAACACGAGCGTGCCCGCCAGCCGTCCGCGCAGCCTGCCCCAGTCGGGCGGCGGCGCGGAGGACGCCAGCGGGACGAACGCGGACGACGCCAGCGGCGCGAACGCGGTGGCG
Organism: Nonomuraea insulae; assembly: GCF_042656245.1. Taxonomy (NCBI): domain Bacteria; kingdom Bacillati; phylum Actinomycetota; class Actinomycetes; order Streptosporangiales; family Streptosporangiaceae; genus Nonomuraea; species Nonomuraea insulae. Next base: position 264,921 of record NZ_JBHSPA010000027.1, read on the forward strand.
TGCAGGAAGTCCCGGCGGTTCATGACCTCTCCCCGAATGATCGTGGTCGAACATCTGGGTGAGACGTCCGAAAGATCCGCCAGGTTCGTCATACATGTATGGTTTTAGGCTGTTCCTCCGACTCTGGTGATCCGTGGAGCGCCGCCGCCGTTCACGCGGGTGAGCCGCGGGATGCTCTCTCCGGCCTTCTTGAGCACGCCGTCCTTGACCAGTTGCAGCGGCGAGCCGACCGGCTTGGGGCCGTCGCCGGTGGTCTGGGCCAGCCGCAGAGCCAGCGCCGGGCACATGTCGACCGCCCGCCGCGCCTCCTTGGCCATCCAGCCAGGGATCTTGCTGAACGACGGGAACCCGTAGTCGTCCAGGTCCACGAACTCCGGCAGCAGGTGCGCGCACAGCCCGTGCCCCTGACAGCGGGACCAGTCGACCTCAAGCCGGAACTCGACCTCGGCCTCGCGCTCGGGCATCGGCAGCACGCCGCGTACCGGCCGGCCGCAGGAGCCGTGCTCCAGGTGGGTGGCGATCTCGGTCTCGAACGCGTCCAGCGCCGACAGCACGAACTTGGCCGTCCCGTCGGGGTGGAAACAGGCGCCGCGGCGCTCCACGACGCGTACGGAGCGGCGAACCGCGTCCACCGAGCCCGTGCCCTCGGCCAGGGCGCAGATCGCCTTGGCCACGTCCGGCAGGCCGAGGCGGCAGGGGCCGCACTGGCCCGCCGACTCCGCCGCCAGGAACGAGGCGACCCTGGCGGCCTCGCCCAGCGGGCACGTGGACTCGCCGAGGGGCACGATGATGCCGGCCCCCAGAGTGGCGCCGGCCAGCTTCATGCCCTCGCGCGAGATCACGGCCGACTGGGCTTCGTCCGCCGACAGCCACGCGCCGTGGTAGCCGCCGACGAGCACGCCGTCGCCGGCCTCCGCCTCGCACAGAGCGAGCACGTCGGCCAGCAGGGTGCCCGTGGGCGTCTCGATGACCGCGCCGTGGGCCGCGCCGCCGCTGACGGTGAGCAGGATCGTGCCCGGCTCCTTGGTGGTGCCCACGGAGGCGTACTTCTCGGGGCCGTATTCGGCCAGTAGCGCGAACTGCGCGTACGTCTCCGTGTTGGACAGCAGCGTCGGCAGCCCGTCCACGCCGCTCGTCGCGGCCCGCTTCTTCCTGCCCGGCGGGATGCCCTCCTCCCCGTTGACCGCGCGCACGAGCGCGCCGCCCTCGCCGGAGATGAACCGCTCCTTGATGCCGACCACCCTGATCGGCACGCGGCTCTCGGCGCCGCCGGAGATGTTGGCCGCCCTGCGCTCGGCCACGGCGGCGGCCACGGACGCCTCGGCGACCTCGCCGCCGGCCGTCGCGACGATCACCTCGCGGGCGCCCAGCGCCTCGGCCGCCAGCACCGCGCCGTCCAGCACCAGGTGCGGGTTGCGGGTGAGCAGCATGGCGTCCTTGGAGCTGGCGGGCTCGCCCTCGGCGCCGTTGACCAGCACGACGCTGTCGCCTGAGCCCGCCGCGTCGGCCACGGCCCGCAACTTGCGGGCGAACGGGAAGGCCGCCCCGCCCCTGCCGCGCATGTCCACCTCGTTGGCGTACGAGATGAGCTCGCCCAGCTCCCGCGGCTCCACGACGCCGTGGAGGGTGCGGTGGGCGGGCAGGTCGAGCCGTCGGCAGTGGTCGAGCCCGGCGGTCAGCCGGGCGGGACCCATGCGTAAAACCCGTGGCACTCGAGCCGGAATCACGCTTGCTCCTGGGGAACCGCGGGCAGGCTCATCCGGCCTCCCGATCTCTGGGAAACCACGGGCAGGCCAATGCGGCCTCCCGGCCTCTGGGAAACCACGGGCAGGCCAATGCGGCCTCCCGGCCTCTGGGGAACCGCGGGCCGGTTCATCCGGCCTCCCGGTACCTGCGCCGGGCATCGGCGAGGCTCACGGGTGCGTTGGCCGCCGCCGCTCCAGCCGCGACCGGAGCCTTGCGCTGACGTTCCACTGGTACGCCCACGGCGGCGGCTGCCGTCACCGCGGGTCCTTCGACCTTCTCGGCCATGATGGGCGGCCGGCGCAACGTGGCCAGCACGCGGACGATCAGCGCGCCGCCGACCGCCGCCATGCAGGCCACGTACGACCAGGCCACCCATCCGGCCGGCGCCCGGCCGGCCGTCAGCCCATGCATGATCCCGACGGGCCAGGCCAGGTACGCGGCGGAGTGCAAGATCCGCCACATCCACGGCCTGGTCCGCACCGCGAACCGCCCTCTGACCATTCCCGTCACCACGGCCAGGACCATCAGGTCGAAGGCCAGCGTGCCGAATCCCACGGGGATCCCGGCCACCGGCACGACCGCCGCTCCTATCGGCACGTGCCCCAGGCTGATCATGAGGGTGATGTGCGTGATCAGGTACGCCAGCCCGATGAGCGCCGTGGCCCGGTGCGCGAGCTGGGCCCTGACCCGGTTGGCCGGTGACAGGAAGACGCGTTCGGTGGTGAGCAGGCCGAGCGCGACGGTCGCGGTCAGCAGCACCAGGGCGAACACGCCAGCGTAGAACTCGAGGAAGCCGACCCCTTGGCCGAGCAGCGAGATCCCGCGTTCGGTCCTGGTCAGCGCGAATGCCGACAGGACGATGGCCGCGATCGAGGCGCTCGCCCCCAGCCGGACGCTCCTGGTGTCCAGCTTGGTGGGGGCGTGCATAGGGCTTCGTCTGTGGAGCATCTATTTCCCTCCAACGTCGGGTGAGGGTGCGACTCGGAAGGCTGGGTTGGATCAGATCAGCACCGGCGGCCGCGGTTGATGCAGGAGACGACTGTCTGCATCAGTCGGTCCGGCATCACGTTGGCGAAGTCGGCGTGGTCGGTGACCGGGTTGTGCTTCTGTTCGGGGAAGGCATCCACGGCGTATGACGCACCCTGCGGCACGGTGTACGTGAGGCTCATGCGGAGTTGCGGAATCGCCCTGGTGCCCTGCGGACAGGCACCGCCCTGGTCGGGGAAGACCACGTGCGTGCGGTGATTGGCGCTGTCGGTGTTCTGACCGTCCCAGCAGCTAGGGAAGTCCAGGATACGAACGACCTGGCTGCCGCGCGGGCAAAGCGTGTATTTATCGGGAGATATGCGATTTTGGAATCCCGTGCAGCTCCAGCCGGCCCTGGCGTTGGCGGTGCCGTTCGTCGCGGCCTTGGCGTCACCGGTGATGATCCTGATGAACTTCGGCATGGCGACGACCCTGGAGGAGGCGTTGCCGCGGAACTGGAGTGTCACGGAGCGTGCACGCAGCACCTGGCCGACGTTGCCGTCCGGGTCGTCGGCGTTCGCGTCCGACTTGCGGTCTCTGAGCACCGGCCAGAAGTACGTGGACAGGTCGCCCTGCCGGCAGGTCGTGCCCGCCGCCGCCAGGCTCTCGTCGGTGGAGAACCCGTCCGTCGAGAGGTTGCCCACGTAGTCGTGCAGGTGGTGCGCCCCGTTGCTCACGCCGGGGGCGACGATGAAGTTGTCAGGGTTGTTGTGGCCGTTGCGGTTCGTGCCGCACTGGGAGACGAACGTGCCGCGCGAGCCGTTCCTGCCGGTCCGCGCGTTGCCCTGCTGCGACGACGCGACCTGGCGGATGTCCACGAAGTCCTCGGGGAACGGGCCCAGGTCCAGGCACTCTTCCTCGTTGCCGCCGGTCGCGGTCGGGGAGGGCGAGGCCGATCCCGTGGGCGAGGCCGATCCCGTGGGGGAGGCGCTCTGCGACGGCTCCGCGGTGCCCTGGTCATCGGGGTTCTGGGTCTGGCTGGGGCTCGGGCTGGGGGAGCGGGTGGACTGGTTCCCGTTGCCGCGCCGGCGCGACTGCACCGTGGGGCTCTCCTCCGGCGCCGCCTCAGGGGCGTCGGCCTCGGGGGACTGGGCGGGATCGAGTGCGACGCCGCCGCCCTGGGGAGCCTGCTGGTCGTCGCCGGTCTGGTCCTGGCCCGTCTGGTCCTGGCCGCTCTGGTCGGCCCCGGCCTGGTCGTCGGTGGCCTGCGGGTCCGGCGCCTGCTCCTGGTCCTGCTGCTGTCCCTGCTGGTCCTGATCTTGCTGGTCCTGGTCCTGACCATTCCTGTTGCGCTGATTCTGCTGCGACTGGGTCGCCTGAGGTGAATGCGTGGCCTCTGCGGGGTCGCAGTGGTCGGCGAGGACCGGGCCTGCGCCTATGACGGCCGCGGACACCAGGCCGCCTGCCGCCATGGCCAAAGCGGACATGGCCGCAGCCATGCGTCTGGATCTCCTCATGTGTGTCTCCTCTTTTCAACCGCCATTGCGACGGGTGGAGCGGGTGAGGGAGTCGGGGGTTCCGGCAACTGGTTGTGGTCGACCAGGCCGGTGGATTCCAGGTACGCCATGTGACGCATCACGAAGTTCATGCCGTCCGCGGCGACCTTCCTGATCTCGGAGTTACGCGTGCCCGCCCGTACGGCCGCCACGACGGTGAAGACCTTCCCGTGCGCGGCACGCAGCAGGTTCACGAAGTCCTTGTCGAAGGCGGGCCCGCTCTCGGACGCGAGCTGGGCCATCCAGCGTTGCTGGTCGGCGTTGGGCTCGTCGGGCAGAGCCACGCCGAGCTTCTTGGCGGTCTGGCGGACGATCAGGTCGAGCTCCATGTGCTCTTTCATGATCAGACCGCCGACCTCCTTCACGCGCTGGGACTCGGCGCGGGTCTTGGCGTACTCGCCCGAAGGCATCTCCCACAGGCCCGCCTGGCGCACCTTGATCAGCAGATCCCGGTCGGCAGCCGAGAGCGGCCCCGATGACGTCTGGGTCCACTGTGCGGCCGCGGGATCGATCGCCGGCGGCATGACCAGCACGATCGTCACGGCGGCGGCTACGACGAAGCCGCCGAGCATGAACAACTCACCGCGCAAAAGCCTGTGCATGGTCGGAGGTACGTGGGTGTACCGGTCCGGGTTCACGTATGGCCGGAGATAGTTAGAAATGACTGGAGTTATCGGAGTGGCTACCGCTTGGATAACGAAGGTGTAAAGATGTGCCCCGTGCTAGGTCACCTCGACGGCAGGTTCGAGAGTGCGGATGCCGAGGCGGAGCACCGCATCGCGGTGCTTTACCAGGAGTTCGGCGGCCCTCTGCTGCGACACGTCCGCAAATCCACAGGTAACGACCTTCAGTGGGCCGAAGACGTGGTGCAGGAGACGCTCGTCCGGGCCTGGCGGAACTCGGCAAGACTGCAATGGGAACCAAGCCTCATATGGGCGTGGCTGCTGACAGTGGCCCGCCGCATTGTCATTGATGGTCGTCGGCGGAAGAGCGTCCGGCCGCAGGAGGTCGAGCCGCCTGAAGTCGACACGATGTCGGTGCCTGATGGATCGGAGCGAGCGTTATCGGCGATGGTCGTCGCGGACGCGCTCCGATCCCTGTCCCAAGAACACCGCGAAGTCATTGAGCAGACGTACCTCCGAGACCGTACGATAAGTGAAGCGGCGGAGATTCTGGGGATCCCGCCGGGCACGGTGAAGTCCCGGCTCTACTACGGGATCCGGGCTCTCCGCGAGCTGCTGCGGGACAAGGGGGTAGCCGGCTGATGCATGACGGGGTGGCCGCCTACGTCCTCGGCGTCCTCGATGAAGAGGAGCACGAGGCCTTCGAACGCCACCTCGACACGTGCGAGCAATGCCAGGCGGAGCTGATTGAGCTTGCCGAGCTGCCGGACCAGCTCGACGAGCTCAAGAACGATCCTTCCTCGACCTCCGGAGACGATCCCCCGATGTCAATGTCACGTTGACGTCTATGCCCTTTTCGGGTGGTATCAGTACGGCGAGGCTTCACGCCCGGTCCCGCGTGACCGGGCGGTCAGGGGGAGGTGTTCGGTGGGCATCGACGGTGATGCGCCCGTTCCCCCGCGGCGACGGTTCGGTGAGGAGAGTGGCCGCCCGTCGCACGGCGGCCGTTTCCGCGTGCCCGGGCCGCCTGACGAACCCGCGTTGTGGGATGCTGGTCCGACCGCCTCCTCCCAGCGTGGCCTGCCGGTCTCCCATGCCGAGACCATGGGCCCGCCGATGGCCGTGGCGAGAGACCGCCGGTCCCACGACGGCCTGTGGCGACTGGCCGCGAACCCCCGCCACCTGCGCGGTAGGACACGCCTGCACTATTTCCCACGGCCGTGGGAACGAAGGGCCTGGCTATGAACAGCTATGGCAAACCCTCACAAAGGAGTGAGAGCGAAATGCCGCTCGACGAGGCCAAGGATGAGCTGCTCCAGCGAGCCGCAGAGAGTTGCGCGGCGAGCAGCGAGCATGTGAGCACCGAAGAGGCTCTGTCCTTCCTGCGCTTCTACTATCGACATGTCGCGCCGGAGGACCTGCTCGACCGCAACCCCGTCGACGTGTACGGTCCCGCGATGTCCCAGAGACAGCTCGCCGAACTGCGCCCCCAGGGCAGGGCGGTGGTCCGGGCCTACACCCCGACGATCGAGGAGAACGGCTGGGACCCCGGCCACTCCGTGGTCGAGGTGGTCACCGACGACATGCCGTTCCTGGTCGACTCGGTCACGATGGAGCTCGACCGGCACGACCTGGGCATCCACCTGGTGGTCCATCCGCAGATGCGGGTGCGCCGCGACATGACGGGCCGGATGCTCGGCCGCGGCCAGGAGGACGTCACCGGCCAGATGCTGGTGGAGTCGTGGATCCACATCGAGATCGACCGCCAGGGCGACCCCGCGGTGCTCGAGCGTGTCGAGGCCGACCTGCAACGGGTGCTCACCGACGTGCGCCACGCGGTCGAGGACTTCAGGAAGATGCGGGCGCTGGCCGTACAGACCGCCGAAGACCTGAGCATGAACCCGCCGCCGCTGGAGCCCGCGGAGGTCGAGGACAGCCTCGACCTGCTGCGCTGGCTCGCCGACGGGCACTTCACCTTCCTCGGATATCGCGAATACCGCCTGGAGGACACCGACGAGGGCGAGACGCTGCGCGCGATGCCCGGGGCGGCGCTGGGCATCCTGCGTGATGACAAGGTCGGCTCGGAGAGCTTCGCCGCGCTGCCCGCCGAGGTGCGGGCCAAGGCGCGCGAGAAGCAGCTGATGATCATCACCAAGGCCAACTCCAGGGCCACCGTGCACCGGGCGACCTACCTGGACTACATCGGGGTCAAGCTGTTCTCGCCCGAGGGCGAGGTGATCGGGGAGCGGCGCTTCCTCGGCCTGTTCACGCACGTGGCCTACAACGAGTCGATCTCCAGGATCCCCGTGTTGCGGCGCAAGCTGGGGGGCCTGCTGGAGGCGGCCGGGCTGGCGCCCGACAGCCACGACGGCAAGGACCTCATCGAGATCCTGGAGACGTTCCCGCGCGACGAGCTGTTCCAGACCTCGGTCGACCAGCTCCTGCCGATCGCGCTGGGCGTGTTGCGGCTGCGTGAGCGCAAGCAGGTCAAGCTGTTCCTGCGGCGCGACGACTACGGCCGCTACATCTCCTGCCTGATCTACCTGCCCCGCGACCGCTACACCACCAAGGTGCGGCTGAAGATGCAGGAGGTGCTGCTCAAGGCCCTGGGCGGCCGCTCCCTCGACTACAGCGCCATGATCGGCGAGTCCGTGCTGGCCCGGCTGCACGTCGTCGTGCGGGGCGAGCGCGGCAGGCCGCTGCCGCCGCCGAGCGTGGACGTGGAGGAGCTGGAGGCGCGCCTGGCCGCCATCACCCGCTCCTGGGAGGACGACCTGGCCTCCGCGCTCGGGGAGATGACCACCGAGGAGGAGGCCCCCGCGCTCATCAGGCGGTACGCCTCCGCCTTCCCCGAGGGCTACAAGGCGGACTTCCCGCCCAAGGTGGCCGTGGTCGACCTCCGGCGGATGGAGCAACTCGTCGAGGCCGGCGACGGGGAGAAGGTCGGGATCAACCTCTACGAGCCGTACGACGCGGCCGAGGGGGAGCGGCGGCTCAAGATCTACAAGATCGGCTCGCCCATCTCGTTGTCCAAGGCGCTGCCGCTGATCCAGCGGCTCGGCGTGGAGGTCGTGGACGAGCGGCCTTACGAGGTCGATCGGGACAACGACCCCGGCACCAAGAACGCGTGGATCTACGACTTCGGGCTGCGGTACACGCCCTCCGAGGACGTGGACAGGAACGACTTCAAGCGGCTCTTCCAGGAAGGGCTCACCGCGCTGTGGCACGGGCGCGTGCAGGCCGACGACTTCAACGCGCTGATCCTTTCCGCCGGGCTGACCTGGGAGCAGGTCGAGATCCTGCGGGTCTACGCCAAGTATCTGCGCCAGGCCGGGAGCACGTTCTCGCAGCCTTACATGGAGCGGGTGCTCAGGGACAACGTGCGGGTGGCGCGGCTGCTCGTCCGGCTGTTCGAGGCCAAGCTCGATCCGCGGCGGGGCGAGGAGGTCCGGGTGGACCTCGTGGACGCGCTCAACGAGGAGATCCTCGGGGCGTTGGACGAGGTGGCCTCGCTGGATGAGGATCGTATTCTGCGGGCGTATCTGGAGATGGTCCAGGCGACATTGCGCACCAATTACTTCCAAAAGGTTGATGGAGCGCGCAAACCGTACATATCGCTTAAGTTCGATCCACAGGCGATCAGTGTGCTGCCGTTGCCGCGGCCGAAGTTCGAGATATTCGTGTACTCGCCGCGGGTCGAAGGCGTGCATCTTCGTTTCGGGAAGGTGGCGCGGGGCGGGTTGCGCTGGTCGGACCGGATGGAGGATTTCCGTACGGAGATTCTCGGCCTGGTGAAGGCGCAGATGGTGAAAAATACCGTTATTGTGCCGACTGGGTCTAAAGGTGGATTTGTCGTTAAGCAGCCGCCTAAGTCCGGAAAGCGGGAGGACCTGCTCGCCGAGGGCGTGGCCTGCTACCGGATGTTCATCTCCGGGCTGCTCGACATCACCGACAACCTCGTGGACGGCAAGGTCGTGCCTCCGCCCGACGTGGTCAGGCACGACGGCGACGACACCTACCTCGTGGTCGCCGCCGACAAGGGCACCGCGACCTTCTCCGACATCGCCAACAGCGTGGCCAAGGAGTACGGCTTCTGGCTGGGCGACGCCTTCGCCTCCGGCGGCTCGATCGGCTACGACCACAAGGCCATGGGCATCACCGCGCGTGGCGCCTGGGAGTCGGTCAGGTACCACTTCCGCACCACGGGCGTGGACGTGCAGAGCACCGACTTCACGGTGGCCGGGATCGGCGACATGTCCGGTGACGTGTTCGGCAACGGCATGTTGTTGTCACAGCACATCCGGCTGGTGGCCGCGTTCGACCACCGGCACATCTTCGTCGACCCCTCACCCGACGCCGCCCGCTCGTTCGCGGAGCGGCAGCGGCTGTTCGAGCTGCCGCGCAGCTCGTGGGAGGACTACGACACCACGCTGATCTCCGCCGGCGGCGGGATCTTCCCGCGCACGGCCAAGTCCATCCAGATCACCCCCCAGATCCGCGAGGCGCTGGACATCCCGGCAGGCGTCGTCTCGATGGCGCCGAACGACCTGATCAGCGCCATCCTGCGGGCCCCGGTGGACCTGCTGTGGAACGGCGGCATCGGCACCTACGTCAAGGCCAGCGCCGAGTCGAACGCCGACGTCGGCGACAAGGCCAACGACGGCCTGCGGGTCAACGCCTCCGACCTGCGCTGCAAGGTGATCGGGGAAGGCGGGAACCTGGGGTTCACGCAGCTCGCCAGGATCGAGTTCGCGCTCAACGGCGGGCTGGTCGACACGGACTTCATCGACAACTCCGCCGGAGTGGACACCTCCGACCACGAGGTGAACATCAAGATCCTGCTCGACCAGGTCGTGCGCGACGGGGAGCTGACCGACAAGCAGCGCAACCAGGTCTTCACCTCGATGACCGACGAAGTCGCCGACCTGGTGCTGCGGGACAACTACCAGCAGAACGTGGTCCTGTCCGCCGCCCGCGCGCAGGCCGTCGAGATGCTCCACATCCACGCCCGCTACCTGCGGAAACTGGAGCGGGACGGGCTGGTCAACCGGGAGCTGGAGTTCCTGCCGTCGGACAAGACGCTGGCCGAGCGGCGGCAGGCGCGGCTGGGGCTGACCGCTCCGGAGTTCTCCGTGCTGCTCGCCTACACCAAGCTGGTGGCCGACGCCGAACTGCTGGGCTCCGATCTGCCCGACGACCCCTATCTGGCGTCGTGGCTGGTGTCGTACTTCCCGTCGGACTTGCGGGAACGGTTTCGTACGTACATGGACGAGCACCCGCTGCGCCGGGAGATCATCACCACCTGCGTGGTGAACGAGCTGGTCAACTCGGCCGGGACGACGTTCATGTTCCGCTTCGGGGAGGAGACCGGCGCCTCGACGCCCGACATCGTGCGGGCGTACCTGGTGGCCAGGGAGGTCTTCGACCTGCCGAGCTTCTACCGCGCGGTGGAGGCGCTGGACAACCAGGTGGACACGAAGACCCAGATCGCCATGCTGCTGGAGGCCCGCAAGCTGGCCGAGCGCGGCGCCCGGTGGCTGCTGGTCAACCGGCGGCCGCCGCTGGACCTGGCCGGGTCCGTCAGCTTCTTCATGAAGAGCGTCAACAGCCTCATCGCCCACCTCCCGAAGCTCCTGACCGGGCCCGACGCGGCCGCCTACGAGGAGCGCCGCGACGCGTTCGCCGCCCGTGGGGTGCCGCTGGAGCTGGCCGAGCGGGCGGCCGCCATGGTGCCCGCGTACTCGACGCTGGACCTGGTGGAGGTGGCCTCGCTGACGGGGCGGCCGGTCAACGAGGTGGCGGAGGTGTACTTCGACCTCGCGGACCGGCTGCAGCTGGCCCGGCTGCGGGAGCGGATCATCTCGCTGCCGCGTGACAACCGGTGGAACTCGATCGCCCGCTCGGCGCTGCGCGACGACCTGTACGCCGCGCACGCGTCCCTGACCCGCGACGTGCTGGCCCACAGCAAGCCGGGGCTGCCGCCGGAGGAGCGCCTGGCCCGCTGGACCGAGGCGAACTCCGCCGCCGTCTCCAGGGCGCGCCAGACGCTGTCGGAGATCTGGGAGAGCGACAACTTCGACCTCGCCACGCTGTCCGTCGCGCTCCGCGCGATCCGGACGCTCGTCGCGGCCAGCAACCTTCCCCACACGGAGGCATAAGGGTCGTGCCGGGGCCGGCCGCCTCCGGCTCGCCTCCGTCCATGGCGTCAAGATGACCATTCTTTACGCGCTGCCAGGGCCGGCCACCCGCCGACCCTGGCTCGCCCCTGTCCAGGGAAACGCCCGCTGACCGGTCAGTGGCGCACCGCCGTCACGGAGCGCCCCGCCGGCCGATTTCCGTGGTCAATCGGTCACCACGCCGTGTTCGCCGCCGTCTCCTTGACCCGGCCCATCAGCTCTTCCCTGTCCACCCCCGCCAGCTGCAACGCCCTGGGAACCGTGCCGATCTCGGCCTCCAGGACGCCGAGCAGGAGGTGGGCCGGGCGGAGGTCCTTCTTGCGGGCCGCGTGGGCGAAGCCGCGTTCCAGGGCGAGTCTGGCCGACGCCCCCATCCCGAGGTGGCGGTCCGGGTCGAGGGCCGGACGGGGGAGGGAGTAGGCGGACGGTGAGACCCCTACCGTGCTCAGGCTGTGCTCGAACTCCCGGTCCAGCGCGCCCCGGATCGACTCGCGATCCAGCCCCGCCGCCACCAGGATCGCTCCAGGGGTCGTGTCCTCGTGATCGGCGATCCCGAGCAGCAGGTGGTGGGCCTCGATCGCGGCCGAGCCGTCCTCCTTGGCCGCCACCTCACCCCGTTGAATGATCGCGTTGATGTAGTGGTCGATCGCGCTCATTGCCTTCTCCTCAGGGTGACGCCGGCCGCGATGAGGCGTTTGGCGTGCTTCTTGTGGACCGCCTGGCGGGTGATGCCGAGCGCCTCGGCGACCTGGGGCCAGCCCCAGCCCGCCCGCATCGCCTGCTCGACCGCGGCGTCCTCCAGCTGGTCGGCCAGGCGGCGCAGCGCCACCACGGCCGCGAGCGCGTCAGCGGGCTCCGGGGGAGCGGGCTCCGGGGGAGCGGGAATGTCATCAGCGGGCATATAGGCAACTTTAGTTGACTAATGCCGGAAGGGTCAAAGACTACTCGCCGGAGGCCTTCGTGAGGGCGCCGTCATGGGCGATCACGGGCGCGGGGGCGGGGGTGGTGAGCGGGGGGACGGTCGAGGCGTACTGGTGGGTCTCGATCAGCTTGAGCGATCGCCGCAGCACCGGCGTGGTGATCGCCCACCGGGCCGACTCCGGCACCGGGATGTAGTCGTCCTCGGCCGTCTTCGTGGTCGTGGACGTCGTGCGCGACAACGAGTATTGGATCAGCGCCCCGCCGTCCTCGGTGCGCAGCGCGTAGACCGGGTAGTTGTCGGCGCTGAAGATCGAGTCGTAGCTGAACCCGTCGTTCTTGGCCTCCTCGCGGCGGGAGGCGATCTGCTCGGCCACGTCCGTCGTGTAGGGACCGGGCGCGAGCAGGCCCGCGGTGACCCCGGCGGTGCCCGTCTCGGCCACGCTGGCGTGCACCGGGCCCATGAACTGCGGGCTGATCGTGACGGTCTTGTCGTCGGCCGCCACCACCGTGGCGTAGCCGTCGGCGTCGAGCTCGACCTTCGGGGCCTCCTGGCCCGGCAGGAGCTCGGCCGCGGAGCTGAGCCGCCAGCGGTCGGACTTGGCGAACGTCAGCAGCGTCGGCCGCCCGTCGCGGGTCGCCAGCGCGCTGAACCAGGGCGCGCGCTCCGACGCGGGGAACCTGGGCACGAACAACGTCGGCGCCCCCCACCGGTAGCGCGGCGGCGCGTAGTCGGTGGACAGGTAGGCGGCCACGGCGAGTTGCGCCTGCCCGCCGGTCATGATGTCGAGCGCCAGTGCCAGTCGCCCCTGCAGGTCGCTCTGCACGCGCAGCGTGTCGTCGGTGGCGGTGACCTCCCCGAACGCCTCCGCGGCCTCGGCCCGGGTGACGGCCGGCTCGTCGGGAGAGGGCGAAGGGGTCGTGGAGGCGGCCACGGCCGACCTGGTGGGGGCCGGCTTGGCATCGCCGCTGCAGGCGGTCACCGCGGCGAGCACGCCAACGGCGAGCGCCAGCAGCCCACGCCGACCGTATGCACGCACCTCGCCATGTTATTCGTGCCCGCGAGGGTCGCGTACCCTTGGGAGACGTGGCAGGCATCGATCCGGCAGAAGAGATCAACGAGCTCGCGGGCACGCTCCGCAGCATCCAAGACGTCCTCGACCTCGACGCGATGCGCAAGCAGATCGAGGAGCTGGAGCAGCAGGTCGCCGTGCCCGACCTCTGGAACGACCCTGATCAGGCCCAGAAGGTCACCAGCAAGCTCTCCCATCTCCAAGGTGAGCTCAACCGCGTCGACGGCGTGGCACGCCGCCTCGACGACCTGACGGTCCTCTACGAGCTCGCGGCCGAGGAGAGTGACGACGACACGCGCGCCGAGGCCGACAAGGAGCTCGGGTCGCTGAAGTCCGACATCGGCGCTCTCGAAGTGCGCACGCTGCTCTCGGGCGAATACGACTCCCGCGAGGCGCTCGTCACGATCAACTCCCAGGCCGGCGGCGTCGACGCGGCCGACTGGGCGGAGATGCTGCTGCGGATGTATCTGCGGTATGCCGAGCGCAAGGGCTACGCGACCGAGGTCTACGACACCTCCTACGCGGAGGAGGCCGGCATCAAGTCGGCCACGTTCGCGATCAAGGCCCGCTACGCCTACGGCACGCTGCGCGGCGAGCACGGCACCCACCGGCTGGTGCGCATCAGCCCGTTCGACAACCAGGGGCGGCGGCAGACCTCGTTCGCCGGGGTGGACATCGTGCCGGTCGTCGAGCAGACCGACCACATCGACATCATCGAGGACGAGATCCGCGTCGACGTCTACCGCTCCAGCGGTCCCGGCGGCCAGGGCGTCAACACCACCGACTCGGCCGTGCGCATCACGCACCTGCCGAGCGGCATCGTGGTCTCCTGCCAGAACGAGCGCTCGCAGCTGCAAAACCGCGCCACCGCGATGAACGTGCTGCAGGCCAAGCTTCTTGAGCGCAAGCGGCAGGAAGAGGCGGAGAAGATGTCGGAGCTGCGGGGCGCGACCACCACGTCGTGGGGCACGCAGATCCGCAACTACGTGCTGCACCCGTACCAGATAGTCAAGGACCTGCGCACGGGCACCGAGGCGGGCAACCCGTCAGCCGTTCTCGACGGCGACATCGACGAGTTCATCGAGTCCGAGATCCGGTGGATGCGGCGGCAGGAGTCAGAGACCGCTTAGGTGCTTGATCGCCAGGCTCACGAAGAGCAGGACGATCAGCAGCAGCACGACGAGAGTGGGTGACAGCCCGGCGAAGCCGTGGTTGTGCATCCGCTCCCTGTTGGCGCGGCAGAGGGGGCAGCGCCCCTCGATCACGGGGTGGGCGCACTGCGCGCATACGAGGTGTTCGCAACTCATGACAGCCCCAAGTGTAGCCGCACAATCGTTTTGTTTCCGTTATGGACGTTCCATGCCAGTCTTCCCCCTAGACTGTCGTCTGGCCAATCGGAACGTCGATCATCAGTAAAGTCGGCGCCCCCGATCGGCCGGTGGCGGGAAGTGGGCATGTGCCACCCTCGCTTCCGTCCTGACCCCTAGACTGGCATGCCGTGATGCTCTCGTGATCCATTTCGATAATGTCACCAAGGTCTACCAGAACCAGAACCGGCCCGCCCTCGACCACGTATCTGTAGACGTGGACAAGGGTGAGTTCGTGTTCCTCGTCGGTCCCTCGGGATCAGGCAAGTCCACGTTCCTGCGTCTGGTCCTCAAGGAGGAGCGGCCCAACTCCGGTGCGATTCATGTCGCAGGCAAGGATCTGGCCCGCCTCACCAACTTCAAGGTGCCGCACCTGCGCCGCCGCATCGGCTGCGTCTTCCAGGACTTCAGGCTGCTCCCGAACAAGAACGTCTACGAGAACGTGGCGTTCGCCCTCGAGGTCATCGGTAAGCCCCGGCGGTTCATCCGCAAGGTGGTGCCCGAGGTCATCGAGCTGGTCGGCCTCGAAGGCAAGGCCCACCGTATGCCCGACGAATTGTCAGGCGGCGAGCAGCAACGCGTCGCCATGGCCCGCGCGTTCGTCAACAGGCCGATGATCCTGCTGGCCGACGAGCCCACGGGCAACATCGACCCCGCGACGAGCATCGGCATCATGAAGGTGCTCGACCGCATCAACAGGACTGGCACCACGGTCGTCATGGCCACGCACGACGCGGCCATCGTCGACTCCATGCGTAAGCGTGTCGTGGAGCTGGAGGACGGCAAGATCGTCCGTGACCAGTCGCGTGGCGTGTACGGCCAGGCGTACTGACAGGGAGCTGCAGACACAACATGCGGGCGAATTTCATCTTCTCCGAGGTCTGGATCGGCCTCCGTCGCAACCTGACCATGACGATCGCCGTGGTCATCACCGTGGCGGTCGGCATGGCGATGCTCGGCGTCGGCTTGATGATCAACAGCCAGGTCGGGCTGATGAAGGGCTACTGGGACGACAAGGTCGAGATCTCGGTCTTCCTCTGTAAAAAGGGAACGGCCATGCCTACCTGCAAAGGCAAGGCGATCACGCCCGCGCAGACTGCCGCGCTCCAGAAGCACATCGAGGGCACCCCTGGCGTCAAGCAGGTGTTCTTCGAGGACGAGGCGTCCGCGTACGCCAACTTCAAGGAGTCGTTCGCGAACAACAAGGCCCTCGTCGACGCCACCAAGGTCGAGGACCTGCCCCAGTCGTTCCGGATCAGCCTTAAAGACCCGGAGAACTATCAGAACGTCATCCAGGCCGTCACCGGGCAGACCGGTGTCGCACAGGTGATGGACCAGAAACAGCTCATCGCCCCGTTCTTCAATCTGCTGGACAAGCTGGCCTTCGCCGCGCTCACCGTGGCGATCATCCTGGTGCTGGCGGCGGCCCTGCTGATCGGTAACACGGTGCGATTGTCGGCGTTCAACCGGCGCCGAGAAACGGGCATCATGCGACTGGTCGGCGCCTCCAACCTCTACATCCAGCTACCGTTCGTCATGGAAGGCGTCATCGCCGGTCTCGTGGGCGGCGTTTTCGCGGCGGTCATCCTGATCGTGGCGAAGGTGTTCCTGTTCGACGAGATCGTCGGCTTCTTCGGTGACGTCACAGCCGTACTGGGCTGGAACGACGTGGCCCAGACCATCACGATCACCATGATCATCGGTGTCGTGATCTGTATCCTGGCCTCGTTCGTGACGCTGCGGCGCTACCTCAGGGTGTAGGCGTGCACATGGGACGCCCCCGTCCCTGTCGCCGGTAAAGTCGAAGCATGCCACGTGAGACCGGGCGGAAGGTCATCGCCCAGAACAAACGTGCTCGGCACGACTACCACGTCGAGGACACTTTCGAGGCGGGTCTCGTGCTGCAGGGCACAGAAGTGAAGTCGCTACGCGAGGGCCGCGCCTCGCTCGTCGACGGCTATGCCAGCATCGACGGCAACGAAGCGTGGCTGCTCAACGTCCACATCCCCGAATACACCCAGGGGACGTGGACCAACCACGCGGCGCGCCGCAAGCGCAAGCTGCTGCTGCACCGCAAGGAGATCGAAAAGCTCGCCGCCAAGACGAAGGAGGGCGGGCTCACGATCGTGCCGCTGTCCCTCTACTTCAAGGATGGAAAGGCGAAGGTCGAGATCGGCCTCGCCCGAGGCAAGAAGGATTGGGACAAGCGGCAGTCGCTGGCCGAGCAGCAGGCCAAGCGGGAGATGGCCCGCGCCGTGCGTTACCGCAACCGATGAGACGGCGGCACCCCCACCGATGAGACGCGCCCGCCGCACTCTGGCCGCGACCGTCACCCTGGCGGTCGCGAGTTCCATGCTGACCGGCTGCTTCGAGGAGGCCTCGCCGCACGACGCGGTGCGCGACTTCCTCGTGGGCTGGCAGACGGAAGACTACGACCTGGCCGCCGGCCGCACCGACGGCGACCTCGCGACGGTGCGCAAGGCGCTGTCCGACGCCAAGCTGGAGCTCGACGCGGCCTCGTTCCGCTTCAAGATCACAAAGATCGACATGACCGGCGAGGAGTCCAAGGCCGACTTCCACGCCGAGGTGGATCTGGGGGAGAACAACCCCCTGTGGAAATACGACGGGGTGCTGCCGCTGCATCTGGTCGACGGGTCGTGGAAGGTCCGCTGGTCACCCTCCGTGCTGCACCCGCAGCTCAAGGAGGGGCAGCGGTTCGCGGTCGACACCGAGCCCACGGCGCGTCAGCCGGTGGTCGACCGGGCCGGCGATCCGCTGCAGAGCGACACCGTCCTCTACGTCGCGGGCGTCTACCCGGCCAAGCTGGGCGACAACGCGGAAGAGGTGGTCGCGCAACTGTCCAAGGAGACCGGCTACGCCCAGGACCGGCTGCTGAGCAGGGTCAGGTCGTCGCCACCTGACAAGTTCGTGCCGCTGGTGACGTTCGGGCGCTCGCGCTACCAGGCGATTCAGACCAAGCTCGAAGCCATTGCGGGGATCAAGATCGAGCAGCAGGAGCAGCCGGTCAACCCCGACGCGCCCCGGCAGATCGTGGGCACCGTCAGCGCGCTCACGCCCGAGACCGAGCAGAAGCTCGGCGGGCCGCAGCGGGCCGGTGACTCGGTGGGCAAGAGCGGGCTGCAGCAGGCGTACCAGGACTATCTGACCGGCTCCACGCAGACCAAGGTCATCACCCTCGACCTGAAGACCGGCCGTCAGGTCGCCCAGCTCGAGGAGTGGCCAGGCCGGCAGAACGTCTCGGTCAAGACCACCATCGACCGAGCCACGCAGGCGGCGGCCGAGCAGGCGGTGGCCGACACGGAGACCAGCGCGCTGGTGGCGGTTCATCGCGACACCGGCGAGATCCTCGCGGTCGGCACCAAGGGCCTGCACCAGGAGCGCGACGCGCTGGCCGGCAAGTTCCCCGCGGGGACGGCGTTCTCGATCGTGGCCGCGGACGCGCTGCTCAAGGAGGGCGTGAGCCCCAAGCAGCGGCTGGCCTGCCCGCAGGAGCGCACGGTGGGCGGGGCCAAGTTCGTGCACGTCGGCCAGCCCACCGGTGTCACGACGTCGGCCACGTTCCAGGAGAACTTCGCCAAGGGCTGCGTGACCGCGCTGGCCTCCCTGGCCCGTCGCGTCACGGCGGACAGACTGACCGCGAGCGCCAAGGCCTTCGGCATGGAGCAGCCGTGGCGGCTGCCACTGAAGTCGTTCAGCGGCACGCTCCCGTCGTTGTCCAGCGACGCCGACAAGGCCAAGGCCATCGCGGGGCAGAACGTCGAGGTGAGCCCGCTCAGCATGGCGCTGGTGGCCGCCACGGTGGCCTCAGGGACCTGGCGGCCGCCCGTGCTGGTGACCGAGCCCAAGTCGCCCGACCCGGCGGCCGAGCCGGTGCCCGCCATCCAGCCGCCCCCGGTGGCCATGGACCCGAAAGTACGCGCCGCGCTGACGGCGATGATGCGGGTCGGCGCGGCCGGCACGCCTGCCCAGGGGGGTAAGGGCAAGGTCTACGGCGTCACGGCCTCGGCGGGGAGCGAGCAGAGCTGGTTCGTCGGCTGGCAGGGCGATGTGGCGATCGCGGTCCTGGCGAAGAACTACGATGCCGGGGCCGTGGCGGGGAGCTTCTTCGCCGGCCTGGGCAACCCGTCGTGACTCGCACAGCGCAGGTGAGCGGCCTGGGCAACCCACGTGAGGGGACTTGAACAACCCACGTGAGAGAGCCTGGGCAAACCCACGGGAGTGCCTGGACGGCTGACGTTCGCTCACCTGGATGGCAGACGTGAGCGGCTTGGACGGCTGACGTGAGCGGCCTGGGCAGCCCAGGTGAGCGGACTTGTACAGCCCACGTGAGCAGGCCTGGGCAATCCACGTGTGCGGGACCGGGACGGCCGACGAATGCGCCTGGATGGCTGATGTGAGCGGGCCTGGGTGGCTCATCGCGGAGGGCCTCGGCAACTCGTTGTGAAATTGTCGCGACGGTGAGCAACCATTCGGACCCCTGGGGGCGTCTTACTGAGTGACTGGGCCCGCTCGGGGGGTTGCGGTCCCAGTCGCCGTGATGAGATCAGGACTTCATCTCGGGGGAAGTCCTGCCGTCCGGACCGGCTCGACCCTGCCGGTCGGCCCCCGGGAGCGCGTGCTGTGTGCCGCGCTCCCGGGGGTTTCGCCATGAGGAATTAAGTTGGCGTTGAGGGCGTTGTCCCCTGTAGATTCAGTGTTGCGCACCCCCTCGCGGGGTGTGTTGACAACTGCACAGGGGGTGACTGGCTTCGACTTCGACTTTGCAAGCCAGGTGAAGCGGGCCGAGGACGGCGGACATAACCTCGTTAATCCTGTGACCGTAAACAACAAGTGCCAATTCCAAGAGCACTGTGGCTGCCAGGGACTCCCTGGCGCTCGCTGCCTAAGTAGCGAAACCACTGTCAGCCCGGGAGCGCCTTCGGCCCGGGGCCTGGCATCGTTAGAAGGCTCAACCGTTCGACCCGGCCACGGGGAAGATCGGGAAACTAAACAGTGGCTGAGCCCGTCGGCGACTCGCCTGCGTGATCGCCGGGGCTGAGAAAAACACAGCAGGCTGCGCCCGGAGAAGCCCTGACTTGGGGTTGAAGGACGCGGGTTCGATTCCCGCCACCTCCACTGTGATGATGCGGCGGGACCCGTACGGGTGCCGCCGTTTCTTTTCCCCACCCCTCCCATGAAGGACTTCACGGGAAGCTGCGCGTCAGAGGGGCCCAGACGTTGCTTCCAGGCGAGCCGACGGCTCGTCCGGAAAGATCACCACGCCGTGGTACGCGGGGCCACAATTGAGCCACGGATGCTCCGAGGCTCCGTCCGGCCGAGGTGAGTGTGTGCCAGTTCGTCAACGACTCTCCTAGCGTCACGCGCGGCCTGCGCGAGGGAAACGGTACATTTTTGACGATCAACGGCGAGTCGCTCGCTGAAGTAGAGCCGATCAAGCGCCGTCGGTTCGTTCCTACGGCTGAGGCGCAGGCCGTTTTCGCCACCGCCCCGGCTGTCGGCTGGGACGAGGTACGCGCTGATCTGGACACGATGATCAATGATGAGCTACGTGATCCGTTTGAGGGGACCGGCCTGTGATCCGGTATGAGCGAGGCGTCCTCGACACCAACATCGTGGCCGCCTTCATGCTCTTTGATCCCACCGAACTGCCGGCAGAGTAAGCGGCGGTCTCGTGTCTGTGGGGGCACGTGCCTGTTGGAGTAGGACGTAAGCCCAGGTCAGCCCCTGCCTTCGCGGGACCTCGCCTATGGCGAAGGGACTAGTGGTTCCGTGTCAGCACGACCAGGGTGGTCTTGCCCGTGCCCGCAGCGCCGGTGATGATCAGACGCCGGTGGCGCAGGCCACGAAACTGTCCGGCCAGGGCGCGGATGTTGCCGGCGTTGCCGCTGAGGACAGCTCCTGCGCCGCGATCAGCTGCGGATGGTCCATCAACGCGCGCTTGCCGGACAACTGCCAGGCGATCGGGATCGGCTGGGGGTCGCCCAGCGCGCGGATGTGCCGAGCCCTTGTGCGCCGGCGTGACATCGCCACGGGATCCCGCATTCGGCCGTGCCGCCGGAATCACTCCATTCTGTTCCAGCACGCGAGCGTCCGTGCGGCACGAGTGGGCTGAGGCGGCAGGTTTAAGGCGGCAGGTCTGAGGCGGAGGGCGGTGGACTGCCGGGTGTTGGCCTGCCGGGCAACCGATTGATCGTTACGGCCGGCAGGCGCGCCGTCACTTCTTCCAGGCCACCAGGAACTCCGCCAGCGAGATGCGCGCGTCCGCGTCCCCATCCTGCTCGTCCGAGGCATGGAAGATCGAGTCGAGCTCGGCGGCGGTGACCTCCTCGCCGCGCGCGTTCATGGCCAGCGTGAACTCCTCGCGCGTGATGTACCCGTCCCCGTCGCTGTCGAACTCCTGGAACGTGGCGGTCGGGTTGTCGAGATCTGGCATGGGTGACCTCTCATCATGCGATGCATGCGATTCATGCGATGTACGGTCAAAGCAACATCGAAGCATGAGCTTGTACGCCGCGAGAGGAGAAACCTGTGATGATCATCGACCAGTTGCCCGCCCGCGTCGTCTCTGATGGCGGGAAAACTGCTCGCCGGTGACGCGGTGACGCGGTGACGCGGTGACGCGGTGACGCGGTGACGCGGTGACGCGGTGACGCGGGGTGTAGACCCGTCCGGAACCCGTACCGCGCCTATCTGGACAATCTCCGCTCGCCATGGTCGAAAACGGCCGTGCGCGGCTGCCTGGACCGGCCCGCCCATGACCGGGCAGGCGCCTCACCGCTCCCCATTGTTCAGGCTGGTGGCAAGCTTCATGGGGACCGATCCCGCCGTGGTTCCGCCTGCCATGTGGAGAACGGGTCTAGCCGAGAGCGCCGACCTCTCGGACTATGAGGGTGACCAACATCCCCCGCAGCTTCAAGGAGGTCAGCGTGAACAGTGCCAAAGCGGGTCGCGCCGGACGGCGGCGATTATGGGCGTGGCGCCGATCGGGCCGCCGGGCCGGCCTGATCAGCTCGATCGCCATCCTGCTTTCCGTGCTGCTTACCCCGAGCGCCGCGCATGCGGGCCTGATCGTCCCCTGCCCCGCGAGCATCACCGAGTGGCGGCGCCTGTTCTACAGCGGCCGCCCGCCGGTGGCCACCTGGGAGGGGTACCGGTTCACGACGCTCTCGGTCACCCCGCAGTTCCTCGTCAGTGACGGACGGTCCCTCGACAACGACACGGACCTGTCCGTCGTCTACAACATCTCGTCCTCGGTGTCCCAGGAGTACTCCATCTCGGCGACGACCGGCATCACCGCGAACGCCGGCGCCTATCTCACCGCCAATGTCAGCTCCACCATCGTGGCGCGCCGCACCACCGCTATCGGGGTCTCCCTGACGGTGACCGTGCCGCCGCGCACCCGCCTGGTCGCCGAGTACGGCGTGGAAGGGTACAACGTCAGCTACGCCGTTGAGGCGTGGCGGACCAGGAAGGTCGGCTCCGCGACGCCTGTCACCGGCGACCGGTGCGAGGAGTGGGGCTGGTACCCGCAGAACACCATCGCCCCCACGCACATCGAAGGGTGGCGGCTGAGAACGGCGTGATCGGCCGTCAGCGTTCCATCGCGTAACGGGCGCGCCGAACCGCCGGCTGTGCGATCCCGTCCCCACCGCCGGGGGATCGGGGCGAGGAGGCGCGCCTCACTCTCCACGAATGTTGCCTGACGCGGCACGATCGTCTCGGAGCCGGTTGCCTCGCCTGGCGTGCGGGGGCGGTGGTGCTCAAGTGTTGCGGACGTTCAGGGCAAAGTGCGACATAAGGCATATTGCTCAAAGAGTCGGGCGATTGCTCCCTTTGGGTTGAACGGGGGTAGCCGTCGGCGATCCAGGTGTATGCGGCCCGCTCCACTTGTCGGGGAAATTCCGTCTTATCCCAATTTGCAGTGCTTTGATAACACTTGTTAGACGGCCGTTCGGACGTCTGTGCAGCCGTTCCGCACGGCGGTACTCCAAAGACATGACCGAAGCGCGTCGTTCCTACCCGAGCGATCTTTCCGACGCACGCTGGAGGCCGATCGAACCGATATTGACGGCCTGGCGCGCAGAGCGGCGCGCCAATGCCCTGGACATCGGCCGCCCGCCCGAGCATGATCTGCGCACCATTCTCGACGCCGTCCTCTACGTCGCCCGCACCGGCATCCCCTGGCGCTATCTGCCGCACGACTATCCGCCCTGGCAGACCGTCTACGACTACTTCGCCCGCTGGCAGGACGACGGTGTCCTCGACCGGCTCGCCGGCCTGCTGCCCCGGGCGGTGCGCACCGCTGTGGGCCGCACCGGCGGGGCCGCCGGCTCGCCGGTTGATCCACTTCCAATTGGCGTCGCCATAAATCGGGATCAGACGGAATTAAGCGACCAATCGGGAATGGGCGGAGACAATTAAATGATCTCCAAACGCAGAGCGGTCCTTTTCTGATTCCAACTTGTTACTGTTCGCCATGGCTTAATCGCTGGCGAATGTGTAGGTTTCAACATTATCTCCAAAAGGGGGGAGTGGATCATTGGGGCCTAGCTACTCATCGGTGGAGATTCAGGTCCGCGACGGGGTGATGCAGGTCGGCAGCGACACCTATACGCTCCGGAACATCACTCATATCGCGCAGCGAAAGCTGGTGGCGGACACGGGGGCCGCCTGGCGGAAATTCATCGTCCGCACGCTGCTCACTCTGTTCGTCGGCGCCATTCTGATAGCCATCATGGGCAACTTCTGGATAGTCGCCCTCGTCGCCGTTCTCGCGCTGCTGGTCTGGCAGCTGGTTTCGGTGCTTCAGCTGCCCCCGGTGTACGGGCTCATCATCGGGACCTCCGGTGTCGAGCGTGAAGCCGTATGGGGGACGCGCAAGGGAGAGATAGACCAGCTGGCCCGAGACGTCACCAAGGCGGTGGGCGTACCTGACGTCCCGCCGATGACCTTCCACATCCAGTCCATCGGCCGAAGCGAAGTGATCAACCAGTACGGGGCCGGCAGCATCGCCAAGGCGACACACACGGGCTCCGGCAACATAGGCGCCAGATGAGCGGCGACATCAACCAGTACGGGGACGGAAGCATCGGCGAGGCGACGCACAGCGGCTCAGGCGACATCGTGGCCGGAGGCAAGCAGTCCTGGTCGCCGCCCCCATCACCTTCGCGGGCGAGCGGTCCCGAGTCGCCGCCGCCGACTCCGTCGCGGGCCGGCGGCAGGAGGAGGCCGCTGATCGCCGCCGTCTGCGCCGTCCTGTCGGCCGTGGTGGGCGCTCTGGTCAACCTGCTCACCTCTTCATGGAGCTGGTGGATATTCGCCGCCGCCGCTCTCGTGCTGTTCATCTGGGCGGCGATCGCCTACCTCGGGGAAGCTGCTCCGCGCGGACGGGATCGGGGCAGGAGATGAGGGGCCTTCCGTAGCCGGATCACGCGAGTCCAGAACAGCAGACCGCCTCTTACCTGCGGTAAGGCCGCAGGTAAGAGGCGTTCGTGCTGCGGGGTGTCAGCGGTATCGTCGGATGGAGCCGACGCCGTTGCGCACCTCTTCCTGCCCGTTCGGGGGAAGGAAGCCCTGGGCCCCGTCGCAGCCTGGCTCGCTGAAGGTCATCCACAGCTCCGGCGCCCCCCTCGACAGGACCCGGAACCTGTCGTAGCGGTAATCGGTGTCGACGCACTGGAAGCCGTCGAATAGCTGAGTCTCCCCGTATTCGTTGGTGGCCAGGGCGTCGGCGGACGCGGCGGTGGGGGTGATGACGATCAGGCCCATGGTGAGAGCGGCCACCGTGCCGGCCAGCTTGGTGCTGAGACGGGACATGGATCTCCTTCTGCTGCCTTGCCGCTCTGTCGAGCGGCATCGCCACCAAGGGTAGTTATGCGGCTACTCACGGCGATGTAGCAGAAGGGTTACGGATCACTGACGTCGGCTTCACGGTACGGCACCGCACCCGCGAAGGGACAGCTTGAACACCTGTGGCACGCCCGGCCGCGCCCGCTACCGTCACCACAGTGGCGGTAACCGGCTGACAGGACAGATCCTTGACCGACAACCTCGCCGAATCCATCGGAAGGCTCGGCATCTTCGCCGACCTCACGCGAAGTGAGCGCCAAGCCCTGGCCGATGAGCTGGCCGAAGAGTCCTTCGCGGAAGGCCGCTGGATCCTGCGGCAGGGCGGGGGTCGCGCCGGGCTGTACATCATCGTCGAGGGCGAGGTCGGCGTGATCGTCGACGACGAGGAACGGGCCACCCTGGCCACGGGCAGCTTCTTCGGTGAGGTGTCCGTGCTGCTCGGGGAGCCGCCGACGGCCGGCATCGTGACGCGGAGCGCACTGCGGTGCCTGGTCATCCAGCCGGACGAGGTCGAGGAGTTCCTGCTGGCCCATCCCCGCGTGATGTATCGCATGCTTCAGACCGAGGTCAGACGCCTGCGCACCGCTGATCCCGAGCGTAACTGACCGTCTGGGGGACACACCGTGGGCGACGCCTTACCCGGCTACCTGCCGATCGCGGAGCACGGCATCATCGGGGACCTGCACACCGTGGCGCTCGTCGGCACCGACGGCACCATCGACTGGTACTGCTGCCCGGCCATAGACGCGCCGAGCGTCTTCGCGGCCATCCTGGACCGCGCCCGCGGCGGCTACTACCGGATCGCCCCCGCCGCCGAGGGCTGGACCACCAAGCAGCTCTACATGCCCGACACCAACGTCCTCATCACCCGCTTCCTGTCCCAGGAAGGGGTGGGCGAGGTGCAGGACTTCATGCCGATCGAGCCGCTGAACGGGCAGGCGCACCGGCACCGGCTGATCCGCCGGGTGCTGGCCGTACGCGGGCAGATGCGGTTCCGGCTGGAGGCGCGCCCGCGCTTCAACTACGGGCGGGACCGGCATGAGACGTTCTTCCACGAGAACGGCGTGTTGTTCAAGGCGCCGGGCATCTCGCTGGCCCTGGAGAGCCAGCTCCCGCTGCGGGCCGACGGCCGCGACGTGGGCTGTGAGTTCGTGCTCGAACCAGGGCAGAGCGTGACCTTCGTGCTCCAGCGGGTGCCGGAGAGCTACATCCCGCGCTCGTACTCCGATGACGAGACCCGGCTGGCGTTCGAGAGCACCGTGCGTTACTGGCGCAACTGGTTGTCGCGCTCGCGCTATCAGGGGCGCTGGCGGGAGATGGTGCACAGGTCCGCGCTGACGCTCAAGCTCATGACGTACGCCCCGACGGGGGCGATCGTGGCGGCGGCCACGACGAGCCTGCCGGAGATGATCGGCGGGGTGCGCAACTGGGACTACCGCTACACCTGGATCCGCGACGCCGCCTTCTCCCTCTACGCCCTGCTGCGGCTGGGCTTCACCGAGGAGGCCGCCGCCTTCATGGGCTGGCTGACCGAACGTTTCCAGGAGTCGAGGTCGTTGTCCGGCCGGCCGCTGCAGATCATGTACGACGTCCGCGGCGGCATCGACCTGAAGGAGGAGGTGCTCGGTCACCTGGAGGGCTACCGAGGCTCAGCCCCCGTCAGGATCGGCAACAACGCCGCCCACCAGCTCCAGCTCGACATCTACGGCGAGCTGATCGACTCGGTCTACCTCTACAACAAGTACGGCTCGCCCATCCACCACGACACCTGGTCGGACCTGTGCCGCAGCATCGAGTGGATCGTGGAGAACTGGGACCAGGCGGACGAGGGCATCTGGGAGGTGCGCGGCGGCAGCCGTCACTTCACCTACTCGCGGATGATGTCGTGGGTGGCCATCGAGCGGGCGATCAGGATCGCCACCCAGCGGGGGCTGCCGGCCGACATGAGCCGCTGGCGCTCGGCCCGCGACACGATCTACCACCAGGTGATGGGCAAGGGCTGGAACGCCGGGCGTGCCGCTTTCGTGCAGCACTACGACACGCACATCCTGGACGCGAGCATCCTGATCATGCCGCTGGTCAAGTTCATCTCGCCGACCGACCCGCGCTGGTTGTCCACCCTGGACGCCATCGGGGGAGAGCTGGTGTCGGACTCGCTGGTGTACCGCTACCACGTGGCGGACGCGGCCGACGGGCTGGACGGGTCGGAGGGCACGTTCTCGATCTGCACCTTCTGGTATGTCGAGGCGCTGGCCAAGGCGGGCCGGCTGGACGAGGCGAGGCTGGTGTTCGAGAAGATGCTCACCTACGCCAACCATCTGGGGCTGTACTCGGAGGAGATCGGGCCTACGGGCGAGGCGTTGGGGAACTTCCCTCAGGCGTTCACGCACCTCGCCCTGATCAGCGCCGCGTACTGCCTCGACCAGCTGCTGGGCTGAGTCAGCCGGTCCAGTCACGGACGAGGGCCGAGTCAGCCGCTCCAGGTCCAGTCGCGGATGAGGGCTCAGCCGGTCCAGGTCCAGTCGCGGATGAGGGCCGGGTCCTCGCCGTTGTCGCGGGCGTACTGGTGGGCGGACAGCCGGGCGTCCACCATCCGCTGACGCAGCCCCGCGGCCGAGACGGCCAGTTCGGGCACCCGGTCGATCACGTCGATGACGAGGTGGTAGCGGTCGACGTGGTTGAGCATGACCATGTCGAAGGGCGTCGTGGTGGCGCCCTCTTCCTTGTAGCCGCGTACATGCAGGTTGTTGTGGTTCGTCCGCCGGTAGGTGAGCCGGTGGATCAGCCACGGATAGCCGTGGAAGGCGAAGACGACCTGCTTGTCCTTGGTGAACAGGGCGTCGAACTCCCGGTCGGGCAGGCCGTGCGGGTGCTCGCTCTCCGGCTGGAGCCGCATCAGGTCCACGACGTTGACGACGCGCACGCTGAGCTGCGGCAGGTGCTCCTTGAGCAGGGCGGCGGCGGCGAGCGTCTCCAGCGTCGGCACGTCGCCCGAGCAGGCGAGCACCACGTCGGGCTCAGAGCCCCGTTCGTTGCCGGCCCACTCCCACACGCCGATGCCGCGCTCGCAGTGCGCGATGGCCTCGTTCATGCTCAGCCACGTCGGGCTCGGGTTCTTGCCCGCCACGATGACGTTGATGGAGTCGCGGCTGCGCAGGCAGTTGTCGGCCACCGTGAGCAGGGTGTTCGTGTCGGGCGGCAGGTAGACGCGGATGATCTCGGCCTTCTTGTTGACCACGTGGTCCAGGAAGCCGGGGTCCTGGTGGGAGAAGCCGTTGTGGTCCTGCCGCCACACGTGGGAGGACAGCAGGTAGTTGAGCGAGGCGACGGGCACCCGCCAGGGGATGCCGCGGGTGACCTTCAGCCACTTGGCGTGCTGGTTGAACATCGAGTCGACGATGTGGATGAACGCCTCGTAGCAGTTGAACAGGCCGTGCCTGCCGGTCAGCAGGTAGCCCTCCAGCCAGCCCTGGCACAGGTGCTCCGACAACACCTCCATGACCCTGCCGCTGGGGGCCAGGTTCACGTCGTTCGGGTCGTGCCTGGCGTTCCAGGCGCGGTCGGTGATCTCGAAGACCGCCGAGAGCCGGTTGGAGTCGGTCTCGTCCGGGCCGAACAGGCGGAAGGTCTCCTGGTTGGCCGCCATCACGTCGCGCAGCCAGGTGCCCAGCACCCTGGTGGGCTCGCTGTCGACGGTGCCGGGCTCGCTCACCTCGACCTTGTAGTCGCGGAAGTCGGGCAGCCGGAGGTCTCTCAGGAGCAGGCCGCCGTTGGCGTGGGGGCTGGCGCTCATCCTGCGCTCGCCCTTCGGGGGCAGCGAGGCGAGCTCGTCGATCAGCGTGCCCGTGGCGTCGAACAGCTCCTCCGGGCGGTAGCCGCGCAGCCACCGCTCCAGCATGGCGAGCTGCTCGGGGTCCTCCCGTACGTCGCCGAGCGGGACCTGGTGCGAGCGCCAGCTGCCCTCGATGGGCAGGCCGTTGAGCTCGCGCGGGCCCGTCCAGCCCTTCGGCGTGCGGAACACGATCATGGGCCAGGCGGGGCGGGCCAGGGAGTGGCCGTGCCTGGCCTGCCACTGGATGGTGGCGATCTGCCGGTAGCTCGACTCCAGGGCCTCGGCCAGGCGCAGGTGCACCTGCCGCGGGTCGTCGCCGGTGACCAGGTGCACCTTGTGGCCGTACCCCTCGAAGAGGCTCACCAGCTCGTGCTCGGGGATCCGGGAGAGCACGGTGGGTGTGGCGATCTTGTAGCCGTTGAGGTGCAGGATCGGCAGCACCGCGCCGTCCCTGGCGGGGTTGAGGAACTTGTTGGAGTGCCAGCTCGCGGCCAGCGGGCCGGTCTCCGCCTCGCCGTCGCCGATGACACAGGTCACCAGCAGGTTCGGGTTGTCGAAGGCGGCGCCGTAGGCGTGCACGAGGGAGTAGCCGAGCTCGCCGCCCTCGTGGATGGAGCCCGGCACCTCGGACGCGACGTGGTTGGGGATGCCGCCGGGGAAGGAGAACTCCCTGAACAGCTTGAGCATCCCCTCCTCGTTCTGGTCGATGTGGTGGTAGACCTCGCCGTACGTGCCCTCCAGGTACGTGTGCGCCACCAGCCCGGGGCCGCCGTGACCGGGCCCCGTGATGAAGATGGACTCCAGGTCGTGCGCCTTGATCAGCCGGTTCATGTGGGTGTAGAGCATGGTCAGCCCGGGAGTGGTGCCCCAGTGCCCCATCAGCCGCGGCTTGATGTGCTCGGGCCGCAGCGGCTCACGCAGCAGGGGGTTGTCGAGCAGGTAGATCATTCC
This sequence comes from Nonomuraea insulae, assembly GCF_042656245.1. Classification (NCBI taxonomy): domain Bacteria; kingdom Bacillati; phylum Actinomycetota; class Actinomycetes; order Streptosporangiales; family Streptosporangiaceae; genus Nonomuraea; species Nonomuraea insulae. Next base: position 293,999 of record NZ_JBHSPA010000027.1, read on the forward strand.
GACCGCCAGGTAGTTGGCAGCACGCCAGTACGCGTTGGTCAGGGCGAGATCCTTGTCGGTCAGTACGGCGTGCGCGTCCGTCTTCATCAGCGGCCCTTCCTGGAGCGGCGAGACATCAGAGGCGGGAGATCAGAGACGAGATCAGAGTCGGTAGGACATCCGGGCCGTCACGACGGCGTTGGCGAGCTGCGAGTACAGGCTCGCGTTGTCGAGGGCGATGGCGGCCAGGCCGGCGAACGCGGTCCCCAGCTCGGCGTCGCGCTCGGTGAAGCGCCGCCCCTCGCGTTTGTTGATGACCTCGACCACGCCGATGGCGCGGTCCTTGACGAGCAGCGGCACCGCTAGGAGGTTCCTGGTCTCGAAGTCGATCGTGGTGCCGACCTCGGTGAAGAAGCGCTCGTCGGTCTTGACGTCGTCCACGATGGCGACCCGGCGGTTGGCCAGCGCCCAGCCCGCGATGCCGGCGCCGGGAGGGATGCGCTGCTCCACCGCCCGCGAGCCGGAGACGCCGGTGGCCACCTTGATCACCAGCTCGCCGGTGTCCTCGTCCACCAGGATCAGCGAGGTGGTCTCGGCGTCGAGCAGCCCGGCGGCCGAGGCCATGATGAACAGCAGCAGTTTCTCGCCGTCGAGCGTGGAGTTGAGCGTGACGGCGACGTCGACCAGCCGTTTGCGGGCGGCCACCTCGTCCTCTACCAGCTTCTCCAGCTCAGAGACCCGGTCCAGCGGCTCGGGAGGACCGGCGCCGGTCTCCACTGTCGATGTCATCGCCCATCCTTCCTGTTGCGGGGTCAGTCCGTCATGTGCCGTTCGATGAAGTCGGTGTAGAAGTCGCCGGAGCGGAAGACCGGATGGCCGAACACCCTCTGGTGGAACCCGATCGTGGTGCGCATGCCGGGCCCCGCCACGCGGAACTCCGACAGCGCGCGGGCCATCCGGTCGAGCGCCTCGGCCCGGTCGGGCGCCCAGACGATGAGCTTGGCGATGAGCGAGTCGTAGTACGGGCTCACCGTCCAGCCGGCCGCGCAGTGCGTGTCCACCCTGGTCCACGGGCCCCCGGGCGGCGAGAACTCGGTCAGCCGGCCCGCGGCGGGCGCGAAGTCGCGGTCGGGGTTCTCGGCGTTGATCCGGCACTCGATCGCGTGGCCGGTCAGCCGGACGTCCTCCTGGCCGACGGTCAGCGGGACGCCCTGCGCCACCCGGATCTGCTCCTTGATCAGGTCGATGCCGGTGATCATCTCGGTGACCGGGTGCTCGACCTGGATGCGGGTGTTCATCTCCATGAACCAGAAGCGGCCCTCCTCGTCGAGGAGGAACTCCATCGTGCCCGCTCCCGTGTACCCCACCGACAGGGCGCCCTTGACCGCCATGGAGCCCATCGCGGCCCGCGTCTCGGGCGTCAGGTGGATCGACGGGGCCTCCTCGATGAGCTTCTGGTGGCGGCGCTGCACCGAGCAGTCGCGCTCGCCCAGATGGATGCCGTTGCCGTAGTTGTCGCAGACGATCTGGATCTCGGTGTGCCGGGCCGAGCGCAGGTAGCGCTCGATGTAGACGGCGCTGTCCTTGAAGACGGCCTGCGCCTGCGCCCGGGTCGTCTGGTACGCGCGCCGCAGGTCCTCCCTGCGCCACACCACGGTCATGCCCCGGCCGCCACCTCCGGCCGCGGCCTTGATGATCACCGGGTAGCCGATGTCGTCGGACACGTCCTGCGCCTCGTCGGCGGTGGGCACGGGCTCGATCGTGCCGGGCAGCAGCGGCAGCCCGGCCTCCCGCATGAGCTGCCTGGCGCTGGCCTTGTTGCTCATGCGCTCCATGACGTGCGGGGGCGGGCCGATGAAGGTGATGTTGTGCTCGGCGCAGATCTCGGCGAAGTACGGGTCCTCCGACAGGAACCCGTACCCCGGGTGGATGGCGTCGGCCCCGGTCTTGAGCGCGGCCCCGATGATGTTGGGAATGTGCAGGTAGCTCCGCACGGTCTGGGGTGGCCCGATCCGGATCGCCTCGTCGGCGAAGCGGACCACGGCGGAGTCGTCGTCGGCGGTGGAGTAGACGGCGACGGAGGCGATGCCCATTTCGCGGCAGGCGCGGGCGATGCGCAGGGCGATCTCGCCGCGGTTGGCGATGAGGATCTTCTGCATCTCGGCCTCGTCAGGGTTCGTCGATGGGAGGCTCGATGAACATCAGTTCCTGGCCGAACTCCACCATCTCGCCGTCGTTGGCCACGATCTTCACGATCCGGCCCGCGCGGTCGGCCTCCACCTTGTTCATGATCTTCATGGCCTCGACGATGGCCAGCTCCTGGCCCGCCTCGACGATGTCGTTCTCGTTCACGAAGGGCGCCGCCCCCGGCTCCGCGGACCGGTAGAACGTCCCGACCAGGGGCGCCACCACGGCGTGGCCGTTCAGCGGCGCCACCTCCACCTCCGCTTCCTGCGCCGCCTCCGCTGCGGGGAGGGGCGTGTGGGGGGCGGCGGCTCTCGCGTGCCACTCGACCTGCACATGGTGGTCCCCGGCCGTGAGCGTCACCCGGCTCAGCGTGCCCGGGAGCGCCGTGGCCAGGGCGCGGGCCTGTCTGCACAGGGACTCGACCAGTTGCTCGTCTTTGCCGTCGATCATCGGGCTCGCTCCTGAAGTCGCAGGACAGGCTGGACCCCTGGCGTGCCGAACAGCCGGAAGCGCTGGTAGCGGGCCTCCAGCAGGGTCCGCGTGTCCAGGGGCAGAAGGTCGTTGAGGCAGGTCACCAGCGCGTGCTTGAGGTTCGTCGCGGCGGTCAGGTGGTCGGCCTGTGCCCCGCCCTCCGGCTCGGGCACGACGGCGTCCATGATGCGCAGCGTCAGCAGCTCCGCGGCCCGCACCCGCAGCGCCTCGGCCGCCTGCGGCGCCTTGGCGGCGTTGTTCCACAGGATGACCGAGCAGCCCTCGGGGCTGATGACCGAGTAGTAGGCGTTCTCCATCATCATCACGCGGTCGCCGACGGCCAGCGCCAGCGCGCCGCCGCTGCCGCCCTCGCCGGTCACGACCGTCACGATCGGCACCGGGAGCCGGGACATCTCCATGATCGACTGGGCGATGGCCACGGCCTGGCCGCGTTCCTCCGCGCCCAGCCCGGGGAAGGCGCCCGGCGTGTCCACCAGGGTGATCACAGGGAGGCCGAAGCGGGCCGCGTACTGCATGAGCCTGATGGCCTTGCGGTAGCCCTCGGGCTCCGGCATGCCGAAGTTGCGCGCCACCAGCTCGGCGGTGTTGTGGCCCTTCTGGTGGCCGATCAGCATGACCGTGCGGCCGGCCAGGCTGCCGAGGCCGCCGACGATGGAGGAGTTGTCGGCGTAGAGCCGGTCGCCCTGCAGTTCGAGGAAGTCGTCGCAGAGGTAGCCCGCGTACTCCAGGGTGGTCGGGCGCGCGGCGTCGCGGGCGCGCTGGACGACCTCCCAGGCGGGGTGCAGCCGCAGCTCGCCTGGGTCGGTGATCGCGGGCCGGCCCTCGCCGACGGGCAGCCGGTCCTGACGCCGCGCGGCGTGCAGGCGCAGCAGTTTGGTGAGCGTCTGGCGCAGGTTCTCCCGGGGCGTGACCAGGTCGAGCATGCCGTGCGCGAGCAGGAACTCGGCCGTCTGGAAGTTCTCCGGCAGCTTCTGCCTGATCGTCTGCTCGATCACCTGGGGTCCCGCGAAGCCGACCAGCGCGCCGGGCTCGGAGATCAGGACGTCGCCGAGCATCGCGTACGAGGCCGTGACGCCGCCGAACGTCGGGTCGGTGAGCACGCAGATGTACAACACGCCGGCGTCCTTCAGCCGGGCCAGCGTCTGGCTGGTCTTGGCGAGCTGCATGAGGGAGACGCAGCCCTCCTGCATCCGCGCGCCGCCGGAGGCCGCGATGATGAGCAGCGGGGTACGCGTCTCCAGCGCCTCCTCCGCGCCGCGCGTGATGATCTCGCCGACGGCCCCGCCCATGCTGCCGCCCATGAAGCCGAAGTCCATGGCGGCCACGACGACCCGGTGGCCGCCGATCGTCGCGTACCCGTAGCTGGCGGCGTCCCGGCGGCCGGTCTTGCGCCGCGCCTCCTCCAAGCGGGTCGTGTACGCCTTGGAGTCCACGAACTCCAGCACGTCCACGCTCGCCACGTCCTGCCCCCGCTCGTCGAGCACGCCGTCGTCGAGCAACTGGCGCAGCCGGTCGGTCACCGAGAGCCTGAAGTGGTAGCGGCATTCCGGGCAGACCCTCAGGTTGCGCTCCAGCCGCTTGATGTACAGGAAGGCATCGCAGGACGGGCATTTCACCCATTGCGTGTCGTCGCTGGACTCTCTGGTCGCGGTGGGGGCCACGAGATCCTGACTCACGATTCGCTCCTCTCCTGGAGGCGAGTCTCCGCATGGATCCTGCGGTGGATGGTCCGCCGCTCCTCAAGACGCAGCTTCAACTCCGAGTAGGCGGGGGCCGACCGCTCGCCCTCGCCGAAGAGGCGGGAGCTGACGAAGGCGAGCAGGTCGGTGGTGAGCCGGTGCCGGTCGATCGTGGTCGCGGTGATGACCAGGTCGAGCGCCCGCCGCCAGCGTTCGCGCCGGATCTCGACCTCGACCATGGCGTGGACGAGATAGCCGGCGTGGCCTGGCTCGGTGTCGAGCTTGCGGAGCATGCGGTACTCCGCCAGCGCCTCGGCCCCGTTGCCGAGGGCCAACTGCAGCTCGGCCACGTCCAGCCTGGCCGGCACGTCGTCCGGGGCGCGGCTCACCAGCTCGGTGGCGGCCTCCAGCGCCGCCTGGGACCGGCCGTTCAGCCGGTGCATGTCGATCAGGCTGCGCAGGGCCTCCACGTCGCCGGGGACGAGCGCGGCCGTCTCCCACAACAGGCGTTCGGCCTCCTCGACCGAGCCGTTGAGGTAGGCGACGTGGCCGAGGTTCACCCGGGCCGCGGGCTCGCCGGGGTCCAGGCGCAGGGCCGTACGCAGCGCGCGTTCCGCCGCGGTGGTCTCGGCCGAGCCGAGCAGCGCCATCGCCAGGTCCCGCCAGGCCACCGCGTCGTCGGGGGTCTGGTCGACCAGCCTGTTGAGGAAGTGGCCCGCGTCGCCGAGGCCGAGCTCCAGCGACGATCGGCCGGCGATGGACAGCAGGCTCGGATGCTCGGGGTTGGCTCTCAGACCCTCCAGCGCCAGCAGGTAGCCCGCCTGGAAGTCCGCCGCAGCGAAGGCTTCCCCTGCCCGTTTGACCAGGTCGTCTATCTGGGTGTCCACGCAAACCTCCGCCTTCACCGGAAGCCGGTTTTGCAGGGACACCCTACGGACCGCCCCGGCGCGGTCATAGGCGCGGCGACCTGAACAGGGCGGGCCCACCGCAGCTCGCCTGGTTAGTGTCCTGCCCATGAGCCAGACAGTGCGGCAGGACAGCTCCGGGGTACGGGCCCGGCCGGAATGGCTGCGCCGGTGCGCGGCCATGGAGGCTCTCGACGACCGCGAGGTGGCGGTGATCGCGGAGCTGGCCGAGGTCGAGGATCTGGGGCCGGGCGAGGAGGTCTTCGGCCAGGGTTCGTCGGGCGACCGGATCTACGTGATCGTGTCGGGGCGGGTGGCGGTCGTCCGCGGTGTCCACACGACCGCCGAGCTGACGCCGGGGGAGTTCTTCGGCGAGATGGCGATGTTCAACGCCTCGGAGCGGGTGGCCGCGGTGCGCACGCTGGAGGACACCCGGCTGGCCGCCATCAGCCGCGAACGCCTCCAGCCGCTCGTGCAGCGGCACGAGCCCGCGGCGGTGAAGCTCATCCAGCAGCTCGGGAGCCTGGCGTTGCACCGGATGCAGCGGGCCGACCTGGAGCTGCGCGAGCGGGGGGACGCGTCGCTGGCGGTGCTGCTGGATGAGTACCGGCAGCTCGGCAAGCAGCTGCTGGCGGGGTGGGCGCTGGCGTACCACACGGTCGGCAAGCCGGGGAAACTCGCCGTGATCTCGACCAAGCCCAGCTCCACGGCCGCGGACCTGTCCGTGGCCTACTCGCCCGGCGTGGCCGAGCCCTGCCTGGCCATCCGCGACGACCCCGAGGCCGCCTACGCCTACACCGGCAAGGGCGGGCTGGTCGGGGTGATCTCGAACGGCACCGCCGTGCTCGGGCTGGGCGACATCGGCGCGCTGGCCGCCAAGCCGGTGATGGAGGGCAAGGCCGTGCTGTTCAAGCGCTTCGCCGACCTCGACGCCTTCGACGTGGAGGTGGCCGAGACCGACGCCCAGGCGCTGGTGGACACCGTGGTGGCGATCGCGCCGACGTTCGGCGGCATCAACCTGGAGGACATCGCCGCGCCCGACTGCTTCTGGATCGAGCGGGAGTGCGTACGGCGGCTGGACATCCCCGTCATGCACGACGACCAGCACGGCACCGCGATCATCGTGGGAGCGGCGCTGCTGAACGCCCTGGAACTGACCGGAAAGCGTCTCGACCAGGTCCGCGTGGTCTTCTCCGGCGCGGGAGCCGCCGGCTTCGCCACGGCCGGATACCTGCTCGCCCTCGGGGCGCCGCGGCGGAACCTCATACTCACCGACGTGTCCGGAGTTGTCCACGCGGGCCGGGACATGCCCGCCTACCTGCGGGAATTCGCCGTGAGCAGCGACCTGCGGACGCTGGGCGAGGCCGTCGTTGGCGCCGACGTCTTCATCGGGGTGAGCGCGGGGAACGTCCTCACGCCCGCGATGTTGCGCACCATGGCCCGCGACCCCGTGGTGTTCGCGCTGGCCAACCCGATCCCGGAGATCGACCCGCGGACGGCCGGGGCGACCAGGCCGGACGCCATCGTGGCCACCGGGCGCAGCGACCACCCCAACCAGGTCAACAACGTCCTGGCCTTTCCCTACGTGTTCCGCGGCGCGCTCGACACCCGGGCCCGCGCGATCACCGAGGGGATGAAGCTGGCCGCCACCTGGGCCATCGCGCGCCTGGCCAGGCGGCCGATCACGGCGGAGGCCGGGTTCGACGGCGACGGGCTGGCGTGGGGGCCCGGCTACCTCATCCCCAAGCCGTTCGACCGGCGGCTGCTGCCCGAGGTCGCCACCGCCGTGGCCGCGGCCGCGATGCGCGACGGGGTGGCGCGCCGCGAACTCGACCTCGCCGACTATCGGGCCGGGCTCGAGAAAGCGCGGTTCTGAGCGGCTGGCATTCCAGCCCGCTCGGTTTTAACCTGAATTTCCCCGATGGTCGTGGAGGTGTTTCCCGTCGTGGCTTCCCCGGTTTTCCCCGGACGTTTCGCCGCCTATACCGACGAGCCGTACGTCGTGTTCATGATAGGCATGCGAATCAACAAGTTCTTCTCGTTACGCAAATGGACCTTCGGCGCCATCTCGTTCGTCCGCATGCTGCGTATGCTGCTGAAGAACCCCGAGAAGGGGTTTCTCGGCGGGCAGCAGATCGTTTACTGGCGGGGCATCGGAATGGTGCAGTACTGGCGGTCGTTCGAGGATCTGGAGCGATTCGCCCGCCAGTCGAGCGATCCGCACGTGCATGTCTGGCGGCAGTACAACCAAATGGTCGGGAACGACGGCACATTTGGTATCTGGCACGAGTCTTATCTCGTCGATCCGGGTAGGTACGAGGCCATTTACGACAACATGCCCGCCTTCGGTCTGGGCACCGTGATGGAGCTCGGGCCGGCGCTCGGCCGGCGCGAGACCGCCCGCAGGCGGCTCGGCGGCCAGGGCGAGCCCGCCGTGCCCTCCCCGCCCCAGCCCGTCTGATCCCCGGACGACCAAAGGCCCGCGCTCCTCCTCTTCCCGCCGCTCTCTGGCGGGAGTGGGAGGGGCGCGGTCTTTTGATGTCCGGCCGAGGCGTTGAATGGCCTACATGTCGCCACGTGAACGGCCCACGGGGCGCCGTTGCGGCGGCCGGCCATGTGCGGGAGTCAGGAGCGTCCTCCTGGAAGGTCCTCGGCCATGGGCGGCGGGTGGGGTGCCGGCGGCTTTGCCGTAAAGGATCATCGGGATAGTTCGCGCAGGTCGGCGGCCAGCCCGGTCAGGCCCAGGCTGGTGGCGTCGGTCAGGGCCTGAGCGGCCAGTTCCTGGCCGCGTTGGCGGTCGCCCGGGCGGTTCAGCCGCGTGAGCAGCTTCGCCCAGTAACACGACACGTACGCGGCCCAGCCGGGGGCCCGCAGGCGGCGGCTCATGTCGAGGGCGACGCGGAAGTGCCGCTCGGCGTCGCCGTGCCGGCCCATGGCGGTGGCCAGCAGGGCGAGCACCCGATCGACCGGCCCGAAGCAGCCCATGCCGGTGAACATGTTGTGCCGCGTGTACGGCGCCAGCAACGCGTACAACGAGGCCGCCGCCTCCTCGTCCGCCAGCTCGTACGAGATCGCGGCCAGATGCACCATGGTCTCGAACCACAGCTCGTCATGCGTGATGCCCGCGAACGCGTCCGCCTTGAGCTGGTCCATGAGCGGCCGCGCGGCCGCCTGCCGCCCCGTCAGGCACTTCAGGTGCGCGTGCACGATCCGCATGAACTGCCAGCCCGGCTGGTTGGACACGAGCTGCGCCACCTCGGGCTCCAGCTCGGCGAGCCGCCCCTGCTGCTCCCTGGCCAGGAACCGGCACCCGGCGAGCATGGCGTCCAGGATCGTCGGCGGGATGCTGGTGTCGTGCCCCTTCTGCCGCATCGCGTTCGCCAGGTGCTCGCCCTCGGCGACCCGCCCGGCCAGCAGCGCCTGGGCGGTGCGCAGGCGCAGGACGTGGAAGGCGAAGATCGGCTGACGCAGCTCGCGGGCGAGGGCGTCGCCCGCGTCGAGCGCCTGGTCGGCGGCGTCGATGTCGCACACCGCGACCAGGCTGGTGTAGCAGGAGATGTGCCCGGCGAACCTGGTCTCCGGGTCGCCGAGCCGTTCGCCGAGTGTGACCAGCTCGCGGGCGACCTCCAGCGCCTCCTCTGAGGTGTCGGGCCCGGCCATCGCCGTGTGCTGGCTGGCCAGGACCCTGGCCAGCACCATGGGGTCGCCCAGCCGCCTGGCCATGTCGACCGCCTGCCGGCTGTAGAGGACGGCCCGCTGCGAGCGTCCCGAGCCGTAGGCGGCGGCGAGCCCGGCCAGCAGCCGGGCCCGCGCGGGGCTGTCGGCGGTGCTCAGCCGTTCCAGCGCCTCCTCCAGCAGCAGGATCTCGCGGCCGTTGATCACCGGGCTCGACGGCCCGAAGTGCACGAGCAGCAGGGCCGCGCTGGCCAGGCGGTCGGTGTCGGGAATCGAGCGGGCGGTGTCGGCGGCGGCGAAGGCCACGTCCCTGAACTGGTCGGCGCCGATGCCGTTGAGCGCGGCGGCCTGGGCCAGTTGCAGGTCGCAGACCAGGGCGGAGCTGCGGCCCGCCGACAGTTCGAGCGCGGCCAGCGCCCGCCCGTAGTGCGCGGCGGCCTGCTCGAACGCCATCTTCCCCATCGCCAGGTCGCCGGCCTGCCGCGCGTACGCGACGGCCCGGTCGGCCTCGCCGACGCCCGCGGCCTCCCCGAAGTGGATCGCCAGCTCCGCCAGCCGGGTGCCGTTGCCGGTCTGCTGTTCGAGCGCCAGCCCGGCGGTCCTGTGCAGCCAGCTCCGCCGGGTGGTGGGCAGGTCCTGGTAGATGCAGGAGCGGATCAGCGTGTGGCCGAACCGGTAGCGCTCGCCCTGCCCCGGCACGGCCGTGATCAGCCGGGCCGCCTCGGCGGACTCCAGGGCCTCGATGACCGGCCCCATCCCGCCGTCGACCACCGCGGCGAGGAGTTGCACGTCGAACTGCTGGCCGATCACCGAGGCCCGCTCCAGCACCTCGCGGACGCTGTGGGGCAGCCGCCCCAGCCGCTGGCCGACCACCTCCCGCACGCCCTCGGGGATGCCCAGCTCGCGGCGGGCCTTGGTCGAGGCCCAGCGCCCGCCCTCGCGCAGCAGCGTGCCCGTCTCGACGAAGTGCAGCAGCACCTCCTCGACGCAGAAGGGATGGCCACCGGTCTCGGCGTGCAGGTGGTGGGCGAACTCCAGCTCTTCGCTGTCCAGCTCGCGCGCCGCCGCCGCGGCCACCATCGCCGCCACGTCCTCCTCCTCCAGCCCGGTCAGCGGCAGCCGGGTGCCACGCCCCGCCCTGCGCAGGTCGGGCAGCAGGTGCATGAGCTGGTGGCGGCGGTCGATGTCGGTGTCCCTGAACGTGCCGAGCACGAGCAGGCGCATCGGCTCGTTGGAGCGCAGCAGGTGGCGCAGCAGGAGCAGCGTCTGCGCGTCCGCCCAGTGCAGGTCGTCCAGCGCGAGGAGTACGGGGGCGATTGTCGACATCGCGGCGAACAAGTCAACCACGGACTCGAACAACCGGTAGCGTTCGGTCTCCGGCTCGGCCCGCAACGGTGGCGCCAGGCCGGGCACCCGGTCGGGCAGCGTCGGCACGAGCTTGGCCAGCTCGCCGCTCAACGGCCCGGTCAGGGAGCGGAGCTGGTCGTCGTCGCAGGCGGCCACGAACTCGCCGAGTGCCTCCACGAAAGGGTGATAGGCGATGCCCATCTCCTCGTCGCACTGACCGAACAGCACGATCGCCCCGGCGTTGTGGACCTCGCCGGCGACCTCGCGTACGAGCCTGGTCTTGCCGACGCCCGGCTCGCCCGACACCAGCACGATGCGTCCGCCACCGCCCTGCGCCCGGCGCTCGCCGGTGCTGACCCGCTTCCACTCGCCCGTCAGCAACGTGCGCTCGGCCTCCCGGCCGACCAGCGGCAGCCGGTCCTCGCGCGCCAGCCCCGCGGGCAACGGCGCGATGGCGTGCCCGACCTCGGAGCGCCAGGCCACCTCGACCGTCTCCAGCGGCTTGGCCAGGCCCTTCAGCTCCAGCGCGCCCACCGAGGTGAACAGCGGGCCGAGCCGGCCGCCGGTCAGCACGCGCACCAGGTCGCAGGCCAGGATCTGCCCGGCGCCGGCGGCGGAGCACAACCGCGAGGCCTCGATCACCGCCGTGCCGAAACAGTCGTCCTGCTCCCACATCACCTCGCCGACGCTGACGCCGATCCGGAGCTGCATGGGGGCCGGCTGGCTCTCCTGCTGGCTGACGCGTAAGGCGCTGCGCTGCACGGCGACCGCCGCCTCCAGCGCCTCCGAGGCTCCGGCGAACACGGCCATCGCGCCGTCGCCGAGCCCCTTGACGACCGTGCCCCCATGGGCGTGGACCGCCTCGCGGACGAGCCGATCATGCGCCCGTCGCTGTTCTTCGCCCGCTTCCTCCCCCAACTCGGCGCGCACCATGGTCGAGCCGACAATGTCGGTGAACATGACGACGGCCAATGCGGGACCGCGTGGCTGAGAATTCTCTACCACGATTTCTGCACCATTAGCTCAATAGCCGACGGAAAGGCGACCAGTTGCTATCAAGAAGAATATCGGCCGGTGGGAATGATATATATCCGCGTCTCGTGCGAGCATCGTCCCCTGCATACAACCACACAAATGCGGGAGGTAGCGACCATGCAAGAACACGCCCCCCAACACCCTCGCGACACCGCCTACGACGTGGTGGTCGTCGGCGCCGGCATCGGCGGGCTGAGCGCCGCCGCCTGTCTGGCCAGGGCGGGCAGGAAGGTGCTGGTCGTGGAGCAGAGCAGCGGGGTGGGCGGGTACGCGCACGCGTTCAAGCGCGGGCCGTACACGTTCGACCCGGCGATGTCGGTGTTCCCGCAGGGGCACGACCACGCGCTGCCCGCCGCCCTGCTCGACTGGCTGGGGGTACGCGAGCGCTGCCGCTTCGTGCCCCTGGAGTCCAACTACCGGGCGGTCTTCCCGGACTACGAGATCGAGACGCCGTTCGGGCTGGAGGCGTTCACCGAGGTCCACTGCGAGCGCTTCCCCCGGTACGCGGGCAAGCTGCGGGAGTTCTTCGCCCTCTGCCGTACCCTGCACAAGCAGGCCCACGAACTGCCGCCCCAGATCGGCCTGTCCGGGCTGGACGAGGCGGCCCGCCGCTTCCCCGTGCTGTTCGAGCACATCCGGTCCACGACCGGTGAGGTGCTGGACGCGTACTTCGACGATCCGCTGGTCAAGGCCGTGGTGAGCGTGTCGTGGCCGTACCTGGGCTCGCCGCCGTCGCGGCTGGACTTCGTCACCTTCTCCACCGTGCTCAACGTCTACCTGGAGGGTTGTTTCTACCCCGAGGGCGGGTTCCAGTCGCTGGCCGACGCGCTGCTGGAGGGCATGTCGCGGGCGGGCGGCGAGCTGGTGCTGAACCGCTCCGTCACCGGGATCCCGATCGAGAACGGCCGCGCCGCCGGCGTCGAGCTGGACGGGGGAGACCTGGTCAGGGCGGGCACCGTGATCTCCAACGCGGACGCCACCACCACCTTCGAGGAGCTGGTCGGCGCGGAGCACATGCCCGGCGGGTTCATGAAGCGGCTGCGCCGGATGAAGCCGTCGCCCTCGGGCGTGATCGTGTTCGTGGCCACCACCCTCGACCTGCCCGCACTGGGCGCGGCGCACGAGGTCTTCCGCCCGCTCCACCTCGACCACGACCGCTCGTACGAGGACCTGCTGGCGGGCCGGCCCAGCGGCATGTACGGCACCGTCCCGACCATGGCCTCGCCGTCGCTCGCACCCGATGGTCAGCACCTGCTCATCGTGCACTGCCTGGCCCCGTACGACATCGGCAGGCCGTGGAAAGGCGAGATCGACGCCTACACCGACCAGGTACTGGACGCGTTCGAGCCGGTCTTCCCCGGCCTGCGCGAGTCGATCACCTACCTGGAGACGGCCGGTCCGCCCGCGCTCCAGCGCCATTCCAGGAACCGGGACGGCGCCGCGTACGGCTGGGAGAACATCCCCAGCCAGACGGGCGGAAAGCGGTCACCACACGTCACGCCCGTCGAGGGGCTGCTCCTGTCGGGCCACTGGACGCAGCCCGGCACGGGGTCCCTGCGGGCCCTGGTCTCCGGCGCCCACACGGCGCAACTCGCGCTGCGGCTCAGCGGGCGTCCGGCCATCGCGTTCGACCATCCGGACTTCCCGCCCGCGGCATAACGCAATTTCGCGCGCCGCGATTTGAACTTCTATATGTCTTTTCGCCGTTCGCCTACAGTCAACCGACATGGCCGACCCATGCAAAGGGAGGAAACATGACGGATGAGAGGACGAATGGGGGAATGAGCGGGCCTCCCGGGCCACCGCCCGGGCTCGCTTTCGCCCAGCCGATAGTCACCGGAATTCTCATCGGCACGGCGTTCCTCGTGATCTTTCTGCTCGCGCTTCACCACCCGGCGCCGAATCACGTGCCGGTGGGCGTGGTGGGCTCCGCGGACGTCGTACGGACTCTGGAGGCGGGCGACGCCATCGCGCCGCACGCGCTCAACGACGCCGGACAGGCCAAAGAGCAGGTGATGAGCGGCGAGATCGACGCGGCGTACGTGGTCGAGGGAACCCAGCACCGGCTGATCGTCGCCGGCGCCCGCGGCCCGGTCGAGAACAGAACCCTTACCGCGTTCTTCCAGAAGTTGTCGGGACAGGCCGCCCTGGAGGTCCAGGACGTCGTGCCGATCTCACCCCAGGACCCGAACGGCATCTCGGTGTTCTACGTGCTCTTCGGCGTGACGCTGGGAGCCTTCCTGTTCGGGCAGACCATGCACGGCTTCCGCCGGTTCCTGTCGCTGGGCAGGAAGCTGCTGGCACTGGCCATCTTCTCGGTGCTGCTCGGGGCCATCTCCTCGGCGGTCGCTCAGGGCCTGGTCGGAGCGGTGCCCGGTAACCCGCTGGGGGTGATGGCCGTCATGGCGCTGCTGGCCGCCTCGGTCGCCGCCTTCACGATGGGGGTGACCACGCTGCTCGGAGACATCGGCGTGGCGGTGTCGACGATCATCGCGCTCATCCTGGGCACGGCGGTGAGCGGCGGCGCCGGTCCCGCGAGTTTCCTGCCCGCGGGCTTCGCGTGGATGTCGCAGGGCATGCCGCCCGGGGCCGCGGCCACGGCGCTGCGCGACGTCGTCTACTACGACGCGGGCGCGGCCCTGGGCCCCGTCGCGGTCATGCTGGTCTGGCTGGCGATCTCGCTCCTGGTCGTCGTCGGCGCTCCGGCGGGGCGCAGGCGTACCGAGCAGGTCGTGCTCCCGGCCGTGAAGACGGCTCCGAGCGCCTGAGCCGCGGAGAGAGGACCTTCAGGTGGCCGATGGATTCGTGCTTCCGCCCGGCGGTGGCGAGCAGGTAGGGCCGGGCCGGATGGGCATCACGATCAAGGTGGGGACCAGGGACGGCGCCGCCGTCTCGATGTTCGAAACCGTCATCGGACCGGGCTTCGACGTGGGCGCTCATGTGCATCGCGGAGCGGAAGAGCTCTTCTTCGTCCTCGAAGGAGAGCTCGACCTCCTCGCGTTCGAGCCACGCGTGCGGACCTCGGGCGACTGGCAGGACTGGGAGTCGGCCGGCGGCAGAAAGGTGGTGCGCGGCGGCCCAGGCAGCTTCATGTACGTGCCACGGGGCTGCCCGCACGCCTTCTCCAACCCGGGACCGGGCGTCGCCCGAGTGCTCTTCCAAGTGACCCCGGCCGGTCACGAGCGTTACTTCCACCAGCTCGCCGACTACATGCGCAGCGGCAGGCTGCACGCCCTGGCCGAACTGCGCAGCAGGCACGACATCGAGCAGCTCACCGCGCCGGGCCGGCGGCCGGCGTTCGACGGCCTCATCGGGCGTGCGGCAGGCATCCAGGAAGGACACCCCTAAATGGGCACCTCAGAGGAGAACAAGGAGATCGTCCGCGGCTTCTTCGCGGAAGTGTGGAACAAGGGCAACTTCGCCTACATGGACACGCTCTACACCGACGACTTCCAGCTCAACGCCCTGTGGCAGAACACCTCGCTGGGTGGTTCGGGCACCGCGGCGCGGGAGGAGGCCAAGGCCACCATCGCCCGCTGGCTCGACGGGTTCCCCGACATGCACGTCACGGTCGAGGAGCAGATCGCCGAGGGCGACTTCGTCGCCTCCCGGCACGTCGCGGTCGGCACCCAGGGCAAGGAGTTCATGGGCATCCCCAACACCGGCAAGCGCGGCGCCGTGTCGGGCATCACGATCAACCGGATCGACGGCAAGCAGGTCGCCGAGACGTGGACCTGCTGGGACGCCGCCGGAATGATGATGCAGCTCGGCATCATCCCCTCCCCGCCGCGCTCAGGACCGCCCGAGGACACCGACGCCGCCTGGGCCGCCCAGAAGCAGCTCGTCGACAGCGGCACCGCGGAGGAGACCAAGGCCGTCGTACGGCGCTTCTACCAGGAGCTGTGGACCGAGGGCCGGCTGGAGGCGGCCGACGAGCTGTTCGCGCCGAACTTCATCGGCCACGCCCCGGGCAACGGGCTCACCCGCGGCCCCGAAGGAGTCAAAGCGCTGGTCGGCGGCTGGCGGGACGGCGTGCCCGACATGACGCTGGAGATCCACGCCCAGTACGCGGAGGGCTCGCGCTGCGCGACGCGCTTCACCGGGCGGGGCACGCACAAGGGCACCTGGCTGGGCATCCCGGCCACGGGCCAGGAGGTCAGCCTGTCCGGCATCGCGATCACACGCGTCATCGACGGCCAGGTCGTCTCCGACTGGGGCGAGTTCGACGTGATGGGGCTGCTCCAGCAGCTCGGCGTGGTGAAGAGGCCCGGTCGCCCGCCCGCCCAGTGATCGATGACAGAAGGAACGGTGAGTGACGTGACGTTGGCGAAGATGAAGGCGACGACCCTGCGCTGCTTCGAGGAGCTCTGGGGTGAGTGCCGCTACGACGTCGTGGACCAGCTCGTGGGCGACGGCTTCGCCTGTCACGCACCAGGCGCCCGTGACATCCGCGGCCGTGCCGCCTTCGAGGCGCTCGTACGGAGCTATCACACCGGATTTCCCGGGCTCAAGATCTCGGTGCGCGGCCAGCTCGGCGAGGGTGAGCTGGTCGTCACCGAGTTCACCATGAGCGGGCAGCACACCGGCTCGTGGGGAGGCGTGCGGCCCACCGGCCGCCCGATGAGCCTCGAATGCGTGGCCTTCTCCAGGTTCTCCTACGGCCTGATCGCCGAGCAGTGGTACGAGTGGGACCGCCGCAAGCTCCTGGAGCAGCTCGCGCTCGTCCCTGTGCTGGCGGGGTGAGAGAGATGACGATGACGCCTCAGGACCGCAACAAGCTGGTCGTACGCAGGTTCATGGACGAGGTCCAGAACGCCCGCGACTTCACGAAGATCCCCGAGTTCTGCCGGCCCGACCAGATCCTCGACCACCCCGAGATGGCCGAGCCGGTGCACGGCCTGGCCATCCTGGAGAAGAAGATCATGGACATGGTCGGCGCGTTCCCCGACATGTCCTTCGCGGCCGAGGAGATCGTGGCCGAGGGCGACCAGGTTGCCGTGCGCTTCCTGCTGACCGGCGTCCAGAAGGGGCGGCTCGGGCCGGTGAAGGCGACCGGCAAGCCGATCAGGCAGTCGGGGATCGCGGTCTACGACCTGCGGGACGGGAAGATCGCGGAGGTCCGCATCCGGGAGGATCTCCTGCAGATGCTCGGGCAACTCGGCGCGATCCCGGACAACCCCCGCCTGATCTTCTGGCTCAACAGGCTGGGGGTGCTCAAGGTGTTGCAGGCCCTCGGCAAGGTTCCGAAGTAGGTTGGGCGTTTCTTCCTGTGACCAGCGCCGTTCCCGGCGCTGGTCACAGTCTTTTTCGGTGCTTTCACAGGGCTTTGAGGAACCTGAGCACGGTTTCCAGCACGCCGCCGGCGTCCTCCACGTGCAGGCCGTGGCCGAGGCTGGTGAACTTCACGTGCCTGCCGCGGGGGAGCAGCACCATGGCCTGCCGTACGTCGGCGTCGGTCATGAGCGCGCCGCGGCCGGGGTCGCCCTGGATCAGCAGCGCCGGGCAGGTGACGCGGGGCAGCAGGGTCGTCGGCCGGTAGTTCTCCGTCAGCCTGCCGTCCCTGAAGTGCGCCATCACGTCGGGGTCGAGCTGCCTGAGCGACTTGGCCACCGAGCGCAGGGCGAGGGGGAGGTCGGACAGGTAGGAGACGGCCAGGTCGGGGTCGATGTGCTCGGGGAAGACGGCCGAGTCGGCGACGATGACGGCCCGTACGAGGTCGGGGTGCTCCGCGGCGAGCGACAGCGCCACCCAGCCGCCCAGCGAGTGGCCGTAGACGATCGACGGGGTGCGCGTCCTGCGGAGCAGCGCGAGGGCGTCGTCGCAGTAGTCCTCCAGCCGGTACGCGCCGGGGGTCCGGCCCGAGGTGCCGTGGCCCCTGAAGTCCATCGCCCAGAGGTTGGCGTGGTCGCGCAGGCCGGGGAAGAGGGGGGCGAAGACCTGCCAGCGTGCGCCCAGACCATGCAACATCAGCAGATCAGGCCCGTCGCCGGAAATTTCGGCATAGTTCAGGGCGATGCCCCCGTTGTCGAGGGTGTGCTCGGCCGGCCGCGAACCCCCGCCACGTTGTGGGCTCACGAGAGGCCCTGTGACGCGGGGGCCGCCGACCAGGTGAAGACGATGCCGCCGTACTTCCACTTGCTGGTCTCGATGGCCAGCAGCATGACGACGTGGCCGGGCTCGACCGCGCCCGTCAGCCAGGCGTGGTCCATGGCCAGCGGCACCGCCGCCGAGCCGGTCGCGCCGACCAGCGCCAGGTTCTCGAAGATCTTCGGCCGCAGCGCCAGCCACTCGGGCGTGAGCAGCCCGGCCTTCTCCAGCTCCTCGGTGATGTAGCCCGCGTTGCCCTCCGGCAGCACGCACAGGTCGACGGTCTTGGCGTGGGCCTTGTCCAGGGTGGCGGCCAGGGCCTCCATGATGACGTGGGGGGTGAAACGCCCGGACTCGACGATGTCGACCTCCAGGTCGATGAGCCGTTTGGCGGCGATCTGGCGGTGCAGCGGCGCGTGGGTGCCGCCGGCGCCGACGATCCGCATCCCTGGCGCTCGCTCGCCGCCGACGCACGCCACCGCGCCGCCCAGGATCCCGCCCTGGACGCCGCTCAGAATGTCGCCGTCGCCGCTCACCGGGTCGCCGTCGGAGGCCCGCAGGACGAGCGCTCCGGCCCCGTCGCCGAAGTTGTAGGGGTTCATCCGGTCGCGCATGCGGATGCGGGCGGGATCCTTGCCCCTGAACACGGGGACCAGCAGCGGCGAGATGACCTCGCTGCCGACCACGACGGCGGTCCGCATGAGACCCCGCTCCAGATAGAGGCGGGCGATGTCCATGGCCTCGACGAACCCGGCGCAGCCCGAGCGCAGCTCCAGCGACGTGCACGCGCGCAGGCCCAGCCGCTCCTGAAGGAAGGTGGCCATGGGCGGCAGCAGGTAGTCGGGGCTGGCCGTCGAGGTGATCAGCAGGTCCACCTCCTCCGGCTCGATCCCGGCCCGCTCCAGCGCCTGCGCGGCCGCGTGGTGGGCCAGGTCGCAGTTGCCCTCCCGGTGCTCGCCGGTGGCCAGGTCCACCACCCAGTGGCGGGAGGTGACCTGCAGCCCCTCCAGCACGTCGGGGGGCAGGGGGCCGACCAGGCGCTCCATCTCCTCGTTGCCGATCGGCTCCCCTGGCAGGTACGAACCGCTGCTCACGACATCGACCCGGCGAAGTGGCTGCGTCATTTCATATCTCCTTCAACAGGATGGCGACATGCGTGCCGCCGAGAGAGGAGCTGGTGATCAGGGCGGGGCCGGTGGAGTGCCCGCGTCGCAGGCTCATCGCGGCCAGCACGGCGTTGAGCGCTCCGCCAGCCCCCATGGGCTCGCCGAGCAGCAGTTTGGGCGCGTACACCTTGGCGTGTTCGCCGAAGACCCGCCTGATGGCCGCGGACTCGGCCTCGTCCGCCGAGCGCAGCCCGGCCGCGCTGGACCAGACGCCGCCGACGGAGGCCGCCGCCAGCCCGGCGCGGTCGAGCGCCATGGTGATCGCGCGTTCCATGCCGCCGCCCGCCGGGTCCCAGCGGCCGGCGCCGCGGCCGTCGGAGGCGATGCCGTACCCGAGCAGCTCCCCGTAGGTGCGGGCTCCTCTGGCGGTGGCGTGGCCGAGCCGTTCGAGCACGACGGCGACGCCCGCCTCGGCCAGCGCGAAGCCGCTCCCGGGCGACAGGACGCCCAGGCCGCGATACGCCTCGGCCACCGTGTCGGTGAGAGTGTCGGCCCCGACGGCCACCATCGCGTCCGCCCGGTCCCCGGCCACCAGGTCACGGGCGTAGATCAGGGCGCCGGCGGAGGCGGCGTGGCCGGTGGTGACGGTGGAGGCGGGGCCGACCGCGCCGAGGTGCATGGCGACCTGGCCGCCGGCGGCGTTGTACACGGTGTTGGGGAAGACGGCCGGGTTGGCGGCCCGCGGGCCCTCCTCGAACAGCGGCCGGGCGAAACGCTCCATCGACTCCATGGGCCCGATCCCGGTGCCGAAGATCACGCCGACGCGTTCGCGGTTGCCGTCGACGATCGGCAGGGCGGCGTCGGCCAGGGCGAGCCTGGTGGCGATCACCGCGAACATGCCGAGCCGGTCCATCCGCCGCCGCTGCTTGGCGGGCAGGAAGTCATTGACGTCCACGTCGGCGCGGCACAGCCGGTCGGAGTCCGCGTACGAGCGGCCCTCGGCGAAGGACGCCCACAGGCCGTCCAGGCCGGCGCCCGCCGCGGTGAGCGCCGACAGGCCGGTGACGACGACCCGGTCGAGATCGGGCGCGGGAGGCGGTTCCGTACGCCGCCGGGTGAGCACGATCGTCGCGTTGGCCCCGCCGAAGGCGAAGTTGTTGGAGATCGCCACGCTCATCTCCAGCGGCCTGGCCACGTTGGGCACGTAGTCGAGGTCGCATTCGCCGTCGGGCTCGGTGAAGTTGGCCGTCGGCGGCGCGAGCTGCTCCTCCAGCGCCTTGACCGTCACGATGCCCTCCACGGCGCCGGCCGCGCCGAGCAGGTGCCCGATCATGGACTTGGTGCTGCTCAGCAGCGCGCCCTTGACGGCGTCGCCCAGGCCGAGCTTGGTGGCCTTGGTCTCGGCGGGGTCGTTCTTGCTGGTGCCGGTGCCGTGGCTGTTGACGTAGCGGACCTCCTCTGGCCGTACCCCGGCCGAGCGCAGCGCCGCCCTGATCGCCCGCGCCGCGCCCTTGCCCTCCGGATGCGGCGCCGTGGCGTGGTAGCCGTCGGCCGACAGGCCGTAGCCCGCCACCTCGGCCAGCGTCGGCAGGCCGAGCGCGCGCGTCAGGTCCGCGCGTACCAGCAGCAACATGCCGCTGCCCTCGCCCAGGGAGAGCCCCAGACGATCCCGCGAGTACGGCGCCGCGGGCTCGGGCGAGAGCGACTCCAGCGAGTTGAACCCGGCGACCAGCACGCCGGACAGCGCGTCGGTCCCCCCGGTGAGCACGGCGTCGGCCAGCCCCAGCCGGATCAGGTCGGCGGCGTACCCGATGGCGTTCGCCCCGGCGGCGCAGGCCGTGTCGATGGACAACACAGGACCCCGCACGTCGTACGCGCCGGCCAGCGCCTCCGCCAGCGCCTGCGGCGGCACGAACAGCGCCAGCCGCGGATCGGCGGGCTCCCCGGCCATCCGCGCCCGGTACCAGTGCTCGCCGCTGATCAGCCCGGCGTTGCAGGTGCCCACCACGATCCCGAACCGTTCCGGCGCCACCGCCTCGCGTACGGCCGGCGCGGCGGCCAGGACCTCCTGGGCCGCGGTCAGGAGGAAGTCGAGCGCCCGGTCGCGCCATCCGGCCGGGTAGCCGACGTCCACGTCGGGCTTGGGCGGCTCCGCGACCTCACCGGCCAGCCGGGTGCGGTAGCCGTCCATCGGCAGGTGGCGTACCGGCCTGATGGCGACGTGGCCCCGTCTGGTTCCCTCCCAGAGATCGGCGACCGTCGGGCCCTGCGCAGTGATCGCTCCGAGGCTCGTGACGGCCACTCGGACGTGCTGCGCGTCAGCTGCGGGCGGCATCGTGGTGGCTCCTTCGTTCTAGACCGGTCGTAGGACGAGCGCGGCGTTCTGGCCCTCGAACCCCCTGGCGACCGCGACCGCGCCGAGTACCGGCAGCTCGCGGGCCTTGCCCGGCACCCAGTCGAACTCGCAGCCGGGGCGCTGGCTCTCCAGGTTGAGTGTGGGGGGAACGGCCTGGTGCCGTACGGCGAGGGCGGCCACGGCGGCGTTGAGCGCGCCGGCGCCGCCCACGAGGTGCCCGGTGGCGGGCTTGACGCTGCTGGCCATCGGCGGGTCGGCGGCGAACACGGCGCGCAGGGCCCTGGCCTCGCTCAGGTCGCCCAGGGGCGAGGCGGTGCCGTGGCTGGCGACGTACGAGATGTCCTCGGGGTTGAGGCGGGCGTCGCGGAGCGCGTTGCGGATGGCGGTGGCCAGGCCGCGGCCCTCCGGGTGCGGGGTCAGCAGACGGTGGGCGTCGGCGGCCATGCCGTACCCGGTGACCTCGGCGTAGACGGTCGCGCCGCGCCGGCGGGCGGCCTCGTACTCCTCCAGCAGCAGGAACGCGGCCCCTTCGCCGAGCACGGCGCCGGTGGCGTCGCGGTCGTACGGGCGGAAGGCCTCCTCGCCCAGGTCGTCGCGGCCGGTGAGCACGCCGACGGAGTCGAGCGAGGACATGCCCCACCACCACACCGGGTCGTCGAAGCCGCCGGCGATCGCGACGTCGGCCTCGCCCCTGCGCACCGCGCGGAAGCCCCGGCCGATGGCGTTCATGCCGGCCTCGCTGGTCCCGGCGAAGTAGGTGTTGGCGCCCTTCAGGCCGAAGGCGGCGGAGATGTAGAACAGGGACGCGCCCTGCAGGCCCTCCACGTAGAAGAGCGGGTGGAAGCCGGAGACGCTCTCGCCGACCTTGGTGACCGAGAAGCGGCCGGACTCGTCGCCGGCCGCCACCACCGCGTCCACCAGTTTGGCCAGGTCGGAGACCTCTTTGCTGCTGCCGGTGAAGAGCGCCGTGCGCTCGCCGTCCAGGCCGTCGGCCAGCCCGGCGTCCCTGACGGCGAGGCTCGCGCCGCTGACCGCGAGCTGCTCGTTGCGGGTCATCTTGCGCAACGAGCGCCGGTCGATGAACTCCTTGGGGTCGAAATCGCTCATCTCCGCGCCGAGGTGGCTGCGCAGCGAGGAGGTGTCGAAGCCGCGTACGCGGCCGACCGCGCTGCGGGAGGCGAGCAGGGCCTGCCAGGTCGCCTCGGCGCCGGTGCCCAGCGCGGTGAGCAGGCCGACGCCGGTGACGAGAACACGTCTCATGTCAGACCCCCATCCGGGACCATCCGGAGCGCGCGGGCGGTCGTCATCGTCCTGCCCTCGACGGTCACCACGGCCGACAGGCGCGCCTGGTGCTCGTCCAGCTCCTCCAGATCGACCCTGATCTCCATTTGGTCTCCCGGCCGGATGAAGTGCCGATAGCGGACCCGGTCGGCGCCCGCCAGCCGCCAGGCGCGGCCCGTCTGCTCCTTGAGCAGGATCTCCGCCAGCAGGCCCGCGCTGCCCAGCACGAGCACGCCCGGCAGGACCGGGCGGAGCGGGAAGTGGCTGTCGAAGATCGTCAGTGTCTGCGGGATGTTGCGCACGCCCGTGGCGCCCTTGCCCGGTTCGACCGAGACGATCCGGTCCAGCGCGATCAGCGGCCCGCTCATGTGGTCTCCCGCAACACGAGGGTCCCGTTGGTGCCGCCGAAGGCGAAGGCGTTGGCCACCACGGCCCGCACCGGCGTCCGGCGGGCGGTGCCGGGGACGTAGTCGAGGTCGAGCTTGGGGTCCGGGTTGTGCAGGTTGATGGTGGGCGGCACGGTGCCGGTCCTGATCGCCAGCACCCCGACCAGCGCGTTGAGCGCGCCGGACGCGGCCGTGAGGTGCCCGGCCATCGACTTCGGCGAGCTGACCACCACCCGGTACGCGTCCGGGCCGAGCACCTCCTTGATCGCCACGGTCTCGCACACGTCGTTGCCCGGCGTGCTCGTGCCGTGGGCCACGACGCAGTCGATGTCCGACGGCCCCAGTCCGGCGTCCGCCAGCGCCGAGGCCATCGACAGGATCGGGCCGCTGCCGTCGGGCGGCGCGTCGGTGATCCGGTAGGCGTTCAGGCTGGAGCCGTACCCGACGAGTTCGGCCAGCACCGTCGCGCCCCGCGCTCGCGCCCCCTGGAGGTCCTCCAGCACCAGGGCGACGGCGCCCTCGCCGAGCACGAACCCGGACCGGTCCCGGTCGAAGGGCCGCGAGGCCCGCGCGGGCTCGTCGTCGTAGCCGGCCGCGAGCGCCCCGAGCAGCGTGAACCCGAGCACGTCCAGCCAGGTCGTCAGGGAGTCGTAACCCCCGGCCACCATGAGCCGGGCGTCGCCCTCCTGGATCTGCCGGTACGCCTCGCCGATCGCGTGCGTGGAGGCCGAGCACGCGGTGCTCACCCCGATCATGGGCCCGAGCAGCCGCCACCGGTGGGCGATCGCCGCGGACGCGACGTTCTGCTGACGGCGCAGCAGGCTCGTCGGCGCCTGCGGGATCACCTCGTGACCCCGCTGGTAGGCCGTCATGACCTGGAGCAGTTCCTGCTCCTCCGGCCGGCCCGCGCTGGCGCCCATCGCGATGCCGCGCTCCTCGGGCGCGTACACGTCCAGCGCTCCCGCCTGCCGGATCGCCTGGTCCGCCGCGGCGAACCCGAAGCCCGCCGCCCGGCTCAGGTGCCGGGCGAAATGGGAGTCCGGCGCGTACGGCCCCAGATCGAAGTCCTTGACCTGGGCCGCGATCCTGACCGGGAACGTCCCGGCGTCGAAGGTCGTGATCGGCCCGACGCCGCTGCGCCCCTCGACCAGCGACGTCCACGTGGTGGCGACGTCGTTGCCGACGGGCGTGACGGCGCCGAGACCGGTGACGGCGACACGGGTGTTCATCGGGCACCTTCCCTCATGAGCTGCAGGCGCAGCCTGGCGGTCTCCTCCGGGGCCTGGAGGTCGTCGGCGTCGATGAGGGCGCACATGATGTCCGAGGCCGAGAGGATGAGACGCTCTCCGACCCGGGCCGTCCCGGCCAGCACCGCCATCTCCTCCGACATGGCGCTCACCTCGCCCTGGAGTTCCAGGACGTCGCCCGGGTGCACGTCCCCCAGGAAGGAGACGTGGCCGATCTGCAGCAGGGCGGCGCGTTTGCGCTGCTCGGTGCTGGCCACGATCAGCCACGTGGCGGCCTGGCAGAGCGACTCCAGCACGAGCGGGGCGGGCATCACCGGGGGCGTGCCCGCCCAGAAGTCCTCGCTGACCGAGGTCAGCTTGCGGGCCCGTACGTGCTTGCGCTGCTCGTACTCATCGATGCGGTCGATCAGATGGAAGCGCATGCGGCCTCCTCGTCCGAGGTGGAAGCGTGGGCGGGCGTCTCGTCCGAGGTGGAAGCGTGGGCGGGCGTCTCGTCCGAGGTGGAAGCGTGGGCGGGCGTCTCGTCCGAGGTGGAAGCGTGGGCGGGCGTCTCGTCCGAGGCGCCTGTGGCCTCCTCGTCCCAGATGGTCACCGCGCCCGCCACGACCAGGTCCGCCGAGTGCGACAGCGACAGGTCGATGCCGACCAGGCCCCGGCGGCGGGCCCGGTCGGCCACCTCGCCGTGCAGTTTGACGTCCGGCTTGCCGAGCGCCCCGTTGACGATCTCCACGTCGGTCCACCGCATGCGCGGGCCGAGGCCGGTGCCGAAGGACTTCAGCACCGCCTCCTTGGCCGCGAAACGGCCCGCCAGGTGCTGGTCGCGGTGGCGCTTGCGCCCGCAGTAGGCCATTTCCCTGGGCGTGAAGAGCTCGGGCAGGCTGTCCGGATGATCCGCGAGCAGGCGGGTCATGCGTGCCACGCCGAGCAGGTCGACGCCGATCCGCACCGTGGTCATGACCGTCACCAGTTCGGCCGGCCGAGGGCCAGTTGCGCCCCGACGCCGCCGTCCACGGGCAGCAGCGTGCCGGTGATGTGGCCCGAGCGCGGGCCGGCCAGGAAGGCCACCGCCTCGGCCACGTCCTCGACGGAGGCGAAGCCGCGCTGGACGATCTGGCGCTTGATGTTCTTGCCGCCGTCCCTGGCCAGCAGCTCCGACACCAGGTCGGTGGGGGCGAAGCCGGGCAGCACCGCGTTCACCCTGACGCCGAAGCGGGCCAGCTCGACCGCGCAGCAGCGGGTGAAGGCGTTGATCGCCCCCTTGGAGGCGGCGTAGTTCGACTCGCCCGTCCAGCCGCGCTCGCCCATCATCGACGACACGTTGACGATGACGCCGTCGCGCTGCCCGGTGAACTGCCCGAGCGCGGCCTTGGTGCAGTTGAAGACGGCGCCGAAGTTGACCTTCATGACGTGCAGCCAGTCCTCGGGCTCCATGTTGAAGATCAGCGCGTCTCTGGCGATGCCCGCGTTGTTGACGAGCACGTGCAGGCCGTCGAGCTCGGCCACGGTCTTGGCGACCACGGCCTGCGCCTGCTCGTAGTCGGAGACGTCGCCCTGGATGGCGACCGCCCGGCCCCTTCCGGCCTCGATCTCGCGCACCACCTCCTCGGCCAGCTCCTGCTGGGAGCGGTAGTTGACGCCGACGGCGGCGCCCGCCCGCGCCAGGCACAGCGCGGTGGCGCGGCCGATGCCCCGGGATGCCCCGGTGACCAGCGCGACCCGGCCTTTGAGATCCATCTGCCCTCCCCGGGGGTCAGACCGCGGCGACCGTCCGGCCGGCCACGAGCGTCACCAGGTTCTCCACGGTGAAATGACCCATGACCTGTTCGGCCGCGAGTTTTCCGGCCAGTTCCTCGATGTCGAGTTGCGGCATCACCTTTTTGAGATGAGCCAGGCCCTTGGCGGTAATAATCTCGTTCTCGTCGCCGAATTCCTCGTCCGGAATTCCGCCCTGCACGTAGTCCGACAGATCCGCCGCCTGAATCTTCACGCCGATGGAGCGTTCGATACGGAAGAGGATGTCGAGCAGGTCGATGGACTCGGCGCCCAGCTCGTCCATCAGCGTGGACTCCGTGGTCACCTCGTCGTCGTCCAGGCCGAGCGCCTCCGCTACCGCCGTGTGGACGGCGTCGTTGATTTCTGCCTTGGTCATGCTTCGCTCCTGCGACTATGACACCCTGGTTGCTGGTCGAGAATCGCACAATGCGCACGAATACGGCTATCTCTCGGAAAACGCCGGAAATTTCGCCGGACATGGCGAAATGGCCGTCCGGTGAAATGCTCCCGGACGGCCGGAATTCGCGGCGCGCTCAGCCCCTGCGGCGGTCAAGCTCAGCCCCTGCGGGCGGTCGAGCTCAGCCCCTGCGGGCGGTCAAGCTCAGCCCAGCAGGCGGTCCAGTCGCCGCGCCTGCCCGGCGCTGTGCACCGGCAGCTCAGGAACGATCTTCATGGCGAAACCCGTCAGCACCCGCCCCGGGCCGGCCTCCACGAACGTGTCGTAGCCGTCGTGCGCCAGCAGTCGCATGGTCTCGGTCCACCTGACGGCCCCCGACACCTGGCGCCGCAGTGCCTCCTTGGCGGCGGCGCCCGTACGCACGTAGTCGCCGGTCACGTTCGCCACCACCGGGATCGCCGGATCGGCGAACGGCACCGCGTCCATGGCCGCGCCGAACTCCTCTATGAGCGGGCTCATGAGGCTACAGTGGAACGGCGCTCCCACCCGCAGCGGCACCACGCGCGCGCCCGCGCCCCGGGCCAGCTCCGCCGCCGCGGCCACCGGCTCCGCCTCTCCCGAGATGACCGTCTGCTCCGGCTCGTTGTAGTTCGCCGGCTCGACGACTCCGCCGTGCTTACCGCTGACCTGCTCGCACAACTCCTCGACGCGCCCGGGGGAGAGCCCGATGATCGCCGCCATCGTGCCGGGGGTGCTCTCGTTCACCCCCGCCATGAGCTCGCCGCGCAGCCGGACCAGCCGCAGCGCCTCGGCGAAGCCGAGGACGCCCGCGCAGGTGAGCGCCGCGTACTCGCCCAGGCTGTGCCCGGCCACCGCCTCGGGCTGCATGCCTCCGGCACGCAGGACGTCAATGATCGCCATGCTCACCACGAAGACGGCGGGCTGGGTGTTCTCCGTCCGCACCAGCTCGTCCTCGGGGCCCTCGAAGCACAGACGCGACAGGGGCAGGCCGAGGATGTCGTCGGCCGCGCCGAACCAGCGCCGCTCCAGCTCCGGATAGCGCTGGACGAAGTCCAGGCCCATGCCCACCTTCTGGGAGCCCTGTCCGGGGAAGAGGAAGGCCACTCGCGTCATCCCGCTCACTCTCCTTGGGCCAGGTCCTCGTGGTCGAGGTCGTTCTGCCTGCGCTGGTCGAGCGTGAGGGCGAACTCGTGCCACTCGTCGCCGCAGGCGTACGCCGCCCGTACGATCGAGTCCACCCAGTGCGGGGGGATCCCCTCGATGATCTTGCTCCACTCGTCGTCGCGAGGCACCCGGGTGTCGAACCAGCGCAGCAGCCTGCGACCCCATTCCGTGTAGCGGAGCGTGGGGTCCTCCGACAACTTCGTCCGGATCCGCCACCAGCCGATCGGCTCACCGGGGCAGGTGCGCCGCCGCGACGGAGTCATGCGCGAGTCGCACTGGCCGCCCGCCCGCTCCAGCTTGGCCGACTCCCTGTCCGGCACGGGACTGCGCCCCTGCCGCATCCGCTCGCGCACGTCGTGCACGGTGCCGAGCGACAGGCCCACCATCCTGGCAACCTCCCGTAAAGAAACGTTGGGCCGGTTGTCAAGGATTTCCCACGCCTGCTGCCGCGCCGCCGCGGTGCTGATGGGCCGGATCCTGCCGTCGCGGCCGATGCGCACGTTCGAGTGTCCGGATTGGTCAGTTGAACGGCGGCGGATCTCGGTGACCGTGCCCGGCGCCAGGCCCACCTGAGCGGCGATAGCCCGATCCGCCCACTGCGGGTACCACGAGATGATGCGCGCGGCGGCCGCCTCCCGGTCACAGAGCGACAGAGGCAGACCGTGATCGGTATTGGCTTTAACGGCCAGCAGGAACGCCTCCCGCTGGTCCACGTCGACGAACTCGACCTGGATCTCCATCAGGCCGGCCAGCTTCGCCGCGCGCAGCCGGTGCATACCGTCGATCACCTGCATCGTCCGC
Source organism: Nonomuraea insulae (assembly GCF_042656245.1). NCBI lineage: Bacteria > Bacillati > Actinomycetota > Actinomycetes > Streptosporangiales > Streptosporangiaceae > Nonomuraea > Nonomuraea insulae. Next base: position 321,917 of record NZ_JBHSPA010000027.1, read on the forward strand.
CTGTTGACCAGGATCGGCGGGAGCTCCGGCACCTTCTCCTCCAGCAGGCGCGTGTGCGCGTCGTCCTCGCCGGACAGGCGGGGCGAATCCGCGGGAAGAAGGGAGCTCAGAGGCACGAGAGCGGTAATGTGTGGGCGTCTCAGAAACTGGCTCTGCTCGTCCGGTGATTCGACGAGACTGGCGGAACCGGACATGAAGCACTGTCCCCTTCGAGTGCGCGTCGGTGACCTTCCCCGTTGGTGCCAACAAGCTCATTCAGAGTGACAGAGCCGGTCCCCGCGCAGGTAGGGCAGGCATCATGCCTGCGACATGAATCTTTCATGTCGCGACGCGCGCCATTTCCGGTGGAATTTGCCCGGTGGATTGCCAACAATCACTCGCGTCCGCCGCCAATCCGGCGCGCGTTTCGAGAGGTGTGCACCATGAGTAATTCCACGGCGCTTGTATTGGAGATCGTCGAATTCGATGGGCTGACCGGGGACCTGAACGCGTGCGGGGTCGTCGCGACCGATCTCTGCTACACCTGCTGGTGCCTGCACGACGGCGACGGTGACGGCAGGCGACCACGGTGACTACGGTCCTCGGGTTCAAACGGCACCTCCAACCGGCCGTCGTGGCCGGCGAGGGCGCCTATCTCTTCAGCGAGCAGGGCGTCACCGCCCTCCGCGGCAGCCACGTCGAGCTCCTGGCCAGGCTGCTGGACGGTACGAGGACGCGGCACGAGGTGCTCTCCGCGGCACCTGACGCGGCCGCTCCCGAGGCGCTGGCCGAACTCGTCGCCCGGCTGTCGGCGGCCAACCTGGTCGCCGAGTACCCGACCGAGGTGGCCGACCACCAGGCCGCCGCGTACTGGGAGGCCGCAGGCCTGGAAGGGGCGGTCGCCGTCGATCGGGCCGCCGCCACGTCGGTCAGGCTCCTGACCCTCGGTTCCGTCGACGCGGCCAGGGCGGTGCCGGCCTGCCGCGCGGCGGGCGTGGAGATCAGCGCGGGGGCGGAGCTGACCGTCGTGCTCTGCGACGACTACCTCGATCCGCGGCTGGCCGCGGTGGACGCCGAGCACCGGGCCACCGGGCGCGCCTGGCTGCTGGCCAAGCCGGTGGGGACGACGTTGTGGGTGGGGCCGGTGTTCGAGCCGGGCCGGGGCGCCTGCTGGACCTGCCTGTCGCACCGGCTGTGGGGCAACAGGTGGGCGGAGGCGCAGGTGCAGCGCGCGCTCAACGAGACCAGGCCGGCGCCCCGCCCGGCGGTGAGCATCACGGTGAGCCTGGACATGGGGTTCGGCCTGGCGATGCTGGCCGCGATCCAGTGGGCGGCCGGGCTGCGGGAGCCAGGCCAGCGCGACATCCGCACGTTCGACACCCTGCGCATGCGCAGCCGGCGCCACCAGCTCGACCGCAGGCCGGAGTGCGAGACCTGCGGGGACCCGCGGCTGGTCCTGCGGCGGTCGTGGCAGCCGGTCCTGCTCGGGTCCAGGCGGAAGGTCTCCTGCGAAGGCGGCGGCCACCGCTCCAGCACCGGGCAGGAGGTCTACGACCGTTACCGGCATCTGATCAGCCCCGTCACGGGCCTGGTGGCCGAGCTGCGGCCGCACCCCCGCGCGCCGGAGTTCACCCACGTGTACGTGGCCGACGAGAACCCCATGCTCAGGCCGACCCGCCCGGGAGCCATGCGCCCGAGCCTGCGCAGGAGGAACGGCGGCAAGGGGGTGACCGATCTGGACGCCCGGGTCAGCGCGTTGTGCGAGGCGCTGGAACGCCGCTCGGGCACCTTCCACGGGGACGAGGCCCGCCTGCGCGCCGGTTACGAGCAGGTGCGCGAGCTGGCCGTGCATCCCAACGCCTGCCAGCTCTACGACGAGCGCCAGTACGCCGGCCGGGCCGAATGGAACGCCACCCACGCGCCCACCCAGGACGTGTGCGAACCGCTCGACGAGAGGGTCCCCATCGACTGGACGCCGCTCTGGTCGCTCACCCACGACAGGCAGGTCCTCTTGCCCACCTCGATGCTCTACTACGGCACGCCGCCGGAGTCCGGACACGGTTTCACCCGCGCGGACTCCAACGGCGCGGCGGCGGGCAGCAGCCTGGAGGACGCCGTTCTCCAGGGGCTCCTGGAGCTCGTCGAGCGGGATGCCGTGGCCGTATGGTGGTACAACCGCACCCGGCAGCCGGCCGTGGACATCGACGCGTTCGCCGACCGGTGGATCGCCCGGCAGCACGAGGGTCATGCCGGGCTCGGGCGCGTGATCTGGGCGCTCGACCTCACCACCGACCTCGGCATCCCCGTGGTGGCCGCCTTCTCCCGGCGGGTGGGGGAGCGGCCGGAGGAGATCGTGTTCGGCTTCGGCGCCCACTTCGACCCGCACCTGGCGCTGCGCCGCGCGCTGACCGAGGTGAACCAGCTCCTCCCGCTGGTCCTGGGCGACGAGTACGGCCTGACCGACCCCGAGGCGACGCGCTGGTGGCGTGAGGCCACGGTCGAGGAGCACCCGTATCTGCTCCCTGACCCCGCCAGGCCTGCCGCCGCCCACGCGTGGACGCCCACCGGGGACCTGCTGGACGACGTGCGGGCCGGCGTCGCCGCGATCGCCCGCCAGGGAATGGAGGTGCTCGTGCTCGACCAGACCAGGCCCGACATCGAGTTGCCCGTCGCCAGGGTCGTGGTGCCCGGTCTGCGGCATTTCTGGGCGCGGTTCGGCCCGGGCAGGCTCTTCGACGTTCCGGTGCGGATGGGCCGTCTCGCGGCGGCGACGCCGTACGAGGAGCTGAATCCTGTGCCGTTGTTCGTGTAGCTCGGAATTACCCGACGGGTCGGTTACGCTCATGGCGTCATATACGGGGGCCGGAGGGCCGACACGTGGTCGAGCAGGACAGGAAACCACAGAACTGGTCCACTGCTCTGGGGGAAATTCGACTGGCCCCGAGACTGGCGCGAACCATTGTCGCGGTCGTGATCGCCAGTTACGGAATCGTCGACGCCATCAAAATCATCAGCTCGGGCAAACCCACTCCGTTCGTCCTCGTCAGCCTGATCGACATGGTCGTCATCCTGCTGATGCAGGTGCTCCACTTCGCGCGTGCGGACCGGCGCAACGGACGGCACAGGAGGACCGCGCTGGTCATCCAGGCGGTCCTGGTCTACCTGCCGCTCTACTGGCTGGGCAGCGGCTGGCTGAGCATGCCGAGCGTGCTGGCGAGCAGTTGCCTGCTGGCGCTGACCTCGAGGGCGGCCTGGTCCGCCTTCGGGGCCATCGTGCTCAGCAACGTGGTCCTGCAGGGCGTGTTCGACGGGTTCGACCCGTGGTCCCTCACCTATGTGCTCAGCGCCTCGGTCAACGGGGCCCTGATCCTTTACGGCCTGATCCGGCTGTCGGAGACGGTCGGGGAGCTCGACCAGTCACGGGCCAAGATGGCGCAGATGGCGGTGGAGAAGGAGCGCCTGAGGTTCGCCCGTGACCTGCACGACCTGCTGGGATACAGCCTGTCCACGATCATCCTCAAGATCGAGCTGTCCCGCCGGCTGGGCCGCGACACCTGGGCGCGGGCCGTGGACGAGCTCGACGACGTGCTCAACATCGCCCGGCAGGCGCTGGCCGACGTACGCAGGGTGTCCAGCGGCTACCGTCAGTTGTCGCTGGACGCGGAGCTGAAGTCGGCCAGGTCGATCCTGGGCGCCGCCGGCATCGACATCACGATCAAGTCCCCGCCGGACATGGCCGAGCTGTACGAACAGGCCAGCACCGCCCTCTCGACGGCCCTGCGCGAGGGCGCCACGAACATCCTGCGCCACACCGACGCCACGGTCTGCGAGATCGCCGTCGAGCGCACCTCCGACCAGGTACGCCTGCTCGTCACCAACGACGGCCTGCGCAGCGACATGGGTGAGGACTGCATCGGCAGCGGGATCGCCAACCTCGTCATGCGCGCGGAGACGCTGGGCGGCCGGCTCACGGCCGGGACGCTGCCCGATCGTAGATTCCAGTTACTGGTCGAAGTGCCCGCCCGTCCTCCCGCCCCGCCCGCTTCCCAGGACGGCAAGGAGAGCCCCGCCGGGCGCCTGCGCGGCCGCTGGGCCAAGAGGCGCTGAGCGTCACAACCAGCCCATCTCCTCCGCGATGCGCAGGGCGTCGATCTTGTTGCGGGCGTTGAGCTTGGTCACGCTGGTGGTCAGGTAGTTGCGGATGGTCCCGGTCGACAGGAAGAGCTTCTTGGCGATCTCCTCGGGGTTCTCGCCCCGCCCGGTCAGCCTGAGCACCTCCGCCTCCCTGTTGCTCAGCGGGTTCTCGCCGCTGTCCCAGGCCATGAGGGCGAGCTGCGGATCGATCACGCGCTTGCCCTGGAAGACGTCCCTGATGGCCTGCGCGAGCTGCTCGGGAGGCCCGTCCTTGAGGATGAACCCGGACACCTGCGCGGTGAGCACCTTCCGCAGGATTCCCGGTTTGCCGAGGCTGGTGAGGATGAGCACCCGCACCTCCGGCAGGTGCACACGCAGTTGCGCGGCGGCGTCGAGCCCGTTCAGCCGGGGCATGTTGATGTCGATCACGGCCACCTGCGGGCGATGCTTCCGCGCCGCCGGCAACACCTCGTCTCCCGCCTCGACCTCCACGAGCACCTGAATATCGGGCTCCAGGTTGAGTAACGAGACCAGTGCATGGCGCAACATTGCGACGTCCTCGGCCATCAGGACGCCGATGTCCTTCTCCCCGGCTGACCGGATCACGAGGCCCATCATAATTTGCCCGGTAGGAAAACCCTATAGCCGGAGAACGACGCGGAAATCTCGTACGCCGTTTCGCGACCGTCCTTAACTGCCTATTAACCTGGCTAGAACCTAAAACCGCCGCCGTTCGCAGAATGCACCGAGCGGTATTCGGTATTTCCCATTTCCTGGCGGGTCGCGGCGCGGTCCCCGGCGGTGTCCGCCTTGCGGACATCTGTCCGCAAGGCGGTCCGCGGCCAGAATGACGCCACAAATCTGCCACTCCGTCACCAATCATTGCAGTACGTGTGCTTAGGTGTTCCTTTGACAAGTCCTGTGCCGGAGTGGGGTTGAAGGGTGTCAAGGTACGACTGGCGTCACTCGGTGTTCGCGCCTGTGGTGAGCCTGATGGTGTCCGCTGTGTTGCTGGTGGCCGGAGCCGTGAAGGCGCTGCTGGAGTTCGTGGGCGCGTCCACGGCCCCGCCGGCGGCGGAGCTGGTGGTCACGCTCATCATCGCGGTGTTCCTGATCACCGTGCTCCGGATCGCCAGGGCCGTGCCGGATCTCCGCCGGGAGAGCGCCGCGACGGCGCGGGCCGTGGCGAACGTCTCGTCGGTGCGGCCGAGCGAGGACACGCTGGTGGGGCGGCGGCTCAAGCTGTTCAAGGAGGCGGCAGAGGCCGGTAGCGACGCCGAGTCGGTGCTCAGCGCCCGCTCCGCGCTCGACGAGAGCGAGATGGCCAACAAGAACCACATCGACCACGCGCTCATCTGGGCGCTGCCGGTCTTCGGGTTCATCGGCACCGCGCTGACGATGGCGTCCATGGTGGGCTCGTTCTCCGACGCCCTGGACAGCCAGGGCGACCCCGGCGTGCTGATCACCGCGCTCAAGCAGCACGTGTTGCCCGAACTGGCCTCCGCGTTCGGCGTCACCATGATCGCGCTGTTCCTGAGCGTGCTCGCCTTCGGCGCGATGGCCCTGGTCGAGCGGGCGGAGCGGTCAGGCGTCGTGGCCGCCGACGAGGTGTTCCTGATCTACATCGCGCGCCTGCCCGCGAAGGAGGCGGGCGCCTCCGTGCCCGGGATCCAGGGGCTCACGCGGGAGCTGGCCCACGTGCAGGGGCTCACGCACGAGCTGGCCATGTCCCGCGGCAGGACGGAGGAGCTGGTCAAGGGGCTCGACGCGCTGCGCACCGCGGTGGAGCGGCTGAGCGCTGTGGAGAGCCGGCCGCAGAAATACACCCTGGTGAGGGAGCCGTGAGGAGGCGGCCCGCCAGGTCGTTCGCACCACCGCTCGACCTGCGCTTCATCGACCTGTTCATGGCCATCGTGCTCGCGCTGTCCTTCGTGGCGATCATGCTCACCGTCGTGACGCGGATGTTGCCGACCGAGGGCGCGACGCCGCCCCCGCGCCAGCAGCAGAGCGTGGCCCAGCTCGAGAAGCGGCTCGACGCCGCCGTACGCGCCCAGCGGGTGGCCGAGGCCGAACTGCGCACCACGCGGGATCAGATCGCCGAGCAGAACGCCTTCGCCCTGCCCTGGTGGCTGATCGGGTTCTGCGCCCTGCTCGGCGTGCTCGCGGTCTTCATGAACTGGCGGGTCCGGCTGTGGAACAAGGGCAGCCTGCCGCGCTGGTGGACCTGGCTGCTGGTCACCGTGGTGGTGGCCGTGGTGACGGTGGTCATCAGGTCGCTGAGCGACGGCCAGGGCTACCTGCTGCTCGCCGAGATCCCCTGGTGGGGGGCCGACATCCTCTGCCTCGGGCTGCTGCTGGTCGCGCACGTGCTGATCTCCGACATCCGGGACAGGAACACGGCGCTGGGCCAGATCAGGACCCGGCCAGCGGCCGGCCGTTAATCGCGTCGCGTCGGTGCCGGACGCCGGGTAAGGTCCGGAACCAGACTGGCCGCGGGACTTCGGTGCGACTTCCGGAAACCGCCTATTAAGCGATGCTTCGCAGCTCGTGCCCCCATTCCCCGGCCAGTCTCCAACCCCGGGGGAGCCGATGGAGACCTACGCCGACCTGATCGAATGCGAGGACGTGCTGCTCTTCGCGAACGCGGCGATCACCTCGACCGGCCAGCGTGAGTTCCACAGCGCGGCCGGCGAGCAGCGGCTCTCCCTCGCCTTCCTGCACAGCTACATCCACGGCAACTACCCCGACCTGTACGCCGCCACGCTGGCCCTCGACATCAACGACCACAACGCCGCCCTGATCATCGCCAACCTGCTCAAGCGGAAGGGCGGAAGCGGCGACGCCCGGCTGATCGCGCGGCGGCTGGGCCGGATGAGCCCGCCCCGCGCCTACCGGCTCTTCCAGGAGTTGCGGCGCGCGGGCGTCAACAACCGGCGCACCCGCGCGCTGGTGCGCGACTGGCTCGCCGCGCGGCCCGACCTGGCGTTCGACGCGGTGAAGTACCGCAGCGCGGTGAAGTCGGCGGTGCGGCACGCGCACCTGCGGCCCGAGGGCGAGCTGGGCGACTTCCTGTTCGCGCCGTTCAGCAGGTCCCGCTACGACACGCCCGTTCTGGAGGCCTGGCGGCGGGCACACTACGACAAGGGCGCCCTGTACGACCTTCCCTACACCGTCGCCGAGGGCTTCGCCGCCCGCCACGGCATCAGCAGAGCCGTCTTCCTGGAGCGCATCGCGCCTCGCCTGACCCGGCTGGAGCGGCTGCGGCTGACGAAGTCGGCGGAGCGGGACGGCGGGCGCACCGAGGCGGACCTGGCCGCGATGCCGCTGGTCAGGGTGGCCTCCTACGTGTTGTCGCTGGCAGGCGGGGAGCGGGCGCGGCGGCGTACCGAGTTGGTGGCGGCGCTGCGGGCGTCGGCGGCGCGGGCGGCCGGGGCGCGGGCCGGCACCTGGGGGAGCGTGGCGGCGGTGCTGGACGACAGCTTCTCCTCCTTCGGCTCGACGGTGAAGCGGCGCCGGCCGCTCGCGGTCGCGCTGGCCTGCCACTACCTGCTGGAGGCGCTGGCCGGGACCTACCGCGGCCTGTGGGTGTCGGGCGGGCCGGACCCGATCCTGGTGCGCCCGACCGGGCCCACACCGCTCGGGCGGCGGGTCATCGACGCGCTCGAACAGCGTCCCGACCTGCTCGTCGTCGTCTCCGACGGCTGGGACAACGCGCCGCCGGGGCTGGCGGCCGAGGTGCTGCGCGTCTGGCGGCGCAAGCTCGATCCCGCCGGCGAGGTGGGCATCGTGCACGTGAACCCGGTCTACGACGCCGGGCGGTTCGACGTGGGGCGGCTGTCGGCGATGGTGCCGACGGCCGGCATCCGCGACGCGGAGGACCTGCCCGCGCTGGTGGAGCTGGCCAGGTTCGCGGAGGGGCGGACCGGGCTCGCGGAGTTGCGCGCGTACCTGGCGGACCGGGCGGCGCGGCGATGATCGACTTCACGGGGCTGGAGACGCGGCCCGCGCAGACGTGGGGCGCGATGCGGCTGGTGCCGCTCGTCCGCCGCGAGCCCATCGAGGACCTGCGCCTGCACGCCCTGATGTACGACGAGTTCGCCGCGGTGTCCCTGCCGGACCGCTCCTACTACACCTCGTACATCCCGCACGCCTTCGTCGCGTCGTGGACGGAGGACGGCACCCCGGCCGCCGCGTACGGCACCCGGATCGGCGACCCGGGGCCCCACATGCCCATCAGGACGCGGCGCAGGATGGACCGCGGGATGGCCCGCCGGGTGGACAGGAACCGGCTCAGGTTCCTGCCCCTGCACCTGGCTCTGGAGGGCTTCCTCGCGCTGCACTTCGGCGGTCCCGTGATCGCGTGGGAGGAGTGGTCGCGCCAGGCGGTGGCGAACGGCCTGTCCCCCCGGGCCGAAGCCGCCTACAGCGGCGCCGAGGTGCGCGGGCTGGAGGACGCGCTCAAGGTGTTCGAGATCTACCCGGGGCAGTGCGGGCTGCTGCTGTACACCGCTGACGCGCTGGCCTGCGCCTTCGTGGTGCCGCATCCGGAGGACTACCGGCTGCTGCACCCGACGCTCGTCGACGACCTGTTCGGCGACCTCATCTACGAGTACGCCCTGCTCCACCCCGCCAGAGACTTCCCCGCGGTGATCGACGAGAGCCGGGTGTCCTCGCTGAGCGACCTGCGGGACCAGGCCGGGCTGCGGGAGCGCGAGTGGGCCGAGTTCCACGACTCGGTGATGACGGGCGGGCTCCTCCGCGCCCCCGCGCGGGTGGAGGAGGTCCATCGGATGGGCCGGTTCACGCTGAGCCGTTTCCTGCCGTCGTTCGAGCGCAAGGCCGACAACCACATCGGGGAGACGATCACCGACGGGGACGGGCGCCTGGCCTACCTGAAGACGTTCAGGCTGTCGGAGCAGCAGAGCCGGCGAGGCTACCTGCTGAGCCGGCTGCACGAGCACGAGTGGAGCATGTCCGGCACCGCCGCCGCCCTCGGGATCAGTGAGCCCGAGCTGGGCATGCGGATCAAGCGGGCCGGATTCGGGCACCTGCTCCGGCAGGACGTCCTCGACCTGTACCGCAAGGCGCTCAATGAGCGCAGCCGGCGTACTCGTCGAGGCGGCGCAGCATCGCGATGAGCATGAGCGGGAACATCGCCACGTGCGAGACGATCATGAGCGCGCCGCCGTCGATGACCCCCAGCCACAGCAGCGGGAAGAGGGGCACGACCGGCGCGAACATGACCGCGCACATCTCCAGCGTGGGCGCCCAGCCGTGCCCGCGGAACCGCATCCACGCGGCCATGCCGACGGACATGTTCAAGGCCATCGAGAGATACCAGAGCTCCGGCTGCTCGGCGTGGGAGACGCCGAGCCCGACGGCGGACTGGAGCGCGCCGAGCGCGAACATGCCGACGAACATGGCGATGATCATCTCGGCGTAGTGGAGGGCGAACCTGCCCCAGCGGCGGCCGGTCTTGGCGGTGGTCGTTGTCATGCACCGACTGTGTCCCGCCGGGGTGCGGGAGGCCAAGGGAAGCGGGGGAGGAGGTCCGGAAACTTGGGTTCTTCGTCCTTCGGACCTACAGTCGGATCATGGAGCCGAGACGGGTCGTGGTCGTGGCGTACGAGGCGGCCGAGTTACTCGACATCGCCTGCATCACCTCGACGCTGGAAGGCGCCAACTGGCACGGCGCGCAGCCCTACTACGAATACCGCGTGGCCACCCCCGGCGGCCACCCCATCGTCACCGGCACCGCGCTGACCCTGCACGCCCAGCTCGCCCTGGAGCGGATCACCGGGCCGCTCGACACGCTCGTGATCTCGGGCGGGATCGGCCACGAGGACGCCGCCGCCAACCCACTGGTCGTGGGCCACATCCGCAGGCTGGCCCGCGAGAGCCGCCGGGTGGCCTCGGTCTGCACGGGAGCCTACATCCTGGCCGCCACCGGCCTGCTCGACGGACGCCGCGCCACCACCCACTGGAACCAGGCGCACGTGCTGGCCAGCCGCTTCCCCGCCGTCATCGTGGACCCCGACCCGATCTTCATCCGCGACGGCAACGTCGCCACCTCCGCCGGCGTCACGGCCGCGCTCGACCTCACGCTCGCCTTCGTCGAGGAGGACAACGGCCCCGAGCTGGCCAGGACCGTCGCCAGGAACCTGGTCACCTACCTCCAGCGGCCCGGCAACCAGGCGCAGATGAGCATGTTCGTGGACGCCCCCTCACCGGCCAACAGCCTGGTCAAGCGGACCATCGCCTACATCTCCGCCCATCTGCGCGAAGACCTGGGCACGGCCGCGCTGGCGGCGGAGGCGGGCGTCAGCGAGCGGCACCTGACCCGGCTCTTCCTCAAACACCTGAGCCAGACGCCCGGCCGCTACGTCAGGCAGACCCGTACCGAGGCCGCCGCCCATCTGCTCGCCACCACCTCGCTGCCGATGGCCGCGGTGGCGGTGCGCTGCGGGTTCGGGACGGCGGAGACGTTGCGGCAGGCGTTCATCGACCGCTACGGCATCCCGCCCTCCCGCTACCGCCTCTCCCAGGCGGCCGGCTGATGGGGACGACGACGGCGCAGGCCGACGGGGTGAGCCGGCGATTACGCGCCGGCGACGCCGTGCTGGCCGCCGGGCTGGTGATGGTCGCGGTGCAGCTCGTGTGGAAGTTCGAGCTGGTCAGGCAGACCTACTTCCGGCAGGACGACTTCCACTACATCATCCGCGGCCAGGAGAGCGGCTTCACCTGGGACTACCTCATGTGGGTGGACGTGGGCCACCTGCTGCCCGGCGGCTTCGGCATCTCCTGGGCGATGGCCCGCCTCGGCGGCTACAACGAGCTGCTCGCCCACAGCACGACGATGGTGCTGCAGGCCGGGGCGAGCCTGGCGTTGCTGCGGCTGTTGCGCCTGCTGTTCGGGGCGCGGCCGGCGATCCTGGTGCCGCTCGGCCTCTATCTGCTGACCCCCATGACGATCCCGTCGCTCTCGTGGTGGGCGGCGGTCCTGGAGACGCTGCCGCTGCAACTCGCGCTGCCGATGGCGCTGTCGGCCCACGTCCTGTACGTGCGCGACGGGCGGGCGCGGCATGTCGTCGCGGCGTGCGCCTGGACGGTGTTCGGGCTGCTGTTCTTCGTCAAGGCCGCGTTCATCCCGGTGCTGATGCTGGTGATCACCGCGATCTGGCTGAAGCCCGCCTGGTGGCGGTTGTGGCGGGCATGGGTGCCGTACGCGGTGATCCTGGTGGCGTACTCGTGGGTCTTCTTCACCGGGTTGTTCGGCTCCGTCCAGATCAACGACGCGACGCAGACCCCGAAGCTGCCCGGCCTCGGGGTGGCGGGGGAGTTCGCGTGGGTGCTGGGGAGCCGGGCGCTGGTCCCGTCCGCGCTGGGCGGGCCGTGGCAGTGGCGGCCGATCGAGGACGACTACGCCATGGCCGCCACGCCCGAGCCCCTGGCCTGGGCCGCGCTCGGCGTCGCGGCGATCGTGGTGGCGGTGTCGGTGCTCTACCGGCGGCGGGCCTGGCTCGCGTGGTCGATGTTGCTGGGCTACTTCCTGCTCGCCGACGTGGTGCCCGTCCTGCTGGGACGCATCGACCTGCTCGGTCCCGGCGTGCTCGGGTACGAGCTGCGGTACCTGGCCGCCACCGCCACCGTCGTCGCCATCGTCGCGGGCCTGGCCTTCATCCCGCTCGACGGCGAGGAACGGCCCTGGCTACGCTCCCGCTCGCCGCTCCGATGGGCCTGGACGCCGCTGGCCGCCGTCGTCGCCGCGGGCTCGCTGTTCTCGGCCACCGCGTACGCCGACCGCCCCCTCGGCAGCACCGCCCGCGGCTACGTGGAGACGGCCAGGCAGGCGCTCTCCCGCGTGCCCGACGGCACGGCCGTGCTCGACACCCACGTGCCGCCCGGGGTCGCCGCCGCGGTCTTCTTTCACGACTACGCCCTGCACTCCAGGCTCCTCGGCGTGCCGGACCCGTGGCCGGTGGCCTGGACGCGGCAGCTCTCCGGCCCCCTGCAGAACCCCCTGACGTTCGACGCGCGGGGCCGCCTGCGGCCGGTGGCCATCGACGGCCTCACGATCAGGCAGCGCGGCTCCTGCGTGCCGGTCGGCCCTCAAGAGGTCCGTTTCCGCCTTCCCGCGCCGCTGACCGGCGGCGCGTACACGGCGCAGATCTCCTACCTGAACGCGGCCGAGACCACCCTGTCGGTACGCCTCGGCCTCGGAGTCGCGCAGGTTCCCGCTGGCAAGGACCTCGGCAGGACGTTCGCCCAGCTCAACGGCGAGGGCACCGAGCTGGCCATCCGCACACTCGGCGGCCAGGGCGCCTGCGTCGGCGAGATCAGGATCGGCCGCCCGATCCCGGACGAGGACGGCACGGCCATCCCCCCACAACCCGTGAGGGGATAGGCCGCTCGGCCGCTACTTGCCCGGCTCGGGGTCCCTGGGCAGGCCCAGCATGCGCTCGCCGATGATGTTGAGCTGCACCTCGGTGGTGCCGCCGTAGATGGTCATCGCCCTGGTCGCGAGCACCGCCCGGTTCCAGTAGCCGGCGTCGCCGAGCTTCATGTCGGCCGCGATCACGGCCGCGGGGCCGAGCAGCTCCACCGCCGTCTCGGAGACGTGCTGGGCGTGGGAGGTGGACAGCAGCTTGCGCACGGAGGCGTCCGCGCCCGGCTCGGTCCCGGCGAGCTGCTTGAGCGTCACCCGCAACGACAGCGCGTTGATCGAATGGCCCTCGCAGACCACCTCGGCGACCTGCTGCGCCTCGATCGGCGTCAGCTCCCGCCCCAGCCGGCCTGCCAGGCCCAGCAGGTCGCTCACCGACGAGCCGGTGCCGCCCGAGCCGGACGAGAGCGAGACACGCTCGTTCGACAGCGTGTTGCGGGCCACCTTCCAGCCGTCGCCGACCTCGCCCACGACCAGGTCGTCCGGCACGAAGACGTCGTCGAGGAATACCTCGTTGAACAGGTTCTCGCCGGTCATCTCGGTCAGCGGCCTGACCGTGACGCCGGGGGCCTTCATGTCGACCAGGAAGTACGTGATGCCCTCGTGCTTGGTGCCCTCGCTGGAGTTGCGGGCGATGCAGATGCCCCACTCGGCCACGTGGGCGACGGAGGTCCAGATCTTCTGGCCGTTGAGCTTCCAGCCGCCCTCGACCTTGTCCGCCTTCATCTGCAACGAGGCCAGGTCGGAGCCGGCGCCGGGCTCGGAGAAGAGCTGGCACCAGATCATCTCGCCGGCGAGCGTCTTGGGCAGGAAACGTTCCTGCTGCTCAGGCGTGCCGTACGCGGCGATCGACGGCACCACCCAGGCACCGATGATCATGGCGGGCAGGCGTACCCTGGCGGCCTTGAGCTCCTGGGCGATCAGCACCTGCTCCAGGGGCCGGGCGTCGCGGCCCCACGGCTTGCGCAGGTGGGACATGACGAACCCGCCCTTGGCCAGGGCCCGCTTCTGCTCCTTGCCCTCCAGCTTCGCGATCTCCGCGATCTCTGCGCGGATCGACTCGCGCAGCTCCTCGGCGTCCTCCGGCAGGTCGATCTCCATCTCGCGGGAGACGCCCTGCAGGGAGAGCTCGGTCACCGTGGCGGCCCAGCCGGCCGAGGAGCCGAGCAGGGCGCGCAGGGTGAGCGCGCGGCGGTAGTAGAGGTGCGCGTCGTGCTCGAAGGTGTAGCCGATGCCGCCGAAGGTCTGGATGGCGTCCTTCGCGCACTGTACGGCGGCGTCGGGCGCCATGACCCCGGCCACGGCGGCCGCGAACTCCAGCTCTTTTCCGTCCGCGCGGGTGGCGTCCCAGACCGTGGCCCGGGCCTGCTCCAGCGCGACGAGCATGCGGGAGAGCTTGTGCTTGATGCCCTGGAACTGGCCGATCGGGCGGCCGAACTGCTCGCGTACCTTGGCGTAGCCGGCGGCGGCTGTGACGCACCACGAGGCCAGGCCCGCCGCCTCCGCGCCGAGCAGGATCGCGGCCAGATCGCGCACGTCGGCGCTCTCGACGCCGCCCAGGATGCCCTCGGCGGGAACCACGACCTCCGACAGCTCCACCTTCGCCACCGGCCTGGTCAGGTCCAGTGACTTCACCTCGGTCACGGTGGCGGAGGAGGCGTCGATGAGCACCCACTCCTCACCGTCGGCCGTGGTGACCGGCAACACCAGGGAGTCGGCCAGCGAGCCGCCCAGCACGGGCTCGGCCGTGCCGGACACGACCAGCGAACCGTCCTCCATGCGGGTGCCGCTCAGCTTCCCGGTCAGCGCGACCGCGCCGGTCAGCGTGCCGTCGGCGAACGACTCCAGGTGCTCGGGGCGCTTGGAGACGTTGATCACGGCGCTGGCCAGCACGGTCGGCACGAAAGGCCCCGGGGCCATGCGCTCGGCCAGCGCCTCGATGGCCACGGCCGCCTCAAGCAGCCCGTAGCCGGAGCCGCCGTACTCCTCGGGCACGTGCAGGCCGAGCAGTCCCTGCTCGGCGAGCCCCGGCCAGAACGCGGGGCGGCGGTCCACCCCGGCGCGCAGCAGCTCCGAGGGAATGTTCCGCTCGGCCCAACCACTCACCGATTCGCGGAGCGCCTCGTGCTCCTCGCTCAACCCGATCGCCATTTACTCATCCTCCAGCCAGGTCCCAGTCCATGCCAGAACCATATTCTAGAGGATGCTTCTGGCCTAGAGCGGACGAATCTGGGCGACAAGGGTGTTCAGGTCAGGCCAGTGAGACTTGTTCGCCTCGGGAATCGAGCCCAGGAGCATCGCGGGCTTGTTCTTGCCGACCTCGATGATCGTCACCACGGCCTGGGCCTCCTGCTTCTTGCCTTTCACGGTGTAGGAGACCTTGTAGCCGAGCGTCCAGCCCTTGCCGAGCGGGATCTTCTGGGAGGCGGTCCACTCGTCCAGGGTGGCGCCCTTGGGGTACTGGGAACGCATCGCCCAGCGGGCGGCCAGCGTGGCGATCTCGCGGTAGTCGGCGTTCGTGGAGGGCTTCTTCAGAGGCGTGTCACCAGGGAACATCGCCGAGGCGACCACCGTGTGCGGGACCTCTACCTTGCCGATCCGCTGCGCGATCGAGAACGGCGGGAACGACTTGGCCTTCCACGGCGAGGCGAACCTCGGGTAGGTGATGCCCACGGTCTTGTCGGTGATCGTGCCGGCGACGACGGACGCCGTGCCGGACAGCGTGGCGAACTTCTTGCTGTCCGGTACGGGCGGCAAGACGATCGGGGTCTCACTGGGCGTCGGGCTGGCCGTCGGGGTGGGGGTGGCGCTGACGGTGGGCACCGGCGCGACCGTCGCCACCTGCTCGCCCGACTCCTGCCGGGTGGGCACGTCGCCGGAGAACACCACGAAGATCAGCAGCACCGCCAGGACGGTGCCGAGGATGGCGCCGACCAGGTAGACGGCCTTGATCGGGATGTCGCTGAAGCGGCGGTTCGGGGGAGGGGGCGGGAGCGGCGGGATGGGCGGCAGCGGCGGCTGGTCGTAAGGCGGCCGCGGGTGCATGAACGGCTGCTGTGGCGGCTGGCCGGGTCCCATTCCCATGCCCTGATGCGGGCCCTGCCCCGGGCCCTGGATTCCCTGTCCCTGGTGCGGGCCGTGACCTGGTCCCTGGCCTTGACCTGGTCCCTGTCCCTGACCTGGGCCTTGGCCTGGCCTCTGGCCCTGGTTCGGGCCTTGGCCCGGGGGGCGCGCCGGCTGTTGTGGCGGTGACTGGGCCGGCGGCGGCTGGCTGAGAGCCTGGTTCCTGGCCTGGGCCTGGTTCTGCGGTTGGCCCTGCGACGGGTTTTGCGGCTGCTTCTGTGGCTGCTTCTGTGGCGGGTTCTGTGGCGGGGCGGCGGGCTGGCTCGGGGGCTGGCCTGCGGGCTGCGGCTTTACCGGGCCGGACGCCGGAGGGCGAGAGATCTTGATGGTCTGCTCAGCCTGCTCTTCGGGCATGACGACCTTGCGGAACGGGGTGGTTGGTGAATCATACCTACGTCTCTGCTCGCCGTCGTCCGCCATGGCCTTGAGGTTACGTCACTACAGAGCGGGATAATTCCTCTATTCCCCCAGCAGAATCTAATTCTGTAAGGTCTGCGTACATGAGGGGTTTCTATGAGATCGCGGCCAACGACCCTGAACGCCCCGCCCTCCTCGGGGAGGAGGGCACGACCTACGGAGCGCTGCTCGACCGCGCCAACAGGGCCGCCAACGGCCTGACCTCGCTCGGAGCCGGACCTGGTGACTGCGTGGTGACCGTGCTGAAGAACGGGCTCGACGCATTGACCATGATGCTGGCGACGTACCAGATCGGGGTTTATCTGGTTCCCGTCAACTGGCATTTCACCAGCGACGAGATCGACTACATCGTGGCCGACTGCGGGGCCAAGGTGGTGGTCTCACCGGAGGCACTCACCGTCACCGAACTCATCGCCGGCCGGCCCGCCACCGCGCCGGCCCACCGGCGGGCCGGGTCGATGATGCTCTACACCTCGGGCACCACCGGGCAGCCCAAGGGTGTGCGCAGGCGGCTGCTGGACCTGACGCCGGAGGAGCTGTACCCGATCCTGATGCGCAAGAGCTGGCGGCACTTCGGGTTGCCGACGGGCGGGGTGCACCTGGTGTGCTCGCAGCTCTACCACTCGGCGCCGTACGGGCAGGCCATGATGGCGCTGCAGTACGGGCACACGATCGTGGCGCCGGAGCGGTTCGAGGCCGCCGCCGCGCTGGAGCTGATCGAGCGGCACCGGGTGACGAACGCGTTCATGGTGCCCACGATGTTCCACCGGATGCTGGCGGTGCCTGAGCGGGATTCCTACGATCTGTCGTCCCTCACCCACCTCTACCACGGCGCGGCCCCCTGCCCGCCGGCCACCAAGCAGGCGATGATCGACTGGCTGGGGCCGGTGCTCTGGGAGTATTACGGCTCCACGGAGGCGGCCGTGGCGACCATGGTCTCCTCCCAGGAGTGGCTGGACAAGCCCGGCACGGTCGGCAAGGCACTCGACGGCATGTCGTTCACGATCGTGGGGGAGGATGGCGAGCAGGCGCCGACCGGTTCGCCCGGCCTCGTCTACATCGGCGGGATCAACCGCTTCGAGTACCACGGCGACCCGGACAAGACGGCGGCGGCCATGCGCGGGCGGGACTACACGCCCGGCGACATCGGCTACCTCGACGACGACGGCTACCTGTTCCTGCTGGACCGGCGGACCGACCTGATCATCTCCGGCGGGGTCAACATCTACCCGGCCGAGATCGAGGCCGCCCTGCTCGAACACGCCTCCGTCGCCGACGTGGCGGTGATCGGCGTGCCCGACCCCGAGTGGGGGCACAAGGTCGTGGCGCTCGTCCAGCCGGTGGCCGGGGTCTCCGGCGGCGAGGAGCTCACGGCCGAGTTGCTGAGGCACTGCGCGCCCCGGCTCGCCCGGCTCAAACATCCGCGGCTGATCGAGTACCGGGAGTCGTTGCCCCGTACGCCCACAGGCAAGCTGAGCAGGAGGAACGTGCGAGAAGCGTATCTTTCGAGCTGAGCTGGGAAGGGATCTCCCATGAGGGAGATCGCCGCGGGACTGGCCGCCGCAGCCGTACTGCTCGCCGGCTGCGGGCCGCCTCCCACGACCACGGGCACCGCCACGCCGTCCCCCGCGCCGACCACGAGCACGCCGACCGCCTCTCGGCCGACCTCGCCGCAGACGTTGGAGTCGGCGTACGAGAAGGTCATCTCGGAGGTTCTGCCGTCCATCGTGCAGATCACCACGAAGGCCGGGCTCGGCTCCGGCATCGTGTTCGACACCAAGGGCCATATCGTCACCAACGCCCACGTCGTCGGCCAGGCCACACAGATGACCGTGACCATCGCCACCGGCGGCCCGGCGCGATCCGCCAAACTGGTCAGGTCGTTCCCCGCGGGGGACCTGGCGGTGATCAAGGTGGACAAGCCCGACGGGCTGAGGCCCGCCCGGTTCGCCGACTCCGCCAAGCTGCGCGTGGGGCAGATCGTGCTGGCCATGGGCAACCCGCTGGGCCTGTCCGGCAGCGTGACGGACGGCATCGTCTCCGCCCTCGGCCGTACGGTCACCGAACCGCAGAACCCCGGCTCGCCCGGGGCGACCATCGCCGGCGCGATCCAGACCTCGGCCGCGATCAACCCGGGCAACAGCGGTGGCGCCCTGGTCGACCTGTCCGGCCACGTGATCGGCATCCCGACGCTCGCGGCCACGGACCCCCAACTGGGCGGTGGCGCCGCGCCGGGCATCGGCTTCGCGATCCCGAGCAACACCGCCACCGACATCGCTCGCCAGATCGTCCAGAACGGCAAGGTCACCAACAGCCACCGGGCCGCGCTGGGCATCCGGGGCAGCACGGTCATCGGGTCCGACGGGCAGCCGAGCGGGGTCGGGGTGGCCAGCGTCGAGCCGGGTAGCGGGGCCGAGCGGGCCGGCGTCCGGGCCGGTGACGTGATCGTCTCGATCAACGGCAAGAACACGCCGACGATGGCGGCCCTGGCCGAGACCATCACCACCCTCAAGCCCGGGGACCAGGCCCGGGTGGGCCTGATCCGGTCGGACGGATCCAAGGCCACGATCAACATTCGGCTGGGACAACTCCAGGGCGACTAAGCGGTCCGCGGGCAGCTCCAGGACGGGTAACTCCCGGCCGGGCGGCTCCCGTGCGGGCGGCTCCAGGGCGGGCAGCTCCAGGCGGGCAACTCCCGTGCGCGCGGCTTCGGTGCGGGCGGCTCTCGGGTGCGCGGGCGGTTGGGGCGGCTCCGATGTGAGTGGGTGGTCAGGGTGCCGCCGGCGGCGCGTGGGTGGTCGGGGTGCCCCTGGGGTGGCTGCGGCGCGGGTGGGTTGGTGCTGGGGTGGTCGTGGGGGCTTTGTGGTGTCATAGCGGGATGTCGCATACGGTCCGAGCTGGGCTCGCCGCTGCCCTCCTTGGGCTGGTGCTTGGTTGCCTGGCGCTCGGGCCCGCCCTGGGCTGGGGGTTCACGCTGCTCCAAGACATGGTGTTCGTGCCCGACCCGGAGTTCTCGCGGTTCACGTTCGGGCTGGCGGGCGGGGCTGCGCGGGTGGTGCCGAGCGACGTCGTGGTGACCGCGCTGGCGCAGGTGTTGCCGGCCGAGCTGGTGCAGAAGCTGATCCTGCTGGCGATCTTCGTGCTGGGGTGCTCGGGGGCGGCGCTGCTGCTGCCGTCGGAGTCGCTGGGGCCGCGACTGGTGGCGGGGGCGTTCTACGTGTGGAACCCGTATGTGGCCGAGCGGCTGCTGATCGGGCAGTGGGCGCTGTTGCTGGGGTACGCGGGGCTGCCCTGGGTCGTACGGGCGGTGTGGTCGGGGCGGCGGCTGGCCCTGGCCGTGTTGCCGGCGGCGGTAGGCGGGTTCGCGGCGATGACGGTCACCGCGCTCACGGCGCTTCCGGTGGCCGCCTCGCGCCGGAGGGTCCAGTCGCGGGAGGAGGCCGTACCCCGGAAGGCGCGGGGGGAAGCTGCGGTGTGGTGGAAGGGCGTGGTGCGGGCGGTGGTGGTGCTGGTGGGGTTCAGTCTGCCGTGGCTGGTGGCGACCGCGTTGCGGCCGGAGGGGATCGATGGGGATCCGGTCGGTGTGGAGGCGTTCGCGGCCAGGGCGGACACGCCGTTCGGGACTGTGGGGAGTCTGCTGTCGCTCGGTGGGATCTGGAATGTGTACGCGGTTCCGCCCGGCTACGAGAGCGTGGTCGGGGCGGTGGCCAGACTGGCGATCACCCTCGCCGGGATCGTCGCCTTCCTGCGGAGCCCGGCGCCGTACAGGAGAGGGCTGGCCGTGGCGGCGGGGATCGGGCTGGCCGTGGCGTGCGTGGGGGTGAGTGAGCCGGGCCGGGAGGCGTACAAGCAGGTCGTGGGGGTGTGGGGCGGGTTCGGGGTGTTCAGGGACGCGCAGCAGTTCGTCGCGCCGCTGGCGCTGGTGGCGGCGCTGGGGCTGGGGCTGCTGGCCGAATCCGTGGCCAGGCGGCGGGCCTGGGTGGGCGCGCTGGCGCTGGTGCCGGTGGCGCTGCTGCCGACCATGGCGTGGGGTTCGCTCGGGCGGCTCGGGTCCGTTCCGTATCCGGAGAGCTGGACGGTCGCGCGGGAGAGCATCAGGCGCGATCCGGCGGCGGGGGACGTGCTGGTGTTGCCGTTCGAGTCCTACCGGCAGTTCCCGTGGAACGGGGGGCGGGCGGTGCTGGATCCGGCGCAGCGCTTCTTCGCGGTGGCGGGGCGGCGGGTGGTCTCCAGCGATGCCGTACGGGTGGGGGACCTGGTCGTCGAGAGCGAGGATCCCCGGGCACGGGCGGTAGAACACGTACTAGAAGGACCCTCACCCGATCTGGCGGGGGCGGGATTTCGCTACGTAATAGTCGACGCGGGGACAGGTGCGGAGCGGCAGCGGTTCGACGGGTGGCTACGGAGCGCGAGAATCATAGTCGATACCGGTGACCTGCGGTTGTACCGATTTGAAGGATCTGTGGAGGAGATTGACTCCGCATAGGTACGCTGATCAGCGGCTTTGTTAAGATTTCGTCTAGCTACTTCCGAGTAGCAGGAATTGGTTCTAAGTTTGGGGACGCCCGCACCACCCGCCCGCTCGAGGAGGAACCCCCGTGATCAAGATCCTCTTAGCAGCGATCGTCGGCATCGCCGTAGCGGCACTCGTGGCGACGGTCACCACCGTCACCTTCACCGGCGCCACAGCCACGCCGGTCAATCAGCCGCTCTACAACTACGGCGACCGGTAACCCGATCCGAGATGCCGCCCTCTCCGCGAGGGGACGAGGGGACGAGCCGACCACCACTGCTTGAGATCGTCATTCCCGCTTACAACGAGGAAGGACGACTTCCCGGGGGGCTCCTGCAGCTGTGCGCGAAGCTTGCCCGAATGCCGTTCCCCACTGCCGTCATCGTCGTGGACAACGCCAGCACGGACCACACGGCCGAGATCGTCACGAACTGGCCGCGCGGCCCCGTGCCCGTCCGTCTCATCCAGTGCGCGATCCCAGGGAAAGGAGCCGCCGTACGTGCCGGGCTGCTCGGCACGAGCGCTCCCTTCGTCGGCTTCTGCGACGCCGACATGGCCACCGACCTCGATGCCATCGACCATGCGCTCGGGCTGTTGTTGTCCGGTGAGCGCGTGGTCATCGGCTCCAGGGCGCACCAGGGCTCTCTCGTCGAGAACCGGCACAGCCGGATCCGCGAGCTGGGCGCGTTCGGGTTCCGTGCGCTGGCCGGAGCGCTGGTCCAGGGGGTGAGCGACACCCAGTGCGGCTTCAAGTTCTTCGAAGGCGTGCTGGCCCGCGAGACCGCCGCGCGGCTGCGTACCTCCGGGTTCGCCTTCGACGTCGAGTTCCTCGCGCGCTGCGTCGAGCGGGGTTCGCCGGTACGGGAGATCCCCGTGCGCTGGCATGACATGCCCGGCTCGCGTTTCTCCCCCGCGCGGCACACGTTCGGCATCGTGCTGGAGCTCGGCCGGATCTGGGTACGGCTGCGCGCCCGGCCCAGGACCGCGCCGCAGCCCGCCTGGGAACCGCCGCTCGACCCCGTCGGATATCCGTGAAGATCGTTGTCGTCAACTGGCGTGACCCCTGGCACCCCCAGGCGGGTGGCGCCGAGACGTTCGCCTGGGAACCGGCCCGCCGTTTCGCGCGGGCCGGTCACGAGGTGTGCTTCGTCACCGCCCGGGCGCCGGGGCAGAGCCGGCGCGAGAGCGTCGAAGGGGTGCGGTTCGTGCGGATGGGCGGCGTCTTCTCCGTCTATCCGCTGGTTCTGGGCTGGTTGTCGCTGCGGCGGCGGCGCTTCGACGTGGTGCTCGACTGCCAGAACGGGATCCCGTTCTTCACGCCTTGGGTGGTGGGGCGGCGTACCCGGGTGCTCTGCGTCGTGCATCACGTGCACGACCGGCAGTTCGGGGTGCACATGCCGGGGTGGCTGGCGGCGTTCGGGCGCTTCCTGGAGGGGCCGGTGTCGCGGTGGAGCTACCGGCGGCACGAGAGCGTGGCCGTCTCGCCGTCCACGGTGCTGGCCATGCGGGAGCGGCTCGGGTGGCGAGGGCCCGTACACATCGTGCCGAACGGGGTGAGCGTCGCTCAGACCGGAAATATCGAGAAAAGTCGTGTTCCGCGGCTTGTCTGTCTCGGGCGGCTGGTCGCCCACAAGCGGGTCCACCTGCTGCTCGACGCCGTGGCGGAGCTGCGGGAGCGGTGGCCTGACCTGGTCGTGGACATCGTCGGCCGGGGGCCGGAGGAGGCGGCGCTGCGGGAGCGGCTGCCCGAGGGGGTGACCCTGCACGGGTACCTGCCGGAGGAGGACAAGGCGCGGCTCGTCGCCCAGGCCTGGCTGCACGTGAGTGCCTCCCAGGGGGAGGGGTGGGGGCTGAGCGTGCTGGAGGCCGCCGCGCTGGGTGTGCCGACGGTGGCGTACGACGTGGACGGGCTGCGGGATGCCGTACGGCACGGGGAGACGGGCTGGTTGTTGCCCGAGGGAACGGGCCTGGCCAAGGGCATTGCCGCCGCGCTCGACGAGCTGGACCACACTTATACCGTGAAATGTCGGGAATGGGCGGGCCGCTTCTCCTGGGACCGCAGCGCTGACCGCCTCACCGCCCTGATGCTCGGCCACGACCCCGGCCCCGGCTGGGAGGAGCCCCGAGCGGCCGAGCGGCCGGGCTCCGGCCAGGAGTCGTGTGCGGCCGAGCGGCCGGGTCCCGGCTTGGAGGGCCGGTGACCCTGCTCCCCACCGACCAGCTGGTGGCCGGGCGGCGCACGGGCGCCGGCCGCCCCGTCCGCGAGCCGGCCAGGCGGCGGCTCTGGCTGCTGCTGTGCTGCTTCGGCTTCGGGCTGCTGGCCTTCACCACCAAGCCGGGCCACCTCATCTCCGACACCAAGATGGACCTGGCGCTCAACCCGGTCGGCTGGCTGGAACGCGCCGCCCACCTGTGGGACCTGCAACAGTTCGGCCAGCTCCAGAACCAGGTGGCCGGCTACATCTTCCCGATGGGCCCCTTCTTCGCGCTGGGCGACCTGGCCGGCGTCGAGCCGTGGGTGACGCAGCGCCTCTGGCTGACGCTGCTGATGAGCGTGGCCTTCCTCGGCGTGGAGCGGCTGGCCGGGCAGTTCGGCATCGGCACGCCGGGCACCAGGATCGTGGGAGCGCTGGCGTACGCGCTGGCTCCGCGCACGCTGTCCATCCTCGGCGAGATCTCGATCGAGTGGCTGCCCGCCGCGATGCTCCCGTGGATCCTGATCCCGCTGCTCACGGCCTCGGAGACGGGCCAGCGGGCGCGCGGCGCGATCAGGTCGGCGCTGGCGGTGGCGCTGTGCGGCGGCGTGAACGCGGTCGCGGTGCTGGCCGTGCTGGTCGCGCCCGTCCTGTACATCCTGACCCGCCCGCGCCCGGTGCCGCGCTGGCGGCTGCTCGGCTGGTGGTCGGGGGCCGTCGCCTTGGCCACCCTGTTCTGGTCGTTGCCGCTGCTGCTCGTGGGCCGATACGCGTTCTCGTTCCTGCCGTACACCGAGACCGCCGAGACCACCACGGCGGTCACCTCGCTCACGAACGTCCTGCGCGGCGCCTCCGACTGGGTGCGTTACCTGCCGCTGAGCGGCGTCTTCGAGCAGCCGCCCGGCTTCAGGATCGCCACCTCCGCCACGATGGTCGTGGTCACGGGCGTGATCGCCGCGCTGGGCCTGGCCGGGTTGTCCCGCCGCGACCTGCCCGCCAAGGGTTTCCTGGTGGCGTTGTTCCTGGCCGGCGCGGTGGCGCTGGTCGCTGGGCACGCGAGCGCGCTGGAGCCGGTCGTGGCCGAGCCGGTGCGCTGGCTGCTGGACGGGCCGCTCGCGCCGCTGCGCAACCTGCGCAAGTTCGACCCCCTGCTGCGCCTCGCGCTCGCCTTCGGCCTGGCGCACCTGCTGGTCAGGGCCAGGATCCCACTCCGTACGCTCTGCGTCGTGGCCTGCACCGCCCTCGTGCTGCCCGTCTTCAACCAGGGACTGGCCGCCCCCGGCGACTTCAAGGAGGTCCCGTCGCACTGGCAGGAGGCGGCCGACTGGCTCAACCGCAACGCCGACGACGACGGCGTGCTGATCGTGCCGGGCGCCAAGTTCGGCGAGTACGTCTGGGGCCGCCCCATGGACGAGCCCATGCAGGCCCTGTCCACCTCGCGCTGGGCCACCAGGCAGATCACGCCGCCCGGCTCCGTGGGCCTGACCAGGCTGCTCGACGTCATCGACCAGCGGCTCACCGCGGGGCACGGCTCGGCCGGAGTGACGGCCGTGCTGCGCCGGCTGGGCGTGCGCTACCTGCTCGTCAGGAACGACCTGAACAGGGAGAACCTCCAGGGCGCCTGGCCGTCCCGGATCTACGAGGCGCTGCGCGAGTCGCCGGGCATCGAGAAGCTGCGCTCGTTCGGCGAGCAGATCGGCGACAAGGAGACCGACGACGCGGTGAACCAGATCGACGCGCCGTTCCCCGCGCTCGACCTGTACGAGGTGAGCGGCAGCTCCGACGTGGTCTCCGTGCAGGCCGCGGCCGACGCGCTGGCCGTGCGCGGCGGGCCTGAGTCGTTGCTCGCGATGGGCGACCTCGGCCTGCTGAACGACGAGCCGGTCCTGGTGAACGGCGACGCGGGCACGCGGGAGGCGCCGACCGTGGTCAGCGACGCGCTGCGGTTGCGCGAGCGTTCGTTCGGCGAGATCAGGACGAACCTCTCGCCCACCCTCACGGCCGACAAGAAGGCCGACTTCTCCGGGGTCAGGGCGCTGGACCTGCTGGAGGGCGGCTGGCTGGACGACAGCGCCGTGGCCGAGTACCACGGCATATCGGGGATCAGCGCGTCCTCCTCGGTCGCGGATCCGTACGCGATCGCCGGGATCAGCACCACGGGCCGCAGCCCCTGGGCGGCCATGGACGGCAACGCCGGCACCGGCTGGGAGAGCGACGGCACCCAGGCCCCGAAGGGCGAATGGCTGCGCGTGGACCTGCCCGGCGCGATGCGGATCCCGTACGTGAACGTCATGTTCGCCCCCGACCTGCTGCTCGGCCAGTCGATCACGAAGGTGGCCGTGGAGACGGAGGCGGGCAGCCTGGTCCAGGGCGTCACGCGCAGCACCGACCCGCAGCGGCTGCGCGTGCCCGCCGGGCCCACGACCTGGCTGCGGCTCAAGGTCGCCGCCACCGCGTCGGAGGTGTGGAGCTACGGGCAGCGCGTCGGCATCATCGAGTTGTCGATCCCCGGCGTCACGGCCGAGCGCACGATCAGGCTGCCCGGTGAGGGCGGCGACGTGTTCGTCATGAACCGGGGGCTCGACGAGCGGCCCGCGTGCATGCGCAACCAGTACCGCTGGATCTGCAACGAGGTGGTGCTGGCCAAGCAGGGCGAGGAGACGGGGTTCGACCGCGCCTTCCGTGCGGATTCCACCTCCGAGGCCGCGAACGTGCGGGGAACGGCCGTCCTGAAGGATCCCGAGCTGATCGACCGGTTCACCCGGGTGGGTGCGGATCTGACCACCGTGACCGGCTCCTCCCAGCTCAGCGACGACGCCGTGGTCTCGCCCAGGTCGGCGTTCGACGCGGACGGGAGCACCACCTGGATCCCGGACGCGGACGACACCGAGCCCACGCTCACCATCGCCTGGAAGCGCAAGCGCACGATCTCCCGCATCCAGATCGGCCGCCCGAGCGGTGACAAGTCGCCGCTCGACGTGATCGTGAGCGGCGACGGCGGCGTCGTACGCGGCGGCCGGGTGGACGCGCGCGGCAACCTGACGTTCAAGGCCATGACCACCACCAGGCTCAAGCTGCGCTTCACCCCGTTCTCCCAGCGGCTCCAGGTGACCGAGATGCTGGTGCCCGGCGTCGACCCGGTCGGCCGGCCCGCCGACATCCCGCTCAGGCTGGGCTGCGGCCTCGGGCCGAGGATCGAGGTGAACGGCCGCACCATCCCGACCAAGGTCTCCGGCACCCACGCCGACCTGCTCGAACAGCGGCCGGTGCAGATCCTCGGCTGCTCGAAGGCCGCGCTGGCGGCGGGCGACAACCGGGTGAAGGTGCCCGGCTGGGATCCGTACCGGATCGACTCCCTCGTCGTCGGGACGTTGCCCGACGAGCCGCGCGGCGTCGAGGGGGCCGCGGCGCGCGGCACCTGGACCACCACGGAACGCGAGGTCAAGGTGGGCGCGCCCAAGGACGCCTTCCTCGTCGTCAACGAGAACTACAACGCCGGCTGGCGGGCCCAGATCAACGGCAAGACGCTCAAACCGGTGCGGATCGACGGCTGGAAGCAGGGCTGGGAGTTGCCGGCGGGCACCTCGGGCACCGCGCGGCTCGAATACCTGCCCGACCGCCCCTACCGGCTCGCGCTGCTGCTCGGGCTGGCCGGGATCGCGCTGCTCGCGCTGGCCGCCCTGGCGTTGCGGGGGCCGCGTCCCGAGCACGTGCGCGAGACGGCCGCCGCCTCGGCGTCGCGGATGGCACGCTGGCGGGCGCCGTACGTGGTGGTGCTCGCGCTGGCGTTCGGCGGCTGGGTGGCGAACTGGCCCGGCATGGTCGCGGTGCTCGCCGCCGTCCTGCTGACCCTCCTGCTGCGCGCCCGGAGGTGGCCCGCGCACTGGGCGGCGGCCGGTGTCTTCGGCGCGGCCACGCTGTCGCTGGCGGCGGCCATGGTGCTGCGCGACTACGGGATCGACGTGGAGGTGCTCATGGATGAGGCGCCACAGCTGGCCGCCTGCGCGGCCGTGGGCGTGCTGTTCGGCCAGCTCGTCACGGAGCCGGCGCGACCGGCCGCGGAGCCGGAGCGGCCGGCGGCGGAACAGGTGCTGACCGGTGTCGGCTGAGCTTGAGAGCGCCCACCTCGACCAGGTGGTAGCTGCCGACGCTCAGCAGCATCGTGATCACGAACGACACCACCGCCACGCTGGCGAAGTCGCCCTGGAACGGCTGCGCGCCGGTGAGCTTGAGCTGCAGCGTGATCACCGGCGCGTGCCACAGGAAGAAGCTGTAGGAGATGCGGCCCAGGTAGGCGGCCACGGGGTTGCCGAGCACGCGGTTCCTGAGCGAGCCGGGCCTGGAGGCCAGCGCGAACGGCGCCACCACGAGCACGGCCACCGCCGTCTCCAGGCTGACCCGCCAGAGCGACTGCGGCAGGGTGGGCAGCGTGAGCGTGCGCGGCCCGGCCAGCTCGGTGCTCAGCAGCACGTACAGCAGGGCCGCCAGGATGAAGAACTGCGGCGCGAGCGAGTCGATCACGCGGCTGTGCCCGATCCACACCGACAACACCGCCATCGCCATGCCACAGGCGAAGAACACCAGGTTGTACGGCAGCGTCAGCGCGAGCTGCGGCTGCTCGAACAGCCGGGCCACGACCACGGTGACCACCGTGATCACCGGCAGCACGGCGATGCCCATCAGCAGCCGGACCGGCCGGTTCCCGCCGCGCGCCCACCGGTGCAGGAGCCAGGCCAGCACCGGCAGCAGCACGTAGAAGGACATCTCGATGGGCAACGTCCACATCTGGTAGAGCCCGTCGGGCGCCGGGTCGTCCGGGAAGTAGTTCTGCGCCAGCAGCATCCACTTCAGCCAGCCGGCCCAGTCGAAGGAGCTCCACGCCCACAGCGCCAGCCCGGCCACGAGCCAGTAGACCGGCATGACGCGCAGCACCCTGCGCCACAGGTAACGCAGTGGCCTCGGGCGTGGCGTATTCTCGATCACCGCGCGCGCCCACGGGCGGTACAGCAGCAGACCGGACAGGAGGAAGAAGATCGGCACGGCGATGCCCAGGCGGCTCATCATCCAGGGGATCATGCCCTCGCGGTACATCACCCCGGTGTTGCTCCCGACGTGCAGCAGCCAGACGCCGAGCGCGGCGATCGCGCGGATGCCGTCGAGGGCGGCGTCCCTGCTCTTCATCGCTGCTCCCACTTTCCTCTTTCCTACGCAGAAACCACGATAGAACTTGTTTCTATCAATTTGGTTGCGGTGGCAGGACCGCCGGTGACGCGCATCACCCACTGTCATACTTTGTTGCTCGACGATCGCACCAGACGACAACGTGTTCTACAAATGCGGAGGCCCTGATGGGTCGTATCTCAACGCTCGTCCTCATCGGGTTCGGGGCTTTCTTCATCGCGCTGGCGCCGCTGCTGAAATTCTGGGCGGCGGGTCAGATCATCTCCGCTCCGGCGGACCAGTTCGGCATCTCGCGGCTGGAGGCCAAGGGGGCGCAGTACTTCTCGCTCCAGGACCTCAAGGTGCTGACCGGTGACCTGGACATCATCGTCACCACGCGCGGAGACGTGAAGGAGGCCACGAGCGACCGGGTGGTCTGGGACGAGGCCACGGTCGTCAACGACGTGACCAACAGCCGCCCGCAGATCGACATCTCCGAGCGCCGCAGCGCCTTCAACCGCTACACGGGCACGGGCGTGAACTGCTGCGGGTCCAGCGTCGAGAAGGCGCCGGTGACGCTGGAGGGACAGGTCTACAAGTTCCCGTTCGACGTGGCGAAGAAGACGTACAGGGTGTTCAACTCCACGGCCGGCAAGGCGTTCGACGCCACGTTCGTACGCGAGGACAAGGTCAACGGGCTGCCCGTCTACGTCTTCGAGCAGAGCGTGCCGCCGACCAAGACCGAGACCCGCAGCGCCCCCGCCAACGTGCTCGGCATCACCGGCACCACCGGTGACGTGCAGGTGGACCGCTGGTACGACGGCAAGACCACGTACTGGGTCGAGCCGGTCACGGGCGCGCCGGTGCGGCAGGAGGTGCAGCGCCACGAGGTGCTGAAGACCCAGGACGGCATCGAGCGCACGGCGGCCTTCATCGCCACCGCGAAGATGACCGAGCAGACCGTGAACGACCTGGTCAAGAGCGCGGAGCAGGGCAAGAGCACGGTCAACCTGCTGCGCAACATCATCCCGCTGGTCCTGCTGATCGTGGGCGTCGTCCTCGTTCTGGCCGGGGTTGTCCTGGGACGCCGCCGCCCGGCCGACTCCGAGTAATAGCCGGCATATTTGAGGGCCCGTGAAAACGGGCCCTTTTTATTGGCCGGGAAGCCCAACTAGAACGAGTTATAAGCCGAGGTTACTCACCGGTACCAGACGAAAGGTTCTAGTCTAGAACGCGTTGCAGTTCGCCGGTTGGCGGACGTATTGTCGGGCCATGCGGACCCGCGTAACGGACATGTTCGGAATCGAGCTCCCGATCTTCGCGTTCAGCCACTGCAGGGACGTCGTCGCCGCCGTCAGCCGCGCGGGCGGCATGGGGGTGCTGGGAGCGCTCTACTTCACGCCGGAAGAGCTCGAGATGGAGCTCAAGTGGATCGACGACCACGTGGACGGCAAGCCGTACGGGGTGGACGTGGTCATGCCGGCCTCGTACGAGGGCGCCGACTTCGCGCCCGAGGAACTGGTCGGCCGCCTGCAGTCCATGATCCCCGACGGCCACCGCGCTTTTGTCGAGAACCTCCTGGCCAAGCACGGCGTCCCGGCCCTGTCGGCCGACACCGAGGCCGGCCGGGTCCTGCTCGGCTGGACGGACGCCACCGCCCGCCCCCAGGTGGAGGTGGCCCTGCGTCATCCCATCGCGCTGCTGGCCAACGCCCTGGGCCCGCCGCCCGCCGACGTGGTGGACCTCGCCCACGCCCACGGCGTCAAGGTGGCCGCCCTCGCCTCGACCCCCCGCCACGCGCTCAAGCAGGTGGAGGTGGGGGTGGACGTCGTGGTCGCCCAGGGCACGGAGGCCGGCGGCCACACGGGTGAGATCTCCACCATGGTGCTCATCCCGCAGGTCGTGGACGCCGTGGACGTGCCGGTGCTGGCGGCCGGCGGCATCGGCAACGGCCGCCAGATGGCCGCGGGAATGGCGCTCGGGGCCGAAGGGGTCTGGACCGGCTCCCTCTGGCTCACGGTCGAGGAGGCCGACACCCCGGAGATGGCCAAGCGCCGCATCCTGGAGGCCACCTCCCGCGACACCGTCCGCTCGCGCAGCTGGACCGGCAAGCCCGCCCGCCTGCTCAGGAACGAGTGGACGCAGGCGTGGGAGGCGGAGGAGTCGCCGGGAACGCTGCCGATGCCCCTGCAGTTCATGCTGGTCTCGGACGCTTTGCGCCGCATCGGCCGCTCGGACGCCTCCGAACTGGCCACCTTCCCCGCCGGTCAGATCATCGGGGTGATGAACCAGGTGCGGCCGGCCAAGGACGTGGTGTACGGGCTGGTGGAGGAGTACGCACAGGCCCTGGAACGCCTGCAACGCCTCACGGACGACTGACGGCTCAGATGGGAACGACGGTCACCAGACTCTCGAGCCCCACGAAGTCGTCGGTGTTGCGGGTGTAGAGCGGCAGGCCCCGGCTGGAGGCGACCGCGGCGATCATGAGGTCCATGCGCCGGGGCCGGGGATCGCGCTTCGCCGCGACCGTGAGAGCGACGAGGCTGCCGTAGCGGGCGGCCGCGTCGGCGTCGAAGGGGAGCGGCTCGAAGTCGACTGCCGCGCTGCCCAGCCGTTCCATGCGGGCGGCTCGAGTCGCCGCGTCCCTCGCCATGGCCACGCCTTGGTGCAACTCGGCGAAGGTGATCGCCGTGAGCTCTGGCTGGGCTGGGAGGGCATCGGGAGAGATCTCGCCGAGGTCGATGTACACACACGTGTCGATGACTCCGGAAGTGTGACGATCAGCCATGTCGGCGCCCCCACGGGTCGTCATCGACACGGTCCTCTGTCCCGAAGAACTCGTCGGCCTCACGGCGCATCTCGAAGTAGTCGACCTGGGGGAGCAGCCGGTGCTTCGCGACCAGCTCTTCGGCGCTCAGGCGCCGCCTGCGCGGAAGCGGTCGCAGCTCCGCGATCTCGACGCCGTTGCGGGTGATGTGGAAGGTTTCGCCCGCCTCGACCTGATTCATGACATCGGCGGAGTGGTTTCGGAACTCTCGTTGACTGATGACCTTCATCATGCGCCTTACCGTAGCCTCTTGTAGCTCGTCGTGCTACGGAATCCAGTATAAGCGCGACGGTGGTCAGTGGCCCTGGTAGGTCGGGGGGCGCTTCTCGCGGAAGGCTCTGGTGCCCTCCTTGGCGTCCTCCGAGCCGATCACCGGCCATCCCAGATCGTCCGACACCTTCAGGGCCTCCACCTCCGGCATGCCCAGCGTGTCCCGGTACGTCCGCAGGATGGCCTGGACCGCCAGCGGCCCGGAGGCGGCCACCGCGTCGGCCAGTTCGCGGGCCGCCGCGAGCGCCTGCCCGTCCGGGACCACCTTGTTGATCAGCCCCATCGACAGGGCCTCCGCGGCGGTGATCGAGCGGGCGGTGAGGAGGAGGTCCATGGCGTGGCAGTACGGGATCTGCCGGGGCAGCCGCACGGCGCTGCCACCCATGGGGAACAACGCGCGCTTGGCCTCGAACAGGCCCAGGGTGGCCGACTCCGCCACCACCCGAAGATCCGTGCCCACCAGCAGTTCGGTGCCTCCGGCGACCGCGTAGCCCTCGACCGCGCAGA
Source organism: Nonomuraea insulae (assembly GCF_042656245.1). Classification (NCBI taxonomy): domain Bacteria; kingdom Bacillati; phylum Actinomycetota; class Actinomycetes; order Streptosporangiales; family Streptosporangiaceae; genus Nonomuraea; species Nonomuraea insulae. The sequence continues at coordinate 353,485 of NZ_JBHSPA010000027.1, forward strand.
TGATCGGCTTGGTGGGCAGGTCCTCTCTCAGCAGGCCCTTCCAGTGGAAGTTGGGGATCTGGGCGGCCCTGGCCTGGACGTCGGGGTCCGAGGAGGGCTGGCCCATGGCCTTGAGGTCGGCGCCCGAGCAGAACGTGCCTTCCGCGCCGGTCAGGATCGCCACCCGGATCCCGGGCTCCGCCGACGCGTACGCCCAGGCCGAGGCCAGGCCGATCAGCATGTCCGAGGACAGCGCGTTGCGGGCCTCGGGCCGGTTCATGGTGACGGTCAGGACGTGGCCGTCACGTTCGATCCGGCAGTGGGGGGTGCTGATCGGCAGGAGCTCCACGGATACCTCCGAAGTCGCTGAATCAAGCGCTTGCTACCAACTTTGGCCCAGGATACGCTCCCAGCAGCAAACGAGAACAGGTTCCTGTTTTGCTCGCCCTGAGACCTAGGAGTTCAGATGGGCACGCTCGGTTTCTGGAGGCTCGCCCAGGCTGATCCCGAGTGGATCGCGGCCGTGGACCCCGACGGCACACAGCACCGCGCGGGTGATCTCCTGGCCCGCTCGAACCGCCTCGTGCACGGGCTGCGCGAGCTCGGACTCCAGCCCGGCGACGGCGTCTGCGGCCTGGTGCCGAACGGCGCCGACGGCCTGGTGCTCTATCTGGCCGCCCTGCAGGCGGGCTGGTACTACACGCCGGTCAACTGGCATCTGACGGGCCCCGAGATCGCCTACATCGTCTCCGACAGCGAGGCCAAGGCGTTCTTCGTACATCCGCGCTTCCTGGCCGAGGGCACCGTCGGAGCCGAGGCCATCGCGCCCGAGCGCCGCTTCCTGATGGGGGGCGGGGCCGGTTTCCGGACGGCGAGCGAGCTGAGCGACGGGCAGCCGGACACCACCCCCGCCGACCGTACGGCCGGGGCCACCATGCACTACACCTCGGGCACCACCGGCAAGCCCAAAGGGGTCAGACGGCGGCTCAGCGGCCTGGACCCGGACGAGGCCGCAGAGCTCATGACGTTCCTGCTCGGACTGTTCGGCATCACCCAGGGCCGGCCGAACGCGCACCTGGTGACCTCCCCGAGCTACCACACGGCGGTGACCCAGTTCGGCGGCACGGCCCTGCACATGGGGCACACGCTCGTCTACATGGACAGGTGGGACGCCGAGGAGATGCTCCGGCTCTGCGAGCGCCACCAGGTCACCAACTCCCACCTGGTGCCGACCCACTTCAAGCGGCTGCTGGCCCTGCCCGAGCAGACCAGGACGAAGTACGACCTCTCCTCGCTCACCTGGATGATCCACGCCGCCGCCCCCTGTCCGATCCCCGTCAAGTGGGCGATGCTCGACTGGTGGGGCGACTGCGTATACGAGTACTACGCGGCCACCGAGGGCGGCGGCACCCTGGCCACGCCCGAGGGCTGGAAGGCGCATCCGGGCACGGTCGGCTCGGCCTGGCCGATCAGCGAGCTGCTCATCGTGGACGACCAGGGCGAACCCGTGCCTACGGGAACCCCCGGGACGATCTACATGAAGATGATGGGCCTCCCGTTCGAGTACAAGGGCGACCCCGCCAAGACCGCCGAGAACCGCCTCAAGGACCACTTCACCGTCGGCGACATCGGCTACCTGGACGAGGACGGCTTCCTCTACCTGTGCGACCGCAAGGCCGACATGATCATCTCCGGCGGGGCGAACATCTACCCGGCCGAGATCGAGAACGAGCTCATGGTCCACCCGAAGGTGGCCGACGTGGCCGTGTTCGGCATCCCGGACGAGGAGTGGGGCGAGCAGATCAAGGCCGTCGTCGAGCCGGCGCCCGGCATCGAGCCCGGTCCCGAGCTGGTCGCCGAGCTGCTGGCCTCGCTCGAAGGCCGGCTGTCCAGGATGAAGTGGCCCAAGAGCGTCGACTTCATCGCCGAGATGCCCCGCGAGCCCAACGGCAAGCTGCTCAAACGCAAGCTCCGCGCCCCGTACTGGGAGGGACACGACCGTGCCATCTGATCCGCTGGTCGCTCAGCACGTCCTGGAGTTCCCCGGCGGCTACACGCGTACGACGGGGCCGGTGATCGGCCGGTTCCTGAGCGAGCTGCGCGCCCGCCGCATCGTCGGGGTGCGGACGGTGGAGGGCCGGGTGCTCGTCCCGCCCCTGGAGTACGATCCCGCGACCGGCGAGTCCGTCACCGGCGAATACGTCGAGGTCGGCCCGGCCGGCACGGTCACGACGTGGGCCTGGGTGGCGGAGCCGCTCGAAGCGCACCCCCTGGACCGCCCCTTCGCCTGGGCGCTGATCGAGCTCGACGGCGCGGACACGGCGCTCGTGCACGCCGTGGACGCGGGCAACCCGAAGGCGATGGCGCCGGGCACCCGCGTCTGGCCGGTCTGGAAGGACCACCCCACCGGCCACATAACCGACATTTCCTGTTTCGTCCCTGAGGTCACGAAGATCGTGTCGAACGTGCGCGCCGACTACCGCCTCCAGGCGGGCGGCGCGCTCCGCGTGTTCCTGGAGGGCGTCGAGCGCGGCGTGCTCCTCGGCGGCCGGTGCGACCGGTGCGAGAAGGTGTACGTGCCTTATCGGATGGCCTGCCCCGAATGCGGAGGCAGCATCACGGAAGCGCGCGAAGTGCCCGACACCGGCACGATCACCACGTTCGCCATCAACAACCTGCCCGACCCCCGGGCCCCCCAGGTGCCGTTCGTGTCGGCGTACATTCTGCTGGACACCACCGACCTCCCCTTGATCGCCCTGGTCGCGGACGTTCCCGCGCACGAGGTGCGCCAGGGCATGCGGGTCAGGGCGGTCTGGGTGCCCGAGAGCGAGCGCACGGCGTCCATGGCGAACATCCGCTGGTTCGCCCCCACCGGCGAGCCTGATGTGGAGTTGTCATGAGGGATGTGGCGATCGTCGCGTTCGCCCAGACGCGGCACACCGATCACGACACCGGCCTGATCGAGCCGGAGCTGATCGCGCCCGTGATCAACGAGGTCAAGGAGCGCACGGGGCTCACGCGGTTCGGCTTCACCTGCTCCGGGAGCTGCGACTACCTGGCGGGGGCCCCGTTCTCGTTCGTGTCGGCCCTCGACGCGCTGGCCGCCTGGCCGCCGATCTCCGAGAGCCACGTCGAGATGGACGGCGCCTGGGCGCTGTACGAGGCGTGGGTCCGGCTCCAGCACGGCGACGTCGACTCGGCCCTGGTCTACGGCTTCGGCAAGTCCTCGCTCACCGACGTGCGCGCGGTGATGACGTTCCAGCTCGACCCCTACTACCTGGCCCCGCTCGGCCTCGACCAGCTCTCCTACGCCGCCCTCCAGGCCAACGCGGTCGGCGCGGACCGGAAGGAACTGGACGAGATCGTCCGGCGGAGCAGGGCGGACGGCAGGAGCAACCCGTACGCGCTCGATCTGCCCGACCCGGACGGCGAGGACTTCGCCGTGCAACCGCTCAAGAAGACGGACGTGCCGCCCATCACGGACGGCGCCGCGGCGATCGTGCTCGCGGCCGGTGACCTGGCCGGGCGACTGTGCTCGAATCCGGCCTGGATCCGGGGCATCGCGCATCGGATAGATCCCCACTACTGGGGTGTGCGCGACCTGGCCTCGTCGGCCTCCGCGGCCGACGCAGCACGAGCCGCGGGGGTCGGCAAGGGTCCCGTCGAGGTGGCCGAGCTGCACGCGCAGTTCCCGCACGAGGAGATCATCCTGCGGCGGGCCCTTGAGCTGGGCGGCGGGACGGTGATCAACCCGTCGGGCGGCCCGCTGGCCGCCAACCCGATCATGGCCGCGGGCCTCATCCGCATCGGCGAAGCCGCGCGCCGCATCCACGACGGCGCCGCGAGCCGCACGGTCGCCCACGCCACCAGCGGCCCGTGCCTGCAGCAGAACCTCGTGACTGTCCTGGAGGCCGAATGAACAGGTGTGCGGTCATCGGCGTCGGCCAGACGCACTACACGACCAAGCGGCTCGACGTCTCGATCGCCGGGCTGGTGCGCGAGGCGGCGCTGCGGGCGCTGGAGGACGCCGGGCTGACGTTCAAGGACATCGACGCCGTGGTCATCGGCAAGGCGCCCGACCTGTTCGAGGGCGTGATGATGCCGGAGGCGTACCTGGCGGACGCGCTCGGAGCGGCGGGCAAGCCGATGATGCGCGTGCACACGGCGGGCAGCGTGGGCGGCTCCACGGCCATCGTCGCCGCCTCGCTCATCCAGGGCGGGGTGCACGAGCGGGTGCTGGCCGTGGCCTTCGAGAAGCAGTCGGAGTCCAACGCCACCTGGGCCCTGTCCACGCACCTGCCGTTCAGCGCGTCGCTCGTGGTGGGCGCGGGCGGCTACTTCGCCCCCCATATCCGCGAGTACATGCGCAAGACCGGCGCTCCCGGACACATCGGCACGCTCGTGGCGGTCAAGGACCGGCTGAACGCGCTGAAGAACCCGTACGCGCACCTCAAGATCCCCGGCATCGACCAGAAGATGGTCGAGTCCACCCCCATGCTCTGGGAGCCCATCCGCTACCTGGAGACCTGCCCGTCCAGCGACGGCGCCTGCGCGATCGTGCTGTCCTCGGAGTCGGCGGTCACCGGCACGCCCGCCTGGGTGCACGGGGCGGCCATGCGCTCCGAGCCGATCTTCCGGGCCGGGCGCGACACGGTCAGCCCGCAGGCGGGCAAGGACTGCGCCGCCGACGTCTACGCGCAGGCCGGGATCGCCGACCCGCGGCGGCAGATCGACGTGGCCGAGGTGTACGTGCCCTTCTCCTGGTACGAGCCGATGTGGCTGGAGAACCTGGGGTTCGCGGCGGAAGGCGAGGGATGGAAGCTCACCGAGTCGGGCGCCACGGCTCTCGACGGTGACATCCCGTGGAACGCCTCGGGAGGGGTGCTGTCGAGCAACCCGATCGGGGCGTCGGGGCTGATCAGGTTCGCCGAGGCCGCGCTGCAGGTGCGCGGGATGGCGGGCGAGCACCAGGTGGACGGCGCCCGTACGGCGCTCGGCCACGCCTACGGCGGAGGAGCCCAGTTCTTCGCGATGTGGATAGTCGGACAGGAGATGCCCTGACCTGCGGGGACACCCCGCATACCCCGGACAACGGAAGTGACTCTCATGGAGTTCAACCACGCTGACCTGTTCGAAGGGCTCGCGGACACGATCGGGGACCGCACGGCCGTCGTCTGCGGCCGGGAGCGCCGCACGTACGCCGAACTGGAAGCCGAGTCGAACCGGCTCGCCCACCACCTCATGGACCTCGGGATCCAGCCGGGCCAGCACGTCGGCCTGCACCTCTACAACGGCATCGAGTACGTCGCGGGAGTGCTGGCCGCCCTGAAGATCAGGGCCGTGCCGATCAACGTGAACTACCGCTACGTCGAGGCGGAGCTGCTCTACCTCTACCGCGACTCCGACCTGCGGGCGCTGGTCTACGACGTGGAGTTCGAGCCCCGCGTGGCCGCGGTCCGCGAGCAGGCGCCGCTGCTGAAGCACCTGATCTCGGTCGGCGGGCCCGCCTCCATCGGCTCGGCGGTGCCGTACGAGAGCGCCCTCGAACGCGGCAAGCCGGAACGGGGCTTCCCCGCGCGCTCGGGCCAGGACGTGTACATCATCTACACCGGCGGCACCACCGGCATGCCCAAGGGCGCGATGTGGCACGTCGAGGACCTGTTCATGGGCTTCGGCGGCGGCAACCCGTACGGCGAGCCGCGCGCCACCCCGCAGGAGGTCATCGACGAGGCGGTCAAGTCCAACCCCACGGTCATGATGGCCGCGCCGCCGCTCATGCACGGGGCCGCGCAGATGGCCATGTTCCTCACCTGGTGGATGGGCTCGACCATCGTGTTCGTGCGCAAGTTCGGCGCCGACGAGGTGTGGCGGGCGGTCGAACGGGAGCGCGCGATCACCCTCAGCATCACCGGCGACGCCATGGCCAGACCTCTGGCCGAGGCGCTGGAGGGCGGCGGGTACGACCTCTCCTCGTTGTTCGTGGTCAGCTCGACCGGGGCCATCCTGTCCGGCGCGGTCCGTGACCGCCTCCAGGAGCTGCTCCCGAACGTGATGATCCTCGACAGCTTCGGCTCCACCGAGTCCGGCTACACCGCCTCCGGCGTCGCCGGCTCCTCGCCGGAGAAGGGCCTGCGCTACCAGCCGAACGCCGTGGTCAGGCTGGCCGTGCTCGACGACAAGAACCGGCCGGTCGAGCCGGGCTCCGGCCAGCTCGGGACGGTGTCCAGGTCGGGGCGGGTGGCGTTCGGCTACTACAACGACCCCGAGAAGACCGCCCGCACGTTCGTCACCGACGAGGACGGCGTCAGGTGGCTGCTCACCGGCGACCTGGCCAGCGTGGACCCCGACGGGACCGTGAACGTGTTCGGGCGGGGCTCGCAGTGCATCAACACCGGCGGGGAGAAGGTGTTCCCCGAGGAGGTGGAGGCGGTGCTCAAGGGGCATCCCGCGGTGTTCGACGCGGTGGTGACCGGGGTGCCGGACGAGCGCTGGGGGAACAGGGTGGCCGCCGTGATCGAGCCGCGGCCGGGCGTCGAGGTGACGGCCGACGATCTGGACGGGCACTGCAGGGGGCTTCTGTCCGGGTACAAGGTGCCTCGTACGTACGCGTTCGTCCAGGAAATGGTGCGCTCCCCGGCGGGCAAGGCCGACTACCGGTGGGCACGCGAGATCGTCGAGGGTTCCTAGGCTTCCCGCGTCTTCTGGCCGGGCCGGGCGCTCTTGTGCGCAGGGGTGATCAGGCGGCGGACCTCGTCCTCCACCGCCTTCGCCTCCTCGCCCTTCCCGGCCCGCTCCAGCAGTCTCAACCTGCCCGCCAGCACGTCGCGGAGCAGGCCGGACTCAGGCACGGGCAGCTCGCGCAGCAGGTCGGCCGACACCCGCAGGGCGGCGTCGGCGGCGTCGTCCCTGCCCAGCTCCTCCTGGCAGAAGCCGAACCGGGCGTGCGCCACCGCCCTGGACAGCTCGTCCCGCGTCACCTGCGTGCTGCGGTGGAAGACCAGCCCGGCCTCCAGCGCCCGGCCCGCCTCCATGAGCGCGTCGCCCAGCATGAGCATCGCCCTGGCCAGCAGCCCGCCCTGCATCGGATTCCCCGGCGAGAACCGCTCCAGCGCCGCCACCGCCTCCCGCAGCGGCGCGATCGCCTCCGCCGCCAGATCCCGCATCCTGAGCGCGGAGGCCAGCGTGAGGCAGGCGCCGGCCCTGCTGGTGTGCAGGGCCTGCGCGTTCATGCCCGTGGTCAGCAACTCGTCGTAGATCGCGATGGCCTCACGCGCCCTCGCCTCCGCTTCCGTGCCGCCGTCCAGCCGCAGCAGAGGCAGCAGCTCGGAGCTCTGCGCGAGTGAGTCGGCCAGGATCGCCCGGTACGTCAGATCGTCCGGCGACCGCCTGGCCAGCGGGATCAGCTCCGCCACGAGCGCGTTGGCCTCGGCGAGCTCGCCCAGCATCATGTGGGACCCGGCCAGCCGCTGAGTGGCCAGGGCCTGCTTCACCGTGCCCGGTTCGTGGCCGGTGGTGGCGATCCGTGCGTACTCGGCCGCCTCCTGGGGACGTCCCGCGGCCAGAAGATCATCGGCGATCACCCCGGCCGTCTCGGCGGCGGCCAGTGTGTCCCGCAACTCCGCGAACAGCTCCAGGGCCTCCATCAGGTGCGCCATCGCCTCCTGGCTGCGCCCGAACGCCCGCAGCACCCTGCCCCTCACCTGGATCGCCTGCGCCCGCACCCGCCGCAACCCCTGCCCCGCCTCCCCAGCCCCGTCCGGCTCGGTCCTGCCCAGCTCAGCCCTGTCCGGCTCGGTCCTGTCCAGCTCGGCCAGCGACCAGCCGGTGGCCTCCAGAGCGGCCTGCGGGCGGTCCAGCGCGGCCAGGACGGAGGCGAGCAGGGCGTAGACGGCGGCGGCGAGGGCGGGCTCCTCCAGCTCGTCACACAGGTCTGCGGCCCGCTCACAGTGCGCCAGGGCCTCCATCGGGCGGGCCTGGTCGAGCAGCTCCGCGGCGTAGTGGTGCAGGGCCTGCGCGAGCGTCCTGCCCTGGCGTTCGCCGAGGAGGTCGATGGCCTGTTCGAGATCGGCCGGATCGCCGTGGCGCGGGATGGCGACAGCGGCGAGGGCGGACCCGAGCGGCTCACGGTAGGCGCTGGAGACGATGGCCAGCCCTCGATAGACGCGCACGGCCAGCTCGCCGATCAGCGCGGCGGTCACCCTGTCACCCGCCGCCGTCGCGGCGAACGCCGTCAGGCACCGGCCGTACCTGTCGTGCGTCTCCGGCGCCCCGCTCACCGGCACCTCCCGCTCCAGCGCCTCGGTGAACGCGCTGAGCGCCCCGGCCAGTTCGGCGGCCACCTCCGCTCCAGACGTCACCTCGTCCGCGAACCCGGAAAGCTCCTCGATGAGCGCATCGAGCACATCCGTGCGGGGCAGCGGTCGCATGCCGAGTATCTGCGTGTACAGACCGGTTCCCGCGGCCGGTCCCTCGTCCTCCACCCGCAACCTGGCCAGGCGGACCAGCGCCAGCAGATGCACGTCCACGAGATCGTGCGGGACGGGCCCGAGCCGCTCCATCGCCGTCGTGCCCGCCGTCAGCCGGGCCCTGGCCGCCTCGCGCTGGTGCCGCTCCGCCAGGCACAGGCCGCCGAGCTCCAGGCAGGTGGCGGCGAGCAGCCGTTCGTGCTCCCCCTGCTCGTCGAGCGGCGACGGCAGGAGGTCGAGCGCGCGGGTGACCGACTGGAGCGCGCCTTCCGTGTCGTGCCTGCCGAAGCGGATCCCACCCTGGAGCCGCAGCGCCCCGGCTAGGGCGAGCGGACGTTCGAGCCCTTCCTCCACGAGTGTCCCGTACAACTCGGCCAGCCGGTCCGCCGCCGACTCCGCGTCGGACGGGCAGGCGGCGCGAGAGAGCGCCACGGTCTCCAGAACCATCAGCTCGGCCAGCTCGGTACGGAACTCGGCGCTCGTCGCGGCATGCGGCTCGTAGGACTCGATGGCGGTGAGCAGATGCGGGATGGCCTCCTTGTGCCGCCCCAGCCCCACGAGCGAGCGCCCGAGCGCCGCGGCCACCATGCCCACGGCGATCGCGTGCGGCCCGTCGGGAGCGGCGTGCCGCTCAAGCAACTCGGCCGCCTGCATCGCCAGCCCGAACGCCTCCGCCGCCCGCCCCGCACTCGCCCAGGCCCGGGCGAGCATGGCTTGTGCGGACAGATACGCGTAAACCTGCTCGATCCCATCCTCACCGGCTTCCCGGCATTCCGCCAGGTGCTGCTCCGCCCTGGTCACGGCCTCCTCCGGCCGGTTCCCGAGCAGCGCCAGCGGCCACGGCTGCCCAGGGCCCGGACTTGCCGGGACGGATTCCAGCCTTCTGCGCAGCCTGGCCCGCACCTCGGAGCGATGGCCGGAGGAGGAGTCGTCATCGGCGCTCAGCACGTCGTACAGCTCGGCGGCGATCTCCAGCTGCGCCAGGCCGTCGGCGGCGCGGCCCAGCTCGTCCAGGCAGAGGCCGAGCAGCCGCCTGCCCCTGGCCTGCGTCGCCGTGTGCCCCTCGGCCGCCACGGCCATGGCCTCCCGCAGTGGCCCGAGCGCCTCTTCAGGCCGGTCGTCGATCAGCAGCAGCTCGCCGAGGTCCAGCAGCCGGCCGGCCAGGGCGGGGCGGTGCTCGCCGGGTTCGAGCGTGACGAGGGCGCGCAGGTTCCTTACGGCTTCCGCGCCGGAACGTACGGCGGCGTCCAGGTCTTCCAGGCGGGCATGAAGCCTGGACGACAGGGCGGCGGCGGAGGCCAGCATGACCCGCAACCCCGGCTCCTCGGCGGCCACGGCCCGCAGACGCGTGACGGCCTCGGCGGCGGGGGCGACGGCTTCGGCCGGTCTGTCGTGCGACTCCAGCCAGGTGGCGGTCAGGTGCAGCCGCTGGGCCACGTCCCTGCTGGTGGGAGCCGCGTACTTGACGGCGGCGACGGCGGCGACGGCGAGACAGGCGGCCAGCTCGGGCAGCACGGCGGCGACGCCGATCCCCTCGAACGGGGTCAGCGGCTCTGGCGCCTGGACGGAGGGCTCGGTGACGGCCGCCGGCCCGGGCGCCTGCCCGATCGGTGCGGCGGCTTGTCCCGGCGGCTGGGACGGGCGCGGTTCGAAGACGTTCGCGACGGATCCGCCGACGAACCTCTGGGCGCCGGTCGCGACCAGCGGCGTCGGAGCGCGCGGTGCCTGCTTGGCCGCCATGGGCTGGGCGGCCGGGCTCGAAAGCGGCTGGTGGTTGACGGGTGTTCGGGGAGGCGGTGGTGCGGCGGCGGGCCGGACGGACAGGACGCCCGTCACGTTCGCCGCGAAAGTGGCGTCACCGCCCGCCGCCGAGAAGGCCGCGACGGCCTCATCCGGCCGCCCGGACTCCAGCAGCGCGCAGGCGAGGTTGTAGTGCGCACGGGCGGCCTGCTCCGCGTACCGGGGATCGTCCTCGGCCAGGATGCGGAACCTGGTCGCCGCCTCCTGCGCGGGCTTGAGCGCGCTCCCGGCCTCACCGCCGATCAGCAGGTACGCCCCGAGGCCGAACAGCGCCTCCGCCCGCCCGGCCGCCTCCTCGTACGGGGGAGCGCCGGCGTACACCTCCACGGACTCCGCCGCCGCGACGACCGCCTCGCCCACCCGGCCCACGGCCGCCAGCCCGCTCGACTGCCACGCCAGCGACCTCGCCAGCGCGATCCGCCCACCGCTCGTCCGCCGATGCCGTACGGCCAGCTCGGCGAGCGTCACGTTGAGCGCCCGCAGCCCCGGCCCGGCGTCCTGGAGCGGCAGCGCGGCCACCGCCTCCGCGAGTTGCCGGTCGGCCGGGAACAGCCCGAGCGCGGCGTTGAGCACGTCGCCGAGCCGGGTGCCGGGGTTCGCGACGGCCTCCGCGACCAGCCTCCCGATCCGGCTGACGACCAGCGACCAGAGCGCCGCCCTGACCCGCTCCCTTCCGGCCGACGACCGCAGGACATCGAGCATGCTCACGAGGTGCTGGACCGTCCTGCCCTCGTGGTCGCGTACGGCGAGCACCAGCGCGTCCAGGTCCTCGGTCCCGCCCAGGAGTTCCTCGGCCAGAAGGTCCGGCCGATCCCCATGAGCCGAGTCGGGGGACCCGGGGAAGATCCGGCCCAGCCAGCGAGCCACGTTCATGGCGCCGCCGTGGACGCCGGGCACGGCCGTCAGCAAGCCGGGCAGTTCGGCCGGGGAGGGGGCGGTGAGCGTGCGGACCGCCACGGCCTGCCGTGCCGTCACCTCCCCGAGCCGTTCCTGCTCCTCCGGCCAGACCCGCGCCCACTGGTCGCACTCACGCGCGACGAACCGCCCGAGAAGCCCCCCACCGGTGCCCTCCTGCTCATCCTCATCGCAAAGGCGCAGCAGAGCGGCTACGTGGACATGGAGCGGCAGACCGTACTCGGGGTCGTCGAGACGCGGCGGCGAGGGCAGTGCGGCCCGGCTGGGCCCGAACGCCTTCATGGCCGCCAGCGCGTGCTCGTTCCGCTCGGTAAGCGTGAGCGGGCGGGCGTTGAGCTGCACGGTCGTGGTGTTGAGCCGCCTGAGCCAGCCCCCGGCCGCCGTGTCCAGGCGCCGCCACCACTCCGCCTCGCCGGGCTCCCGGACGAGCAGGAGGAGCCGGATCCGGGGATTGCGGCCGTGCTTGGCCAGTCGCCGGATCAACTCGCCCACGAGGGGAATGGACGGCTCGGGACGGTCGATCACCATCAGAGTCGGTCGTAACGCCTCGAAGGACACGCCGAACGCCAGGTCGTCCAGCGGTAGAAACCCGGCGTCCCACCCCGCTTCCGCCAGCTCTCCGCACAGTTCCCCCGCCAGCCGCGTCTTCCCCATCCCGCCGAGCCCGGTCACCACCGCGACGGACAGGGCAGCCGGTTCTGCGGCCCATGACCGCAGGTCCGCCAGTTCGTCCGCCCGCCCCAGAAAGGGCACCACCGCGTGCCGGGCCGTCAACAACGTCCAGTCCGGGCAGTCCTGGGGGAGTTTGTCCCGGGCGGGGGTGAGCAGGTCGGGCAGGAGAACGGGCGGGTCGCCTGCCGCCACGGTTTCGAGGCTTCCGGGGGCGACACCCGCCAGCTCGCGGAATCGTTCGTCGCTCAGCAGCGCCGTCACGGGGACGACGTCCAGCCCGGTGCCCATCACGCCGAGGAGCTGACCGGCGGGTTCGGCGAGCAGCGCGGCCCCGGACATGCCGTGCCAGAGCTCCGGAGGGCTCAGCACGCCGACCGTCAGGGCCTTGGAAACCGGGCTCGCGGGGGCTTCCACCAGGCAGAACACCGTCTCGGACGCCCGCGCGCCACCTTGCCGACCGGTCTGCGGGAACCCCCTGGCCAAGCAGCTCACCCCGGTGCCGGCCCGCCCCCAGCGGGTGTGCTCGACACCGGCCAGGTCGCCCCACTCAGGCGAGGCCGTACGCAGAAGCACGGCGTCCGCGCCGCCGCGTCCTCGCCACACCGGTTCGGCCGTCACCCATCGCGAGGACCACGGCACGCGTACGTGGCAGGGCGCGCCGGACTCCACCGACTGCCCCGAGGTCAGCACCAGATCGGCACCGATCACATAGCCCGAGCCGGTCACGCCGACGAGGTCGTCATGACCGGAAAAGACCTCGACGACCCGTTCGAGCCCGAGGCGGTGCACTGGCGTGTCCATGGGTCCGCCTATTAGCTACGTCCCGACGTGCCGTCCCCCTGATCAGCGGCTGATCTCTTCCCCACTATCGCACTATGGCCAGGAAATTTCCTGGCTTGTCAGGCCTTCTAGGTCGTGAGCCACGCCGCCAGCCCCAGGTACACGACCCCGCTGCTCACGTCCAGCGGCCGCCGCGCGCGTACCGATGGCGGTCTTGGGGTTGAGCACGTTCACCACGAACCCCTCCCAGACCACGGTGAACGCCGGTGGCGTCAAAGGCTTTCCCGGAGGGCCCGCAACAGCGCCTCCGTGGCCGGTGGGTAGGGGGCTTCGCCGTAGACGGCGGCGTACACATGCCTGACGGAACCCGGCACCTCCCTGGCCTCCACCTCCGGATGCCGATGGGCGGTGAGCGCGAGCCCGGGCAGCAGGGTCAGCCCCAGCCCGGCCGCGACCAGCGCCTGCACGGCCACGATGTCGTCGCTGGTGAACGAGATCCGCGGCTCGAACCCGGCCTTCTCGCACACCTCCAGCAGGTGGCTGCGGCACCGGTCGCACCCGGCGATCCAGGCCGACTCGGCGTGCTCGGCCAGCTCGCCGGGTGGCCCGTTGGACAGCAGGAAGCTGGGGTCGTCGAGGAGGTGGATCATGTGGATGCCGCTGTCCTCCGGGGCCGTGTCGTCGTAGCGGAACATCACCGCCACGTCCACCCGCCCGGCCCGCAGCAGCCGCAGCGCCTCAGGCGGCTCGGTCTCGGTGAGCTGCAGGCGCAGATCGGGATGCGCGCCGGCCAGCAGCCTGGCCGCCGCCGGGATGAACGTCCCCAGCGCCGACGGGAAGGCGGCCAGCCGCACCCGCCCCGAACGCAGCCCCACGTGCGCGGCCAGCTCGTCGGCGGTGGCGTCGAGCCGCCCGATGATCTCCGCGGCCCGCTCGGCCAGCAGCCGGCCCGCCTCGGTGAGCCGGATGCCGCGCCCGGCGCGCTGGACGAGCTTGGCCCCGGTCTCCGCCTCCAGCCGGGCCAGGTGGTGGCTGACCGAGGGCTGGGAGTAGTGCAGCTCCTTGGCCGCCGCGGTGAGCGAGCCCTTGCGGGCCACCGCGACGAGGACGCGCAGACGTACGACGTCGAGCATTCATCAATCATATCTATTGATCCTCCAGATAACTTCTGTTGGACCTATCGATTGAAATGCAGGACCGTAGAGAGGGAAGGCAGTTCGCTGATTTTCCGAGGGGATCACCATGAACATGGCCGCCACCACAGTCGTCAGGCCAGGACTCGACACCCTCGTGACGGGCGTGTCGCGGATCACCGCCCGCCGGCTCGGCCGCCGCGAAAGCGCGTTCGCCGTAGCCGACCTGCTCCGCGACCACCTCCCCGGCCTCGACCTCCTCACGCCGCACGAGCTCGCGGGCTCGCCCGGCGGGTACGTCAACCACCTGCTGCACGCCGAGGAGGACTTCTCGATCTGCGCCGTCGTCTGGCGGCCCGGCCAGGACACGGTGATCCACGACCACGTGTCGTGGTGCACGTTCGGCATCCTCAGTGGCATCGAGCACGAGACCCTCTACCGCGACATGGGCGACCACCTGGTGGAGATCGGGCACGCCGACAACCGGCCGGGGGAGGTCAGCGGGTTCGCGCCGCCCGGGGACATCCACAAGGTGCGCAACACGAGCGCGGAGATCGGGGTGTCCCTGCACGTGTACGGCGCGAACGTGGCCAGGCTCGGCAGCAGCGTCCGCCGCGTCTACGACCTTCCGGTGCGATGACGATGAGTTCTCACGTGCGGGCAGGTCTGTCCTAGGACGACCGCCGTTACGAAGGGAACGACCATGGAACCCACCACCCGCCTCGACGCCCGTTTCAGCGCGGGTGGCGCCGCCCCCACGCCCTGGCCGGAGGCCCGGGAGCAGCTCGAACGCGCGGAGACGTACTGGCTGACCACCGTACGCGCCGACGGCCGCCCGCACGTCACCACACTGCTGGCCGTCTGGCAGGACGACGCGCTGCACTTCTGCACGGGAGCCGAGGAGCAGAAGGCCAGGAACCTGGAGTCCAACCCCAACTGCGCGCTCACCACCGGGGCCAGCTCCCTGCACGAGGGCCTCGACCTGGTGGTGGAGGGGGTGGCGGAGCGCGTCACGGATCCCGGCACGCTCAAGCGGCTGGCCGACGCCTGGGAGGCCAAGTACACCGGCGAGTGGCACTTCGACCTCGGCGACGGCGTGTTCGTCAACACCGCCGGCGGGGAGGCCCTGGTCTTCGCGGTGCGGCCGGCCAAGGTGCTCGGCTTCCGCAAGGGCGACTACGCGCAGACCCGGTGGCGCTTCTGACGTAGATGCGCAATTTTATTTGCGCAATTTTTCTTTTCCATCTACGGTGGTGTCATGGCGCCTCCCGAGAAGACCCGCCGCATCACCGACCTCGACACGCTCAAGGCCCTGGGTCACCCGCTGCGCATCAGGCTCTACCGAGCCCTGCGCGTCGCCGGCACGGCCACGGCCTCGCAGCTCGCCGACCAGGTGGACGAGGCCGTGTCGCTGGTCAGCTACCACCTGCGCAAGCTGGCCACGCACGGCATCATCGAGGAGGCCGAGGGGCACAGCGAGGACGGCAGGGAGCGCTGGTGGCGACCGGCCGTCACTCGTATCACCACCAGGGACGAGGACTTCGACGACGCTCCGGAGCGCGCCGCCGTCCACGCCGCGATCACCCGTGCGCACGCTCGCCAGCGCGCCGAGATGTTCGAGAGCTGGCTCGACGAGAAGTCGGCCTGGGGCGAGGAGTGGCGTGGCGCGGCCTTCACCTCGGAGAGCCTGATGCCGCTCACCTCCGCGGAGTTGCGGGAGATGGACGACGAGCTCCGCGCCGTGATCATGCGGTGGCGGCAGCGCGGGGAGGCGGCGCGGGAGGCGGGCGACGTGGAGGGCCGGGAGAACGTCGCCGTGCACACGTACGGCTTCCCGTTCCGCACCTGAACCGTCACCTACCCGAGCCGTCGTTTGCGAGAACCGTTCCGTGTCGGAACCGGAGGAGGAGTGAACCCGATGTATCCGGACTTATTCCTGTATGTCGAGCGGGCGAGGGCCCGCGAGCTGAGAGCCGACGCCGACCGTCACCGCCTCGCCCACCCCAGGGGCCCTCGTCGGTCGTGGGAGGTGCGCCTGGGCTGGGCGCTGGTGGAGACAGGCCTGCGGCTCGTGCACCGCTACTGATCGAGACCGAGCTGGTGCCGCACGGCATCCTGATCCCGGACGGCCCAGTGCTCGACGATCCTGCCGTCCCGCACACGGATCATGTCCAGGCCGCGCACCTCGTACCGGCGGCCTGAGGCCGTGTGGGTGCCCCGGCTGAGGTAGACGTTGGCCGACCGGTCGCCGTTCGTCACGTTCTGCTCGACGGTGACCGACACGTCGTGGAAGCCCGTGTCGCCGGACGCCATCCGCTCCCACTTCGCCCGCCACGCCTCCAGCCCGTGGTGATCGCCGTCCTTGCCGCCCCGGTGGTCGATCACGTCGGGGTCGATGAGGGCGAGCGCCTCGTCCGTCACCCCGTTCGCGAGCACCTCGGGGTAGAGCTCGAGCACGCGCCTGTGCACTTCGCCTGCGTCCATCGCCACTCCTGCCACTAAGTGGGGAACTCCCCATTTCCATTCCCCGGCTACACTAACCGGGGAGTTCCCCACTTGGCAAGGAGCACGATGACATCGCCTCGCCCGCTGCGGGCGGACGCACAGCGCAACCGCGACCTGTTGCTGGCCGCCGCCGCGCGGGTGTTCGCCGAACGCGGCACCGACGCCCCGCTGGACGACGTAGCCCGTAGCGCCGGGGTCGGAAACGCCACCATGTACCGACATTTCCCGACCCGCTCCGACCTGCTGGCCGCCGTCTACGCCGACGAGGTGGCCCACCTCTGCACGCGCGCCGAGGAACTACGGCAGTCCGAGTCGCCCCAGGAGGCCCTGCACGAGTGGCTCCGCCTGTTCATGGACCACATCACCACCAAACGCGACCTGGCCCTGGCCGCCACCGACCAGACCGCTCTGCACGCCGAGTGGCACCGCTCCATGCTCGACACCGCCTCGGGGCTGCTGGATGAGGCCAAGCGAGCCGGTGCCGTACGCGCCGACCTGGACGTACGCGACCTGCTCACGCTCGTCAGAGGCATCACCCTGGCCGCCACGGACCAGGCACAGGCCGAACGCCTGCTGTCCCTCGTCTCCTGGGGTGGCTGATCAGCCTGCGGCGAAGGCGGCGCGGTGGTCGTGTGCCCAGGTGGCGAACGTACGGGGCGGACGCCCCAGCACCTGCTCCACCGCCCCGGTGAGCCGCGCGTTGCCGCCCTCCGTGACCAGTTTGGCGCCACCGACCGCGATCTCGACGAAGCCGGGGTCGAGCCCCGCCGCGGTCAACTGCTCGCGGTAGACCGCCAACGGCACGTCAACCGTCTCGACGGTACGCCCGAGCTCCTTGCCCAGCACCTCGGCCATGTCGCGAGTGCCGACCAGTTCTGGCCCGGTCAGGGTGAGCGCGCTCCCTTCGTGACCGTCTGACGTCAACACCCGCACCGCGACCTCGGCGACGTCACGAGGATCGATGACGCCCTGCGTACCCTTGCCGAACATGTTGGGGATCGGCTCTCCCGCCCGAACCTGGGGCGCCCAGCTCAGCGAGTTGGAGGCGAAGCTGGACGGGCGCAGCACCGTCCAGGCCATCTCGCCCTCCCGCAGCGCCCGCTCTCCCGGCAGATGCCAGTCCCCGGCCTTGTCCTCGCCCGTACCGATGGCGGAGACCTTGACCACCTTCCGCACTCCCGCCGCCCGCGCGGCCTTCAGCATCGCCTCGTCGTGCTGGACCACCCATGGGCCGGGGGCGGTGAGCAGGAAAAGCCTCTCGGCCCCCCGCGCCACCTCCGCCAGGGACTCGTGATCGCCGAAGTCCCCCCGTACGGCCTCGACCCCCGGCAGCGCCTCGACCTTCGAGGGCTCCCTCGTCATCGCCCGTACCCGCTCGCCCCGAGCCGCCAGCAACCGGACGACCTCACTGCCGACAGTGCCCGTGGCACCTGTAACAAGAATCATGCCTACGAGGCTGCCAGCGCGCCCACCAGCACTTATAGGAATTTCCGGCACACCCGCCCACCGCTCAGGCTCCTTGCGAGACCGCTCAGGCTCCCTTGCGAGGGCTCGCCCACCGCCGCATGCCCGGGCGTCATGAGGTCCGCCCGCCGCTGTGGCCTCGGTACCGTGGGGCAATGAGCACCGAGGTCCCCATGGTCGTCCCGGACAGGTTGCGGCGACTGGTCAGAGGCGTGACCGTCCTCTCGTCGACGACGACGGCGGACGGGCCCGGAGACCGGCACCCCCTCGTACACGTCCCAGACGCCGACACCTCACTGATCTTCCGCACGACCTCAGCCGACCGCGCCGACCTGCGAGTGATCGGCCCCCGCACCCACGCCTCCTACTACGTGGGCAAGGACTTCCCCCTCTGCCTCAGAATCCGCCTCCACCCCGGCGCCGCCCGCTCTCTGCTCGGAGTCCCGGTGAACGAGCTGGTAGACCGGGTGATCTCGCTGGACGAACTGTGGGGCGCCTCATCGAACGAGCTGACCGCCACTCTCGCGGAGGCCGGTGGCGATCCGGATCTCGTCATCAAGCACATAGAGGCCGCGCTGCTCACCCGGATCGCCACCCAGTCCGGGGCGGATCTGGCACGGGGCGAACTGGTACGGGCCGCCGCCGAAGCCCTGGAGGAACGCCCAGACCACCGGCGCGAGCCCGTACCGGCCATCGCCAGGCGACTGGCCGTCAGCGAGCGCCACCTGCGCGACCTGTTCGCCGACGGCATCGGCCTGCCACCCAAACGTTTCCAGCGCATCGGCCGCGTCCGAGAGGTGCTGGCCCAAGCCGCAGGCGGCCGCCGATGGGCCCAACTCTCGATCTCGGCCGGCTATTACGACCAGTCCCACATGACATCCGAGTTCCGCACGCTGATGGGCGTCACCCCCACCGCCTTCTTCGCCGGCCGGCTACCGGCCCTGCGACCCTGCTGAGAGAGACCTACACCCCCAGCGCCGAAGGCAGGCTCAGTTCGTGCAGGAACAGGGCCTCCGTGGTAGCCACTTTCCGCAGCTCTTCCAGGTCCACCCGCTCATTGGGCGCATGGATGGCCGCATCCTCATCCTCCGCCCCGAACAGCAGGATCTCGGCGGCGGGGAACTGCTTCAGCAACGTGCTCACCAACGGGATCGACCCGCCGGCCCCCACGTCCCGAGGCCGGCGGCCGAAGGCGCGTTCCATGGCACGGTTGAGCGCCGCCCGGCCCTTTCCGCCCGCGTCCGCCTGGAAGCCGGACCCCACCGTGAAGTCCCCGAACGACACCTGCACGCCCCACGGCGCCACCTGCCGCAAGAACTCCACGATCGCGTTGACCGTCGTCTTCGGGTCCCCTGCCGGGGGTACGCGAACCGTCACCCGAGCCCGGACCGCCGGCTGAACGGCGTTGACCGCCCCGGAGACCGTGGGCACGTCGAGACCGGTGACCGTGATCGCGTAGGAGGACCACAGCCGGTCGGCCAGCAACCCCGACCCCACCAGCGACACCCCGTCGGCCACCCCGGCCGTCCTCCTGAACTCCTCCTCCGACGGCCCCTGCCCGAGGAACGACCCACGGGGCAGCCCAGGCACGCGGATGTCCCCGTTGTCGTCGTGCAGTGAGGTGATCATGCGCATGAGCGCCGCCAGCGCGTCGGGGGCGGCGCCGCCGAACGAGCCGCTGTGTACGGGCTCCCGCAGTGTGCGGACCTCGATGGTGAAGGCGGCCATGCCGCGCAGCGACGTGGTCACCGCGGGGTCGCCCAGGCGCGGGTTGCCGCAGTCGGCCACGACGATGGTGTCGGCGCGCAGCAGTTCGGGGTTGCGCTCGACGAACGCCTCCAGCCGGTCGCCCGCGTATTCCTCCTGGCCCTCGATGATGACCTTGAGGCCCACGGGGAACTGGCCCTGGAAGGTGCGCAGAGCGGTGACGTGGGAGATGACGCCGGATTTGTCGTCCGCGGTGCCCCGCCCGTACAGGCGGCCGTCGATCAGGGTCGGCTCGAACGGCGGGGTCCGCCACGAGGCCGGGTCGCCGGCGGGCTGCACGTCGTAGTGCGCGTACAGCAGCACGGTGGGCATGCCGGGCGGCGCGGGCGCCTCGCCGAAGACGGCGGGGAAGCTGCCGTCCACGGGCACCTGCTGCACGCGCGGCAGGCCGGTGGAGCGCAGCAGTTCCTCCGTCATGGCGGCGGCGGCGAACACGGGCTCCTGCGGGTGCCCGGGGAAGGCCACGGAAGGTATGGCGGCCAGCCGTTTCAGCTCCTCGACGGCCTGCGGCATCGCGGCGGAGACGGCGTTCTCGATCTGTTCAGGAGTCACGGACGGTCCCCCGGGGGTTGTTCTCAACAGTTCACTGCCTGGAAGAAGACAGTTCGTCTCATTGGATCACAACCCGCCCACGCTGCGGAAACGGCCCCGACCCGCCCGCCAAGGCACCTGCGGATTTCGTTGCCGTTACATGGCGGTTCTGCGGATCTCGATTTTCTTCCATAGTGCTGCCACCGATTCGCTTGGCAAACCGGCGGTGAGCATTGCAGACTGTGGGAAGTTCAGACACGAGGGAAGATAACCATGACGCAGCCGGAACACGACGTCCTGAAGGCCGCGCAGGACAACCTGTGGTTGCACTTCACGAGGCACAGCGCCTACGAGCAGTCAGAGATCCCGACCATCGTGCGCGGTGAGGGATCCTACATCTACGACATCCACGGCAAGCGCTACCTCGACGGCCTGGCCGGGCTGTTCGTGGTCCAGGTGGGCCACGGACGCCAGGAGCTGGCCGAGGCCGCCGCCAAGCAGGCGCAGGAGCTGGCGTTCTTCCCGCTGTGGTCCTACGCCCACCCCAAGGCCGCCGAGCTGGCCCAGCGCTTGGCCTCCCACACACCGGGCGAGCTGAACCGCGTCTTCTTCACCACCGGCGGCGGCGAGGCGGTGGAGAGCGCCTGGAAGCTGGCCAAGCAGTACTACAAGCTCGTCGGCAAGCCGCTCAAGCACAAGGTCATCAGCCGCCAGATCGCCTACCACGGCACCCCGCAGGGCGCGCTGTCGATCACCGGCATCCCGGCGTTCAAGCAGATGTTCGAGCCGCTGGTGCCGGGCTCGGTGCGCGTCCCGAACACCAACCACTACCGCGCCGACGAGATCAGCGGCGTCAAGGGCATGTCGCCCGAGGAGTACGGCTTCTGGGCGGCCGAGCGGGTGGCCCGCGCCATCGAGATGGAGGGCCCCGACACCGTGGCCGCCGTCTTCGCCGAGCCCGTGCAGAACGCCGGCGGTTGCTTTCCGCCGCCTCCCGGCTACTTCCAGCGCCTGCGCGAGATCTGCGACGAGTACGACGTCCTGCTCGTCTCCGACGAGGTCATCTGCGCCTTCGGCCGCCTGGGCACCATGTTCGGCGGCCAGAAGTTCGACTACGTGCCGGACATCATCACCTGCGCCAAGGGCATGACCAGCGGCTACTCCCCGATCGGCGCCATGATCGCGCACGAGCGGCTGTTCGAGCCGTTCAAGAGCGGCGACACGATGTTCGCCCACGGCTACACCTTCGGCGGGCACCCGGTCTCCGCGGCCGTGGCGCTGGCCAACCTCGACATCTTCGAGCGCGAGGACCTGCTCGGCAACGTCACCAGGAACGAGCCGCTGTTCCGTCAGACCCTCGACGACCTGCGCGACCTGCCGATCGTCGGCGACGTGCGCGGCTCCGGCTACTTCTGGGGCATCGAGCTGGTCAAGGACAAGGCCACCAAGGAGACGTTCGACGAGGACGAGTCCGAGCGGCTGCTGCGCGGCTTCCTGTCGAAGGCGCTGTTCGACGCGGGCCTCTACTGCCGCGCCGACGACCGCGGCGACCCCGTCATCCAGCTCGCCCCGCCGCTGGTCGCGGGCGAGAAGGAGTTCAACGAGATCGGGCAGATTCTCCGTGGCGTGCTCACCGAAGCGTGGGCCCGTCTGTGACACCCCTCAATCCGGTACGACGGCGTGCCGGTTCCCGAAAGGATCCACCGCAATGAAGATCAGCGTTCCAGCCGAGGTCAAGAACCACGAGTATCGCGTCGCCGCGACCCCGGCAGGCGTGCACGAGCTGGTGCGCAACGGGCACGACGTCACCGTGCAAAGAGGCGCGGGCCTGGGGTCGCAGATCACGGACGAGGAGTACCTGGCGGCCGGCGCGAAGATCCTCGACGGCGCCGACGCCGTCTGGGCCGGCGCCGACCTGGTGCTCAAGGTGAAGGAACCCATCGCCGAGGAGTACCACCGGCTGCGCGAGGGGCAGGTGCTGTTCACCTACCTGCACCTGGCCGCCTCCCGCTCCTGCACGGACGCGCTGCTCGCGGCCGGGACGACGGGCATCGCGTACGAGACCGTGCAGGTCGGCCACTCGTTGCCGCTGCTCGCGCCGATGTCGGAGGTCGCGGGCCGGCTGGCGCCGCAGGTGGGCGCGTACAATCTGATGCGCTTCAACGGCGGCAGGGGCGTGCTGCCTGGCGGCGTGCCGGGCGTGGCGCCGGCGAAGGTGGTCGTGATCGGCGGCGGCGTCTCCGGGCTGAACGCCGCGCAGATCGCTGTCGGCATGGGCGCCGAGGTCACCGTCCTCGACACCAACGTCGACCGGCTGCGCTTCATCGACGCCATCTACCAGGGCCGGCTCAAGACGCTGGTGTCCACCTCGTACGCGATCGAGCAGGAGGTCCTGCGGGCCGACCTGGTGATCGGCGCGGTGCTGATCCCCGGCGCCAAGGCCCCGACGCTGGTCTCCAACGACCTGGTCGCGCGCATGAAGCCGGGCTCGGTGCTCGTCGACATCGCCATCGACCAGGGCGGTTGCTTCGAGGACTCGCGCCCGACGACGCACGCGGAGCCGACGTACAAGGTGCACGAATCGGTCTTCTACTGCGTGGCGAACATGCCGGGCTCCGTGGCCAACACCTCCACGTACGCCCTGACCAACGCGACGCTCCCGTACGCGGTCAAGCTGGCCAATCTGGGCTGGCGCGAGGCCATGAAGGCCGACGCCGGCCTCGCGGGCGGGCTCAACACGCATGACGGGCGGCTCACGAACGAGCCGGTGGCGCAGGCGCTCGGCCTGACGTACACGCCGGTCGCCGAGTTCGTCTAAGAGGGAGAGGGAGGGTACGGCCGCGCCTCCGTGCCCTCTACGATCTCGTCAGGGGTGAGCTGCTCCCTGGCCGTCGTGACCGCCCAGCGGTGCCCGAACGGGTCGCGCAGCACGCCGTACCGCTCGCCCCAGAACATCTCCCGCACCGGCATCTCCACCTCGGCCCCGGCCGCGACGGCTCGCGCGGCGCCCCGTACGAACAGATGCGGGCACAGGCCCTGCGGTCGCAGTGAGCTCACGTGATCAGCCCTGCCTCTCTTGCCGCCGTCACCATGCGCGCCAGCAGCGCGGCCTCGTTGCGCGCCGCGCGCTCGCCCTGCGGCGTCAGCTTGTAGTAGCGCCGTCTGGCGTCGTGCGGCGCGGCCGGGTCTCCTTCGTCGGACTCCTCGACCAGCCCGTCGGCCACCAGGCGGCTGATCGTCCGGTAGAGCGTGCCGGGACCCAGCCTGACCGCGCCGTCGCTGACCTCCTCCACGGAGCGCATCACCGCGTAACCGTGGCCTGAGCCGCCGGCCAGCGCCAGGAGCACGTGGAATCCGGCCGCCGTGAGCATGATTGACACGATAGCACCACAATGGTTATATCCATCATGGATACAACCTAAAGGGGGAGCGATGGCGCTCAGCATCAGCCAGGTCAACATCTACGTCGAGGACCAGCAGCGGGCGGTCGACTTCTGGACCGGCAAGCTGGGCTTCGAGGTCACCACCGACCTGCCGTACGGGGAGGACCGCTGGGTCGAGGTCCAGCCGTCCGGCGGCGGCACCCGCCTGGTCCTCAACAAGGCCGACCCCGCCGGGCCCACGCCGGCCAAGGACATGCCCAACTACGTGATGTTCCAGGCCGACGACATCGTCAAGGTCCACCGGGAGCTGGCGGCGCGCGGCGTGGAGTTCACCCAGGAGCCGTCGGAGCAGCCGTGGGGGTGGTCGGCCGTCTTCAAGGACGACGACGGCAACCTGTTCCACCTCGGCCAGGGCTAGCGCACACCTAGCCGGCGCCGCAGGTCGCGGGCCGTGGTCAGGACGTGCTGGAGCTCGCCCGGGCTCGGCCACGGCGCGCTCCCCGGGCGTACCAGCGTGCCGCGTACGGACGCCAGGTGCTCGACCGCGCTCGTGTGCACCCCGCTCCGCTCCGCCAGCCACGCCAGCACGTCGGAGTGGTCGTGCAGCGGCCTGGTCACCAGGTCCCATGTGCCCAGCACCTCGGCCAGCTCGGCCACGGCCAGCGGCGCGCCGCCGGCCCGTGCCGTGGCGGCCGCGGCCAGCTCCGCCCTGGCGGTCAGCTCAGGCTCGGCGGGACGGCCCCAGGCGGCGGGCGGCGGATCGGACAACCACTCCTGCGCCTCCCCGTGCTCGCCGGCCACCGACAGCAGCCCGCCCAGCTCGACCGCGGCCCCGTGATGCCCGGCCCGCGCCGCCTGCCGGAACCAGTGCTGCCCGCCCGCCAGATCCCCGAACTCGGCGATCAGCAGCAGGCCGTAGTCGTAGGCCGCCTCGGCGTCCCCGCCGGCCGCCGCCCGGCCGAACCAGTGGCTGGCCGACGCCGTGTCGCCCAGCTCCACGCAGACGAACCCGGCCATGCGCTGGTCCTCCGCCCGCCCGGCGTTCGCGGCCTGCTCGAACCAGGCCCGCGCGGTGCGCAGGTCGCCTCTGGACAACGCCACCCCGCCGAGCCGCGAGGCCGCGCCTGGATGCTCGCTCTTGGCGGCCAGCCGGTAGTAGGCCTCGGCGCCCTCGGGGTCGCGGCTGGCGTGCAGGTAGAGGCCCAGACAGTAGGCGGACTCGGCGTGGCCGCCCCTGGCCGCGCACTCCCACCAGCGCACGGTCTCCACCTCCTCGCCCGCGCAGTACGCCAGGAAGCCCAGGTCGTGGGCGGAGGCCGCGTCGCCGTCGCCGGCCGCCCTGCGGTGCCACTCGCGTGCCGCGCCCAGCTCGCCCGCGTCCTCGCACATCAGCGCCAGCCTGCGGGCGGCCGTCCTGGACCCGGCCGTGGCCGCGCACTCGAACCAGACCCTCGCCGCCCCGGCGTCGCCGCGCTGCTCCAGCAGCAGGGTGGCCAGGTTCGTCGCGGCCTCGGCGTCGCCGGTGCTCGCGGCGGCCTCGTACCAGGTGACGGCCTCCTCCAGGCTTCCGTGCTTCTCATGCCAGATGCCGAGGTTGTACGCACTGTCGACGTTGCCGCCCGAGGCCGCCCGCTCCCACCAGTGCCTGGCCGCCACACGGTCGCCGTGCTGGGCGTAGAGCTTGCCGAGCCGGTGCGCGGCGTGCGCGTCGCCCGCCCGCGCGGCGGCCATCAACTCGGGCTCGTCTCCCACGCGCGGTGCCGGTACGGCCGGTGCTGTCAGCTCTCCTTGCCAAGCCATGGCGACAGACTGGCACGTGATCGCCCGATCGCGAACCGTAATCGCCGACAAGGCCTCAGACGAAGTTGATGAGGCCCGTGTACATGCCCATTCCGCAGACGTAGCGCAGCGAGCCGGGCCGCTGCGGCGGCAGCCGTACGGTGGCGGGCAGCGCGACGTCCCGCCCGCCGATCGAGACGGTGCCGGTGCAGCCCTGATCCACCAGCTTGAAGATCACCTCGACGGGTACGCCCGCCCGCGCCGTCACCATGGCAGGCCGGTATCCCTCGCGTGTCGCCCACACGGTCACCGACCGTTCCCCCGGGCCTGACGCGGCGGGGGCTTCGGGGACGTGGATCCAGCCCCCCAGATTGACCCCGGCTCCGACCGTCCAGAGACCGGCCGCGATGGCCACGACCCCGGCCAGCCGAGCGAGTCCGGTTCGGGAGACGCGCCGCAACACGTACCCGAGCAGTGCGAACGCCGGCGCGGTCCCGGCCACGAACCCCGCCATGACCGCCGCCCCCGCCACCGGCGAGCCGCTGGAGATCGCGATCATCTCCATGCCGAGCGTCACGCCGCAGGGCACCAGGATGGTGGCCGCGCCCAGCAGGGGCGCCTTGTACCTTCGCGGAGCCGCGGGCTGCGCCTTCGCGCAGCCGGCGGGCCTCCGCCGCATGAGCCTGACCGCGAAAACCACGACCATGAGGCCCGCCGCGACGAGCAGCACCGCCCGCGCCTGGGGCGGCAGGCTGACGGCCGAGCCGAGCAGCCCGAGCAGCGCCCCCACGACGGTGTACGAGGCCAGCCGCCCCACCAGGAACCAGCCCACCAGCGCCGGATCGCGCCCATGGCGGCCGTCGGCCAGCCCCATGAGCAGCCCGCCCTGCACCGCCGTGCACGTGGCGGTCCCGGCGACGAGCCCGGCGGCGACTCCACCGGCGAGCAGGCTGGCGGACTCCGCCGGAAACAGGCTGGCGAACTCCGCCGGGAGCAACATATTCGCCCCCTTTTCACGAAGCCCTATACGAACGTAGCGCCGGTTCCATGGATGCGGCCAGTGACAGTTGTTGCACCCTTAGTAACGTTTATGCGGAACCGCCCCTGAGAACGGAGACCTTTTCGAAGTACTCGTCGTCGGTCATCTCGCCGCGAGCGTAGCGTTCGGCCAGGATCTGCTCGGCCGACGCCGTGGGTGAGGCGGCCGCGGCGGGAGACGGGGTGTGCCCGCGGCGCGGTCCCCACCAGCCCCGCCGCCAGCCTGTGACGGCCGCCGCGATGAGCGCGACCCAGAGCAGGCCCCAGACGATCGGGAAGATCGGCGAAAAACCGGCGCCGGCGCCCCAGTGCGGTGCCCAGAGAGCGATCGTGTTCATGTCTCCTCCTTTGACGTGGTACCTCAAGGGTCCGCCGGAGGAGGGCGCGGCGAATCGCACGCCGGGCTCTGTTCGCGCTGCACCCGGGGGAGTGCTCAGGCGGGCCGGCCGTACGTCAGCGGGGGTAGCGCCCCGGTGCGTTTCATCGTCCGCAGGACGGGGGCCGTCTCCAGCGTCTGCACCGCGTCCAGGGTGCTCACCCGCTCGGTGAGGTAGCGGTACAGGTCGTTGTTGTCGCGGCAGACGGCGGCGGCGAGCAGGTTCGTGGGGCCGGTGGTGACGGCGGCGAAGGCGATCTCCTTGTGCCCGGCCAGCGTCTCGGCCACGTGGAGCAGCCCCGAGGGGCGGACGGACATCCACAGCCGGGCCTCGGCGCGGTACCCGAGCAGCCTGGGGGAGTGGTCGAGCTGGACGATCAGCGCGCCCGACGTTCTCAGCAGCCCGAGCCGGCGCTTGACCGTGGCCTCCGACCAGCCCGTGGCCCTGGCCAGCTCTGAATACCCCGCCCGGCCGTCTCCCGCCAGCACCTCGATGAGACGGTGGTCCTCCTCCTGCAGGACGATCCCGTCCCCTCGGACCGGCGGCGGGCACAGCAGGTCTGCCTGCTCGGGCGTCAGCGCGGCCAGCCCCTGCCAGCCGTCCGGGAGGGCGAAGCCGCGCAGGAGCGAGTGCGCGGTCATGCCCAGGACGCGGCTCGTCCTGGGCAGCCGCTCCAGCAGGACCGCGTCGGGGGACTGGGTGAAGCAGGAGATCTCGGTGCCGCCGGACAACACGTGCACCCAGTACGTGTCGGGCCGTCGTGCCAGAGCCTCGGCGATGGTCGTGCCGGCGTCGGGAGTGCAGCGTACGCGGATGGTCCACGGCTCGTACCCGAGGAGCGAGCCGTCGAGCCCGCCCACCACCCTGATCACACCGGCCGCCGTCAGCCTGCGGTAACGGCGGGCCACGGTCTGCTCGGAGACGCCCAGCACGCCGGCGATCCTGGCGAAGGGCGCCCGGCCGTCGATCTGCAACGCGTGAACCAGTCCCCGATCTGTGGCATCGAGCGTGGCGGATTCCATCTCGCCAGATTAGGCGAATGGAGGAAATCCTCCGAGATGCCACGAAATATTGGGCTTCATCGTGCGGCTGACCGACCCTTGACCACATGATTCTCGTGACAGGCGCCACCGGAAACGTCGGCCGCCAGGTCGTCCACCAGCTCACCGAGGTGGGCCACCCCGTACGCGCCCTGACCAGAAACCCCGCCACCGCCGGCCTCCCGGAAGCCGCGCAGGTCGTCAAGGGCGACCTCGAATCCATCGGCCAGTGCCTGGAGGGTGTGGAGTCGGTGTTCCTCATCTGGCCGTTCCACACCGCCGACGCCGCGCCCGCCGTCGTCGCCGCCATCGCCCGGCATGCCCGCCGCGTCGTCCTGCTCTCCTCAGGAGCGGTACGCGACCAGCCCGACTCCGCCGTGGGCCTGTCGCACAACGAGGTCGAACAGTGGGTCGAGCAGTCAGGGCTGTCCTGGACCATGCTCTGGCCCAGCACCTTCGCCGCCAACGCCCTCTGGTGGGCCGACCGAATTCGCGCCGGGAACGTCGTCCACGGCGCCTTCGGCGCGGTCCCGATGGCCATGCTCCACGAACGCGACCTCGCCGCCGTCGCCGTGCGCGCACTCACCTCGGACGGTCACGACGGCATGCGCTACACGCTGACGGGGCCGCAGGTGCTGACCCAGGTCGAGCAGGTACGCATCCTCGGGGAGGCGATCGGGCGGCCGTTGCGCTGGCAGGAGCTCTCCCGCGAGGCGGAACGCCGCCGCCTGCTGGCCGACGACACCTTCCCGGACTCCTTCGTGGACCCGCTCCTGGACGGCTACGCCCACATGCTCGACAGCCCGCCCCCGGTCGTCACCACAACCGTCTCAGACATCACGGGCCACCCGGCCCGCACCTTCGCCCAGTGGGCCACCGACCACGCCGCTGCCTTCTCGCAGGGACCCGCCACCGAAGTACGGCGGGACACCTCCTGGGGTTAGGCCAGACAGAATTCGTTGCCCTCCGGGTCGGACAGCACGACCCAGTCGTCGTGGGTGGCCAGGAGTTTGGCGCCGAGAGCGATCAGCCGGTCGATCTCCATGTCCTGGTCGTCGGCGCGGAGGTCGAGGTGGAGCCGATTCTTGACGATCTTGCGTTCCGGCACCCGCTGGAACCACAAGCGCGGCGACCCACCCTCCACCAGCACCGTCGGATCGTCCTCGGGGGAAAGGACGCCCTCCCCGCGCAGCCGGGCGAGCTCCTCCTCGTCGTACGGCGCGACGGCGTAACCATCGAGCGCCTCCGCCCAGAACCGGGCCAGGGACGCCGGATGCCGGCAGTCGACTACAAGGTCATGCAATCTGGCCACTGGGTCGCCTCGCTTCGATGAGAAACCTTGATGAATGGGCCACGAACGGACCTTCTGCCTCGATCAGAGAGTGCATCTCGCGCAGTTTCTCTTCGTAGCGTGCGACCGAGAACCCGGGCACGATCCAGATCACCTTCCGCAGGAAGTAGATCACCGCTCCGACGTCGCGGAACTCCATGCGCAACCGCTCGGAGCGCAGGTCCACGACCTCCAGCCCGGCGGACTCGGCCGCCGCCCTGGCCTTGGCGGGGTCGCGGCCCGAGCCGTCGCTGGGCCCGAGGAAGAAGTCAACCAGCTCGAACACGCTCCACGGCCCGACCTGCTGGGAGAAATAGCAGCCACCGGGACGGAGCACACGGGCGATCTCCGACCACCACGTCTCCACCGGATGGCGGCTGGTCACCAGGTCGAAGACCCCGCCGATGAAGGGCAGGCGCGGCGACTCGTCGTCGGCCACCACCCAGGCCCCGCGCGGACGCAGCCGGGAGGCGGCCAGCTTCAGGTTGGGCGGCCACGACTCGGTGGCCACGGTCACCGGCGGCAGGGTGGGTACGCCGGCCAGGATCTCGCCCCCGCCGGTCTGGATGTCGAGCGCGGCCCGCGCCTTCGCCATGCGCCGGGCCAGCAGTCGGGCGTAACCCCATGAGGGGCGCTCCTCGGTCGCGCGGCCGTCGAGCCAGGAGAAGTCCCAGCCTGCCACGGATACGGAGTCGGCTTCCTGGACCAGATCGTCGTACGTGTGCCGCATCCCTCGACGATCTCAGTGGCCCGCCCGGACGTACAACCAAATTTCGGTCACGCGGGGTGCAGCCTCACGCGAGGCGTCCGTGCTGGGCGGCAGCCTCACGCGAGGCGTCCGTGCCGGGGGCGGCCTTACGCGAGGCGTCCGTGCAGGGCGGCGCGGTCGAGGCCGAGTTGGTCGATGAGTTGGGCGACCGGGTCGGGACGCTTCTGCGCCAGCAGGTTGAGCGCCAGGTGTCGTGGCACCTGCGCCTCCCTGGTCTTGACGGTCGTGGCCCTGATGGCCTGGTTGAGCACCGCACGAGCGCTGGAGGTGAGCGCGGTGGCGGGCACCGGCGGATGTTTGCGCGGCGTGGCGGGAAGGTCGCCGACCTCCACGCCCAGCATGCGCAGCGCCGCCCGGTCGAGCTCGTCCAGCGCCGCCCGGGCGGCGGCCAGGTCCACGCCGATCGTCCGGGCGGACTCCTCGTGGTGGAGGAGGCCGAGCAGCAGGTGCTCCGTGCCCAGCCGCCGGTCGCCGCGCAGCCTGGCCTCCTCGAACCCGCCCTTGACGATCACCGTCACCGCGCTCTTCTGTTTGCCGAACATGGTCAGCCCCTCACTTCCCGTATTTGGCGTGAACCGACTGCCGCGACATGCCGAGCGCGTCGCCGATCTGCTCCCAGGTCCAGCCCTGCTCCCTGGCCAGCGCCACGGACACGGCCTCGACCTGCTCGGCCAGCCGGTGCAGGGCGCCGACCGCCCGCAGGCCCATCGCTGGGTCGTTGGCCCTGATCCGCTCGGACAGCTCTGTTACGTCCACGGTGTCAGGCTAGCTTGACAGGAGAGATTTTGTCAATCTAGCCTGACAGGCATGGAAGATGTGCTGATCGTAGGGGCGGGACCCGTGGGGCTGATGCTCGCGTGCGAGCTGAGCCTGGCCGGTGCCCGCCCGATCGTGCTGGAGAAGAGGGCCGAGCCGAGCGAGCTGCCCAAGGCCAACGGGCTGGGCGGGCAGATCGTCGAGTTACTCGACCACCGGGGGCTGCTGGAGCGGTTCAGCGCGGGCAGCCCGTTCTCGGGCCGGGCGCCGGGCTTCCCGTTCGGGCCGGTGCCGCTGAGGTTCGCCGAGATCGACGACGTGCCGCTGCGGCTGCTGCTGCTCCAGCAGCCCCGACTGGAGCACCTGCTGGCCGAGCGGGCGCGCGAGCTCGGGGTCGAGATCAGGCGGGGGTGCGAGGTGCGCTCGCTCTCCCAGGACGAGGAAGGGGTGACGGCGGAGGTCGGTGACGGGCAGATCAGGGCCAGGTACGTGGTCGGCTGCGACGGCGCACGCAGCCTCGTACGCGAGCAGGCCGGGATCGCCTTCCTCGGCACCACCGACGAGGAAGGGCTGCTGGTCGGTCACTTCAAGGCCGCCATGCGGGTGTTCGAGTCCCTGGAGGGGGACGGCCTGCAGCCGGGCTGGAACCGGCGGCGGAACGGCCGCGTCCTGCTCACCTCGCTCCGTGACGGGGTGCTCATCGCCGGTGTACGGGAGGGGGGCCCGGTCGCGGAGGGGCCCGTCACCCTGGCGGAGTTCCAGGCGGCCGTACGGCGTGTGCTGGGCAGGGACCTGCCGCTCGGGGAGCCGATCTGGCTGTCGAGCACGGTCGCGCAGGCCAGGATCGCCGAGCGGTACCGGGTCGGGCGGGTGTTCCTGGCGGGGGATGCCGCCCACCTGTTCCCGGCGGGTGGTTCGGCGCTCAACGTCGGCATGACGGACGCGGCGAACCTCGCCTGGAAGCTGGCCGCCCGGCTGCGTGGGCGGGTGCCGGAGGCGCTGCTGGACACCTACGAGAGCGAGCGGCGGGCGGTCGGTGAGCGCACGCTCATGCAGACCCGGGCGCAGGCGGCGATCGACCGGGTCGAGGGCGAGGACGGCGCCGCGCTGCGCGACCTGCTCGCCGAGGTGTTCGCCTTCGAAGCCCCGGCCCGCCACCTGGCCGGCCTCCTCCACGACTCCGGCATCCGATACGACTCCGGCATCCGGCACGACTCCGGCTCAGGGGATGCCCGGCATCCGCTGGTCGGGCGGTTCGTGCCGGAGCTGGCGCTGGCGGGCGGAGGCCGGGTGGCCGAGTTGATGCGCGAAGCCCGGCCCCTGCTGCTCGACCTGGGCGGCGGCGCCACGCTCGACGACGACTGGATCGACGTGGTCAAGGCCCACTGCGACGCCCCACCCGCCGACGCGCTGCTGATCCGCCCCGACGGCTACGTCGCCTGGGCAGGCACCGACGGCCTGCCGGAGGCGGCCGAGCACTGGTTCGGCACAACCCTCACAACCAGCCGGGCTTGACCAAGCCGGACTCGTAGGCGATCACGACGAGTTGGGCGCGGTCGCGGGCGTGGAGTTTCATCATGGCCCGGCTCACGTGCGTCTTGGCGGTAGCCGGTGACATGAACAGCTTGGCCGCGATCTCGTCGTTCGTCATCCCGGTCCCGACCAGGCAGAGCACTTCGCGTTCGCGATCGGTGAGCTGGTCGAGGCCGTCGGCGACGATGGGTTCCTTGGCGCGGGTGGCGTACTCGGCGATCAGGCGCCGGGTCACGCTGGGCGACAGCAACGCCTCTCCCGCCGCCACCACCCGCACGGCCTGGATCAGCTCGGCCGGCTCGGTGTCCTTGACCAGGAAGCCGCTGGCGCCGCCGCGCAGCGCCTCGAAGACGTACTCGTCCAGCTCGAACGTCGTCAGGATGATGATGTGCGGCCCCGGCGGCATCTGCCGGGTGGCGGTCAGGCCGTCGGTGCCCGGCATGCGGATGTCCATGAGCACGACGTCCGGCTGGTGCTCGCCCGCCAGCCGGACGGCCTCCGCGCCGTCGGAGGCCTCGGCCACCACGGTCATGTCGGGCTGGGCGTCGAGCAGCGCCTTGAAGCCCGCGCGGACCAGCGCCTGGTCGTCCGCCAGCAGCACGTTGATCATGAGGTCTCCTCGGGTAGGGGCAGCCTGGCCTCGACCTGGAAGCCGCCGCCTGAAGGTCCGGCGACGAGCGTGCCGCCAAGCGCGGAGGCCCGCTCGCGCATGCCGGGGATGCCGTTGCCGCTGCCCGATTCCGACAGTACGGCAGGGGTGGTGGCGCCGGTGTCGGCCACCTGGACGATCAGTTCCTTCTCGCCGTACTCCAGGCGCACGCTCACGGAGGAGCCGGGCGCGTGCCGGCCGGCGTTGGTGAGCGACTCCTGCACGATCCGGTACGCCGCCCGCTCCACCTGGGACGGCAGCGGCCGGGAGCCGACGCGTTTGAGCGCCACCTCCAGCCCTGAACGCTCGACCAGTTCGTCGAGCCGGTCGAGCCCGGCGGTCGGGGAGCGGGGGGCGCCCTCGCGCAGGACGTTCAGCACGGAGCGCATCTCGCCGAGCACCTCCTTGGAGGCCGTCTTGATCGTGGCCAGCGCGGTCCTGGCCTGCTCGGGGTTGGCGTCGATGAGGTGCAGAGCGGTGCTGGCCTGCACGTGGATGAGCGAGATGTTGTGCGCGAGCACGTCGTGCAGCTCCTGCGCCATGGTCAGACGCTCCTCGCTGGCCTGCCGCCTGGCCTCCTCCTCGGAGATCCGCTCCCGCTCGGTACGCCGCTCACGGACGATCCTGACCAGCTCGGCCACGACCATCAGCAACATGATGGCGGTCAGCATCCACACGCTGTGGAAGAGGTCGCTGTTGCCGACCAGCCACGCGTAGCTCACGAAGGACAACAGGGTCATGCCGGCCATGAACCAGGCCATCAACCGTTTACCCCGCGTGACCAGGAGGAACAGCATGACCGCCGGGCTGATGAAGGTGGGGCCGTAGGCGTAGCCGCCGATCAGGAACAGGTCGCACGCGCCCAGCGCGACGGCGGTCGTGATCAGCGGGAAGCGGCGGTGCACGAGCAGCGCCAGCGGGCCCACGAACAGCAGCGCGTAGGCATAGGGATCGAGTGGCTCGCGGGTCTCCCGCTGCCCCCAGGAGGCGCCCTTGGAGATCACCAACTGGCCGGCGGCCACGATCAGGGCGAGATAGGGGTCGAATCCATACTTCCTGCGCACGCCCCCCACGCTAGATGAGCCCTCTGACCAGCGCATCCTCCCTGCGTGTGAGGGGGCCCTACCACGATGGGGGTATGTGGGTCATCGTGGACACCATGCGCCGTGTGATCATTCCCGCAGCAGCAGTCCTTGTCACGCTCGTGCCGGCACCCGCCGTACAGGCCGAGCCTCAGCAGAAGTCCCCCGTGGCCGAGGGGTACGGCGGCGCCGTCGCCACCGTCGACCTCGACGCCAGCAAGGCCGCCATCTCCGTGCTCAGGAAGGGCGGCAACGCCGTGGACGCCGCGGTCGCCGCCGGAGCGGTGCTGGGCGTCACGGAGCCGTACTCGTCGGGCCTGACCGGCGGCGGCTTCATGGTCTACTACGACGCCAGGCAGCGAAAGGTGTTCACGATCGACGGTCGTGAGACCGCGCCGCGGGCCATGACCGCGACCACGCTGGAGGGCATCCCCTTCGAGGAGGGCGTCACCAGCGGCCTGTCGGCGGGCATTCCCGG
The DNA here is from genome assembly GCF_042656245.1 of Nonomuraea insulae. NCBI lineage: Bacteria > Bacillati > Actinomycetota > Actinomycetes > Streptosporangiales > Streptosporangiaceae > Nonomuraea > Nonomuraea insulae. The sequence continues at coordinate 387,710 of NZ_JBHSPA010000027.1, forward strand.
CACGGTCGCGAACTGGGACCTGGCCCTGCGTAAATTCGGCACGATCCCGCTCAAACAGGCCCTCCAGCCGGCGATCGAGGTGGCCTCCAAGGGCTTCGTGGTGGACCAGACCTTCTACGACCAGACCGCCGCGAACATCGCCCGCTTCAAGGACATCTCGACCACGGCCCAGCTCTACCTCCCGAACGGCGCCCCGCCGCCCGTCGGCTCGGTGTTCAAGAACCCCGATCTCGCGGCCACCTACCGTGAACTGGGCAAACGCGGCCCGAGCTGGCTCTACGACGGCGGGCTCGGCAAGGAGATCGTGGCCACCGTCAAGCGGCCCCCGGTCACCCCCGGCAGCACCCGCAACGTCCGGCCCGGCCTGATGGAGCTGTCCGACCTGCGCGCCTACCGCGCGCTGCTGCGCGAGCCCACCAAGGTCTCCTACAACGGCATGGACGTGTACGGCATGGCCCCGCCCTCCTCCGGCGGCTCGACGGTCGGGGAGGCGCTCAACATCCTGGAGGCCCTGCCACAGGTCGGCGTGCACGAATACCTGGAGGCGTCCAGGCTGGCCTTCGCCGACCGCGGCGCTTACGTCGGCGACCTGCCAGGCGTGCCACTCAAGGAGTTGTTGTCCGACGGCTTCGCCAAGGAACGCGCCTGCCTGATCGGCGACAGGGCCCTGACCAGCCCGGCCGCGCCCGGCGTCCCCGACGGCACGTACGGGCCCTGCGCCCAGCCCACCGGCGCCTCCACTCCCGTCGCCAAGGAGGGCCCCGAGACCACCCACCTGGTCATCGCCGACCGCTGGGGCAACGTGATCGCCTACAACCTGACCATCGAGTCCACCGGCGGCAACGGCATCGTGGTGCCGGGCCGCGGCGTGCTGCTCAACAACGAGCTGACCGACTTCACCTTCGGCCCGGCCCCCGGCGACCCGAACCTGCCCGGCCCCGGCAAGCGGCCGCGCTCGTCGATGGCGCCGACGCTGGTCTTCGAGCACGGCAGGCCGGTGCTGGCGGCCGGTTCGCCCGGCGGCTCCACGATCATCACGACCGTGCTGCAGATCCTGGTCAACCGGTACGAGTTCGGGATGAACCTGCCCGACGCGCTCGCCGCGCCGCGCGCCACCCAGCGCAACACCGCACAGACGCAGGCCGAGCCCGCGTTCCTGACCGAGCACCAGGCGGAGCTGGAGGCCAAGGGGCACGCCTTCGCGCCCAACCCGGAGATCGGCGCCGCCACGGCGCTGGAGTTCCTGGGCCGGGGCCGCATCCAGGCCGTGGCCGAGCCGGTGCGCCGCGGGGGCGGCAGCGCGATGGTGGTCTCCTCTAGTAGATGAGCTCGTACGCGCCGGGCTTCACCCTCCGGGTACGCGCCCAGTACTCGAAGCTGAAGCCCGGCCAGATCGTCCGGTTCACTCCGTTCTCGTCCAGATACCAGGAGCGGCAGCCGCCCGCGTTCCAGACCATGGGGTCGAGCCTGCGGCGCAGCCGGTCGTTGAAGGCCCGCTGCGCCCGCGGGGTGACGTCCACGGCTCTGGCCTGGGTGCGGGAGAGCAGGCGCAGGCATTCGACGACGTACCGGACCTGCGACTCGATCATGAAGACGACCGAGTTGTGGCCGAGGCCGGTGTTGGGGCCGAGCAGGAAGAACAGGTTGGGGAAGCCGGAGGTGGCGATGCCGTAGTACGCCTCGACGCCGTTCTTCCACGCGTCCTGGATGGTCAGGCCGTCGCGGCCCACGATGCGCTGGTCGGTCAGCGCGTCCACCACCTTGAAGCCGGTGCCGTAGACGATCGCGTCGGCCTGGTGCTCGACCCCGGCCGCGTCCACGAGCGAGCGCTCCCGGATCTCGGTGATGCCTTCGGTGACCAGCGTGACATTCTCCCTGGTCAGAGCCGGGTAGTAGTCGCTGGAGACGAGGATGCGCTTGCAGCCGATGAGGTAGCCGGGGGTGAGGGCGCGGCGCAGCTCCGGGTCGGGGACCTGGGCGCGCAGGTGGTGCAGGGCGAGCCGCTCGTGGGCCTTCATCAGGCGCGGGTCCACGGCGAAGCCCAGCGCCCTGCTCTCCAGTGCCCAGTAGAGGCCGTCGCGCAGGGTCCTGGCCGCGCCGGGCAGGCGCAGGAGCCGCCGGGCGGCGGGGGAGAAGGAGAAGTCGGGTTTGGGGTGGATCCAGGGGGCCGAGCGCTGGAAGACGGTCACGTGGCGGGCGGTGGGGGCGAGCTGGGGGACGAACTGGACGGCGGAGGCGCCGGTGCCGACGACGGCGACGCGCTTGCCGGTCAGGTCCGCGGAGTGGTCCCATGCGGCGGAGTGGAAGGCGGGCCCGGCGAACGACTCTTGCCCCACAATTTCCGGAAATTTCGGTATGTGGAGGGCGCCGATGCCGGAGATCACCGCGTTGGTGCGGATACTGGCGCCGTCCTCCGTGGTGACCGTCCAGGTGCGGGCGGCGTCGGAGTACTCCAGGGAGGTGACGCGCTTGCCGTACCGGATGTGGGGGAGGATGCCGTGCCTGGTGGCGCAGGCGCGCAGGTAGTCCTGGATCTCCTCGCGCGGCGAGAACATCCGCGACCAGTCCGGGTTGAGCGCGAACGAGTAGGAGTACATGTGCGACGGCACGTCGCAGGCGCAGCCGGGGTAGGTGTTGTCGCGCCAGGTTCCGCCCAGTTCGGCGGCCTTCTCCAGAATGACGAAGTCGTGGTAGCCGGCTTCCTTGAGCTTGACGGCCATGCAGATCCCGGCGAAGCCGGACCCGACGATCACTATCCCTGGCTCATCCACTGCCCCTCCCGGGGGTCTTATTGGACTCTGAATCCAATGTAGTGAGCGCTGCCCGTTCGGGCCAGAGTGATACCCGTCACGCCGGCGGAAGGGCCCGGGAACGACGAAACCCCGCCACGGCCTCCGCGGCGGGTGCTGCTGTCGGCTGTCTTACTGGAGCAGCAGGAAGGCGGCGACGCCGACGATCACGATGACGGCGACGACCGCGATGACGATGGGGACGATGGGCGACTTCTTGGGCTTGGCCGCGACTTCCTGCTCGCGCGCGTTGGCGAAGGCGCGGAAGGCCTGGGTGTTGCCCGCAGGGTCAATGTGCTGGTCAGACATGGGCAGCAGCCTAGCGTGAACGCCTGCGCTGTTTGTGCCTTTTGGCGGCATCTATAGGCATGGGCTGATTAGGGGACCGCCCCACCGGGCGGATAGCTTTGAAGCATGCTGAGGACCCTGCTCTCGCCTCGTCTGATGGGGCTGCACCTGCTCACGATCGGGGTCCTCGTCGCGTTCATCCTGCTCGGCCGCTGGCAGCTCGGAGTCTTCCAAGATTCGGGAAAGCCGCACGTCTCGTCGGATCCCGCGCCCGTCGCGGTCTCCACGGTGACAAAGGTGGGGTCCCAGCTCGACGGCGAGGTGGCGAGCCGCAGGGTCACGGCCGAGGGCGTCTACGAGGCGGGAAGCCAGCTCCTGGTCGCCGACCGTCCGGCCGACGTCGACGCCCCCGGCGGCAACGTCTCGCGTGACCAGGGCTTCTGGGTGCTCACGCCGCTGAAGCTCGACGACGGCTCGCTCATGCCCGTCATACGCGGCTGGGTGGCCGAGGCCGGCGACCCGGCCGTGGCCGCCGTGCCCCAGGGCAGGGTCACCGTGGCCGGGCGGCTGCGGCCGCAGCAGGGCACCGACAGCGTGCAGCGGCGCGCGGAGGGGCTGCCCGCCGGCCAGGTGCAGACGGTCTCCACGGGTGAGCTGGTCAACCTGTGGAGCGGGCAGCGGTTGCGCAGCGGCTTCGTCGTGGCGCAGCCGCCCTCGGGCTCACTGACGCAGGTCAAGGCGGCTCCACCGGTCACCGGTGGCACGCTGACCTGGCGTAATCTGGCTTATGCGGCAAACTGGTGGATCTTCGCCGGATTCGCCGTCTTCATGTGGTTCCACTTCGTCCGCGATGCGGTGCGAGCGGATCGGGACCGCGGCACGTCGTCCCCTGAGATGGTTCTGGAAGGTTAACGGTGGAATCGGCTCTCAAGCCCTTCCGGGTGCTCGCGTATGTGGTGGGCGTCATGCTCCTCGTGCTCTGCGTGGCCATGGTGCTGCGCTACGGCTTCGGCGACGCGTCCATGTCGAAGGTCATCGCCCCCATTCACGGCGGGCTCTACATGATCTACCTGATCGCGGTCATGAATCTGGGCATGAAGGCACGCTGGGCGTGGCCGTACATGCTCGGCGTCATGCTCGGCGGCACGGTGCCGTTCCTGTCCTTCTACGTCGAACGAAGGGTGACCCAGCGCGTGCAGACGGCGCTGGCCGCGGCGGAGGCCTGAGGCCCCCGCCGCGAAGGGCTCAATGGCCGATGCCGCGCCTGCGGGCCCTCTTGAGCCTCTCGCGCTGCGACGGGTCGAGCATCATGTAACCGACCACCGGAGCGGCCACCACGCCGAGGACGACCAGCAAGGTAACCCATCCAGGCAAGAAGATCAGCGAGAACAGAACCGCGGCTCCCGCGGCAATGGCGTACTTCTGTACTGGTGACATCCTCAACTTCCTCCGAACGCGGAGCGCACGCCCCGCCTCTCCCACATTCTGCGTCGTCTGTCCAACGTGTGAACCCACCGCCATGGTTCCATTCGCGATGTATCGCAATTGTTGTGCGGACCGTCAAAGGACTTTCATGAGATCGCGCCGCAGTTCGTCCAGCGTGGGACGTTCCAACGGGTTGCCGGACAGCAGCCTGAGCAGGACGGGAGCCAGCGCCCCTGCCCTCGTCAGCGCCGCGCCTGGCGCGGGCGGCACGCCCTCGACGGCGAGGTAGAGGGTGGCTCCGAGTGACCACAGGTCGGCGGCCTGCGTCGGCGCGCCCTCGGGAGCCGTGTACGCCGGGAGCGTTCCCGTCCTCAGCAGCGGCGTCAGCCGGGCCCGCCCCGAGGCGTCGATGAGCACGTTGCCCGGTTGCACCCCGCCGTGGAAGACGTTCGCCAGCCGGTCGAGGACGGCCAGCCCGATCGCGGCCACCTGGGCGGGCGGCAGCGGCCCCGAGGCCTCGACGACCGCGTCCAGCGGCCGGTCCACGGCCAGGCGGTCGAGCGTCTCGCGCACCGCCTCCATCGGGGGCGGCCCCGACGGGTGCAACATCGCCCTGACCAGCGACCTGAACGGGCCGGCGCCCTCCGCGGGAACCTGGCCCGGCGGGCGGCCCTCCACCGCGAAGTGCAGTGTGGCGGCCAGGGACCACAGGTCGGCCGAGGGCAACATGCTCAGGCTCGGATAGCCGAACCCGGTCAGCACCGCCCGCCCTGTCGCGGTGAGCAGCACGTTGCCCGGATCGACCCGCCCGTGCACGATCCCCGCCTCGTGGGCGACGGTCAGCGCCGCCAGCAGGCAGACGCCGATCCTGGCCGCCTGCGGGACGGGCAGCGGGCGGCGCGAGCGTACGGCCTGCTCCAGCGAGACCCCGGAGACGAACTCCATGACCAGCCACGGCGAGCCCTCCTCCAGCAGCACGTCGAGCACGCCCACGATGAAGGGATGCCGCAGCCCGGCGGCCCTGCGCGCCTCGAACAGGGCGGCGTCGCGCAACTCAGGCGGCACCCGCACCCGCCGCACCGCGACGTCACGGTGCTCCAGCTCGTCGAAGGCCAGGCGTACCGAGCCCGTGCCCAGGGTGTTCAGCAGCCGGTAGCGACCGTTCAGCTTCCTGCTCTCAGCCATGTCGAGGTGCACGATAGCGCCAGGACGGCAGCGGGGTCATCATGCGGGACGGCCCGTGAGCCAGCTCTCGTGGGCCTCGTGCACCCTGCGCCAGAGCTGGTCCTTCTCGGCGGGGCTCACGTCGTCGAGCGGCAGCAGGAAGATGTCCGCCAGGGCCGCGAAGTAGTCATGGGACGAGCTCAGCGTGACCGACTGCGCGCCGTGCCCCAGGCGGGTCAGCAGAAGCCCGCGCAGGCTGTCCACCCCGTACGCGTCGCGCCGGTGCGCCGTGGCCACGCGTACGAAGCCGGACGACGGTGACGTGGTCAAATGGCTGTGCATGTCGGCGAACGCGGACATCTCCGCTTTTTCGATGCCGAAGTCCATGCCGCGGAACCCACAGCTCTTGTCGTGGTCGAACCGCCATCCTCCGGGCGCGACCTCCGACGGGCGCAACACGTACTGGAAGGGGCCCTGCCGGTAGGTGCCCGCGACCAGCGGCAGCGGCTCGTGCAGCGCGTCGCCGAGCCCGGCGTCCACCAGCCACTCGCCGCCCGGATTGTCCGGCGAGGGCAGGCCGCGCACGGTGAGCACCAGGTGGTTCGCGGTGATGCCGGGCTCGGCGTCGTGGTTCTGCACGCCGCCGACGTGCCTGGTCACCTCGTAGCCGAGGGCCGCCAGCAGCGCGGAGAACGCGCCGTTGAGGTGGTAGCAGTAGCCGCCGCGGCCCCGGATGATCCGCTCGGCGGATTCGAGCGGATCGACGGTCGTGGGGCGGCCGAGCCAGATCTCCAGCGCCTCGTACGGGACTTTCTCGACATGCGCGACATGCAGCGAGCGCAGGTCGTCCGCGCTGGTGGGGGCGTTGTGCAGATGGGGCAGGCCGAGGCGGCGGAGGTATCCGGCTGTGTTCACCAGCCAAGTCTGCACTGTTTGTGCACGAATTTAGGAGTGTCGTCTGCACAGCGCGCTTCTAGGCTTCGTACGTGGCAGAGCAGCGACGCATCCTGGTGGTCGAGGACGACGTGACGATAGCCCTGGCCGTGCGGAACAGGCTGGCCGCCGAGGGGTTCGACGTCAGAGTGGCCGGTGACGGGCAGGACGCCCTCGTCCAGTACGGCAGCGCGGAACCCGACCTGGTGATCCTCGACCGGCTGTTGCCCGGCCTCGACGGGCTGGAGGTGTGCCGCAGGATGCAGGCCGCCAGGCCGGTGCCGGTCCTCATGCTGACCGCGCTCGGCGAGGAGACCGACGTGCTGGTCGGGCTCGGGGTCGGGGCCGACGACTACCTGGCCAAGCCGTTCAGCATGCGGGAGCTGGTGGCCAGGATCCACGCGCTGCTGCGGCGGGTGGAGCGGGCGGCCCAGCTCGCCGTCGAGGACACGGTGATCAGGGTGGGCGAGGTGGAGATCGACTCCGCCGCCCGCCGGGTGTTCGTGCGCGGGGTGGAGGCGCAGCTCACCAGGACCGAGTTCGACCTGCTGCGCCGCCTGGCCGAGCGGCCGGGACAGGTCTTCGAGCGCGACCGGCTGCTGTCCGACGTCTGGGGCTTCTCCGAGGCGGCGGCCACCCGCACCGTGGACAGCCACGTACGCGCGCTGCGCCGCAAACTCGGCTCCGACGTCGTACGCACGGTGCACGGCGTCGGCTACGCCCTGGTGCGGCGATGAACCCACTCGACTTCCTGGGCCGGATCAAGGTCAAGCTCGGCATCGTGATCGTGCTGGCCGTGGGGACGGCCTTCGTGGTGAACGAGGTCGGCATCAACTCCGGCTTCTCCCGCGAGGTACGCATCGCGGTCGCCGTGGTCCTGGCCCTGATCATGGTGCAGGTGCTGGCCATGGGCATGACCAAGCCGTTACGCCAGATGGCCAGCGCCGCCCAGACGATCGCCAAGGGCAGCTACACGCTCCGCGTCGGCGCCACCTCCAGGGACGAGGTGGGGGAGCTGGCCAGGGCGTTCAACGCGATGGCGACCAACCTCGGGGAGGTGGACAGGCAGCGGCGCGAACTGATCGCCAACGTCAGCCACGAGCTGCGCACACCCATCACCGGCCTGCGGGCCGTGCTGGAGAACGTCGTGGACGGCGTCTCCGCGGCCGACCCCGTCACGATGCGCACCGCGTTGTCCCAGACCGAACGCCTCGGCCGCCTCGTCGCCCAGCTCCTGGACCTGTCGCGGCTCGACTCCGGCACCCGCCTGATCGAGGCCGAGGCCGTCGAGCTGGCGCCGCTGGTCGAGCAGGCGGTCATGGAGGCCTCACTGGCGCGCGAGGACGTCGTCATCCGGCCGTCCGTCCCCGCCGGCCTGGTGCTGCGCGCCGACCCCGACCTGCTGGCGCAGGTCCTGGCGAACCTCCTGGACAACGCGGTACGGCACAGCCCTCCGTCCGGGGAGGTCACCGTCGGCGTGCTGCCGGAGGGCGAGGCCGGGGTGCGGCTCGCCGTCTCCGACCAGGGGCCAGGGATCCCCTCCTCGGCCCGGGCGCGCGTGTTCGAGCGCTTCTCCCGGCTGGACGCCGGGCGGGCCGCCGACTCCGGGGGCGCCGGGCTGGGGCTGGCCATCGTGAAGGAGATCGTCGAGCTGCACGGGGGTTCCATTCGCATCGATGACTGTCCGGGGTGCCGGATGGTCGTCGATCTACCAGGGAGGACGACGATGGCGGACGTGCCATTAGAGGCTGAGCGTGCTGCTTTGGGGGAGGACGAGCGGTTGGAGCGCGTCACGGCCGAGGTGACGGCGCCCGCACCGGACCCGGCGGACGTCAGGCCCGTTGTCGTCGAGGACGGCCAGGCCGCCCCTGCGGTCGCCGCCGCCGAGGCGGACGCCGCTGTCCCCGCGAGCGAGCCGGCACCGGTCGCGGTCGCTCTGGCAGCTGTCCAGGGCGTCGCGGAGGGGCCGGGCGTCGCGGAAGGCGCCCCCGCGGACGGTCAGGCCGCCCCGGGCGACGTGGTGGTCGCCGCGGGCGTGCCCGACGCCGGCAGTCCCGGTGGATTCGGCGGGCCCAGGGCTGGGCGGCCGGGGTACGGAGGGCCTGGGTACCGGGGGCCTCAGCCGTCGCCTGCCGGCGGGCTGGCCAGGATGATCGGGGGGACGGTCATCGGGCTGCTCATCGGGTTCCTGGTGGGGATGTTCGGGGCCGTGTTCATGAGTGTGACCTTCGGCGACGGGATGGCGCTGGTCACGTTCGTCGGCTGCATCGCGCTCCTGGGGGCCGTCGGGGCGGCCATGGGGGCGGGGTCCGGCAGGCGGGCGGCGGCGTACCAGGCGGTGGGGACGTACCAGAACCAGGGGGGAGGGCCGCCGCGGTACGTGCCGCCGCCGCTCTTCCCGAGGCCCGAGCTGCCGGAGCCCCCGAGATGGCTGCTGCCGGCCGCGGCGGGAGCCGGGGTGTTCGCGGCGGTGGCACTGCCGGAGGCGCAGGTCGGGCTGGGGATTGTGCTGGTCGCGATGGTGCTGGGCGTGGCGACGCTGCCGGCGGTGATGCGGCGGATGACGCCGTGGACGGTGGCGTTCGGGGTGACGGCGTACTGGCTGATCTCCATGGCGGCGGTGCGCGACGCCGACTGGCTGGTCGCGCTCCTGCTCGTGGCGGGGGCCGGGCTGGGCGCGCTGGCCGTCTCGGGCGCCGGGGCCGGGTGGCTGGGCGTGATCAGGGGCGGCGTGTCCGTGGTGCTGGCGCTCGGCCCGGTGCCGTGGTTCCTGGCCCAGCCGGTGAAGAAGCTGACGGCCAAGCGGCGCGTGTTGCCGATGGTGATCGCGCTCGGCATCACGGCGGTGCTGCTGGTGGTGTTCGGGCTGCTGTTCTCCTCGGCGGACGCGGTGTTCGCCTCGTACGTGGAGCGCCTGACCACCACGCCCGTCTGGGCCGAGTCGGTGCCTGGGCGGATCTTCCTGTTCGTGCTGTTCGCGGTGCTGCTGGCCGCCGTGGTGCTGGTGGCGCTGCGGCCCGTCATGGAGCCGGTGGGGCCCGATACGAAGTTCAGGGTGAGCGGGAGCATCTGGCTGGTGCCGCTGACGGCGGTCAACCTGCTGTTCGCCGCGTTCGTGGCGGTGCAGATCACGGCGCTGTTCGGCGGCGACACGCTGGTGCTGAGGACGGCGGGGCTGACCTACGCCGAGTACGCCAGGCAGGGGTTCTTCCAGCTCGTGGTGGTCAGCGTGTTCGTGCTGGGCATCGTGGCCGTGGCGGCCGGGCTGCTCAGGGTCGAGCGGCGCGAGCGCTGGCTGCTGGCCATGCTGCTCGGCGTGCTCTGCGCGCTGACCATGGTGGTGCTGGCCTCGGCCCTGCACCGCATGAACCTCTACACCGACGCCTACGGCCTGTCCAGGCTGCGCCTGTCCGTGCAGGCCACGGTGTGGTGGCTGGGCGTGTTGTTCGCGCTGGTGCTGCTGGCGGGCGCGGCGCGGCTGACGGGCCGGGGGTCCGGCTGGCTGCCCCGTACGATCGTGCTGGTCACCGGGCTCGGGCTGGGCACCTTCGCGCTCGTCAACCCCGACCTCCAGGTCGCGCAGACGCAGGTGGAGGTGCGCGGCGTCACGAAGATGGACTCCGACTACCTCGGCGACCTCGGCGCGGAGGCGGTGCCCGCCCTGGACCGGCTGCCCGAGCCGCAGCGCAGCTGTGTGCTCTCGGCCGTGGTCGACGCGAACGGACTGTCGAGGCCCGACCCCTGGAACGGCTGGAACCTGGCCCGTTCCCAGGCCCGCGACCTGCTGGCCGAGCGGCCCGTGGGCGTGATCACGCAGTGCACCCCGGCGGATCGCCCCTCTGATTGAATCCAGGTGTGAGTTTCGATGTGGTCATCAGCGGCGGCAGGGTGCTCGACGGGACGGGCGCCCCGCCGTACCGGGCGGATGTGGCGATCTCCGGCGATCGGGTCGTCGCGGTCGGGAGGCTGGACGGCGCCGAGACGGGCAGTGTGATCGACGCGACCGGGCGGCTCGTCGCGCCCGGCTTCGTGGACTGTCACGCCCACGGTGACGCGGCCGTGTTCGACCCGGAGGTGCAGCGGGCGGCGTTGCGGCAGGGGGTGACCACGTTCGTCCTGGGGCAGGATGGTCTGTCCTTCGCGCCCGGTTCGGCGGCGACCGTGGCTTACGCGTCGCGCTACTTCGCCGCCGTCAACGGGGCACTAACCGAGGGGCCGATGACCGTCGCGGAGCTGCTCGGCCGCTACGACCGCGCCGTGGCGCTGAACACCGCCTACCTGCTGCCTCACGGCACCATCCGCTACGACGTCATGGGGCCCTCGCCCGATCCGGCCTCGCCCGGCGACGTGGCGAAGATGGTGCGCCACGTCGAGCGGGGGCTGGAGGAGGGCGCGGCCGGGTTGTCGACCGGGCTCGAATACCTGCCGGGCCGCTACGCCGACGCCGAGGAGCTGGCCGCCCTGTGCGCCCCGCTCGGCGGGCTCCCGTACGTCACCCACATGCGCGCCTACGGCGATCGGGCCGGGCTCGGCATGGCCGAGGTCATGGACATCGCCGGGCGGTCGGGCGCCGCCGTGCACGTCTCGCACCTGCACGGGCCCGCCGACGTACTGCTGCCGCTGGTCGAGGAGGCCCTCGGCAAGGGCGTGGACCTCACCTTCGACACCTACCCCTACCTGCGCGGCAACACGATCCTGGCCATGGTCGTGCTGCCGCCGTCCGTGCCCGGCGCCGAGCCGGAGGCCGCCCTGGAGATGATCGACTCTGACGCGCTCGACGCGTGGTGGCCGACGCTGGGCGACGTCTGGCCCCGGCTGACCGTCTCGCACGCGCCGGGGCTCGAATGGGCCGAGGGGCTGACCATGGTGGCGGCGGCCGAGCGGGCGGGCGTGGATCCGGCCGCGTTCTGCCGCCGCCTCCTGACGGAGACGCGGCTGGAGGCGGGCGTCGTCTCCGCCCGTCCCGACGAGGGTCCGCACGGCGAGGAGTCCGTACGCCGGATGCTCCGCCACCCCTCCCAGACCGGCGGCTCCGACGGCATCTACGTGGGCGGTCATCCCCATCCGCGCGGATTCGGCGCGTTCGCCCGATTCCTCGGGCGGCACGTCAGGGAGCTGGGGGACTGGACCTGGGAGCAGGCCGTGACGCATCTGTCCGCCCACCCGGCCAGGCGTTTCGGGCTGACGGACCGGGGGCTGCTGCGCAGGGGGTTCGCGGCCGACGTGGTGGTGTTCGATCCGGCCACGGTGGGTGACCTGGCCACCTACCCGGCTCCGCGCACGCTCGCGGAGGGGGTCGATGACGTGTTCGTGTCCGGTGTACGCGTGCTGGCCGGGGGCGAGCTCACGGGCGCGACCTCCGGACGGGCGCTGCGGCCGTTGGGATAGGGTCGGACGCGGACGAAGGGGGTGTTGTGCCGGCGATCCTCGGTCAGTCGGTCTTCGACGGCGGGCTCGAATTTCCCGCGATGGTGGTGCACCGGGACGCGCTGGAGCACAACGTGGCCACGATGGCGGGCTTCGTCCGCGACCATGGCATGGAGCTGGCTCCGCACGCGAAAACGCACATGTCCGCTCAGATCTCCACCCTGCAGCTCGCGGCCGGGGCCTGGGGGCTCACCGTGGCCACGCCCCGGCAGGCGCGGACGGTCAGGGGGTTCGGGGCCGGCCGGATCATGGTGGCCAACCAGGTCGTCGATCCCGCGGGGCTCACCTGGGCGGCCCACGAGCTGGAGCGTGACCCGGAGTTCGAGTTCCTGAGCTTCGCCGACTCCATCGCCGGGGTGGACATCCTGGCCAGGCACGCCGGGTCCCGGCCGTTCCGGGTGCTGGCGGAGCTGGGGCACGAAGGCGGGCGGGCCGGGTGCAGGACGCTGGAGGAGCTCCTGGAGGTGGCCTCGTACGCGCAGCACACGCCCGGCGTCGAGCTGGCGGGGGTGGCCGGGTACGAGGGCGGGCTCAAGACCGGTGAAGAAGTCCGGAAATATCTTGACTCGTTGCAGGAAGCCGTCGAGTACGTCCGCGTCAGAAACCCCATCCTCACCGTCGGCGGCAGCCAGTGGTTCGACGTGATCGGGCGTGAGCTCGTCGCCACCCAGGCCAGGATTGTGCTGCGCAGCGGCGCCTACGTCACCCACGACGACGGCTACTACCGGGAGCACACGCCGTTCAACCGCATCGACGGCGAGCTGCGTCCCGCGCTGGAGGTGTGGGCCCACGTGTTGTCCACGCCCGAGCCCGGGCTGGCCATCGTGGGCATGGGCAAGCGCGACGCGCCCTACGACGAGGGCCTGCCGATCCCGCGCCGCGACGGCGTCACGATCATGAAGATGCAGGACCAGCACACCGTGGTCCGCGCCGACGGGCTCAAGCCCGGTGATCTGCTGGCCTTCGGCATCTCCCATCCCTGCACGGCCTTCGACAAGTGGCGCGTGCTGCCGCTGGTGAACCGGGATTACCGTGTCGTTGGCACGATAAGCACCAACTTCTAGGGAGATTTCGTGAAAAAGGAGCTCAGGACTACTGAAGGTGCCGCCCCGGTCGGCGCCTACTCGCAGGGTCTCGTGGTCGGCGACTTCGTCTACACCTCCGGCATGGGCCCGCTCGACCCGCACACCGGCGAGGTCGTCGGCGACGACGTCGCCGCCCAGACGCACCGGGTCATGCGCAACCTCGGCGCGATCCTCGCCGCGCACGGCCTCGGCTTCGACGACGTGGTCAAGGCCACGGTCCACCTGCAGCACCTCAAGCGCGACTTCGCCGCGTACAACGAGGTGTACAAGTCGTACTTCAACCAGCCCTACCCGGTCCGCACGACCGTCGGGTCCGAACTGATGGACATCCTGGTGGAGATCGACTTCGTCGCTCACAAGAGCGCTTAAGGTCTGGTTGTGGACAGTTCGGTGTACGTCTTCGTCGAGGACCTGCGCGGCGAGGGCGTCGAGCGGGTGCTCGACAGGATCAGCGGCTATGGCGTGTCCGGCATCACCGTCGGCGCCGTGCACCACGCCTCCCGCGACGTCACCCCGCACGGGCTGTCCCGCCTGACCCTTCGCCACGACGGGGCGCACTTCACCCCGCCGCCCGAGTTGTTCCAAGGGCTCCGGCTCTCTCCCGTGCCCGGCTATCTGGACGCTCTCGACGGTGTACGCGAGGAGTGCGCGAAGCGGTCCATGAAGCTCCACGGATGGACCGTCTTCCTGCGCAACGCCACGATCGGCACCAAGCATCCGGATGTGACCGTGCGCGACTGCTTCGGCGACCGCGGCTCCCTCACTGACCTGTGCCCCGCCCACCCCGACGCGCGCGAATACGCCGTCGCGCTGGCCAGGGCGGTGGCCAGGCTCGGCGTGGACAGCGTGGTGGCCGAGTCGCTGCACTTCAGGCCGCTCAAACCGCAGCGCTCGTTCGTGCCGCTCGGCCCGATGGACGCCTACCTGTTCGGGCTCTGCTTCTGCGACTACTGCATGCGCCGGGCCACCGACCTGGGCGTGAACGCCGAGGTGGCGCGCGACGAGTGCGCCAGGATCGTGGGCGGCGTGTTCGACGGCGACCCGGCCGCGCAGGGCGAGGTGACCAGGGCGGCGCTGACCGCGTACGCGGGGCCCGACGTGGTGGCCTACGCCAGGGCGCGCTCAGAGACGGTCACCACGCTGGTGTCCGAGGTGGCCTCGGCGGTGGCGGGCGAGGGCTCGAAGCTGGTGTTCATCGACTCGACCGGGGCGGTCAAGGGCTACACCGACGGGCTGCCGACGCCCGGCCTGGCCGCGCACGACGCCTGGCAGTTCGGGGTCGACCTGGTGGCGCTGGGGGACCTCGTGCCCGCGTTCGGGGTGCTGGCGTACGCGCGGGACGCGGCGCGGGTGGCCGACGACGTGGGCGCCTACCTGCGTTCCGTGGGCAAGGACCGGGAGGTGCGGGCCGTGCTGCGGCCCGGCTATCCCGACAGCGACTCCGCCGACCGGCTGGTGGCCAAGGCCCGCGGCGCCAAGGCGGCCGGGGCGCTGGCCGTGGACTTCTACGCGTACGGGCTGGTGCCGCACCCGGTCCTCGACCGCATCCCCGCCGCCCTGGCGGAGGCCCCCTGACCTTCTCAGGTGAGGTTCTTGCGCTGGACCTGCCACGGGCCCGCGCATGCCGACCGTCATAGGATTTGTACGCCTTCCAGCACCGCCGCGACCGCCTCCGCCGGGAAGTCGTCGTCCACCGGCGACCCCCTGAACACCGCCCGCATCCACACGGCCCCGGCCAGCAGATCGACGATCAGCATCGGGTCCGCCGACCCCTTCAGCTCGCCCCTGCCGACCGCGCGCTCGAAGATCTCCCGCTCCCTGGCGAACCGGTCGGCGAAGAAGCGCCGCGCGTCCAGCTCAGGATGGCGTACGGCGGCGCTGAGCGCGGCCACCGCGATGTCGCTGCCCGGAGGCTCGGTCAGCAGCCGCCTGACCCCCTCCACCAGCGCGACCAGGTCGCCGCGCAGGCTCCCCGTGTCGGGCGCCTCGAAGCCCAGCAGGTCGGACTCGACCAGGGCCGCCCCCAGCAGCGCGGCCTTCGACGGCCACCACCGGTAGATCGTCGTCTTGTTGACGCCCGAGCGCTCGGCGACCCCCTCGACGGTCAGGCCGTCGTAGCCCCGCTCCGCGGCCAGCCGCAACGTCGCGTCGAAGATCTCCTGCTGCTTCCTGGGCGCCATAGGGCTCATTTTCTCCCGGCGAACGCCATCACCACGCCCAGGCCGAGGTAGACGACGCCGCTGGCGTACCGGAGGGGTCTGGCGGCGCGGTGCAGGCGCTGGCCGAGGGCGCCGGCGGCGAAGGCGTACACGATGTCGGAGATCACGCCGAGGACCAGCAGAATGAGGCCGAACAGCACCACCTGGAGCGCGGGCGAGCCCGCGCCCGGGTCCACGAACTGCGGCACGAACGCCAGGAAGAACAGCGCCACCTTGGGGTTGAGCAGGTTGACCAGCATGCCTTCGAGGAACACCTTGCCCAGTGGTTGCGGTTTCGCCTCGCCCGGCTCCTGCTCCTTGCCGGTGAACGCGCGGATGCCCAGGTAGACGAGGTAGGCGACGCCGGCCCACTTGACGATCGCGAAGAGGGTGGCCGAGCGTGAGATGACGTACGACAGGCCCGCCGCCGCGGCGGCGATGTGCACCAGCGTGCCCGTCTCCACGCCGAACGCGCTGGCCAGGCCCGCCGCGCGCCCCTGGGCGAGCCCGCGGGCGGTGATGTAGAGGTGGTTCGGGCCCGGGATGAGCACCAGGGCGAGGGAGGCCGTCACGAAGAGGGCGAAGGTTGCGGGAGGTATCACAAAACAGCAGCGTAAAGTGGCTTTGGTAGGTCGATGAAGGCCAATCTACGGCTGGTTGACCGGACCAATCCATTGTCGGCCGGGCGTGGCATAGTTTCAGGCGTGAACGGTCTTCTCGTCGGGCGCTCTACTGAGCTGGCCGGGCTGGTGCGGGTGCTTGATTCCGCCGCCGAAGGTGTGGCCGGGGTGGCGCTCGTCGGCGGGGACGCCGGGATCGGCAAGACCCGGTTGATCACCGAGCTGGCGGCCGTGGCCCGCGAGCGCGGCTTCAACGTGCTGATCGGCCAGTGTGCCGAGCTCGGCGACGCCCTGCCCTACCTGCCGCTGGCCGACGCGCTGCGCGGCGCGGAGCCGCCCGTGCGCGAGGCCGCCGCCGCCCACCCCATGCTGGGCCAGCTCCTGCCGGGCACCGAGAGCGCGCCCTCCACCGGGCTCACCCAGCAGCGGCTGTTCGGCTCGCTGCTCGGGCTGCTCGCCGAGTTGCAGCCCGTGCTGTTCGTGATCGAGGACCTGCACTGGGCCGACCGCTCCACCCGCGATCTGCTGGTCTTCCTCAGCCGCATGGTGCAGAACGAGCGGGTCTGCGTCGTCGGCACCTATCGCACGGACGACCTGCACCGCCGCCATCCGCTCAGGTCCGTGCTGGCCGAGCTCAAGCGCCTGCCCACGGTGATGAACGTGGAGCTGAAGCCGTTGGGCGCCGGCGAGATGTCCGACTACGTGACCACGCTTGGCGAGGTGGACGCCCAGGAGCTCGGCCTCATCGTCACCCGCGCCGACGGCAACCCGTTCTACGCCGAGGAGCTGTTCGCGGCCATGGCCGAGGGTGACAGCCTGCCCGACGGGCTGGCCAGCCTGCTGATGTCCAGGGTCGAGGTGTTGTCCGAGGCCGGGCAGCGGGTGTTGCGGGCCGCCGCCGTGGCGGGGCGCCGGGTGGAGGACGAGCTGCTGCGGGAGGTGTCGGGGCTGCCGCTGGCCGAGTTCGAGGAGGCGGTCAGGGAGATCGTCTCGCGCGGGCTGCTCAAGGTCGACGGCTACGGCTACGCCTTCCGCCACGCGCTGCTCCAGGAGGCCGTCTACACCGACCTGCTGCCGGGCGAGCGCACCAGGCTGCACGCCGCCTTCGCCCGCCTGCTCACCTCCCCTGCCGAGCTGGCCCATCACTACCTCGCCGGTCACGACCTGGCCGGGGCGCTGGCCGCCTCCGCCGAGGCGGGGCGGGTGGCCGAGCGGGTCGGGGCGCCCGCCGAGGCCCACGACCACTACGACCGCGCGCTCGGCCTGTGGGACCGGGTGGACGACGCGGCCGGGCTGGCCGGGGAGAGCCGGACCGAGCTGGCCTTCCGCAGCGCGGTCATGGCCGCCGACAGCGGCGACAACCATCGGGCGGTCGTCCAGTTGCGGGTGTTGCCGCCGACGTCCGAGGTGAGCGAGCGGCTGGCCTACTACCTCTACGAGATGGACGACAGGACCGGCTCGGTCGCGGCGGCCGAGCGGGCGGTCGAGAGCGCGGAAGACCAGGCCGCGCTCGCCCGCGCGCTGGCCACCTACGCCCGCACGCTGCTGTGGGGCCCGCGGCACCAGGAGGTCGAGGCCCTGTGCGCGCGGGCGCTCGAGACCGCCCGCGCGGCCGCGGCCAAGGACGCCGAGGTGGGCGCGCTACTCTCGCTGGCCGTATTCGTCGAGCACCGGGGCGACGTGGACACGGCCCACGAGCTGGTCGAGACGGCCTCCGCCGGGCGCACCGGCGACCTGGCCATGGATCTGCGGGCCCGCTTCCACCACGCGCGCATCCACTACGAGCAGGGGCTGCTGGCCCAGGCCGCCGAGGTGGCCGACGAGGGCATCCGGATGGCGTCCGAGACCGGGCTCAAGTGGAGCACCTACGGCACCGACCTGCGCTTTCTGCGCTTCCTCATCCACTACGTGGCCGGGGAGTGGGATCAGGCCGAGACCGTGGCGTGCGGGTTCGGCGCGCGGGTGGGCACGCTGCCGGAGGCCATCCTGTCGTCGTTCGCCCTGTTCATCGAGGTCGCACGTGATCTGCCCGTGGTCGAGAGCCGGTTGACCTGGTTGCGGCCGTTCTGGTCCGACGAGCTGGCCGCGTACATGTCGAGGGCGCTGGCGGCCGAGCACGCGCTCTGGCACGGCGACCCGGCGGCGGGGCTCGCGCACGCGCGCGCGGCCATCGACGCGGTGTCGGACGGCGAGGTGAGCGTGCTGCGGCCGGTCGCCATCGGGTTGTGGGCGCTGGCCGAGCTCGGCACCACCGAGGGGGCCGACAACCTGCGCGAACGCGCCCGCCGCGCCGTCGACTCCGGACCCCTGGGCGAGGGCGGATACCTGGGGCCCGAGGGCCGGGCGTGGGCGCTGCGGGTGGAGGCCGAGTGGCATCGCGTGCACGGGCGGCTCGACGTGGAGGCGTGGCGGCGCGTGGTCGAGGCGTTCGACTTCGGGTTCGTCTACGAGACGGCGCGGGCCCGGTGGCGGCTGGCCGAGGCGCTGCTGGCGGGCGGCGAGCGGGACGCGGCGCTGGGGGAGTGGGAGCTGGCCAGGGAGACGGCGGGCAAGTTGCGGGCCGTGCCGCTGGAGGCCGCGTTGCTGGAGTTCGGGCGGCGGGCCCGGTTCGGGGGCGGCGGCGGTGGCGGGGCCAGTGATGGTGGGCTGACGGCGCGGGAGGTCGAGGTGTTGCGGCTGGTCGCCGAGGGGATGACCAATCGGGAGATCGCGGAGCGGCTGTTCATCGCGCAGAAGACCGTCAGCGTGCACGTGTCCAACATCCTGGGCAAGCTGGAGGTCTCCACGCGCACGCAGGCCGCCGCGGCGGCGCGGCGGCAGGGGTTGCTGGGATAGGCCCGTACTTGGTGAATGGCGCGCTTATGGTCACATCGGGTCTGGCGCGCCGGCAGGAGCCGGTGATGCTTTGGTCGCCCCGGTGGAGACCAAGGGCTGATGCCGGAGGGAGGGCGCCGTTCGTACGTTCGGCTCATGACGGAACTGCGCACACCGCTCGCCGGCCGTGTCCACGAGGTGGACGTGGTACGCGGGTTCGCCCTGGCGGGCATCCTGGTCGCGAACATCGGCTTTTTCGCCGACCCCGGTTACGCCCTGGCCGGCAGCATGCCCATCCCGGACGGGCCGGTGGCCGTGGCCATCACCGCGTTCGTACTGACCAAGTTCTACATCATCTTCTCCTTCCTGTTCGGATACTCCTTCACGCTCCAGATGCGCTCGGCGGAACGGGCGGGCGCGAGCGTGCGGGCCAGGACGTTGCGCAGGTGCCTGGGTCTGTTCGTGATCGGGCTGCTGCACGGGATCCTGCTGTGGATCGGGGACATCCTCACCCTGTACGCGATGCTCGGCCTGATCCTGCTCTCCCTGCGTAACGTCAG
Organism: Nonomuraea insulae; assembly: GCF_042656245.1. Lineage (NCBI taxonomy): Bacteria > Bacillati > Actinomycetota > Actinomycetes > Streptosporangiales > Streptosporangiaceae > Nonomuraea > Nonomuraea insulae. The sequence goes on from NZ_JBHSPA010000027.1 coordinate 407,013, forward strand.
GCCCAGGACCGCGGTCGTCATCGGGTCGGTCATCGTCGGCGTGATCGCTGTGGCGCTGGTGGCGCTGGCGTGGCTCTCCACCTTCGACCCGACGGCCGGTCAGGCTCCGGCGGCCGACCCCGAGGCGGCGGCGCGGGCCCTGGCCCTGGCCACCGGCGGGCCGCTCGACTTCCTGACCCTGCAACTTGAGCTGTACCCGCCGCTCGTGATCGTGATCTGGCTGTTCCAGGGCCCGATGGCGCTGGCCATGTTCCTGTTCGGGCTGGCGGCGGGCAAGTCGAGGCTGCTGGAGGAGCCCGAGCGGTGGTGGCGGCTGCTGCCCAGGATCCAGTGGATCGGCTTCGGGCTCGGCGTGCCCGGCGGCATCCTGCTCGCCTGGACGGCCGACAGCCCCGGCTCGATGGAGCTGGTGGGCATGGCGGTGAACAACATCACCTCGATCCTGCTGGCCGCCGCGTACGTGGCCACCCTGCTCCGCGTCATCCGCCGCTTCCCCGCCGCCGGGCGCGCCCTGGCACCCGCCGGGCGGGTGGCGGCCTCCAACTACGTCGGCCAGTCGGTGCTGGCCTGCCTGGTCTTCACCGGGTACGGGCTGGGGCTGGCGGGCAAGCTGTCACCGATCGCCGTGATGGGCGTGGCCCTGGTGATCTACACGGTCCTGCTCTGGCTGAGCGCCCGCTGGCTCCGCACGCACCGTTACGGGCCTGTCGAATACGTCCTGCGCCGCGTCACCAACTGGGCGCCCGGCATTTGACAGCTTGTGACGAGGACGTATTTATACCGGTACGCCGCCTCTCTACGAGACTACGATCCTGGCGGAATCAGGACATCCTGAACCCCCGTCGGGCCGAGCGCAGTCGGAGCTGCGGGACCGCGCCCTGCCCGACGGGCAACCTCCACCCCGTCGCCCCCGCGCCGCCACGCCCGACCTCGCGCCCCCCGGCGCCGCCACGCACGCCCGCTCGAACCAGGAGACCGGCGGAGATCCGCGGGGTCACCGCGACCGCAGCCCGGGACAGGAAGCGTTTGCGGGTGGACGCGGAGTGTGCATCGACGACCAAAAACGATGGCGGCAGCACGAAGATTCCCGCCGTTTCCGCGCGCGGCGGGGATTGTCCTGTCATGCCCCAGCCCCGCCGCTACCCGTGAGATGTTCCCCGAGGGGGCCTACTGCCAGCAGTGGGATCGCCTACTGTCGGCAGTAACCCCGCTAGCACCCCAAAAGCGACTCTGGCCAGGTCGGTAGCGGGAGGCATTCGAATCGCCGCACCCCGGGAATACGCTGTGGGGCCGGTTTGGGGTTCCTAAAGGTTTTCTGTAGAATCCACATCACCCAGCGGGATACGAAAAATCTCATGCCATGCGTAGGCGCGCGGGCGCTGCTCAAGCAGTACGAGTGAACTCTCCTTGACCCAGATGTCAGTGCAAGAGAGCATGCTCAGGTTCTCGACTGCCGCAACAACTTTCTCTGCGGGAACATTGCTGGAGTTGCAATAAGCGATTGTCACATGCGGATGAAGCTCTGAATTTTTAATTCGCGCGTCAGGGTACACGGAAAGAGTCGCCTCGCGAAGAGTGTCGCGAAGATGCACGATGGGCCTGGCCGGCGAAGCGCTAAAGCCGATTGCGCCTGGTGTGCCGCCCAGGGAATCAACCGTGATGCTGAAGGGGGATATTTCTCTACAGGCGAGAGTAGCTGCCGCATTGATGGCACGCAGATGCTCTGGCGTCAGGTCGCTCTCGAACGCGACCCTGTCGAGAGTAAGGTGTAGATCTCCCAGAGGAACCAAGTCGTAATATGGGAAAGAGACTGCTTCTTGGGATCGTTCGATCAAGGGTTTCAATCGCGGCGCAGCCGCGAATGTTAGGTACCAATAGTATCCGCGCGGAGAGGCCGGGCGTGCCCAGTGATCGGTGAGCTGTCGAAGGGATCGGAAACGCCGGTTGAGCCCATCAAGATCAGACGAGTTCGCCGTGCCTTCAGGGCGGGTGTCATTCGTCAACGAGCGCCCCATTCGGAGATGGCGTGACGAACCTGGCCTAGCTGGTCAGCGGTGGGCCACCGCTGGGATGCCTGACGCACAAGTTCTATGGCACGCTGTTGTACTGAGATTATCGGGCGACCCGCAGAAATGCTAAGTGCATCGAGAGCAAGACTGCTGATGTGCTCGACGTCGGCGTCTTCGGAGGGAACCAACGAAGCAGCGTAATCTATCATGATCAGAGAGCGACTCCAAGGGGATTCTGAACTGTCTATGTCGGGTAGAGCTAATGTGACGTACTGCCGAACCTTGTCTGGCATGCCGAGTGAAAGGTAGGCAGTCGCTGCGTTACTAGCTGCCTGTGCAGCACTGTAGCATCCGAGAGATATGCTGGACGGGACTCCGCTGGGAACCTGATTGCATGACAAGAGGTCGTAGGCACTGGCGACTGCGCTATGGACGCCCTCAACGTCCCCAAGTTTTCCCAGCGCGCGAGCCACGCCGTTTAGGGTGAGGCGGACGCTCTGCGGCTGCGATTCCGCGTGAGTAAGACCGTCAACGGCTAGCCGCAATGCTTCGTCGTAGTCGTGGGCATAGTATTCGCAGAAACTTTGCATCCCACGCGCCCAAGCCTGAAGGTTGGCAGTTTGAGCGAGTGTGGCGAGCTGAAATGCCTCAGCGCAGTAGGCGCGAGCCAGTGGGAAATTCCCTAGTCCTGTAGCTATATAGCCAAGGACACCGGACGTTCCCCCGGCGATTTCGAAGAGTTGCTGACGCTGTGCCGGATCATTGCAGTCCTGAATTAGCTCGTCAATCCAGGCACGCTGTTTACAAAGCATGGGGGCCAGGTGTGAATGGCTCGCCTGCTCGTATCCTGTTACAGCATTCCCGAGAGTGTCGCGCATTTGGCAAATGATCGCAGGATCTACCGACCTGTTGAGTTTATGGACACGGCGAAGGATGTCGATGACATCCTCGGTCACGTCTGGAAGGACTGGCACGAGCTCCATGAGCTCACCGTCTACACCCAGCACGCTTTCCAGGCGTTGGGCCAGTGGCACGGACGGGGGTTTGTGGTCATTGACTATTTTGGAGAGGTATCCGACGTCATAGTTGGCGGCTTTTGCCAGCTTGCGCAGGGAGAAACCCTGCTGACTCATTAGCTCCTGCGTCTTCTCGCCGAAGGTCGTCATAGCGCGCCCGTGTCTCGGAGCCAATGGTGGGGACCGACGTGAAACTGTGTCGCCCGGTGCCTGTTGCCTGTTGCCTGTTGGTAGGGGCCAACGGGCAACATCTCCCACGCTAGCCCGGCTGGCGGTTGCATGGGGAGCGACGTAGGCAGATCGCGGCTCTGCATCGCGGTTTGTCTGGAGCCGCTAAGCGGCCCCGGCCTCGGTGCGCGAACACCGAGGGTAGTCCGGGGCCTTGATCAGGAATAGAGGTCCTGACCCATGGCACAGGATACGGCCAGTGCGGAAGCGCGAAAGAGCGGCAAGGGTAGCGCGGGGCGGCAGGCATGAGTGCCCGCACGGTGGTGAGTCCGGCGGGTGATCTGGCTTGCGCGCTGGCGGGGGAACTGCACCGGTACGGCATTGCCTCGGAGGTCACGGAGTGCGCGGGGATCGCGCTGGTGGGCGTCTGGGCGGTGGGCCTGCCGGTGTGGTGCGAGTGCGGGCCGCTGGGGTGGCGGTTTCGATGGTCGATGAGCGACACGCGCTCGGGTGGCCAGTCGGTCTACACCTGCTGCCCGGCAGGGGCGCTGGAGACGGCGGCGGCGCGGATCGTGCGGCTGTACCGGGCGAGGTCCGGGTGAGCCGGGTCAGAGGTTACGCGCGGGTGATCGGGCGCGTGTGTGCGCGGTGCGGGCGGGTGACCGGGTGTGCGGGGGTGCTGCTGATCACCAAGCTCCGGGCCTGGTGGAACGGGCCGCCGGTGGAGTTCACTGTCTACGCGTATCACCGCACGGCAGACCCGAAGCGGGCAGCAGGGCGTATCGCCGCCCGGTGTGGGCATCTTCGGGCATCAGGCTCTTCCGCTTTTGGCGGGGCGTGATCGGGCATGGCGCGAGACGCATGGAGCCGAGATCATCCCGCAGCGTACAAGGCTTCCCTGCTGGGTCAGAAGCACGCACGGAGCAGGGCGCTTTCCAAGGTCGAGTTTTTGGACGCCTTTGATCTGAATATCCGTGATTCCCGTCAGGGATACAGCGCGACAGCGTTGTATTTCGAATATCTGCGTTCTCGCCTTCGGGTGAGAACGCAGCCCCCAGATCGAATGGAGGAAGGCGCATGACGGGACGCCGTATATGACCGAATGACACCCTTCGCACAAGATAGGTGGGAGTTCTGGGAAGACGAGCCACCCCGCCGCTTCTACGCGAAGCGGCGGGGGCGCGGAGGTTTGCCTGTCCGCAACCACGATTCACACTCTGTGGCGTTGCGTGCGGCGAGTGGAGCAGGTGCACGGCTGGAGCACGCCCCACGAGCCCGTCATGGTCTGGTAAACGGCCCAACTGGTGAGGCTCGAGTATGACATGGGCCGATGGGACCCCCGATCGTGACCGAAACCCGCATCGAGGAACTGGCGGATGCCGGCCTCGCCGCCTATGTGGCGCACGGCCCTGCGCAGGAAGGCGCGGTTGGCGCGGCCGGCCTCGCGGGCGTCGGGGGCGATCTTCAGGGCCTCTTCGGCCACCTTGCGGTCGGCCTCGTAGTTGTCCTTGCCGCCGAGAAACAGTCGTACACTCGTGCGATCCTGGTGTGGTCGGATCGATTCCGTGCGGCACCTCCAGGGGAGCCGTCTCGCCCTATGACCTGATCGCTGTCACTCATGACACCTTTGTCGGCTTGATAAGGAAAGGAATCGTATCGTCGAATGCCAGGAGGGCTGAGATAAATGATTTATGAGATGTTTGTTCGCGTTTCGGATGATTCGGTGGTGGAGCTGTTCACCGTACGCGTTCCGGGAAGCGATCCATTGCTGGTGATCCATGGTGGGCCCGATTGGGATCACACCTATCTTCGAGAACCATTGGTTCGACTCGCTGACCGGCATGACGTGATTTTTCCTGATTTGAGGGGATGCGGGCAATCGACTCGTGGTCTGCCTGATGGGCACTACACTCCCGACGCGGCCACGTACGATCTGGTCGCGCTGCTCGACGCGCTGGGTGTGGAGCGTACCGACGTGCTGGGGTTTTCGTATGGTGGTCTGATTGCGCAGGGGTTGGCGGTGGTTGCGCCTGATCGGGTGCGGCGGCTCGTGATTGCCTCCAGCAGTGTTTTGCCCGTGCCTGCGGACGCGTTCGCCGGCTGGGAGGAGCGTGAGCGGCGGGTCGTCGCTGAGAGGGACGTGTGGTCGGATCCGGGGCTGTCCGGGGCCGAGCTCACCCGGGCCGCCGCCTTCGCCGGCGCCGAGGCGAACGTGTGGCGTGCCGAAGCTCTTGACGACTACCGCGAACGTCTCTCCCGTGTACGTTTCTCGGCCGAATGGCTGCGTCCCTTCCGGGCCGGGACCCTGCCCTCGGCGCGCCCGGACCGCGCCGCCGAACGCCTGGCCGGGCTCGGCCTGCCGATCCTGCTGCTGCACGGACGGCAGGACATGACGTTCCCGGCGGCGCTGGCCGAGGAAGGCGCGCGGCTGATCCCCTCGGCGGCGGCCGTGATCATCGACGAGGCCGGCCACATGGCCCACGTGGACCAGCCGGAACGCTGGCTGGAGTCGCTGGCGACCTTCCTGAACTGACGGCTGTGGCGAGGTGACGGCTGTGGCGACGTGGCGGTTGCCGTGATGTGGTGGCTGTCTTGAAGTGGGTGGCCGCTCTGATATGGCGGCTTTCCTGATGTGACGGTTGCCTTGTAGTGACGGCTTTCCCGAACAAGCGGAGGAACAGCGAGCATGACGAACGCACTGCCGGTCACCCTGGACGACGTCCACTCCGCCGCCGCGCGGCTCAAGGGCGTTGCCCACCGTACGCCCGTTCTGCGCTCCCGCACCCTGGACGCCCTGGTCGGCGCCGAGGTCTTCCTCAAGTGCGAGAACTTCCAGCGCATCGGGGCGTTCAAGTTCCGCGGCGCCTACAACGCCGTCTCAAGGCTCTCACCGGGGCAACTGGCGAAGGGCGTGGCCGCGTACTCGTCCGGTAATCACGCCCAGGCCGTCGCGCTGGCGGCGCGTGAGCTGGGCAGCAGCGCGGTGATCGTCATGCCTGAGGACGCGCCGGGCTCCAAACGGGAGGCCACCGCCGGCTACGGCGCCGAGATCGTCACCTATGACCGTTACACCGGCGACCGGGTGGCCATCGGGGAGGCGCTCGCCGCCGAGCGCGGCCTCACGCTGATCCCCCCGTACGAGCACCCGCACGTCATCGCCGGCCAGGGCACCGCGGCGCTGGAGTTGATCGAGGAGGTCGGCGACCTGGACGCGCTGCTCGTGCCGATCGGCGGCGGCGGCCTCATCGCGGGCAGCGCCACGGCGGCCAAGGGTCTGCTGCCGGGGATCCGGGTGATCGGCGTGGAGCCCGAGGAGGGCGACGACACCAAGCGCTCGCTGGAGGCGGGTCACCGGGTCTCCATCCCGATCCCGCGCACGATCGCCGACGGCCAGGCCGCTGAGATCCCGGGCGAGCTGACGTTCTCCATCAACAAACACCTGGTCGACGACGTCGCTCTGGTGAGTGAGGACGACATTCGCGCGGGGATGCGGCTGGCGTTCGAACGCATGAAGATCGTCATCGAGCCCAGCGGCGCCACCCCGCTGGCGGCGCTGCTGAACGGACGGGTCCGGGACGTGCCCTCCCGGATCGGCCTGATCGTCTCCGGCGGGAACATCGACGTGCGCCGCTTCGCCGACCTGTGCGCCGATTAGAGCACGCCGACCTCTGCGCCGATTGGAGCACAATGTGAGGAGATGATCTCCTCCCAGACGCACCCCCAAGAACGACGCGATTTCCGGCGACTCTGGTCGGGCTCGACCGTCAGCCAGCTCGGATCGGCCGTGGGCATGGTGGCCCTGCCCGTGGTCGCCGTCACCGTCATCCACGCCTCGGCGTTCCAGGTCGCGTTGCTGGCCGCGCTCACCGCGGTCACCACCGCGCTGCTGGCGTTCCCGCTGGGCACGTACGTGGAGTTCCGGCGCAAGCGGCCCATCATGATCGCGACGGACCTCGTGAGGTTCGCCGGTATCGCGAGCGTGCCCGTCGCGGCGGCCCTGGGCGCGTTGACGTTCGTTCACCTGTGTGTGATCGCCGTCGTGAACGCCTCTTGCCAGATCGCGTTCAACGCGGCCGCCCAGTCCCACCTCAAGGCGCTGGTCTCGGCCCCGCACCTGATCGAGGCCAACAGCCGCCTGGAGTCGACGCGCTGGCTCAGCATCTCGGTCGGCCCGTCCGCCGCCGGGGCGCTCATCGGGCTGCTGAGCGCGGTGGGGTCGCTGGTGATCGACGCGGTGTCCTTCCTGTTCAGCGCCCTCGCCATCAGGACCCTGCGCACCCCGGAACCCCCTGCGCCGGTACGCGAGGCCCACGTTTCGCGGCGCGAGGAGTTGTTCGCCGGGTGGCGCTTCGCGTGGCGGCATCCGGCCCTGCGGCCGATGTTGGTGAGCTGGGTGACCTTCGCGGGGGCCAGTTCGATGGCCGCGGCGGTGTCGGCCGTCTACTACCTGCGCGACCTGGGATTCGAGCCCTGGCAGTACGGGTTGATCATGGGCGTCCCGTCGCTGGGCGGCTTCGCGGGGGCCCGGCTCGCGCCGCGGCTGGTGGCCAGGTTGGGGGCGGTACGCGGCCTGTGGTGGGCGAGCATGTTACGCGGCCCCTGGTACTTCCTGATCCCCGCCGCTCTGCCCGGCACGCTCGGCCTGGTGATGTGCGGGTTCGGGTTCGGCATGGTGCTGCTGTTCGCCGGCGCGGCCAACTCACCATGACCAGTTACCGCCAGCAGCACACGCCCGACGAGCTGATGGCCAGGGTGGCGGCTCTGTGGTCGTTCGCGACGACGGTTACCCAGCCGCTGTTCATCCTCCTCGGTGGGCTCGTGGCGACGTGGGCGGACAGCCGCGTCACGCTCTTCGCGGCGGCGGGCCTGATGTGCGCGGCGGCGATCCTCCTGCCCCGCCGCGAACCTAAATCAACATATAAATAGATTCCATGGGACAAAGGACGTTTTATCCGCCAATAGAGCCGTACGAGACCGGAATGCTCGATGTGGGCGATGGGAACGAGCTCTACTGGGAGGTCAGCGGGAACCCGGACGGCAAGCCCGTGGTCTTCCTGCACGGCGGCCCGGGTGGCGGGATCCTGCCGGCCATGCGCAGGTTCTTCGACCCGCAGGCGTACCGGATCGTGCTGTTCGACCAGCGCAACTGCGGCAGGAGCCGCCCGCACGCCGGTGATCCGGGCGTGTCGCTGGCGGCCAACACCACCGGCCACCTGGTCGATGACATCGAGCGGCTCAGGGAGCGGCTGGGGGTCGGGCGCTGGCAGGTGTTCGGGGGGTCGTGGGGGAGCACGCTGGCGCTGGCGTACGCGCGCCGGCATCCGGAACGGGTGAGCGAACTCGTGCTGCGCGGCATCTACCTGGCGCGGCCCGCCGACGAGGTGTGGGCGTTCACCGGTACGGGAGCTGCGCGGCTGTTCCCGGCGGAATGGGCGGCTTTTCGGGACTTCATCCCTGCCGACGAGCAGGACGATCTTCTGCAGGCGTACCACCGCAGATTGTTCGACCAGGACCCGGAGGTGCACGTTCCCGCGGCGCGGGCCTGGGCCGCCTGGGAGTTGTCGGCCAACACGCTGCTGCCCGTTCCGCCGCCGCCGCTCGACGACCGCGACCTGGTGGCCTTCTCCCGGATCGAGGTGCACTATTTCGGCCAGGGCTGCTTCCTCAAGGACGGCGAACTGCTCGACGTCGGCGCGATCAGGCACCTCCCGTGCGTGATCGTCAACGGCCGCTACGATATGAAGACGCCGTTCGAGGCCGCCTGGGACCTGCATCTGGCCTGGCCGGAGGCCGAGTTCCAGATCGTCGAGGACGCCGGCCACGCGGGCGCGGAACCCGGCACCCTGCACCACCTCATCGAGGCCACCGACCGCTTCCGCGCCTGACCTCTCAGCTGCCCAGATCGCTTCCGCGCCTGACTCCTCAGCTGTCCAGATCGCTTCCGCGCCTGACCCCTCAGCTGTCCAGGAGGGCTGACAGGTCGGCGCGGGAGGAGATGCCGAGCTTGGCGTAGACCCGGGCGAGGTTGTTGTTGACCGTCGCCACGGTGAGCCCGAGCCGCTCGGCCACCTGCTTGCTGCTGTGCCGGGCCGCCAGGACGGCGACCTCGCGTTCCCTGCGCGTGAGCACGGCGGTCGAGTCCTGCTCCAGCAGCGGCGTCACGGAGCCCTCGCAGCGGTCGCGGAGCCAGGCCGCGCGCTCGACGGCCATGCCCGCCTTGCCCGCCAGCCCGGAACGCCGGTACGCCCGCGCCCCCGCGGTGACGGCCTCGGCGGCGAGCAGGTCGTGGCCGAGCCGGGCGAAGCCGGTGGCCGCCGCGCAGAGCGCGTCGCCGTCGAGGCCGGCGAGCCCGCGCGCGGCCGTGGCCTGCGCCCGGCTGAGCGGGGTGCCGAGCCGGACGCTGAGCTCCTCCAGCCGGGTGAGGTCGGCGGCGGCGCCCAGCCGGGCCACGTCGTAGTGGGCCTGGCACTCCACCGTGGGCAGGCCGATGTCGCGGGCCAGCGAGGCGGCGCGCCGGGCGGAGTCCGCGGCGTCGGTCAGCTCGCCGGCCGCCGCGCGTGACCAGGCGTCCGCGAGCATGATCCAGGGCGCGAAGACGCGGTTGGCGCCGTTGTCCCGCCAGATGGCCCGCTCGACCCACGTACGCGCGGCGGCGTCGTCACCGACGAGCGTGCTCGCCGTGCCGAGTCCGGCCATGAACACCCCGGTCAGCCGTACCGCGTCGCGGTTCTCCAGCGCGCAGACGGCCTCGCACAACGACTGCGCGGCCGTGACGGGCCGCCCCTGGGCGCATTCGACGAGCCCGCGGAACCCGACGGAGCCGGCCCCCATGAGCGGCGCGGGCCCGGCCAGGATCTCGCGGTAGTCCTCCTCGGCCACCTGCCAGGCCGTGACCAGGTCCCCGAGGGCCAGGCAGGCCAGGCAGCGGCCGATGTTGTGCTGGACGACGGCCCACGGGTACTCGCCGGGGTGGGCGGCCATCAGCGCCTGCCCGCGTTCGAAGAAGAAGGCCGCCTCGGCGGGCCGGCCCAGGAACCCTGCCGCCGCCGTGGCCGACGCGGTGGCCCACAGGACGGCCTGGGGATCGGCCGACTCCCAGGCCAGCAGCCGCCTGGCCGTCTCGATCACGGCGGCGCAGCGCCCGTCGAACATGAAGATCCACGCCCGGTTGCCCTCCACCAGGTCGCCGCCGGCCAGGTCCATCGCCTCGACGGCCGCCTCGATGTCGCCCGAGCCGAAGTAGAGGGTGTCGGAGCGGGCCAGGGCCCAGCGCACCCGTTCCGGGCCCGGCGGGGGCACATCCGACAGCACGGCCGCGGCCTCCTCGCTGAATCCCCGGTACTCGAGGATCTCGGCGAGGAGGGCGTCGGCGTGCGGGCCGGGCTCGGCGTCCCGGGCGGCGCGGGCCAGCCGCTCGGCCAGCGCGAGATCGGCGCGTTCGATCGCCTGCCGCGCGCCCAGGCCCACGATGTCCGGCCGCGTCACGGCCCCGCCTTCGAGCTGCCAGATCCCGGCCCGCAGCGCGTCGTCGCGACGGCGCAGCGGAGCGGCCAGCGCGGCCCCGGCCAGGCGGGCCGCCAGCAGCCGGGCCCGCGAGGCCGACAGGTCCGCGCGCACCAGCTCGCCGTAGAGCGGGTGGGCCAGCCGCACCTGCACGCGCGCGCCCGTACACTCCGACACCGCGAGCCCGCACTCCTCCGCCTCCTCGATCGCCGCCGCGCCGGCCAGCCGCTCCAGCAGGGCCGGTTGCAGCGGCTCCCCGCAGGCCAGCAGCTCCAGCACGAGCCTGGTGGACCGGTCGAGCGGCCGCAGCCGGTCGAGGAGGAGCTGCCGGACGCCGCCGCGCGGACGGGCCTCGCCGGTGAAGTGCCACACCCCGTACGCCCGCCGCAACGTCCCGTTCGCGACCGCCCCCGACAGCAGTTCGCGCAGGGCGAGCGGGTTGCCCGCGGCCAGGCCGTGCAGCCGCGTCCGCGTCACCCCTTCGATCCCGCCATGCAACTCGTGCTCGATGAGCCGATCGACGGCCGAGGGCGGCAGCGGGTCGAGGTCCAGCCACACGGCCGGCCCGTCCTTCCACAGCGCCACGACGGAGTCCGGTACGGGTTCGCCGTCCCGTACGGTGATCACCGGCACGACCAGCCCCTGACCGGCCAGATGCCCGAGCACGGCGGCCGACCCCTCGTCGAGCAGGTGGGCGTCGTCGAACCCGAGCACCACCCTGCGCCCCTCACCCCACTCCCGCACCGTGGCCTCGGCCAGCGCCAGCATGGACAGGCCCGGCTCGCGGGGGAGCCGGTCGGCGGGCAGCAGCGCGGCCACCGCCCCGCAGGGGATGCCCGCCAGCGCCCTGGTCGCGGCGATCCAGCCGGTCGGAGCCCCGCCCGCCGCGTGTTCCGCCAGGATCTCGCGGGCCAGCCAGGTCTTCCCGACGCCCGCCTCCCCGGCGATCACCACTCCGACCGCATCTCCCGTGGACAGGCGGGATCGCACCCGATCCAGCTCCGCCTCCCGCCCGACGAACGGCCACCCTCGCATGCGCTGAGCCCCCTTCGCTCGGCCTCCCCCCTTCATTCGCCGGCGGCGGCCGGCCGGATGACCCCCGAATCCGCGCAGCTCAGGCGGCCGTTCTAAGGTGATGGGATGACCGATGACGAGGTGGTACGGGAAGGGATGGGCGGCTCGTCCTCCGCGCGATCGTGACGGACCGCGCGCGATCCGGGCGTAGGCGGGACTCGGGAGGGTTCGACCGCAGACTCGTCCTGCCGATGGTTCTGGGCTCGATCCTCAACCCGATCAACTCCTCCATGCTGGCGGTGGCGCTGATCCCGATCGGCGCGGCGTTCGGTGTGCCGCCGTCGCGGACCGCGTGGCTGGTGACGGCCCTCTACCTGGCCACGGCGGTCGGGCAGCCGGTCATCGGGCGGCTCGTGGACATGTACGGGCCGCGCCTGCTCTACCTGATGGGCACGGCGCTGGTGGGCGTGGCCGGGGGGATGGCCGTGTTCGCGCCGGACCTGAGCTGGCTGATCGTCTCGCGGGTGCTGCTCGGGATCGGCACGTCGGCGGCGTATCCGGCGTCTATGTTCCTGCTGCGCAGCGAGTCCGAGCGCACCGGCCTGCGTAACCCGAGCGGCATCCTGGCCCTGCTCTCCGTCTCCAACCAGGTCATCTCGGTGGTCGGGCCGACGGTCGGCGGCGTGCTGATCGAGACGGGCGGGTGGCACCTGATCTTCTCGATCAACGTCCCGCTGTCGCTGGCCTGCCTGGTGCTGGGGGCGTTGCGGCTGCCGAGGCGGTCGCAGTTGCGCACCGACCCCGCGCGGGGGGTGGACGTGCTGGGCATGGTGGCGTTCGCGGGCATGCTGACCGCTTTCATGCTCTTCCTGATGGGGCCAGGGGTGGAGCACGCGTACCTGGTGGGGATCGCCGTCGTGGCGGGGGCGGGCTTCGTGTGGTGGGAGTGGCGCAACGCGGAGCCGTTCATCGATCTGCGGGTGTTGCGGGGCAATGCCCGGTTGCTGGCCACGTACGTGAGGCAGTTGCTGGCCTTCACCACCTCCTACGCCTTTCTGTACGGGTTCACGCAGTGGTTGCAGGAGAGCCGGGGGTTGAGCGCGTACCAGGCGGGTCTGCTCCTGCTGCCCATGTCGGGGGCGGCCATCGTGGTCACCGCGCTCACCGGCCGGCGCGCCGTGGTGCGCGGCAAGCTCGTGGTCGGCGCGCTCGTCCAGATCGCCGGGTGCGCCGCGCTGCTGACGCTCGGCCCGTCCAGTCCCGTCTGGTCGTTGGTGGTCATCGCCGCGGTCGTGGGCGTCCCGCAGGGGCTGATCGGGCTGGCCAACCAGAACGCCCTGTACGCCCAGGCCGACCTGGACCGCATGGGCTCCTCCGCCGGGCTGCTGCGGACCTTCATGTACATCGGCGCCCTGCTGGCCGCGGCCGCCAACGCCGCCTTCTACCGGCACGGGGCCACCACCTCGGGACTGCACGGGCTGAGCGTGCTCCTGCTGGCGGTCGCCGTCCTGCTGCTCCTGACCACGCTCGCCGACCGGTCGCTGCGGCGCGTCGGCCGGGCCGTCCCGCGATAGCCTGGAACCGGACAGTTGTCCGGTGGGCCGATCGGGGAGGCGGAATGGGCGGTTTGCGGTCCGACGCGGAGCAGAACCGCGTACGCATCCTTGAGGTCGCCCGCGAGGCGCTCGCCGTCTCCGGCGATGCCACGCTGAAGTCCATCGCCACCAAGGCGGGGGTCGGGCAGGGGACTCTCTACCGGCATTTCCCGACCAGGGAGGCGCTGGTGCTGGCCGTCTACCGGCAGGACGTGAGCGAACTGGTCGATGCCGCCCCCGCGCTGCTCGCCGAGCACGAGCCGTGGGAGGCGCTGTGGTTGTGGCTGGAGCGGCTGGGGGCCTTCGGGCGGATCAAGCACGGGGTCGCGGGCGTGTTGCAGGCCGCCACCCGGGCCGATCTCGCCGGTGAGCACTACGGGCCGGTGGTGGAGGCGATCGAGCGGCTGCTGGGGGCCTGCAAGGGGGCCGGCCTGATGCGGCAGGACGTGGCCGCCGGGGAGCTGCTGCTGCTGGTGAGCTTCCTGTGGCGCGGTGATCGGGAGCCCGGGTGGGAGGACCGCTCGCGCCACCTGCTGGAGATCGTCATGGACGGCCTGCGTCCACCCCGTGTGCCTTCATCGCGTCCTTGACGGCGTCGAACAGGCTTGCGGCCCGCGTGTCCGGCACCCCCTCCTGGAGGCGGTTCATCACATAGCCGAACGCCAGCCCGCTCTCCGGGTCGGCGAAGCCGATCGAGCCGCCGAGGCCGCCGAATCCGAAGGCCGTGGGGGAGTACCAGTACGCGTCCGGGGTGGGCAGGCCGAAGCCGGTGCCGATGCGGACGGGTACGCGCAGGATGCGGTCGATGCCGGCGGCCTGTTCCACGGTCGCGTCCGCGAGGGCGCCGGCGGTGAGGACGCGGTGCCCGTCCACCTCGCCGATGAGGGCGGCGTAGAAGCGGGCCAGGGCGTGGGCCGTGCAGAGGCCGTTGGTGGCGGGCATCTCTGCGGCCTGCTCCGCCGGGTCGTTGTGGTCCAGCGCGGGCTGGACGAGGGTCATCGCGCGTACGGTCAGCGACGCAGGGTCGGCGTAGGCCGCCATCACCTCGCGCATGGGCTCGGGGACGGCGTCCAGGTCGATCGCGGAGGGCTCGAAGCCGCCCGGGGCCGAGACGATGCGGCTGACCCGGTGGTGCTCCGATTCGGGCAGGCCGATCCACAGGTCCAGGCCGAGCGGCGCGGCGATCTCCTCGGCGAGGAAGGTGCCTATGCCGCGGCCGCTCGCCCGGCGTACGACCTCGCCGACGAGCCAGCCGTAGGTGAGCGCGTGGTAGCCGTGTTCCGTGCCCGGCTCCCAGAACGGCCGCTGCGCCGCCAGCGCGTTCACCACGGGCTCCCAGGCGATCGCCTCCGCCGGGGTGATCGGGTGGTCGAGGGTGGGCAGGCCGGCCTGGTGGGTGAGTAGCCACCGTACCGGGATGTGCTCCTTGCCGCCCGCCGCGAACTCGGGCCAGTAGCGGGCCACGGGGGCGTCGAGGTCGAGCTCGCCCCGCTGGGCCAGCAGGAGGGCGCAGGCCGCCGTGACCGCCTTGGTCGTGGAGTAGACGATCTGCAGGGTGTCGCGCTCCCACGGGCGGCCGGTCCCGGGGTCGGCGATCCCGCCCCACAGATCGACGACCTTTCGTCCCCGCAGGTAGACGCTGACCGCCGCGCCGACCTCCTGCCCGGAGGCCATATTGGCGGCGAACGCCGTACGTACCGCTTCGAATCCCGCTGCGGTCTCTCCGCTGATCTCGGGCATGCGTCATCGCCTTCTGTGTGATGTGTTCCGCGAAAGGGGTCAGCGGCGGAATTTCTCGACGAGCCAGGCGCACAGCTGCGGCTCGCTCATCTCGGGGAACTCCACCGCGAACGTGGCCAGCGCCCGCAACGCCTCGTCCCGGTCCAGGCCGCGAGCCATCGCCGCCTTGAGGTAGTCCTGCCGTGCGGCGGTAGGACGCCCGCCCCCGGACCCACGCCCCGGCAGCCCTTCACGCCACCGGACGATCTCCTCCAGCCGCCCGGACCGCCAGCCGGGAGCCCCGTCGACCTCGACGTCCGGCTTGGGAAAGGCGTGCTCGGAGCCTTCCGGATAGCGTGTGCGCCACTTGTGCACCGCGTGCCGGCTCACTCCCAGGGCCTCGGCGACGCCGAGGACACCGAGGTAGCGCTCGGTCATGGGCGCACCAACTTGTCCTTCCGGCCTCCTTCGCGGATCTCCAGTATTACCCACCTCGCCGTTCGAGGCGCCACAAACATTGTCTCTCTAAGAGGCGATGTTGGCAACCTGGGCTGCACGTCACCATCCGGAGCCTCGAAGGCTTCCGGGACCGCAGGTCAGGTGGCCAGGCGTTTCGTGATGGCCGCCAGCTCATCGCTCTGCACGTGCACGATCTCGTCGGCGAGTTGCCGCGTCGGCGCGTGCTCGCCCTTCGTCTGGATCTCCTTGGCCATGTGGATCCCGTGCTCGAGGTGCCCGGACAACATCGTCAGCCACCCCCGGTCGAACCCGGCCCCGGCCCGCAACTGATCACCTCCTCCGCGGCCTCTTCGGCGGGTACCGCCTGCTGCCACGACTTCAGCCAGCCCGACATCTTCTGGATGTCGGCCTGCTCGCCGGGGATGATCTTCGCGCTCAGCTCGCGCACGTACGCGCTGCCGCCCCGCTCCGTGGCGAGCTCGGCGAGGTGGATGGTCTGACGGTGGTGGGCGATCATCTGCTGGCTGAACCGCACGTCCGCCTCGTTGTACCCGGCCGACGTGTCCGCCGCCGCGCTGCAGCCGCTCACTGCCGCCAGCAGTCCCAGCAGCGCGACGGCGACGGTCATTCTCCAACTCATGTACGAAGGTACGCGGAGCGGCACACAGCGGTTCATGTCCCTGCAAAGACCAGGGAATGATCACGTCGGCCGCGCTACGAGCCGGACGGCAGGGGTAAGGCCAGACGAGCGGGTGGGCTCGACGGGGGAGTGGCCACGTGAAAGTCGTCGTCGATCTGACGCGCTGCCAGGGATACGGTCAGTGCGCCTTCCTCGCGCCGGACGTATTCACCATCAAGGAAGAGTCGCTCCTGTACGACCTGGACCCCGGCGACGAGCAGCGCGACCAGGTGTTGCGGGCGACCGCCGCCTGCCCGGTCCAGGCCATCCACCTCGACTGGACGGAGACGCGCACCCCCGCGGAACAGCCTGCGCCGATGAAGAGCGACGGGCGCATCGTCATCGTCGGGGCCTCGCTGGCCGGGGCGCGGGCCGCCGGGGTGCTCAGGCGCGAGGGGTTCGGCGGGTCGCTGACGGTGATCGGGGACGAGCGGTACGAGCCCTACGACCGGCCGCCGCTGTCCAAGCAGGTGCTCACCGGGCAGGTGCCGTCCGACCACACGATGCTGCCCCGCCTGCGCGAGGTCGAGGCCGAGTGGTTGTGGGGCACCCCGGCGACGGGGCTGGACGTGGAGGGCAAGCAGGTACGGCTGGCCGACGGCCGTGAGATCGGCTTCGACCGCGTCCTGCTGGCCACGGGCACCCGCGCCCGCCCCTGGCCGAACGAGACCGAGGCGGCACTGAAAGGCGTCCACACCCTGCGCACCCTGGAGGACGCCGCCCGGCTGCGGCAGGCCCTGGCCGCCCGCCCGCGCCGGGTGCTCGTCCTCGGCGGCGGGTTCACCGGCTGTGAGATCGCCTCGGTCTGCCGCGAGCTGGACCTGCCGGTCACGGTCGTCGAACGCGGCCCCGCCCCGCTCGTCAACGCCCTGGGCGGCGTGATCGGCGACGTGGCGGCCCAGATGCAGCTCGAACACGGTGTGGACCTGCGCTGCGACACCACGGTGACGGCCCTGGAGGGCGACGTGGAGGGGCGGTTGCGCGGGGCCCGGCTGTCGGACGGCAGCACGGTGGAGGCCGAGGTGGCGGTCGTCGCGCTCGGCTCCGTACGCAACGTCGAGTGGCTGCACGACTCCGGGCTGGCAGCCGGCGTGTGGGGGGTGGCCTGCGACGCGGGGTGCCGGGCCGTGGACACCAACGGCCTGGTCATGGACGACGTGTTCGTGGCCGGGGACATCGCCCGGTTCCCGCACCCGCTCTACCAGTACCAGTTCATGACCCTGGAGCACTGGGGCAACGCGGTCGCCCAGGCCGAGATCGCCGCCCACAACATGGTCGCGGGACAGGCGCACCGATGGCCGCACCTGGCGGTGCCGGTGTTCTGGTCCAGCCAGTTCGGGGTCAACATCAAGTCGGTCGGCGTGCCCACGTTCGCCGACGAGATCGTCATCACGCAGGGCTCGACGGAGGAGCGGCGGTTCGTGGCCGTGTACGGCTACCAGGGGCGGGTCACCGCGGCGGTCACCTTCGACCAGGGGTTGTGGCTGGAGTTCTACCAGCGGCTGATCGAGCGGGCCGCGCCGTTCCCGCCCGAGTTCCGGCACGTGAACCGGCGGGAGGCGGCGCGCCCCGAGCCGGCGCGGGTGCCCGACAGGCTGGTCGCCACGGCGGGGGCGACCGTGGTGGTGACCGGTCACGATCCGGCGGAGCGGCGCGCCACGCTGGTGCACAGGGAGCACATGCCATGACCTCGGACAACGTCTTCCAGCGGATCCTCGACCCGGCGGAGCGCGCCAATCCCTACCCGCTCCTCGACCGGCTCCGCGAGACGCCGGTGGCGCGGCAGGAGGACGGCACGTACGTCGTCAGCACCTACCGCGAGATCGTCGAGCTGCTGCACGACCCGCGCATCAGCTCCGACCGCCGCCACCTCGTCTCCGCGGCCGAGCCGCCGGACATCACGCCCTCGTTCATCGGGCTCGACCCGCCCGAGCACGACCGGCTGCGCGCTCTGACCATGCGGCACTTCGGGCCGCCGCACTCGCCCGGCACGATCGACGCGCTGCGGCCGGCGATGCTGGAGGTCACCACAGCCCTGATCGACGCCATCGCGGGCAAGGGCAGGGCCGATCTCGTGGACGAGGTCGCCTACCCGCTGCCGGTCGCGATGATCTGCCGGCTGCTCGGCGTGCCTGAGGAGGACGAGTCGCAGTTCCACGCGTGGGCCGACCAGATCATCGAGACGCTCGGGCCGGGCGAGGAGGACCGCGCGGAACGGGAGCGGGAGCGGCATGAGGTGGCGAAGGAGCTGGAAGGCTACCTCGGCGGGCTGGCCGAGGTACGCCGGCAGGAGCCGGGGCAGGACATGTTGTCCGGGCTCGTCACGTACCGGGGGCCGGAGGGCGGCATGACGCCGCGGGAGGTCGTCGCCACCTCCGTGCTGCTGCTGATCGCCGGCCACGAGACCACGATCAACCTCATCGCCAACGGCATGCTCACCTTCCTGCGCGAACCCGACCTGCTGGCACGCCTGCGCGAAGACCCCGGCCTGATCATCCCGGCCGTCGAGGAGCTGCTGCGTTTCGAGCCGCCCGTGCAGCTCGTGTCCTCACGGGTGGCCCTCGACGACATCACCGTCGCCGGCACCACCATCCCGGCCGGATCGCCCATCGTCCTGGCCCTGGCCGCGGGCAGCCGCGACCCGGCCCACGTGGACGATCCCGGCCGGTTCGACCCCTGCCGCCCCCGCAACGAGCACCTGGGCTTCGGCGGCGGCGTCCACTACTGCTTCGGCGCGCCGCTGGCCCGGCTGGAGGCCCAGATCGTGCTGACGGAGCTCGTACGCAGGCTGCGCAACCCCCGCCTCGTCACCGACCCGCCTCCCTACCGGCCGAGCCCCATCCTGCGCGGCCCGCGCCACCTGCTGGTCGACTACGACGGCGTGGACTGATCACGCGGGCAGGTGGACCGTGCCCCAGATCGCCCGGTGGTCGGAGGGCCCGGTCGAGGACATGACCTGGCACGTCCACGACGCGTCCGTGGGCGCGAAGAGGTAGTCGAGCTTCATGCCGTCCTTCGTGGGCCGGTTCGTGCCCTGGTCGCACTCCCGGTAGCCGCTGTAGAGCGCCTTCAGCACCGGGAGGTCGGGGGTGACGTTGAGGTCGCCGCCGAAGATCGGCCGGAAGCCCGTTCGTGCGGCGAGGGCGTCGATCATGGTCTGGGCCTGGCGCACCTGGTACGTCCTGTCCGGGTCGTCGTAGGTGGGGCCGCCGGTGCTGAAGTGCGCGGAGCAGGCGATGACGGCCCAGGACTCGATGGTGGCGCACAGGGCGGTGCGTTGTTCCTTGCCGGGCGGGGAGGGCAGCTCGACGGCCTCGTACCAGGTGTTCTCCTCCGGCACCGCCACGGCCACGCCATAGGCGCCGCGGTTCTTCGCGCACGTCTTCTGGGCCGGGAGCGCGCTGCCCTGGTGCTGGATGGGGGCGAAGCGCACGTCCCAGCCGCCCGAGCCGGGCTGGGCCTCCAGCGCCAGCTCCAGGGGCCTGGCCAGCTTCTCGCAGAACTCCTGGAAGAAGATCACCTGGGGCGCTCCGGCGGTCTTCGCGGCGCTGGTGACGGCAATGGTGAACTCTGACTCCGTCTTCGCGTACATGGGGCAGTCGCCGTTGTTGGCGCAGAGGTTCCAGGACATGACCCTGACGTCGCGCGCCCGCGGGGCGGCGGGGGAGGTCGTCGCCGTGTACGGCAGCTCGCGCAGGGTGAACCGCTCCCAGGCGCCGACGGCGGTCGCCCTGGCGCGCAGCAGGCCCTCGTCGGCGCCGGAGAAGTCGGCCTCCGCCGAGACGTAACGGGTCTGCCCGTCGTAGGTGTACTTCAGCGCGTACCGGCCCTGGCCGGCCGGCACCAGCGTGAACCGCTCCCACGCGCCGATGGAGCCGTCCTGGCGGGCGCGCAGCATGCCCTCGTGGGTTCCCGCGTCGTGGAACTCCGCGGACACGTAGCGGCCGTTGGACTCCTGCCGGAGCGCGGTGGTCTTGCCGTCGGTGTCGGTGTGCAGGGTGAACGTCTCCCCGGAACTGACGCGGTCGGCAGTGGCGCGCAGTTTGCCGTACTGGTCGCCTGATAAGCCGAGTTCGGCGGTGACGTACTTACCGGTGGCCTCCGACAGCAGCGCGTACTTGCGGCCGGCGGACTTCGCGGTCGCCGCGTCGGCGGCCTGCGCCTGGGTGGCCGGGGAGAGCAGGAGGGTGAGGAACACGGCGCAGAGCACCGAGAGGGCTTTCGTCGTCATATGCCGTCCTGCGGGTCAGGGGGTGTGCAAGGTAACGAAAGCGTAGCCGGGCCGTATATCCACCAAGGGCAGGAAGATCGGGGGAATAGCCGCATTACCGCAGCTTGGGAGATGCGTCCCCGGAAGTCCCGCGTCACTGTGACCCTGTCAGGCACCGTCCCGCAAGAAAACGCGAGGTGAGTAATGGCGACGACCTCGATCCGAGGCTCTGCCTTCAACCTGGACCTCAACGGACGCCACCACAAGGCCGCGCTCGGGGTCTTCATGTTCATCGTGATCGCCCACTGGGCCGAGCACGTGGTGCAGGCCATTCAGGTCTACGCCTGGGGCTGGCCGCTGGCCGACGCCCGGGGCGTGCTCGGGCTGCCCTTCCCGTGGCTGGTGACCTCCGAGTGGATGCACTATGGATACGCGCTGCTCATGCTCGTGGGCCTCATCATGTTGCGCAAGGGCTTCGCCGGCAGCTCGCGCACCTGGTGGAACATCTCTCTTGGCATCCAGGTGTGGCACCACATGGAGCACCTGCTGCTGCTCGCGCAGAAGCTCAGCGGTCTCTACCTGGCGGGCCGGCCGGTCCCGACGAGCGTCCTGCAACTGGTCCTGCCCCGGATGGAACTGCACCTGTTCTACAACGCCGTCGTCTTCGTCCCCATGGTGGTGGCGATGGTGCTGCACCGCCGCGCGAAGGAGCAGGCAGGGGCGAACTGCACCTGCGCTCCGGTTCTCGTGCCCGCGACATGACGCTCACGAAGCAGCGGCCGGACACCATGTTCACGGTGATCATCGCCATCGTGGGCCTGGTGCTGCTGTTCGTGTCCGTCCCGGAGGTGGGCCCCGCCGTGCGGGCCGCGCGCGCGGACGGGGTGAGCGGCGTCTTCACGGCCACCCGGCTGCAGTGCGTGCAACACCCGGGGCATGAGTCCTGCGTCTGGTCGGGAGACTTCTCCTCCGACGACGGGCGGGTCCAGCGGAACGACATCGAGCTGTACGGCAGCGACCGCGACCTGCTCGTCGCCGGCCAGAGCACGGCGGCGGTGGACACGGGGCGCCCGTACCGCGTCTACGGCCCTGGCGGCTCCGGGGAGTGGATGTTCATCACGCTCCTCATCCTGGCCGGGCTGGCCGTGCTGGTGGTGGCCGCCGGACGGCTGCGGCGACGGTGAAGCGGCGGCTCCCGCCACGGGAGCCGCCGCACTCAGGTGCGCGGGCATGATGGGACCTGCCACGTCCCGCCGGAAGGAATGCGCATGACCGCGACCGTCGCAACGCCGACGCCCACGCCTTTCGACCCGCTCTGCCCGCTGATGGGGGTCGAGGAGGAATACCTCGTCGTCGATCCCCGCACCAGAGAGGTGACGCCGCGGGCCGGGCTGGTCGTCGAGCGGGCCGCGGAGGAGCTCGGCGAGCGGGTGTGCACGGAGATCACCCAGTTCCAGGTGGAGGCCAAGACGCCGCCCTGCGCCGGGCCCGCCGAGCTGGAGCGGGAGTTGCGGCACATGCGCGCCGTAGTCTCCGCCGCCGCCGAGGCCGTGGGACTCGCCGTGGTCGCCTCGGGCACGCCCGTGCTGGGGGACGCGGTTCCGCCGCCCATCACCGAGCATCCCCGCTACGACCTCGGCATCGCGAACTACCGGGCGCTCCACGACGAGCAGGCCATCTGCGCCGGGCACGTCCACGTGCACCTGCCGGACCGGGAGCGGGCGGTGCTGGTCTGCAACCACCTGCGGCCCTGGCTGCCCGCCCTGATCGCCCTCATGGCCAACTCGCCGTTCTGGGCCGGGCGCGACACGGGTTACGCGGGCTGGCGCATCCTGTCATGGAGCAAGTGGCCGGTGGCCGGGCCGCCGCCCTACCTGGAGAGCCTGGACGACTTCGAGCGCCTGGTCGCGGCGCTGACCGAGAGCGGCGCGCTGGTCGATCCCGCGACGATCTTCTGGGACGCGCGGCCGTCGTTGCGGCTGCCCACCGTGGAGGTGCGCGTGACCGACGTGCCCGCCACGGCGGGGGAGTCGGTGTTGCTGGCGCTCGTGGTCCGGGCGCTGGTCACGGTCTCGCTGCGGCGGGTGGAGGCCGGCGATCCCGGGCCCAGGGTTCCGGCCGAGTTGTTGCGGGTGGCGTACTGGCGGGCCGCCAGGGACGGGCTCGACGGGCATGGGGTCGATCCGTTCACCGGGCGGCAGGTGCCGGTGGCGGAGGTGGTGGACGGGCTGCTGGAGCACATCCGGCCGGCGCTGGCGGACAGCGGCGACCTGGAGACGGTGACCCTCGGGCTGCGATGGTTGCGGGAGGCGGGGGGTGGGGCCGCCCGGCAGCGGGCCGCCGGCGCGGCCGAGGACGTGGTGGATGATCTGGTGGCGCGGTTCCTAACGTAGCTGCTCGGACAGGAAGGCGCGGAGCGGGGCGATGTGGCGTACCGGGTCCTGCCAGCGGGCCTGGAGGTCCTCCAGCAGGTGCCGTTCCGCGAGCAGTTCGCCGCGCCGCCAGACCCGTACGACGGGGTGCAGGAAGGCGCATTCGTCGGCCCGCTCGGGCGTGGGGTGCCGCTGGATGGCGAACACGTCGGGGTGGTCGCGGCGGCCCCAGCGCAGGGTGACGGTGAGATACAGGTCGTGGCCGGCGAAGCGGGCCACGGCGTAGTCCTCGGGCAGGTCCTCGTAGTGCCGCGCCGTGGGGCCGCCTTCCTGTGGCTCCTCGTCACGGCCGGCCGCGTGGCCTTCCCGCGGCTCCTCGTCACGGTTGCTCGCGGGGCTGAGCACGTACACGTCGGACAGGTACTCGAACTGCGTCCACAACGCCGAGCTGTGGTTGACCCGGCCGAGCACGTGCTCGGTCAGTTCGTCCGGGCCGGCGGGCACCTCCCGCGAGCGCAGCGGCACGCCGTCGTAACGCTCGCAGAGCAGCGCGGCCAGCGTGCGCAGGTTGTAGCGGAAGCCGTCGATGAACGCCGAGGAGGCCCGCTTGAAGTCGCGCGCCTGCATGAGGGTGCCGGCGAAGTACAGGCCCTCGACGTTGGCGGACTGGAAGTCGGGGCGGACGGCCGGCAGGCGGCCGTTCGGGGTCAGGTCGGGACGGCATGACTCGCCGAACAGCCCGGTGTCCATGGTGAACCCGGTGCAGCGCAACACCGCGTCGTAGTCGAGCACCTCCTGCTCACCCTCGGCCAGCGTGTACGTGATCGCCGCCCGATATCCGTCGCCCTCGCGCCAGATCCGGTCCACGGTGCACTCCAGCACCGCGTGCAGGGTCTTGAACCAGTAGCTGTCCAGCAGCGCGCCGTACATGCCGCGCACGTGCCCGGGATGTTTGCTGGTCCACGACAACCGCACCGGGCTGGGACTGGCGAGGTGGATCACCGACGCGTACGGCAGCAGCGCCTGCGCGGTCTCGAACGCCGAGTTGCCCTTGCCCAGGATGAGCACCCGCTGCCCGGCGTACTCGTCCCCGGTCACGGGCGCCTCCTCGTAACCGGCGGCCAGCTCGATGCCGGGAATGTCGGGCACGTACGGCCCGCCCCAGCCGCTGGCCACGATCACGCAGTCGGCGCGGTAGACGTCGTCGCCCGCGTGCACGACGAACCGGTCCCCGTCCTTGTCCACCCGCCGCACCGGCGTGGAGTAGCGCACCCGCAGCTCGTGGGTGTGCTGGAAGTCGGCCAGGTAGCGCACCAGGTCGTCGGCGTGCGGGAAGTACTCCTGAGAGTAGCTCGGGAACATCAGGTCGGGGCCGTCGTTGAGCAGGGAGTTCCAGTCCCAGCGGAGCTGGGTCTCCCGATCGTCCGTGCCGGTGTGGACCTTGTTGAGCGAGATCAGCCGCCGGTGCCGCGGGTAGCGGCGGAAGAAGCCGCCCGGCGCGGCCTCCCGTTCCAGCGTGACGTAGTCGGCCCCGGCGCGCTGCAGGAAGTAGCTGAGCTGCAGCCCGCCGGGCCCGGCTCCGACGATCAGATAGCGGTGGTCGTGGATCACCAGGTCTGCCCCGGTCTGGGGACGTAGCCATTGGTCACGATGTGCTCGGCCGCGGTGGCGTAGACCGCCGGGTCGTCGGGGGCATGGGTGTCCAGGCCGTCCACGTACCGGTTGAACATGCAGAACGCCGCCGCGATCAGCACCGTGTCGTGGATCTCCCGGTCGGTGGCGCCCTGCGCCTTGGCCGACTCGACCAGCGCGCCGGTGACCTTTCTGCCGCTCTCCTGGACCGCGGCCGCGATGGCCAGCAGCGCCCTGAGCTTGTCGGAGATCGGCGCGCCGTCCGCGTCGGCGCGTACCTGGTCGACCAGCGGCATGCCCTCGGGCAGTTGCGCGGCGGCGAACGCGGCGTGCGAGGCGGTGCAGTAGCGGCACTCGTTGAGTCCCGACACGTAGGCCGCGATCAGCTCGCGCTCGCCACGTGTCAGCGTGTTGTCGCCGCGCAGCAGCACCTCGGCCAGGGCGTTCAGCGGTCTGGCCGTCTCCGGGCTGTAGACGAAGAGGCCGCGAATTCCCGGCTCCTCGGAATTGATGCTGACATGGGGCATCAAGGCTCCTTAGTTGTGCTTAATCCGTTTGCATGATCGGCGTGCCGCTCGTCCACTGTCAACGCTTCCTGGGATTGTGTCCGTCATTTACCGCACGGCCCCTCCTTGTCTCACGGGTCGTCGCCACGTAAGGTCGCGAACGGTCCTATAGCCCTGTTTGTGATCGGACGGATTGTATGGCTGAACACCCACACATCACTGTCGCCAGCGGCTTCTACGACGCCCTCGCCAAGGGTGACCTGGACGATCTCCGAGACCGGCTCCTCACCGACGACGTGGTCTTCCACGTGCCAGGGCGCGGCCCGCTGGCCCGTGACTACCAAGGCAAGCAAGAAGTTCTCGGCTACCTGGCCCAGCTGTCCAAGGCCACCACGGGCACCCTGCGACTGGAGCCCGAGGACTACCTGGCCGGCGAGGACCGCGTGGCCGCGGTGCTGCGGATCCGCGGCGAGCGCGACGGCCGCAGCCTCAACGACCACGGCATGCAGCTCTTCCGGATCACTGACGGCAAGATCAGCGAACGGTCGAGCTACCCGCACGACCCCTACTCCGTGGACGAGTTCTTCGCCTGACGCTTTCGCGGGCTGGACGGGGCCTCAAACGGCCTCGTCCAGCGCGTCGTTCCACACCTTCACGTAACCGGTGTTCAGCTCGGCCCGCTGGGCGTAGTGCCCGGGATCGTCGCAGGCCAGCGTGGCCAGGCCGTCCACGTACCGGTTGTACATGCAGAACGCCGCCGCGATCAGCACCGTGTCGTGGATCTCCCGGTCGGTGGCCTCCTCCTGGCGCGCCGCGCGTACGTGGTCCTCGGTGACCTCCTGACCGCCGCGCTGCACCGCGCCCGCGATCGCCAGCAGGGCCTTGAACTTGGCCGTGATCGGCGCGCTCTCGGGGTCCGCGCGGACCTGGTCGACCAGCGCCATGCCCTCAGGGAACCGTACGGCGGCGAAGGCCGCGTGCGTGTGGTAGCAGAAGCGGCAGCGGTTGAGCGACGACACGTAGGCCGCGATCAGCTCCCGCTCGGCCCGGCTCAGCGGGCTGTCGCCGCACAGGAGCACCTCAGAGAGCTGGTTCAAAGGCTGCGCCGCCTCCGGCTGATACCGGAACAGCCCGCGAATTCCCGGCTCGTCCGTGCGTAACGCGATATGGGGACGGGTGTCGCCCCGGTGATTGACGAATTCATGCCAGCGTGGCGGCCACTTGGTGCTGTTTCGGGCATCCGAAACAACGGCGCTCGTCATTTCCCTCCCTGCCTTTCCTTCGCTGATGTGTTCCGACGCTTTTCAGTGTGCGGCGAATCCGCTCCGGAATTCGGTCCTCGCGCGGCCATCAACCTGCACGCCGATGACCGCTTCCTGTCATGAGGCGCGTTTCGGTCATGGATGAGGAGAGGCCGGTGCTGACGGACGAGATGGTCGTGCGCCTTACCGCTGTTCTGCCTCGGGGGAGTCGGCGAGGGGCAGCGGGGCGGTCCACCATTCCGACGCGATGGACAGCCCGGCCAGGCCCTGGCGCGGAGCGGTGCCACGCCACCGAGCCGCACCCGGGCGACTGACTACGAGATTTGGATCATTCGTTCTCTTGTATCGTTCGCCTTTAAGTAGGTATGTTGGGTGGTCATGACCGCATCCAGGACTCCGTCCACCGCCGAGGAGCTTCGCGGCGCCGGCCTGCGGGTGACGGCCGCGCGCGTCGCCCTGCTCGAGACCGTCCGGCAGGGCGACCACCTCGGCGTCGAGGCGCTTGCCTCCGGGGTGCGTGATCGCGTCGGCCACATCTCCTTGCAGGCCGTCTACGAAGCTCTCAACGCGCTCACCGCGGCGGGGCTCGTCCGCCGCATCGAGCCGGCCGGCAGCCCGGCCCTGTTCGAGGGGCGCGTCGGGGACAACCACCACCACATCGTGTGCCGGGAGTGTGGGGCCGTCGCCGACGTCGACTGCGCGGTGGGCCATGCCCCCTGCCTGAACGCGTCCAACGACCACGGCTTCACGATCGACGAGGCCGAGGTCGTCTACTGGGGCGTGTGCCCCGACTGTTCCGCCAGCCGCACTGCCTGAGTGCCGAACTCTAGTCCGGAAGGATTTCCATGTCCGAGAACCCCGATGCGATCGTCACTGACGCGAAGCTGGAGGAGACGAGCGGCGGCTGCCCGGTCGCGCACGAGCGCGCGCCGCACCCGACCCAGGGTGGCGGCAACCGCCAGTGGTGGCCTGAGCGGCTCAACCTGAAGATCCTCGCCAAGAACCCCGCCGTGGCCAACCCCCTCGGCGATGAGTTCGACTACGCGGAGGCGTTCAAGAGCCTCGACCTGCCCGCCGTGAAGCGGGACATCGCCGAGGTGCTGACGACCTCGCAGGACTGGTGGCCGGCGGACTTCGGCCACTACGGCCCGTTCATGATCCGGATGGCGTGGCACAGCGCGGGCACCTACCGGATCAGCGACGGCCGTGGCGGCGCCGGGGCGGGCCAGCAGCGCTTCGCCCCCCTCAACAGCTGGCCGGACAACGGGAACCTGGACAAGGCCCGCCGTCTGCTGTGGCCGGTCAAGAAGAAGTACGGCAAGAAGCTCTCGTGGGCCGACCTCCTGATCCTCACCGGCAACGTCGCCCTGGAGTCGATGGGCTTCAAGACGTTCGGCTTCGCCGGCGGCCGCCCGGACGTCTGGGAGGCCGAGGAGGACGTCTACTGGGGCCCCGAGACCACCTGGCTCGGCGACGAGCGCTACACCGGTGACCGGCAGCTGGAGAGCCCGCTCGGCGCCGTGCAGATGGGCCTCATCTACGTCAACCCCGAGGGCCCGAACGGCAACCCCGACCCGATCGCCGCGGCCCGCGACATCCGCGAGACGTTCCGCCGGATGGCGATGAACGACGAGGAGACCGCGGCCCTGATCGTGGGCGGCCACACCTTCGGCAAGACCCACGGCGCGGGCCCGGCCGACAACGTCGGCGACGACCCCGAGGCCGCCCCGATCGAGGCGCAGGGCCTGGGCTGGGCGAACACGTTCGGCACCGGCAAGGGTGGCGACGCGATCACCAGCGGTCTTGAGGGCATCTGGACCAACACCCCGATCACCTGGGACAACAGCTTCCTGGAGATCCTCTACGGTTACGAGTGGGAGCTGTTCCAGAGCCCCGCCGGCGCCAACCAGTGGCGGCCGAAGGACAGCGCGGGCGCGGGCACCGTACCCGACGCGCACGACTCGTCGAAGACGCACCAGCCGACGATGCTCACGACCGACCTCGCGCTGCGCTACGACCCGATCTACGAGCAGATCACGCGACGCTGGCTGGCCAACCCCGACGAGCTCGCGGACGCCTTCGCCAAGGCCTGGTACAAGCTGACCCACCGCGACATGGGCCCGATCGTGCGCTACCTCGGCCCGGAGGTCCCGGCCGAGACGCTGCTCTGGCAGGACCCGCTGCCCGCGGCGACGCACGAGTCCATCGACGCCCAGGACGCCGCCGCCCTCAAGGCGCAGGTCCTGGCCTCCGGCCTGTCGGTGTCCCAGCTCGTGTCCACCGCGTGGGCGTCGGCCTCCTCCTTCCGTGGCAGCGACAAGCGGGGCGGCGCCAACGGCGCGCGCATCCGCCTGCAGCCGCAGAGCGGGTGGGAGGCCAACGACCCCGACCAGCTCGCGCAGGCGCTGGGCACCCTTGAGGGCATCCAGCAGTCCTTCAACGCGGCCGGCGGCAAGCAGGTCTCGCTCGCCGACCTGATCGTGCTGGCCGGTGCCGCGGGCGTGGAGAAGGCCGCCAAGGACGCCGGTTTCGACGTCACGGTGCCGTTCACGCCGGGCCGGGTGGACGCGGCGCAGGAGCAGACGGACGTGGAGTCGTTCGCCGCGCTCGAGCCCGCGGCCGACGGGTTCCGCAACTACCTCGGGAAGGGCAACCGGCTGCCGGCCGAGTTCCTGCTCATCGACCGGGCGAACCTGCTGACCCTGAGCACGCCCGAGCTGACGGTCCTCGTCGGCGGCCTGCGTGTCCTGGGCGCGAACTACCAGCAGTCCTCGCTCGGCGTCCTGACCGAGACCCCCGGCGCGCTGACCAACGACTTCTTCGTCAACCTGCTCGACCTGGGCACGACGTGGAAGGCGACGTCGGAGGACGCGAACACCTTCGAGGGCCGCGACACCGCCACCGGCGACGTCAAGTGGACCGGCACCCGCGCCGACCTGGTCTTCGGGTCGAACTCCGAGCTGCGCGCGGTCGCCGAGGTCTACGCGAGCGACGACGCGAAGGAGAAGTTCGTCAACGACTTCGTCGCGGCGTGGGACAAGGTCATGAACCTCGACCGGTTCGACCTCGTCTGATCTGCCTCTGATCTGCGCGAACGCCCAGGCCGGTCCCGGCCTGGGCGTTCGTCGTGACGAGCGGGTTCACAGGTCGTCGATGCGGCCGTCCTTGTGGACGCGGTACTTGGCGCCGCCCAGGTCGACGTCGCTGTAGGACTTCCAGCCGAAGCCCTTCTTCTTGGCCTTCTTGACGATCTCGCTCTTGTCCTTGCTGGTGAGTTCCTTGGTGTTCTGGTGGATGTCCTTGTACTTGGGCACGCCGGTACGCGCGACATACCCGCCCTCGGCATGCCTCCTGGCGTCCTTCATGCTCATCCAGCCGTCCGCGCGACTGCGCCTGCCGATGTTCATCTGCAGCCCGCCCGCGAATTGAGGTTCGGGGTTGGACAGGCGGCCGACGCGGGAGGCCACGTCGTTCAGGGGCTCGGTCACGTGGCGGCGCATGGCCGGGGTGAGCGTGTGCTCCACGCCGCGCGCCAGGGACTGACGGATGCGCGCCACTCCGAGCCGGGTGCTCGCCAGAGCGGTGGCCCTGGCCAGCGGTCCGCCGGCCACCGTGGCGGCGTTGGCCCTGACCATCCCGTTGGCCAGCTGGGAGAGGGTGGCGACCTGGCTGCCCCGGACCACGTGGGCGAAGCCGCGCATGACGATCGGCGCGGCCGCCGTCAGGGCGAGGCCCGCGACCACGGCCTTGGCGCCCGTGGAGTCCCAGAAGTCGGCCAGCGCCTCACCGGAGTCGCCACCCGTGTGCTGGACGGCGCCGCGTACCTGGTCATCCGTCTGCCCGGCCACGGTGTTCAGCTGCTGGACGGTGGTGGACAACTCCCCGGCCCGCTGATCCACCTGGTCGGGATCGACGTTGATCCACGGCATCCCCACCGTGGTGAGCATCGTGGCAGCCCAGCCGGGCAGCGTCACACCCATGTCTCCTCCCCTCCCGCGGGCGGGACCAGCGAGGTGGCCGCCTCGTCGGCCGCGATGGCGGTGTTCGCCATGCCCGCGAGGTTGGCGCCGGTGTCGGTCATCAGCGTGGCGAGCCGCCCGTGCACCTCGGACATCAGGGACGCGGCAGTCAGGTACTCGCGCAGGAACGACGCGGTCAGCACGTCGTCTCCCCACGAGTCCGCGCTCATGTCCGCGAGCGGCTGGGAGGAGGTCGCGTACTCGGCGCCGTGGTGCAGCGTCGCGGCGGAGTCCGCGCGCAACGACGACGCATCGACGGAAAGTGCGTCAGGCATGATCCGCACGATAATCAGTGCGGACGGGCCGGCGGAGTTGGTTCCAAGTTCCTTGAATCGTCCGCGTTCGCCGGCCTCGCGGTGCCTAACGTCAGCGCAGGCACGAGGAGGAACGATGACGAACGAGGACATCGAGAGCGTGGACCGCACCGTGGAGCGGGCCGAGGCGGCCATGCGGCGGATCCAGCGGGCGCAGGCCGAGGTGGCCGGCGTGACCGGGCAGGGGGCGAGCGACGACGCCCTCGTCCGGGCGGTCACCGACGCGGAAGGACAGCTCATGGAGATCGCCGTGAGCCCCCGCATCATGCGGCTGACCAGCGACGCCGTCGCCCGCGCGGTGACCGAGGCCGTCCAGCGCGCGCAGCGGGACGCCAAGGGCAAGGTGGAGGAGCTCCTCGGCGACGTGCTCGACGGCGTTCCGCCGCTGGACGCGACGTTCGTCGAGGAGCGGGTCGCGGAGGTGGCCGAGGAGCTGGCCCGGTTGGAGCGCGGCTGGTGAGACCTCGGCCGGCCTGCTGGTTGCAGTTGAGCGCCCGCGTCAATCCCGCAGCAGAGGGAGGAGCTGGTCGCCCTGGCGCTTGATCTCCGGCAGGTACGGAGTGTCGGAGAGCACGAAATGGGTGATGCCGAGGGCCTGGTACCTGCGCAGCGACCGCGCCACGTCCTCGGCCGAGCCGACCAGCCAGGTCGTGCCCGCGCCGCCGCCGCCGTACTTGCCGGGAGCGGTGTAGAGGTTGTCGTCGAGCACCTCTCCCCGCGCGGCCAGGTCGAGCAGGCGCCGCTGGCCGACGGCGGCCTGCCAGTTCGGGTCGCGCGCGGTGGCGCCCTTCGCCATCTCCTCGACCTTGGCCTCGGCGTCGGCCCAGGCCTGTTCGGTGGTGTCGCGCACCAGCGTGGTGATTCGCAGCCCGAACTCCAGCGGGGCGTGCTCGCGCCCGAGCTTCTCGCTCAGGTCCCTGAGCCGCTCGATCCGCTCGCCGACGCCTTCGAGCGGCTCGCCCCAGAAGAGCTGCACGTCGGCCTCGGCGGCGGCCACCTGCTCGGCCGCTTCCGAGGCGCCGCCGAAGTAGAGCAGGGGGTGCCGGCGCTCACCCCGGACGACCGTGCGCGGCTCCACGGTGGAGCCGGTCACGCCGAAGTGCTCGCCGTGGTAGGTGACGTTCTCCTCGGTCCACAACCTGCGCGTGATCTGGATGAACTCCTTGGTACGGGCGTAGCGGTGCGCCTGGTCGCCCTCGCTGTCGCCGTACGCCGCCAGGTTGTCCTTGCCCGACACGATGTTGACCAGCACCCGCCCCTCGCTGAGGTGGTCCAGCGTCGCGGCGGCGGAGGCGAACTTGGCCGGGTGCCAGTATCCGGGCCGGACCGCGATCAGCGGCTGGAACGTCGTCGTCCGCGCGGCCAGCGCGGCCGCGACGGTGAAGGTGTCGGGCCGCCCCCAGCCGGTGCCGAGGAGTGCTCCGCCCCACCCGTGATCTTCGAGGGCCCTGGCGTGGCTGGTGAGGGTCTCCAGGCTGTTGTGATCCGCGACGGTGTCGTCGCCGCGGTGCCCGGGGCGTACCTGGTTCGGGATGTACCAGAGGAACTGGAGATTCATCGGCGCTCTTCCTCTATAACCTACTCTTCCTGTAGGTAAAGTATAGATACATAATGCCTGTTGACCACATCGGGATTGCAGGCAAAGCTGAGAGGGCCTCGAAGGGAGAGCCAGATGAGCATCACCGACGAGCTGGTCGCCAACGCCGAGCGCTACGCCGAGTCCTTCCGTCATGGAGGGCTTCTCCTGCCCCCGGCCAAACGGGTGGCGGTGGTGGCCTGCATGGACGCCAGGCTCAACGTCTACGGCCTGCTCGGCCTGCGCGAGGGGGACGCCCACGTCATCCGCAACGCGGGCGGCGTCATCACGGCGGACGAGCGCCGCAGCCTGGCCATCAGTCAGCGGCTGCTCGGCACGCGCGAGATCATCCTGATCCACCACACCGACTGCGGCATGCTCACCTTCACCGACGACGCCTTCAAGCGGGACATCCAGAACGACGTCGGCGTCAAACCCGACTGGGCCGCCGAGGCGTTCACCGACCTGGAGGACGACGTCATCCAGTCCATCGGCCGCATCCAGGCGGACCCGTTCATCCCGCACAAGGACGCGGTCAGGGGATTCGTCTACGACGTCAGGACCGGGCGGCTCAACGAGGTCAAGCGGTAACCGGAGCCGTTCTCACCAGGGCAGCGGGCGCTCGTCGAGGTAGAACGCGGCGGTGGGGCCGTCGTCGCCGATGGTCGCCAGCCGTACGATCTGGCGGGCGCCCTGCTCGGCCGTACGGAAACCGGTGTGATCGGTGGCGTCCGTCGCGCACCAGCCGGGGTCCACGCTGTTGACCTTGATCGGGGTGTCCCACAACTCCTTGGCGTACGTGATCATGATCATGTTGAGCGCGGCCTTGGAGGAGTTGTACGCCAGGTCGTGCTGCCCCCAGATCGGGTGATGCCGGTCGAGCACCCGGGCCATCGAGCCGAGTTCGCTGGAGACGTTGACGATCCGGCCGGCGGGGGAGCGGCGCAGCAGGGGCAACATCGCGTTGGTCACCGTGACGACGCCGAACACGTTCGTCTCGTACACCTGCCTGACGAGGTCGAGCGGGGTGGCGCTCGGCTGCGCCTGCCGGGTGCCGATGATCCCGGCGTTGTTCACCAGGATGTCCAGCGTGCCGAACTCCTCCTCCACCCACGCGGCCGCCCCGCGCACGCTGTCGGCGTCGGTGACGTCGAGGCGGACGTACGGCTGCCCGAGGCGCGCGGCGGCGGCCCTGCCCCGGTCCTCGTCGCGGGCGGCGACGATGGCGGTGACGCCCTGCTCGGCGAGCAGCCGAGCGGTCTCGAACCCGATGCCCTTGTTCGCGCCCGTGATGAGCGCCCTCTTCTGTACTCCCATGATCAATCCCTTGCGTCCGGGTTTTCGGCTGGGCTCGGCGTCCGGTTTCGGGCGCCATCGGTATGACGGGGCCGCACTCGGGAACGTGACGGTTCTCCGGGACGAACCGAGGGGGAGACGGACGGGTCGTCGGGCGCGCGAGGATTTGAGAGGCTTCCGGGGTGCGGATTGTCTTGCTTGGGCCAGTTGAGGTTTTCGCGGCGGACGGCCGGCCGATCGACATCGGCGGCGCCCGGCTGCGCATGCTGGTGGCCAGACTGGCGCTGGCCGCCGGCCGGCCGGTGACGGTGGAGTCGCTGATCGAAGATCTGTGGGGCGACGAAGCACCGGCGGGTGCGGTCAGCGCGTTGCAGGGGCTGGCCTCACGGCTGCGCAGGGCCCTGGGCGATGCCGGCGCCGTGGAGCTGGTGGCCGGCGGGTACCGGCTGACGCCGGTGGACACGCGGGACGTGGACGCGCACCGGTTCGAGGAGCTGGCCGCGCAGGGCAGGCGTGAGCTGGCCGCCGACCGGCCCCAGGAGGCCGCCGCGCAGCTCCGTGCCGCGCTCGGCCTGTGGCGGGGCGAGGCGCTGGCCGATGTGCGGGAGGCGCCGTTCGCCCGCACCAGCGCCACCAGGCTGCACGACCTGCGGGCCGCCGCGGCCGAGGACCGCTTCGACGCCGAGTTGCGTCTGGGCGGGCACGCCGAGGTGCTGGCCGATCTCGGCGCGGCGGCGGGCGAGCATCCGCTGAGCGAGCGGCTGGCCGAGCTGCGGATGCGGGCGCTGTCGGCGTCCGGACGCCAGTCGGACGCCCTGGCCGTCTACGAGGAGATCCGCGCCAGGCTGGGCGAGGAGCTCGGCGTCGATCCCTCGCCCGAGCTGCGGGAGGTCCATCTCGCCCTGCTCCGCGGCGAGCTGGACCGGCCCGTCGCGCGGCCCCAGGCCGCGCCGAGCCGGCTGCCCGCCCGGCTGACCAGCTTCGTCGGCCGGGAAAACGAGCTCGACCAGCTCGCTGGGCTATTGGCCGGCTCCCGCCTGGTGACCATCGTCGGGCCCGGTGGCGCGGGCAAGACCAGACTGTCGCTGGAGGCGATGAGCCGCGATCAGCGGGGCCGGGTCTGGTTCGTCCCCCTCGCCGGGGTGAGCCGGCCCGATCAGCTCGCCGACGCGGTGCTCGGCGCGCTCGGCGACCTGTCCGGCGGTGGCCGTCCCCTGGAGGGCGGCGCGACCGACCGGCTGGCCGAAGTGCTCGACGTCGGCGAGGCCGTGCTGATGCTGGACAACTGCGAGCATCTGGTCGAAGCGGTGGCCGACCTGGCCGAGGACCTGCTCGTACGGCTGCCGCGGCTGCGCGTCCTGGCCACCAGCAGGGAGCCGCTGGCGATCACCGGGGAGGCGCTGTGCCATCTGGGCCCGCTCGGGCTGCCCGCGGACGAGCCGGACCTGGACGAGGCGGCGCGGGCGGCCGCGATCCGCCTGTTCGTGGCGCGGGCGGCCAGCGTGCGGCCGGGGTTCGCGCTCGACGAGTCCACGGTGGGCGCGGTGGTGGAGATCTGCCGCCGCCTGGACGGCATGCCGCTGGCGCTGGAGCTAGCCGCGGCCAAGCTGCGGGCGATGGACGTGGCGCGGATCGCCCGCCGGCTGGACGACCGGTTCCGGTTGCTGACCTCGGGCAGCAGGACGGCGCTGCCGCGGCAACGTACGCTGCTCGCGATGGTGGAGTGGAGCTGGGACCTGCTGGACGAACCCGAGCGGATCCTGGCGCGCCGGCTGTCGGCCTTCCCCGGCGGGGCGAGCCTGGCCGCGCTGGAGGCGGTCTGCGCCGATGAGCCGCTGGCCGCCGAGGACGTGCTGGACGTGGCTGGCTCCCTGGTGGAGAAGTCCATCGTGCAGCAGGCCGACGACCGCTATCGCATGCTGGAGACGATCCGCGCCTACGCCGCCACCCAGCTCGCCGCGTCGGGCGACGACATCTCCGGGCGTTTCGGCGGCTACTTCCTGGCGCTGGCCGAGGAGCACGAGCCGCTGCTGCGTACCGGGGAGCAGCTGCGGGCGATCGAGCTCTTCGACACCGAGCACGACAACCTGGCCCTGGCGCTGAGGACGGCGACAGAGGCCGGGGACGTGGCCATGGCGGTCCGGTTCGTCAGGGCGATGTTCTGGTACTGGGGCATCAAGGGGATGACCACCCAGTACGTGACGGCCGTCTCCGACGTGCTCACGTTCGGCGACGCGCTGCCCGAGCGGGTGCGTACCGCGTTCGGTGTGGTGCGGGGAGCGGCAGGGCCGATGCCTGTGCCCGGGCCGATGACGGACGCGGACCTGGACTTCCATCCCGCGTTGCCGATGTTGCGGATGGCCCAGCTCGGCGCGGCCGCGGACGACTTCGACCTCGCGCGACGTTCGCCGGACCCATGGGTGCGGGCCAGCCTGCTGGTGTCGCAGGACATCGTGCACACCGAACGGGGCGACCTGCGCTCCGGCGTCGAGGCCAGGCGGGAGGCGCTGCGGGGCTTCGAGGAGGTGGGCGACCGCTGGGGGCTGGTGATGATCCTGCTCCGCATCAGCCGCGACCACTCCTTGCGGGCCGAGTACGAGCAGTCCGTCGCCCTCGCGGAACGGGCGGTCGCGATCAGCTCCGAGCTCGGCACCGAGCTGCACCTGTTGTGGACCAAGAGCACGCTCGTACGGGCGCGCATGAACAGCGGCGACGTGGACGGCGCGCTGCGCGACATCGAGGCCGCGCTGCGCCAGGCCAGGGAGCGCGGCCACCGGCGCATCGAGGCCAACATGCCGGCGTACGTGTCGATCGCGCACCGGCTCAGAGGCGAGCTGGAGCAGGCCGATCAGGCCCTGGAGGAGATGGAGGCACGGGCCAAACGGCTGCCGTCCGGCGAGGGGCTGCCCAGCGACATGATCACCGGCTTCAGGATGGCCAACCGGCTCGCGGAGGGAGCGGCGGGCCCGGCGCGCGCACTGCTGCCGCGTGTCATCCGCGATGTGTTCGCCCCGGGCCACGTCAGCGACCTGAGCTGGGGCGCGGAGCTGCTGGCCGGGCTGCTCGCGCTGGAGGACGACCCGGCGGGCGCGGCCACCGCGCTGGGGATGAGCCAGGTGATCCGCGGCGCGTTCGACGAGGGCGACCCTGAGCTGCGCACGCTGACAGCCGGCCTCACCGGGAAACTCGGTGAGGCCGGCTATCAGAAGGCCTATCGCCAGGGTGCGGAACTGCCCAGGCAGGAGGCGCTGGACCGGCTGGCGGAACACGCCGGGTGAGCGGTTCTTCGCGGTGCGACCGCCCTGCCGTGGTCAGGCGGCCCTCCTGCGATAGGCGCGCATGGCCAGCGGGCAGAACACCACGAGCACGCCGGCCATCCACGCCAGGCCGCCGAGCAGCGGCCCGGCGACCTCGCCGCCGTTGAGCAGGCCGCGCATGGTGTCGGCCATCAGGCTGACCGGGTTGATGTCCGACCACACCCGCAACCAGCCGGGCATGGTCCGCGACGGGACGAACACGTTGCTGGCGAACGTGAGCGGGAGCACCAGGATCGTCATGAGGCCCTGCACCGACCCCGGCGTGCTGACCAGCATGCCGAGGTAGACCGACATCCAGGAGAAGCAGAGGGCGAAGCCGATCAGCAGCGCGACCGCGGCCAGGACGGCCATCGGGCCGGTGCCGAACCGATAGCCCATGATCAGCGCCAGGGTCAGCAGCGTGCCCAGGGCGACGACATAGCGGACGACGTCGGCCAGCACCGCGCCCACCAGCGGCGCCGAGCGGGCGATGGGCATGCTGCGGAACCGGTCGAAGACGCCGGTGCTCGCGTCGGCGTTGAGTGAGACGCCGATGCCGATGCTGGCCTGGAAGACGGTCATCACCATGATGCCGGGGACGATAGTGCGGAGATAGCCGTCGATATCGCCGCCGCCGATCGCGCCGCCGAACAGGTAGACGAACATCAGCAGGAACACGATCGGCGTCAGGATGACGTCCACGAGCTGCACCGGAGTCTTGACGATCTTGGTGACGCCCCGGCCGGCGAGCGCGAACCCGTGCCGCGCGGCCTGGGCCGGTCCGATGGTCATGGTGCTCATGCCGCGTTCCTCTCCGTGCCGGCGGGCTGCCGGGTCAGTGTCAGGAAGACCTCGTCCAGGCTGGGCAGGCGCAGGCCCAGCTCGTCGGTGGTGATGCCGGTCGCCTCCAGCCTCCGTACCAGCGCCGACACCAGCATCGGGTCGGCGGCGGGCACGGTGAGCAGGCCGGCGTCCCCGGTCGGGGTGTGGCCGGTCAGCTCGGTCAGGATCCGGGCGAGCGCGTCCAGATCGCCGGGCAGGGTCGGCCGCACGTGCAGGATCTGGCCGCCGATGCGCCGCTTCAGCTCGCCCGGCGAGCCCTCCGCGACCACGCGGCCCTGGTCGATCACGCTGATCCGGTCGGCGAGCTGGTCGGCCTCCTCCAGGTACTGCGTCGTGAGCAACACCGTCGTCCCGTCGGAGACCAGCTCCCTGACCACCTCCCACAGCTCGTTGCGGGTGTGCGGGTCCAGGCCGGTGGTGGGCTCGTCCAGGAACAGGATGCGCGGCCTGCCCACCAGGCTGGCCGCCAGGTCGAGCCGGCGCCGCATGCCGCCGGAGAACGTGGCCAGCGGGCGGGTGGCGTCGCCGGTCAGCTCGAACCGCTCCAGCAACTCGGCCGCCCGCGCCTTGGCCTGCCGCTTCGGCAGGTTCAGCAGCCGGCCGTACAACACCAGGTTCTCCACGGCCGACAACGTCTCGTCCACCGAGGCGTACTGCCCGGTCAGGCCGATCAGGGAGCGGACCCGCACCGGATCCTGGACCACGTCGTGGCCGCCGACCCTCGCGCGGCCCTCGTCGGGCCGCATCAGCGTGGCCAGGATCCGCACCATGGTGGTCTTGCCCGCGCCGTTCGGGCCCAGGACCCCGATGACCTCGCCGGCGGGCACCTCCAGGTCCACCCCGTTCAGCGCGGTCCTGTCGCCGTACCGTTTGACCAGGCCCTCGGCCTGGATCGCGGAGGTCATCATCGCTCCTTGCCGAACAGCCGGCCGGCCAGGTCCACGCCCACGATCGTGCCGTCGTCGTCGCGGGTGAAGAAGCCGCGCTGCCCCTTCAGCCCGCCCTCGGTGAGGATGTACTCCTCGCCGTCGCCGGGCAGGAAGCCCATGGCGGCCGGCGGGTAGTCCGGGGGCATCTCGGCGTCCGACCCCTGGCGGATCTCGGGCTTGATCCCGACCTCAAGGGTGAGCCGGGTGCCGTCGGTGGCGATGTCGAGGTTCATGGCGTCGTTCTCGTAACGGCCGGCGGCCTCCCGGGCCCGTGCCTCGTCGTACGGGATCGGCTCGGGGTCCCGCTCGACCACGCCGAGGTAGTGTTCGAGCGCCCAGCGGACGACGGACTGGTTGAACGGGTAACCGTCGGGGCCCGCGTTGGCCAGGGAGACGACGGCGAAGCCGCGTTCCGGCACGATGAGCAGCTCGGCGAACTGGCCGTTGCCCGATCCGCCGTGCCCGATCGTCCGCACACCGTCCACGTCACGCAGGAACCAGCTGATGCCGAAGGCGTCACCGAGCGTGCTGGAGCGCAGCTCGACCGTCTGCTCCCGCATGCGGCCCAGCGTCTCGTCCCCGGCGGCGAGGTGGTACCTGGCCCAGCGCAGCAGGTCGCTCACCGAGGAGACGATGCCCCCGCCGGGGTTGTTGCCGTGGCTGCCGGCCCGCCACGCCGTCCACGGCCGCGCGAAGTGGAACGTCCCGTCCGCGCCGCGGTTGTGGCCCACGGCGAACCGCCTGACCATGATGTCGTCCGGGTCGAAGAAGGTGTTCGACAGCCCCGCGGGCTCCAGGACCAGCCGGGCCACGGCCTTCTCGAACGGCAGGCCGGTGACCTTCTCGATGATCCGCCCGGCCAGGTTGTAGCCGGCCTGACTGTAGGAGGCGCGGGCGCCGGGCGGCGCGATGGCCGGCAGCTCGGCCATCCTGGCCACGAACCCGGCCAGGGAGCCGTCGTCCTCGTCGGCGTCGATCAGGTTCCAGTCCAGGCCGGAGGTGTGGTTGAGCAGGTTCAGCACGGTGACCTCGGCCGTGGTCCGCTCGTCGGCGAGCCTCAGCTCGGGCACGTATCGGCGCACCGGGGCGTCCAGCTCCACCTTTCCCTGCTCGACCAGGCGCATCAGCGCGGTCGCCGTGAAGGTCTTGGTCACCGACGCCAGGTGGAACAGCGTCTTCTCATCGACGGTCAGCGGGTTGTCGAGGCTCGTGACGCCGTGGGAGGCGTAGATCTCCTGGCCGTCCACCAGCACCCCGACGGCTACGCCGGGGATGTCCTCGGCGGTGGCCCGGACGAAATCGGACAGGTCCTCGTACGACATGGTGTTCGCTCCGTTCGCTTCTGTGTGTACTCAGACCATGGCCGCCGCCGCTGTCACCGCTCTGACAGCGCGTGAACAGGCCCTCTCAGCGCTCGTCAGCGAGTAGAGAAGTCACGCCGGGGAATGGCATCCCTGACCTGACCACACGGACGATCCCCCCGCCGGAAACGCCCCAGCACCGCGACAGGAGACTCGCCGTGTCCACCTTGTCCGCCGCCGAAGCCGCCCACTCACTCGCCGCCCCCGCCACCTACGCCGACGAAACCCGCCTCCACACCGCGCTGGCGCTGCTGCGCAGCCGGTCTCCGGTCCACCACGTCGAATCCCCCGGCTACAACCCCTTCTGGGCAGTCACCCGCCACGCCGACATCCTCGACGTCGAACGCGACCACGCCCTCTGGCTCAGCGCGCCCCGCCCCGTCCTGCGTACGGCCGCGCTCGACGCCGCCCTGGAAGCCCGCCGCAGCCAGGGAAAGGCCCTGGCCAGCATCGTCCACATGGACGGCCCCCAGCATCGCGCCCTGCGCGCCATCGCGGCCGACTGGTTCCGCCCCAAGGCGATGCGTATGTTGCAGACCCGCGTCAGCGACCTGGCCAGACGCCACGTGGACACCATGGCCGAACTCGGCGGCGCCTGCGACTTCGCCCGTGACATCGCCGCCCACTATCCGCTCTACGCCATCCTCACCCTCCTCGGCCTGCCCGAATCCGACTTCCCCCGCATGCTCCAGCTCACCCAGCAGCTGTTCGGGCATGACGACACGGACACCGGACGCGGCTCGGGCACGCCGCGCGACCACACCTCCGTCCTGGAGGACCTGTTCGCCTACTTCCACGACCTGACCGCGCGGCGCCGCGCCACACCGACCGGCGACCTCGCCTCACAGATCGCCAACGCCCGCATCGACGGCCGCCCCCTGGACGACAACACCGCCGCCTCGTACTACATCCTCATCGCCACCGCCGGCCACGACACCACCAGCTCCACCATCGCCGGCGGTCTCGAAGCGCTCATCGCGCACCCCGGGGAGCTGAGGCGCCTGCGCGAGGATCCCGGGCTGCTGCCGTCGGCGGCCGAGGAGATGATCCGCTGGGTCAGCCCGGTCAAGTCGTTCGTGCGCACCGCCTCCGCCGACACCCACGTGCGGGGCACGGCCATCGGGAAGGGGGAGTCGGTGCTGCTGTCGTACCCGTCGGCCAACCGCGACGAGGACGTCTTCGCCGACCCGTTCCGCTTCGACGTGGGACGCGATCCCAACAGGCACCTGGCGTTCGGCTTCGGCGTGCACTACTGCCTGGGCGCGGCCCTGGCCCGCATGGAGATCCAGACGTTGTTCGCCGAGCTCCTGCCCCGGCTGGCGCACGTCTCGCCGGCCGGTGAGCCGGCGCGGACGGCGACCACGTTCGTGGGCGGCCTCAAACGCCTGCCGATCCGCTACTCCCTCACGTGAACGCGGGCCGGTGAGGTCTGCGGCCGGCACATCTTCCAACGTGCTCTACCTCTGGCGAAGTCTTGTCCGCCGAGATCGTCACGACTGACAATGATCTTCGAGGAGGCGAGATGTTGATCGTCTTGACGTTGGTCGCCGGACTGCTGACCCCCGCACACCAGGCGCCGTTGGCGGTGCCCGGCGCCGAGCACGTGGTCACGGCCAAGCTGGCCGATCTGACCACGGCGGGCACCGTGGCGTCCGGGCACACCGACCCGGCCGACTGGGCCGGGTTGCACGCGTCGGGCACCGTCAACCCGACGGGTGTCCCCGGCATCCAGCTCGACGGCTACTTTCCCGACACGTCCGCGACGAACACCAACCACGGCTGGAACCACGACGCGCAGTTCGTGATCCGGCTGCCGGACCGCTGGAACGGCGGCCTGATCGTCACGGGCGCGCCGGGCAACCGGGAGCAGTACGCCAACGACTACACGATCTCCGACTACGTGTTGTCGCGGGGATACGCGTTCGTCGCGACCGACAAGGGCAACACCAGCCCCGAGTTCCACACCGACGGCCGCGAGCCCGGCGACGCGATCGCCGAGTGGAACCAGCGGGTCACGCAGCTCACCGTGGCCGCCAAGGCGGTGGCACGCCGGCGGTACGGCCGGGCGCCGGCGCGTACGTACATGATGGGCATGTCCAACGGCGGCTACCTGGTCCGGTGGCAGCTGGAGAACCGCGGGTGGTTGTACGACGGCGGCGTCGACTACGAGGGCACGTTGTGGAGCGTCGATCACGACAACCTGCTGACATTCCTGCCCGCGGCGCTCCGGGCCTACCCGGACGATCCGGCGGGGGTGCGCGCGGCGGGCTTCCCCGAGGGCTCGGAGTTCCTGTGGCCCTACCATTACGCGAACTTCTGGCAGCTCACGGCGCGGATCTATCAGCAGGAGATGGACCCCTCCTACACGGGGGATCCGGCCGACTACGACTATCACGCGCGCAAGCCGTACGCGGCGGTGGCGAAGATCGCGCTGACGGGGCGGATCACCAAGCCGCTGATCACGTTGCACGGCACGCTGGACTGCCTGCTGCCGATCTCCAAGGACTCCGACCAGTACGCCGAGATGGTGGGGCCGAATCGCCCGTTCCGGTATCACCGGATCGAGGGTGGCAACCACTTCGACGGTCTGGTGGACAGCTACCCCGACGGGCTGAGGCCCATGGTGCCGGAGGTGCGTGACGCCCTGGTCGAGCTGGAGCAGTGGGTCGGGGCGCGTTGACTCAGCGATTGGGGTCGGCGATGAGGTTCACGTACGGTGCGCGGACCTCGCGGCTGGAGGCCGCCTTGAGCTGCTCGCGCAGTGACCCGCCCGCCTGCTCCCCGACCTGCTCGATCAGCTCGCGCACGCGTGCCAGCGCCGTCGTCGCCGCGTCCTTGTCGACGGCCTCGTGCAACATGAGCAGGGTCTGCGCTTCGAGCAGCGGGGTGCGCATCTGGCGGAACAGGGCGGCCGCCTTCTGCAGGCGGGTGGCGGCCTCGGCCGGCTCGCCCGCCGCGAGCGCCAGCTCGCCGAGACCGGCCAGGCAGTGCGCCTCCGCGAGCCGGTGGCGGGAGCGGTCGGCCAGGGTGAGCGCCTGGCGCAGCAGCGGCTCCGCCACCTGGAGCTTGCCCTGCCGCAGCCGGGCCACCCCGCCGCCGTGCAGGGCGAACGCCTCTCCGATGATGTCGCCGATCTCCTGCACGACGGAGAGCGACTCCTCGAACGCGCCCGCCGCGATGGCGATCTCGCCCGCCAGCAGGTGGACGTGGCCCATCCGGTGCAGCACCTGGGCGGTGACCCGCCGGTTGCCGCCGAGCTTGCTGCGGACGAGCGCCTCGGCGAGCAACATCTTGGCGCCGTCGATGTCGTCGGAGTCGGCGCGGATCTGGGCGAGGTTGTGCAGGGTGTGCGCGGCGGCTATCTGGTCGCCGATGGTGGAGAAGATCTTCAGCGACTGTTCGAGATGGCCCATCGCCGCGTCCATCCGGCCGTTCATCCGTTCGAGGACGGCGATGTTGCGGGTGGTCCTGGCGATCTGCAGCTCGTCCCCGACCTCCTGGAACAGGGCCAGCGCCGACTCGAAGTCCCGTGCGGCGTCGTCGAAGTGCTGCTCGGTCAGCGACAAGGAGCCCCTGGCGTACAACATCTCGGCCTGGCCGCGCTTGTCGTCGCCGGAGCGGGCGGCCTCCAGGGCGATCTCGTGAGTCTCGCGCCAGTCGTCCAGGTAGACGCGCAGCTCGAAGAAGGCTTCCGCGTTCATCGCCAGCCGCCAGCACAACTCCACGAACCCGGCCTGCGCCGCCTGCCTGATGCCGGCGAGCAGGACGTGACGCTCGCGCTCGAACCAGGCGATCGGCTTGGCGACCAGCCGCTCGACCAGTTCGTCCGGCAGCGGCGACTCCATCTCGATCGGCGGGTACGACGCGGGCGACGGGCCGTACTCGCGCCGCCGGGCCGCCTCGGTGAGCTGGAGCAGCGCGCTGAGCATGCGGGCCAGCGCGTCGGCGCGCATGGCGGGCGTCTCCTCGGCGGCCAGGCGCTCGCGCGCGTACACGCGGATGAGGTCGTGGAAGCGGTATTGGACGCCGGCGTTCCTGCCGGTGTTCACGACGTCGACGAGCTGGGCGTCCACCAGGTCGTCGAGCAGGTCCTGTACGTCGAGGAGCGGCTGGTCGAGCAGGGCGGCGCTGATCCAGGCGGAGACGATGTGGGCGTCGAGGATCGCCAGCCGGCGGAAGAGGCGGCGCGCCGGCTCGCTGATGCCCTCGTAGGTCAGCGACAGGCTGGCCCTGATCCCCATTTCGCCGTGCATCAGCTCGTCCAGCCTGCGGGCCTCGTCCCTGAGCCGCTCCACGAGCTGCTCGACCCCCCAGTGCGGGCGGGCGGCCATG
This sequence comes from Nonomuraea insulae, assembly GCF_042656245.1. Taxonomy (NCBI): domain Bacteria; kingdom Bacillati; phylum Actinomycetota; class Actinomycetes; order Streptosporangiales; family Streptosporangiaceae; genus Nonomuraea; species Nonomuraea insulae. The sequence continues at coordinate 451,123 of NZ_JBHSPA010000027.1, forward strand.
CGGGCGCCGGCGATGCGCAGGGCGAGGGGCAGACGGCCGCACAGTTCGGCGAGCGCGGCGGCCATCTCGGGCTCGGCCCACACCCGATCCGTCCCCGCGATGCGGGAGAGCAGGTCGATGGACTGGGCCGAGTCGAACAGGTCCACGTCCACCTGGGTCGCGCCGGCCAGCCCGCCGAGCCTGCTGCGGCTGGTGACGATGACGGCGGAGGCCGGGTTGCCCGGCAGCAGCGGCATCACCTGGCTCTCGGAGCCCGCGTCGTCGAGCACGATGAGCATGCGGCGGTCGGCCAGGAACATGCGGTACATCTCCGCCCGCTCCTCCAGGCTTTCCGGCAGGGCGCTGCCGGACACGCCCAGTGCCCGCAGGAACCGTTCGAGCACCTGCATCGGGCTCGCCGGGCGGGAGGCGCCGTGCATGTCGGCGTAGAGCTGCCCGTCGGGGAATTGGGCCGAGACGCTGTGCGCGGAGTGCACCGCGACGGTGGTCTTGCCGATGCCGGCCCGGCCGGAGATGGCCACGATGGGTACGGCGAAGCGGGCGGCGCCGTCGGGCGGTTCCGTCAGCCTCTTCTTGATCTCGTCGATCTGGCTCTGACGGCCGATGAAGTCCGCGATCCCGGCGGGCAACATGCCGGGGACGGAGGTGTAGGTGAGCCGCTGGTCGAGGACGATCTGCGTGGGCGGCGGAGGGGCGTCGAGGCTCTCGTCAGCCGTGAGGATGGCCGATTCGAGCTGTTGTAACTGCTCGTTGGGCTCGATCCCCAGCTCTTCGATCATCATGCGCCGCGCGTCGCGATAGACCTGGAGGGATTCGGCCTGCCTGCCGGAGCGGTAGAGCGCGGTCATGAGCTGGGCGATGAGCCTCTCACGCAGCGGGTGGAGGCTGACCAGACCGGCGAGCTCACCGACCAGCTGGTGGTGGAGGCCGAGGTCGAGTTCGAGCTGGATGCAGTCCTCGTTGGCGGTGATGCGCTGCTCGGTGAGCCGGCCCGCGATGGCCTGCAGCAGCCTGCTCTCGATGCCCTCCAGCGCGGGACCGCGCCACAGCCCGAGCGCCTGCCGATAGTGCTGGATGGCCTCGTCGAGGTTGCGGCTGTCGCGCTGCTTGCGGGCCTTGGCCAGGAGATGCTCGAAGACGCGGGCGTCGATCTCGTCAGGCTCCGCGTGAAGTTCGTATCCCTGGGGTTTGGTCACGATCCTGTTCGGGTCTCCATGCGCCTCGAACAGGCGTCGCAGCCCCGAGATGCAGATCTGCACCTGGGCGCGGGAGGTGGCCGGAGGTTCGTCGTCGTAGATGGCTTCCATCAGGCGGGACAGCGTGACCGGCCGATCCGCATTCAGTAAAAGGGTCGCCAAAGTGATTCGTTGCCGCGTGCCCCCGAGTTCAATACTTACTCCACCCACGGTGGCTTCAAGTGCCCCCAGCAGACGAAACTCCACGCGCATCTCCTTGATGAAGCCGCCGCCCTCTCGCGAACCTCACGCCCCCTAGCTGAATGAGGCAGGACGGCATTAGGCAGACACCGTAATCGAGATTATGGTCCCTAAGTACCTTGGTGGGATGCTTCTATCCTACAAGATCAGCGTGCTTCGTGATGATCTTCCCCCCTGTGTCGGTCCTTGAGAAGTTCGACCGATTTGGGGGTTAGACTACAGTGTTGGTCGAAGTGTGGCCACTGCGTATTTTCCGCGCCGCCCTGTCACCTAGCAGGTGCCGGCCACTTATGCACTCCGTGATAACGCAAAACGGCCGGGATGGCAATCGCCGGCCGTTTCGCTTCTGACCAGGAGATCCTCAGCCCCAGGGGTCGCCGTGCATGGTCGCCTTGCCCCACGGGTCGCCGTCGTCGTGCTGGTGGCCGAGACGGCCCCAGGGGTCACCGAAGCCATTGACGGGTCCCGCGCCCCAGGGGTCGCCGTCGTCCTGCATGGTGCTCACGGGGGAGGCGGTGGCCGCCAGTGCGGCTGGGCTCATTGCGACGAGAGTGCCGGCGGCAAGGGCCGCGACGATGATCGACTTGCGGATCCTGCCGGCCGTGCTGGCGATGGTCGAGCCCATGGTGCCTACCTCCGGTGTGGTCTTCGCGGCGTCGTCTTCACCGCTCGCCACAGACGCTCACATCGGCCGCCATCAGGCCTTTATCGGCGCGCTTCCGGCCCACCATTCACGCAGGTCAATGGCATGGCCGGCCGATCTTCCCGAGAAAATCGAGCACGCTGCGATAACAGGCCCATCCGATCCCCCGATGCCACGATGGCGGGCCGATAGCGAGCCGAAGGCGTGGCGATAACCGGCCGCGATAACCATGACGTGAGCCCGGGTGGCGCGCGTATACGCCGGGCCACTCGGGTGGCCAACACATGAACCGGTAAACGACAGGTGGCGTTACATGGGCATTGACGTGCAGGCGTTGGACAGCGTCTACGGCCGCCCGGCGGCCAGCGTGGACGTGCGTCTGGACCGTGCCGACAACGGCCAGTGGGTGATGGACGCCCGAGCGGTGACGGATCACGAGGGGCGCGTCAAGGAGTGGCTCGAGCACAGGCTCGATCGCGGCCTTTATCGAATCGTGTTCGGCAGTGATCGTTACTTCGTCGGCCTGGGACTGAGCGCCGCTTATCCGGAGATCGTCGTCGTTTTCCGCATGATCGACGAGACCTGTACTTATCAAATTCAGGTTCTGCTTTCGCCGCACTCATATTCGGCCTATTTCGGCTCGTTCAACTGAGTACGACGCGCGAACAGTGAGGGATCCGCCATGAAGATCAATCGCTACGCAGCATTCCCGATGGTCTCACTCGACGACCGCGCCTGGCCGGCCGCCACGATCACCGCCGCGCCCCGCTGGCTCTCGACCGACCTGCGCGACGGCAACCAGGCCCTGGCCCGGCCGATGAGCCCGGAGCGCAAGCTCGCCATGTTCGAGCTCCTGGTGAGCGTGGGCTACAGGGAGATCGAGATCGGCTTCCCGTCGGCCAGCCAGGACGACTACGACTTCGTCCGCCTCCTCGTCGAGGAGGACCGCATCCCCGACGGCGTGCGCATCACGGCGTTCGCGCCGGCGCGCGAGGAGCTCATCGAGCGCACCATGGAGAGCCTGCGCGGCGCGCCCACGGCGACCCTGCACCTCTACAACGCCACCTCGCCGGCGGTCCGGCGGCTGGTGTTCGGGATCGACCGCGAGCAGTGCCGGGACCTCGCCGTCCACGGGACCCGTACGGTCATGGCGTACGCGGACAAGCTCATCCCCGACTGCGACCTGGCGCTGCAGTACTCGCTGGAGCACTTCAACGACACCGAGCTGGACTTCTCCCTGGAGGTCTGCGAGGCGGTCATGGACGTGTGGGAGCCAGGCCACGACCGGCCGATCATCCTCAACTTCCCCACGACGGTCGAGCGCTCCATGCCCAACGTCTTCGCCGACCAGATCGAGTGGATGCATCGCAACCTGTCCAGGCGCGAGCACATCTGCCTGTCGGTGCACCCCCACAACGACCGGGGCACCGGGGTGGCGTCGGCGGAGCTGGCCCTGCTGGCCGGGGCCGAGCGGATCGAGGGCTGCCTGTTCGGGAACGGCGAGCGGGCCGGCAACGTGTGCCTGGTCACGCTCGGGATGAACCTCTTCACGCAGGGCATCGAGCCGGGCATCGACTTCTCGGACCTGGACCGGGTCCGCCGGGTCGTGGAGAGCTGCACCGGCATCGCGGTGGCCCCGCGGCACCCGTACGGCGGGGACCTGGTCTACACGGCGTTCTCCGGCACGCACCAGGACGCGATCAAGAAGGGCATCGACGCGATGGAGCGGGAGGCCGCGCGCGTCGGGCTGCCGGCGTCCGAGCTCCCGTGGGACGTGCCCTACCTGCCCATCGACCCCAGGGACGTGGGGCGGACCTACGAGTCGATCGTGCGCATCAACAGCCAGTCGGGCAAGGGCGGCCTGGCCTACCTGATGCGCTCCAGGCACGGGCTCACGCTGCCCAGGCCGCTGCAGATCGACTTCTCCCAGGTCGTCCAGGCGCTGGCGGAGGCCGAGGGCGGGGAGATCGGGGTGGACCGGATCAGGGAGGTCTTCGAGGACACCTACGTCGTCGCGCAGGGGGCGCCGACGGTGGAGGGCGCCTCCATCGAGCTGTACATCGACGGCCCCGAGTACGGGGCGAGCCCCGCCTGGACCGAGACCCTGAAGACGCTGCGCTCGGTGCTGGCCGTCAAGGGCTTCGAGGTGCGCGCGGTCCACCACATGGGCGGCCGGCCGGGCGACCGCGAGGAGACGGCCGTCTACGTCCAGTGCACGCTCGGAGACCGGACCGCGTGGGGCGCCGGGATCCGGGCCGACCTCGCGAGCGCCGCGCTGGCGGCCGTCGGGTCGGCCGTCGTCAGGGGATTGCCGGAGCCCACGGTGCACCAGCCCGGCCGCGTGCGCCCGCCCTCCGACGCCGAATGCCGCCGCCAGCGGCAGCGGGCGCGGGCGGTGATAGCCGGGCGATAAAGAGGCGATGGCCCCGCGGCATAGCGTTCGAAGCAAGCCGATGAGGGTGAGAGAGCGCAACACCACACTCGTGACGGCTTCCGCGGCAAGTCGAGAGGAGACAGCCATGGAACTCATCGAACGACAGGAGGAACTGGCTGCTCTTGAGTCGCTCCTCACCAAGGCGGTGCAGAGCAGGGGCAGGATCGCTCTGATCAGCGGCGCTGTCGCGACGGGCAAGAGCTCGCTGCTGCGATCGGTGGCCGAGCAGGCCATCGAGCTGGGCGCGCTGGCCGTGTCCTCGACCGCCTCGCTCATGGAGCGCGATCTGCCGCTGGGCGTGCTGCGCCAGCTCATCCAGGACGCGCCGCTCGTGGAGACCGAACGGGAACGCGCGATAGCGCTGGTCGAAGAGGGTACGCGAGCCGTGATCGACTCGGGGGCCGACCAGCTCATCGACCCGCAGATCGTCCACTCGTTGTGCACGGTCCTGCTGGACCTGTCCGAGCGCTGCCCGCTGGTGATCATCGTCGACGACGTGCACCATGCCGACCGCGCTTCGCTCCTCTGTCTCGCCTACCTGGCCCGGCGGGCCAGGAACGCCCGGATCGTGGCCGTGTTCGCCCACTCCGACCGGATGCGCTACACCGACGCCTACTTCGAGACGGACCTGCTGCGCCAGCCCCACTGCCGCAGGCTGCGGCTCTCGCCGCTGTCGCGCCAGGGCATCGAGGAGCTGATGACCGAGCGGCTGGGCATGGAGGCGGGCGGGCGTTTCGCCAAGGAGTGGTACACGCTCAGCGGCGGCAACCCGCTGCTGGCCGGAGCCCTGGCCGAGGACTACACGCAACTCCTGCGCGCCGTGGGCGAGCCGCCCGCCGAGCCCGTCGCGGGAGACCAGTTCGGCCAGGCCGTGCTGTCCTGCCTGCAGCGCGGCCACCCGCAGACCATGCAGGTGGCGCGCGGGCTGGCGGTGCTCGGCGAGAGCGACGACCTCGACCGGCTGCTCGACATCTCGGCCATCGACATCAGCAGGGAACTGCTCTCGCTCAGCTCGGCCGGCCTGGTCGCGGGCCGCAACTTCCGCCACGAGTCCATCTGCCGCGCGGTCCTGGCGGGGACGGACCAGGAGGAGCGGATGGCCCTGCACCACAAGGCGGCCCAGGTGGCCCACGACGCGGGCATGACGCCCTGCGTGGTCGCCGACCACCTCCTGCTGGCCTCCAAGGTCGAGGCGCCCTGGGTGCTGCCCACCCTGGAGGAGGCGGCCATGAACGCGCTGCGCGGCGGTCAGGTCGAGTCCGCGGTGGCGTACCTGCGGATGGCCTGGCGCGAGTGCACCGACGAGAACCGCCGCCTGAAGATCACGACGATGCTCGTACGCGCGGAGTGGCGGATCAACCCCGCCGCGCCCACCGGGCACCTGGCCGAGCTGGCCGAGGCGGTGAACCGGGGCAGCCTGCGCGGCGGCGACGTCATCGTGCTGGCCCGCGCCCTGCTGTGGCACGGGCGCTTCGACGACGCCCGCGACGTGCTGGAGCAGCTCGGCGACGAGGGCGACGTCGTCGACCACGAGACGCTGGCCGAGATGGTGGTGGCCCAGCTCTGGCTGCGCGTCACCTACCCGCCCCTGCTGGCGGGCGCGCCGCGCCCGGCCGGTCGGCGCGCGCTGGCCGGCATGGTGTCCGTGGCCGTCAACCGGCGGGTGGAGGCCACGCTCGCGCTGGCCGAGGTCCTCACGCGCGGCCCGCGCGAGGAGAGCCTGAACGCGGTGGAGCGCATCCTGGAGGACGCCCATCTCGACGAGATGTCGATGGACACCGTGGAGAACGCGCTGCTCGCCCTGACGTACGCGGGCCGCTTCGAGTGCGCGCTCCCCGCGTGCGACATGTTCAGCGCCGAGGCGATGTCCAGGCAGGCCCCCAGCAGGCAGGCCAGGCTCGCGGCGATCCGCGCCGAGATCGCGGTCAGGCAGGGCGACATGCCCGCCGCCGCGCACCACGCCCGCATCGCGCTCGACACCATCCCGATGAGCAGCTGGGGCGTGGCCATCGGCGGGCCGCTGAGCAGCCTCATCATCGCGCTCACGGCGATGGGCAGGTACGACGCGGTACGCGAATACCTCGACAGACCCGTGCCCGAGACCATGTTCCAGACCCGCTACGGCCTGCACTACCTGTACGCCCGAGGCCGCTACAGCCTGGCGAGCGAGTACTTCGCGCTGGCGCTGCGCGACTTCCAGCTCTGCGGCGAGCTGATGGTCACCTGGAATCTCGACACGCCGGGGCTGATCCCGTGGCGCGCGGACGCGGGCGAGGCCTGCCTGCGCATGGGCCACGTCGAGGAGGCGAGGGAGCTCATCGAGACCCAGCTCGCCCGCTGCGGCGCCGACAGCCGCAGGACCAGAGGCATCGCCCTGCGGCTGCAGGCCGCCGTCTCCGAGCCCGCGCGGCGTCCCGCGCTGCTGCGGCAGGCGACCGAGTACCTGCAGATGGCCGGCGACAGGTACGAACTGGCCAGAGCGCTGTTCGACCTCGTCGAGGCATATGACTCGCTCGGCGAGTACCGCAGGGCCAGGACCATCGCCGGCCGCGCCCAGACCGCGGCGCGCGAGTGCCGGGCCGAGCCGATGATCAGCGCGCTGAGCCGGGCCGACGACCCGACCATCGTGCCGACGCCGCTGCCGAGCGAGCTGATCAGCGAGCTGAGCGACGCCGAACGGCGGGTGGCCGCGCTGGCCGCGGCCGGATACGCCAACCGAGAGATCGCGGCCCGGCTCTACATCACGCTCAGCACGGTCGAGCAGCACCTGACCCGCACCTACCGCAAGCTGAACATCAGCCGGCGGGTCGATCTGCCGCTGGTCGTGGAGTTCGACGACCAGGTCGAGCACTGAGGCTCGACCAGGTCGAGCACTGAGGCTGTCTGCCTCATCCGCATTTGTGCTCTTCGTGGGGAATCCGCAATCTGCGAAAAGCCCTCTCCCGTCACCGAACGCATCCTGGTGAGACGCCCGCGCCGTCGGTTGGTGAGGAGAGGTCCACAATGTCGACGTTTTTAGGTTCGCTCCGAAGGCTCGTACTCGCGCCGTCCCTGACCGAGGTGACCTTCGCGGGGCGCGGCTTCCCCGTCGTCCCGTCCGCGGAGACGGAGCTCCTGGAGGCGATCCCGCAGGCCGTCGTCTGCGGCTTCGAGTGGGGCATCGACGCGCGTGACCAGTGGGAGGTCGAGCGCAGGCTCGACATGGTGCGGACCGACCTGCGCGGCTTCGCCTACGAGGGCGTGACCATGGCCTTCACCGTGCTCGACGCCATGGCCGGCGGACGCGGCAAGCGGACGCGTGAGCTGCTGCTGGGCCCCGGGCAGCCGCACATCTTCCTCGCCTACATCGGCATCGGCTTCGCCATGGCCCGCCTGCCCAGGGTCCTGTGGAAGAAGGTGCTGCCCGATCTGACCGGCTCGCCCTACCACCCCGTGATGAGCTGGCTCGCGATCGACGGCTACGGCTTCGACCTGGCCTACTTCCACACCCGTCAGTACGTGGACGAGCAGCGGGTGCCCGCGGCGTACCCGTGGCGGGGCCGTCCCAACTACTTCCCGCGAGCCGTGGACCAGGGCATCGGTCGCGCGCTGTGGTTCATCCACGGAGGCCGGGTGACGGACGTCGCCACCGCCGTGCGCCGCTTCGCCCCCGAGCGGCAACCGGACCTGTGGAGCGGCGTCGGCCTGGCCGCCACGTTCGCGGGCGGCGGCGCGGTGGACGCGCTGGCCCTGCTGCGCCAGGAGTCCGGGGAGCACAGGGACGAGCTCGCGCAGGGCTCCGTGTTCGCGCTCAAGGCCCGCCACTACTCCGGTCACGTGCCCAAGCACAGCGAGGCGGCCGCGAGCGTGCTCACCGGTATGTCCGTCGCCGGCGCGGTCGCGCTGGCCGACGACACCGCGGTCGGGCCGGACACCTCGGGCGACGTCCCGGATTATGAGTTGTGGCGCCGGCGGGTGCGCCTGCATTTCGCCGCGGAAAACGCGCGTCGCTGACCTCTCGAATCGCCCCACATTTACTCCGGTAATTCTCGGCGGTGGCTTCGCCGTGGCCTGAATACGCCGTTCTGATGAGCACTACCGGAGTTGTGTCGACATTCGGCCTCATGTGTCAATGGGATCAGAATATCCGCTGGTTGAGTGGTGAAGGGTTGCTATGGCCGGCTTGCTGCGATCGCTGAGAAGGCGAATACTTACCCCGAATATCGCGGAGACGAAGCTCGCCGTCCGCGGTTTCCACGTGAAGGACGAGGCCGCCCGCGAGTTGCTGGAGAAAATTGGCGAGATATTCCTCACCGGCTTCGCGTACGCGGTCGAGTCCGGCACCACGGCCGAGGCGGAAGAACGGCTGGAACAGATTCCGGAGCGATTCCGCGGATTCGCCTACGAAGGCGCGGGAATGGGATTCGCCATTCTCGACTGCGTTACTTTCGGCGATCTGCGCAGAGTGCGGAGCCTGCTCGCCGGCCGCGGCGAACGTCACAACTACATGATCTACGTCGGGATCGGGTGGGCCATGGCCAGGCTGCCCAGGTTCCTGTGGCCGAAGAGCGACACGCTCGACCCGCTGCTGCTCTGGCTGGTCCACGACGGCTACGGCTTCCACCAGGCGTATTTCCACACCGATCGGTACGTCCGTCAGCAGCGGCCGGAGACCGGCTTCGGCTGGCCCGCCGGGCAGGAAGCGTACGCGCGGCGCGCCATCGACCAGGGCATCGGCCGCGCCCTGTGGTTCGTCGGCGGCACCGACGCGGAGCAGACGGTCAAGCTGATCGAGAGCTTCCCGCGCGAGCGCCACGCCGACCTGTACGCGGGCACCGGCCTGGCCACCACCTACGCGGGCGGCGCCACCGAGGACGAGCTGCTGTGGCTGCGCCACCAGGCCGGCGCCCACCTCCCCCAACTGGCCCAGGGCAGCGCCTTCGCCGCCGAGGCCAGGATCAGGGCCGGGCTCCTCGTGCCGCACACCCGTCAGGCCACCCAGATCATCTGCGGCGCCACGGCGGAACAAGCCGCCGAGACCTGCAGCAAGACCCGCCCCGACTCGTCACTGCCGGGTGAGCTGCCCGCCTTCGAGATCTGGCGGCAGCGCATAGCCGACGCATTCGTCTCCCTTGGAGGTGTTACCCCGTGACCACGGTAGCCACCTGGCTGCGCAGGCAACAGGCGGGAATCGTCGCCCTCGTGGTGATGGCCGCCCTGTTCGCGGTAGGCCGCCCGTCCTTCGCCTCCGACGAGGCCAAGGCCGAGCTGGCAAGCGCGTACTCGTTCCAACCCCTGAGCATCGCGCTGCCGGCGAACTACCCGCAGCAGACCGTCCGCAAGGTGAACCAGCGCTATAAGCACATCGACGCCTGGATCTCCTCCGTCGGGGCCGGGATCGCGATGAACGACCTCGACATGGACGGCAGGTCGAACGACCTGTGCGTCACCGACCCGCGCATCGACCAGATCGTGGTGACCCCCACCCCCGGAGAGCGCTCCGACAGGTATCAGCCGTTCGCGCTGAACCCGGGGACGCTGCCGATGAACGAGGCCATCGCCCCCATGGGCTGCCTCGCGGGTGACTTCAACGAGGACGGCCGCACCGACATCCTCACCTACTTCTGGGGCCGCACCCCGATCGTCTACCTGGCCAAGCCCGGCGTCACGGCACTGGCCAACGACGCGTACGTGCCCACCGAGCTGGTGCCGAACAAGGGCGGCGCCACCTACGACGGGCCGCAGTGGAACAGCAACACCGCCACCAGCGCGGACTTCGACGGTGACGGTCACCTCGACATCTTCATCGGCAACTACTTCCCGCACGGCCCCGTGCTGGACGACAAGGTCAACGGCGGCGTCGAGATGAACGACTCGATGTCCCACGCGGTCAACGGCGGCGAGAACTACTTCTTCCGCTACACCGGCGTCACCGCCGGCGCCCCCGCGGCGCCCACCTTCGCCAAGCTCGACAACGTCTTGGCCACCAACGTCTCCAAGGGCTGGGAACTGGGCGCCAGCACCGCCGACCTCGACGGCGATCTGCTCCCCGAGCTGTTCCTGAACAACGACTTCGGGCCCGACCGGCTGCTGTACAACCAGTCGACACCGGGGAAGATCGCGTTCAAGCTGGTCGAGGGCGTCTCCTCGCCGTTCGTGCCCAAGTCCAAGACGCTCGGGCACGACTCCTTCAAGGGCATGGGCTCCGACTTCGGCGACCTGGACGGCGACGGTCTCTACGACTCCTTCGTCAGCAACATCACCACCTCGTTCGGCATCGAGGAGAGCAACCACGCCTTCTTCAACACCGGCAAGGACAAGGCCGACGTCCGCGCCCAGCTCACCGATGGTGTGGCGCCCTTCACCGACCGCAGCGCGCAGACCCGTACCGCGTGGACCGGGTGGGGCTGGGACGTCAAGATCGACGATTTCGACAACAGCGGCGTGCCCGCCATCGTCCAGGCGACCGGATTCGTCAAGGGCGAGGTGAACCGCTGGCCGCAGCTCCAGGAGCTGGCCACGGCCAACGACGGCGTGCTGCGCAACCCGCACTCGTGGCCCGTGGTCAACGCGGGCGCGGACATCGCGGGCAGCCAGACGCTCGCCTTCTTCACCAAGGAGAAGAACGGCGCCTACGCCGACGTGGCGCACGAACTCGGCCTGGCCATTCCCGTGCCGACGAGGGGCATCGCGACCGGTGACGCCAACGGCGACGGGCTGCTCGACCTCGCGGTGGCCCGGCAGTGGGACGCCCCGGTCTTCTACCAGAACCAGAGCAAGTCGGCCGGATCGGCCATCACGCTCCAGCTCACCCACGAAAGCGGCTCGCCGGCGGTCGGCGCCGAGGCGGCGACGTCCGTCGACGGGCGCACCGTGATCGGGCGTGTGGACGGCGGCAGCGGCCACTCCGGCCGCCGCAGCCACGAGGTGCACCTCGGCCTCGGCAAGAACGTGACCGGACCGGTGACGGTCAACCTGCGCTGGCGTGACCGCACAGGACAGGTGCGCGAGCAGGATCTTCAGCTCTCTCCGGGCAGGCACGCCATCCAGCTCGGCTCGCAAGCGAAGGAGAAGTGACGTCATGGCCGCTGAGAAGACCGCCGCGGCGAGCGGGCCGGCGAAGGCCGGCGGCCCGCCGCGCCACGACCCGAAGGTCATCACCGCGTTGCGCAGGTTCGCCCTGTCGATCACCGTCTTCAACATCCTCGGCTACACCGTCCTGGGCTTCGAGCAGCCGTGGACGTGGCCGCTGATCGCCCTCGCGACCGCTTACAGCGTCGAGATCGGCCTCGAATGGATCGGGTCCCGCGCTGAGGGCCGCCCGGCCCGCTTCCTCGGGAACGGCCCCCGCGGGCTGATGGAGTTCCTCTACCCCGCGCACATCACCGCCATCGCGATGAACATGCTGATCTACGTCAACGACCAGGTCCTGGTGATGATGTTCGGCATCACGGTCGCGGTCGGGGCCAAGTGGGTGCTCAGGACCCCGGTGCGTGGCCGCCTGCGGCACTTCATGAACCCCTCCAACTTCGGCATCGCCGTGATCCTGCTGCTCATCCCCTGGGCCAGCATCGCGCCGCCGTACCACTTCACCGAGCACGTGACCAACCCGATCGACTGGCTCATCCCCGTCATCATCATCGCCGCGGGCACGATGCTCAACGGCAAGCTCACCAACCGCATGTGGCTCATCGTCTCCTGGGTGAGCGTCTTCGCCCTCCAGGCGGTCGTACGAGGCCTCATCCTCGACGACGTCTCCATACTCGGCGGGTTGTCCATGATGACCGGCGTCGCGTTCGTGTTGTTCACCAACTACATGATCACCGACCCGGGAACCAGCCCCTCCAAGCCGCTCTCGCAGATCGCCTTCGGCGCCGGCGTGGCCGTGACCTACGGGGTGCTGACCGGCATGAGCATCCCGTACGGGATCTTCTTCGCCACCGCCATCGTCTGCCTCATCCGCGGTGGCTTCCTGTGGTCGCTGCGGATCGTGGAGCTGTCCCGCGAGCGGGACGCGGCCCGTGTCACCGCGGCCGCCGTCGCGGCGGTCAAATCCGCTGACAAAGAGGTCGCGCGGGCATGAGCAGGATCGCGATCGTCGGGCTGGCCTGCCGGTACCCCGACGCGGACACGCCTCGCGCGTTGTGGGAGAACGCCATCGCCGGACGCAGGGCCTTCAGGCGACTTCCTGATGAGCGCATGCGGCACGACGACTACTGGGATCCAGATCCCACCACGCCCGACCGCTTCTACGCCAAGACCGCCGCCGTCATCGAGGGCTACACGTTCGACCGGGTAGCACACCGGATCGCCGGCAGCACCTACCGCTCGGCCGACCTCACCCACTGGCTCGCCCTCGACATGGCGGGCCAGGCCCTGGCCGACGCCGGGTTCCCGCGGGCCGAGGGGCTGCCGAGGCAGCGCACGGGCGTCGTCGTGGGCAACACGCTCACCGGCGAGTTCAGCCGGGCCAACGCGCTGCGGCTGCGCTGGCCGTACGTGCGGCGCACGCTCGCGGCCGCGCTCAGGGAGCAGGGCTGGGACGACGCCAAGCTGGCCGGCTTCCTGTCCGGCTACGAGGCCGCGTTCAAGAGCCCGTTCCCGCCCGTGGACGAGGACACCCTCGCCGGCGCCCTGGCCAACACGATCGCCGGCCGGATCTGCAACCACTACGACCTCAACGGCGGCGGCTACATCGTCGACGGGGCGTGCTCGTCGTCGCTGCTGTCGGTGATGACGGCGAGCAGGTCGCTGGTCGACCGCGACATCGACGTCGCGATCGCCGGCGGTGTGGACCTGTCCATCGACCCGTTCGAGGTGATCGGGTTCGCCAAGACCGGGGCCCTGGCCAAGCACGACTTCCGGCTCTACGACCGGCACTCCAACGGCTTCTGGCCGGGCGAGGGCTGCGGCATGGTCGTGCTGATGCGCGAAGAGGACGCCGTGGAGTCCGGGCGCCGGATCTACGCCACCATCGCAGGATGGGGCATGTCCTCCGACGGCCGGGGGAGCATGACCAGGCCGGAGGTCAGCGGCTACAAGCTCGCGGTGAGCAGGGCGTACGAGATGGCCGGGTTCGGCATCGACACGGTCCCGCTCTTCGAGGGCCACGGGACGGGCACGGCGGTCGGCGACGCCACGGAGCTGACCGCGCTGTCGCAGTCCAGGGCCGAGGCGGACCCGTCGGTCACGCCGGCCGCCATCGGCTCCATCAAGGGGATGATCGGGCACGCCAAGGCCGCCGCCGGGGTGGCCGGTCTGATCAAGGCCGTCATGGCGGTGCACGAGCAGGTGCTGCCGCCCACCCTCGGCTGCGTCGATCCGCACGAGGTGCTCACCGGCGACTCCGCGACGCTGCGCGCGCTGCGGGTGGCCGAGCCGTGGCCCGACGGGGCTCCGCTGCGGGCCGGCGTCAGCGCCATGGGCTTCGGCGGCATCAACTCGCACGTGGTGATCGAGAACAGCGCGCCCAGGCGGCGCGTGGGGCGTCGTACGAAGCTGCTGGCCTCCTCGTTGCAGGACGCCGAGCTGCTGCTGTTCGACGGCGGCTCGCCCGAGCAGCTGCGCGAGCGGGTGGCGCGGCTGCACGACTACGTGCCCGTCGTGTCCTACGCCGAGCTCGCGGACCTCGCCGACACGCTCCAGGGCGAACTGCGCGGCCTGCCCTACCGGGCGGCCGTCGTCGCCTCCTCTCCCGAGGAGGCGGAGCGGCAGCTCGCGCGGCTGCTGGAGGCCATCGACTCGGGCGAGGACAGTCTGCTCACCCCCGACGGCAGGGCCTTCTACGGCCACGCCGCCGGACCCGCCAGGCTGGGCTACCTCTTCCCCGGACAGGGGTCGGGGCGCGCCACCGGCGGCGGGGCGCTGCGCAGGCGCTTCGCCGACGTGGACGAGCTCTACGCCGAGGCCGCGCTGCCCACAGGCGGTGACGTGGTGGCCACGGCCGTGGCCCAGCCGCGCATCGTGACCGGCTCGATGGCCGGGCTGCGGGCGCTGTCCATGCTCGGCATCGAGGCGGAGGTCGCGGTCGGCCACAGCCTGGGCGAGCTCTCGGCCCTGCACTGGGCCGGGGTGATGGACGAGGACGCGCTCCTGCGGCTGGCCACCGGCCGCGGCCAGGCCATGACCGAGCACAGCGAATCCGGCACCATGGCCGGTCTGCGTGCCGGGCCCGACGCCGTGCGGGCACTGATCGGCGACCTGCCGGTGGTGATCGCGGGGTACAACGGCCCCGGCCAGACCGTCATCGCGGGCTCCGTCGAGGCGGTCGAGGAGGTGGGGCGGGCGGCCAGGGCGGCCGGCGTGAGCTGGACCAAGCTGAACGTCTCGCACGCCTTCCACTCGCCGCTGGTCGCACCCGCGGCCGAGGCCCTGTCGCCGTACCTGCGGCAGGAGTCCTTCGGCAGGGTCGGCCGCCGGGTCGTCTCCACGGTCACGGGCACCGCGCTCAAGCCGGACGCCGACGTCTCGGCGTTGTTGCGGGAGCAGATCACCGCCCCCGTACGCTTCACCCAGGCGGTCGAGCAGGCGGCCCAGGGCCTTGACCTGCTCATCGAGGTCGGTCCAGGGCGGGTGCTCAGCGGGCTGGCGGCCGGGGTGACGGACGTCCCGGCGATCGCGCTGGACACCGATGACGAGTCACTGACCGGGCTGCTGCGCGTGGTCGCCGCCGCCTACGTCGCGGGCGCGTCCATAGCGCACGAGGAGCTGTTCTACGGGCGGCTGACCAGGCCGATGGAGATCGGGGCCGAGCTCTCGTTCTTCACGAGCCCGACCGAGCAGGCGCCGCGGATCACGGTCGGGCAGGTGAGCGTGAAGCAGGCCGAGGAGCCCGCAGGCGCGCCGCCCGCCGCGGCCGCGGAGCCCGGCGAGTCCACCACGGACCTGCTGCGCCGCCTGGCCGCCGCCCGCGCGGAGCTGCCCATGGAGATGGTCACCGAGGACAGCAAGCCGCTCGACGAGCTGCACCTCAGCTCGGTCACCGTCATGCACATCATCGACCAGGCCACCCAGGAGCTCGGCCTGTCGGCCGGGCAGGCGCCCACCAACCTCGCCACGGCCAGCCTGCGCGAGCTCGGCGAGGCGCTGGACAGACTGGCGGCGGAACCGGGCAAGCGGGCGGTGACCGGAGTGACGGGCTCCGCCCCGTGGGTCCGGCCGTTCGCCGTCGATCTCGACGAACTGCCCCTGCCGGCCAGGACCGCCGCCGAGGCGGCCGGGACCTGGCAGGTGTTCGCCGACGCGGACTCGCCCCTCGCCCAGCCGCTGCGCGAGGCACTCGAACGGGGGAAGGTCGGATCCGGTGTGCTGGTGTGCCTACCGCCGCAATGCGGGCTCGATGACGTCGAGCAGGCACTGCTCGGCGCCAAGGCCGCCCTGGCGGGCGGGCCGGGCACCCGGTTCGTCCTGGTCCAGTACGGGCGGGGCGCCGCCGGCCTGGCCAAGACACTCCACCTGGAGACCGGAGTCCGTACTACCGTCGTGCACGTACCTGCGCTACCGGAGGCGGCCGGCTGGGTAGCCGCCGAGGTGGCGGCCACCGACGCCTTCACCGAGGCGCACTACGACGAGCACGGCACGCGCAGGGTGCCCACCATGCGCGCGCTGCCCGTACGCCCCGCGCGTACGGAGCAGCCGCTGGGCCCCTCCGACGTCCTGCTGGTCACCGGCGGCGGCAAGGGGATCACGGCGGAGTGCGCGCTGGCGGTGGCCGCCGACGGCGGCGCCGCGCTGGCCGTGCTGGGCCGCTCCGACCCGGCCGAGGACCAGGAGCTCGCCGCGAACCTGCGGCGCATGTCCGAGGCGGGGCTGGCCGTGCACTACGCCAGGACCGACGTCACCGACGCCGCCCAGGTGCGGCGCGCGGTGGAAGAGGCGGAGCAGGCGCTCGGTCCCGTGACGGCGGTGCTGCACGGCGCCGGCCGCAACGAGCCCGAGGGGCTGGCCAGGCTCGGCATGGACGCCTTCCGCCAGACCTTCGCCCCGAAGGTCGACGGTCTGCGCAACGTGCTCGACGCGGTGGACGGCGACAGGCTGCGCCTGCTGGTCGCCTTCGGCAGCATCATCGGCCGGGCGGGCCTGCCGGGCGAGGCCCACTACGCGACGGCCAACGAGTGGCTGGCGGAGCTGACCCGCGAGGTGGCCGAGCGGCACCCGAGCTGCCGTACCGTCTGCATGGAGTGGTCGGTCTGGTCCGACGTCGGCATGGGCGAGCGGTTGTCGGTCATCGAGCGGCTGGCTAACCAGGGTGTCACGTCCATCCCCGCCGACCAGGGCGTGGAGATCATGCGGCGGCTCGTCGCCGACCCCGACGCGCCCAGCGTCGTGGTCATCAGCGGCCGCACCGAGGGCATCCACACCGTCCGCTACGACCTGCCCGAGCTGCCCCTGCTCCGGTTCGTCGGCAAGCCGCTGATCCGCTACCACGGCGTGGAGCTCGTCACCGAGATCGAGCTGAACGACGGCACGGACCTCTACCTGGCCGACCACCACCTCGACGGCAACCTGCTGTTCCCCGCCGTGTTCGGGATGGAGGCCATGGCCCAGGCCGCGCTGGCCACCACCGGGCGGGACATCACGCCGATCATCGAGGGCGCGGAGTTCCTGCGCCCGATCATCGTCCCGCCCGGCGGCAGCACCACGCTGCGCGTGGCCGCGACCGTCACCGAGGACGACGACACCCTCGCCCTGAGCATCCGCAGCGCCGACACGGGCTACGACGTGGACCACTTCAGGGCCGTGCTCCGCCTGACCGGCGACGGCGCCCCCGCGGGGCCGCCCGAGCAGGTCGAAGACGGTCTCGCGGCCGTCCCGCTCGACCCGGCCTCGGAGTTGTACGGCGACGTGCTCTTCCAGGGCAAGCGGTTCCAGCGGCTGGCCCGCTACCACCGGGCCGCGGCCCGCGACGTCGACGCCGACGTGGCGGTGCTGGACACGGGTGACTGGTTCGCCGCGTTCCTGCCGGGTGAGCTGCTCCTGGGCGACCCCGGCATGCGCGACGCCCTGATGCACGGCAACCAGGTCTGCGTCCCCGACGCCACCCTGCTGCCGACCGGCGTCGACCGGATCTACCCCGGTGGGCCCGCGCTCGCCTCGGAGGAGCGGCTGCGCTACTGCGCGACCGAGCGCGACAGGGACGGCGACACCTACGTCTACGACATCGCCGTGCGCCTGCGGGACGGGCGGGTCGTGGAGCGCTGGGAGGGGCTGCGGCTGCAGGCCGTGCGCAAGAAGGACGGCCGGGGACCCTGGGTGGCGCCGCTGCTCGGGCCCTACCTGGAGCGGACTCTCGAGGACGTGGCCGGCGTCAGGGTCGCGGTCTCCGTCGAACCGGGGCAACAGGGCGAACAAGCCCGTGAGGCCCTGGCCGTCGCCCGCGTCGCGGGACGAGGGGACACGGTCGCCACCGCCCACATGGACGGCCTGACGCTGTGCGTGGCGGGCTCCGGCACCCTCGGCTGCGCGATCGCTCCCGTAGGTGAGGTGCGGGAGCCGGTGGCACTCGCCGAGCGGGTGGCGGCGGAGACCGGGGAGCGGGCGGACACCGCGGCGGCCCGCGTCGCGGCCGCCGTGCGCTGCCTGCGCGAGGCCGGGCTCGGCGACACCGAGCCGCTCACGGTCACCCCGGGGGAGCGCGACGCGTGGGTGGTCTTCGCCTCGGCGGGACTGCGCGTCGCGACGCTCGTGACGGCCGTGCGAGACCTGCCGGACCCCGTCGTCATCGCGGTAGTCACCGAAGGACGGTCACAACCATGAGCAAGTACTTCGAGTACGTCCACACGGTCTGCTTCGAGGAGACCAACATCGTGGGCAACGTCTACTACGTCAACTACCTGAGCTGGCAGGGCCGGTGCAGGGAGATGTTCCTGAAGGAGCGGGCGCCCGACGTGCTCGCCGACCTTCAGGACGATCTCAAGCTCTTCACACTCAAGGTCGATTGCGAGTTCTTCGCGGAGATCACCGCCTTCGACGAGCTGTCCATCAGGATGCGGCTCACCGAGCTGGCGCAGACACAGGTCGAGTTCGGCTTCGACTACCTGCGGCTGAACCAGGACGGGAGCGAGACGCTCATCGCCCGTGGCAGGCAGCGGGTGGCCTGCATGCGCGGGCCCAACACCAGGACGGCACCCGCCAGGGTTCCCGAGTCGCTGGTCAGGGCGCTCGAACCGTACGCGTCCTAGAACGGATCCAGGAGGTTTGCGTGCAACTCCACTCATCCACCACACAGCCCGAGCCGTCGGACGACACCAAGGCGCTGCGGCGCGCGTTCGGGACCTTCGCCACAGGCGTCACCGTGGTGACGACCGGGGGAGATGTGCCGCATGCCATGACGGCCAACTCCTTCACCTCGGTGTCCCTCGACCCGCCGCTGCTGCTCGTCTGCATCGGCAAGGGCGCGGTGATGCACCAGTGCCTCACCATGACGGGCACCTTCGGCGTGTCGGTGCTGGCCGCGAACCAGGAGGACGCGGCCCGGCACTTCTCCAACCGCTACCGGGCGCTCGGCGCGGCCCAGTTCGAGGAGATCGACGTGGTGAAGGGCGTGCTCACCGGGGTGCCGCTCGTCAAGGGCGCCATCGCCCGCTTCGAGTGCGAGGTCTGGCGTTGCTACGACGGGGGCGATCACTCCATTTTCATCGGCAAGGTAGTCGCCCTCTGCGAGGAGGGCGACGTCGACGGGCTGATGGTCTACCGGGGGCAGTTCAGGGAGATCGTCTCCAACCTACGCGAGGTGCTGGCATGACAGCCGTGGAGACACGGGTCCCGGCGCGGAAGGTCCCGGCGGTCCCGCCGGGGCCGTCCCCCCTGGCCGCTCCCGTGCTGTTCCGGCGGCTCGTCGCCGACCGGCTCGGGCTGCTGTCCAAGGCCGCCGAGGAGTACGGCGACGCCGTCAAGATGACCATCGGTCCCAAGTCCATCTACCTGTTCAACCATCCCGACCACGCCAAGCACGTGCTGGCCGACAACAGCGGCAACTACCACAAGGGCATCGGCCTGTCCGAGGCCCGCCGCGTCATCGGCGACGGCCTGCTGACCAGCGAGGGCGAGCTGTGGAAGCGGCAGCGCCGCACGATTCAGCCGCTGTTCCAGAACAAGCGGATCGCCCAGCAGGACACGGTCATCGGCGAGGAGGCCGGGCGGCTGGTCGAGCGGCTGCGGGCGCACGTGGGCGGCGGGCCGGTCGACGTGGCCAGGGAGATGACCGGGCTCGCGCTCGGCGTGCTCGGCCGCACCCTGCTCGACGCCGACCTCGGGGCGCACGCCTCGATCGGGCACTCCTTCGAAGGGGTGCAGGACCAGGCGATGTTCGAGATGGTGACGCTGGGCATGGTGCCGCTGTGGTTACCGTTACCGCTGCACCTGCGCTTCCGCCGTTCGCGCCGGGCCCTCTACCGCGCGGTCGACCTGCTGGTGGCCGAGCGGCTCAGCCGCCCGACCGACGGCGGCGACCTGCTGTCCATGCTGGTCGCCTCCGTCAAGGAGGAGGCCGATCCGCGGGCCGCCCGGCAGCGGCTGCGCTCGGAGCTCGTCACCGTGTTGCTGGCCGGGCACGAGACCACCGCGAGCACGTTGTCGTGGGCCTTCCATCTCCTCGACCGGCATCCGGAGGTCTGGGAGCGGCTGCACGACGAGGTGGTCTCCGTCCTGGGGGATCGGCCGCCGACGTATGAGGATCTGCAGCGGCTCACGTACACGACGATGATCCTGCACGAGGTCATGCGCCTGTACCCGCCGGTGTGGGCGCTGACCCGGGTCGCGCGGCAGGATGACGAGGTGGGCGGCTACCGGGTGCCGGCCGGGGCCGATGTGCTGATCAGCACGTACACGTTGCATCGGCATCCGGAGTACTGGGAGGAGCCTGGACGGTTCGATCCCGGCAGGTTCGACCCGGAACTGCCGTCCGTACGGCCCCGATACGCCTACATTCCCTTCGGCGCCGGGCCGCGGTTCTGCGTCGGCAACCACCTGGGCATGATGGAGGCCACGTTCGTGCTCGCCATGGTGGCCCGCGAGCTCAAGCTGACCGGGTTGCCGGGGTTCCGCGCGGTGCCCGAGGCCATGTTGTCGCTGCGGGTGCGCGGCGGGCTGCCGATGACGGTCAGCCAGGCGTGAGAAAACGATCCGCGGGTGGTGAGATTCTCACCGCTCGCGGATCGTTGTGTCAGTGTCAGTCTCAGTGGCCGTTGGAGCTCGACGAGAGCAGGTCGCGCAGCGCGAGCAGGATCGGCGGGTCGAGCGAGCTCATGGGCTTGAGCCGGATGTCGGCGTGTTGCGGTCCGCCGTCGGAGCCGACCACGACCGGCCCGAAGCGCGCGATGCACAGAGCGTCGTCGCCGAGGGGCGGCTGATTGATGGAGTCCTCACGGCCGGCGGCCACGGACTGGGCGATCAGGTGCCAGCGGCCCTCTGGAACGTTCTCCAGCACGAAGGGCCCAGGGCGGCTGATCACGGCGAAACTGACCGGTCGTCCTTCGAGGATCTGGTCGGGGAACAGGCCGGTGAAGACCGGCTGCTCCTCATGTGGAGAGACGATGGTGCCGCTCAGAGTCGTCGTCGTGGCGACCGGCTCGGGCTCCCGCCCGGCCGCGAGCACCTGCTCCGTGATGCTCATGTGCTGGCGGTACTTGCTGGGCGGCAGGCCCACGCTGTGCGTGAAGCGCGAGCTGAAGGTGCCGACACTGGAGTAGCCCACCTGGTGGCTGATGTTGGTGATGCTCAGCGAGGTCGTGGCGAGGAGCCGCTTGGCCTCGCGTAACCGCACCGCCGACAGGAACCGGCCCGGCGACAGCCCCGTGACCCGCTGGAAGACGCGGGAGAAGTGGAACTTGCTGAACATCGCTGTGCGCGCCATGTCGTCGATCGTGAGCTGCTCGCCGAGGTTCTCCTGCATGCTCTCGATCACCCGCATGACCGCTCGCTCGATGACGTCGTCCATTTGTCCTCCCGGGTTAAGGAGGGGGTCGAGCAATCTCGGATGAAATCGCCCCCGATTGGCGGCCGAATTCTGATCCTGGATTGCGACGATTCCTCTGTCACCCTGGTTGGTGCGCATTCTCGGCATTCGCGATCGAAAATAATTCGGCTGCCTACTGCTACACGCGGCGAACGTGGCGGAATGCTGCATTGGGCATCGACTCATTCGAAAGAAATTTTGAGTGATCGGGCGATCGCGCTGAGTTGCGACGTCGGTGACTGCTTCGCGGGCGGCGAACTGGCACTGTCGAGCCTAGGCTCGTACGCAGGTCACACCGCGCGCACGCATGAGAAATAGGGGTCCCGGCACGCACAATAGGGGTACCCGGGACACCGCATCACCACGGTGCCCCCAAACTTCAACGCCGGCTGAATTCCCACAACTCCAGGCATCGAAAGAAGGGGTCATAAGACCGAGAATAGGGGTGGGCCGCGAATAAGGGCAGCCGGGCGGCGGGTAGGGGTTGTGACGCCTCTATGCAAGGTTCAGTTTGTGGGAAGGCTGGCAATTTCGAATGCGACAACGCCGACCCACCTGGGTGGGCGCCCTTGGAGTGTGAACAAAATGACTCAGGCGCGAGAGGACGGGGATTTCGCGCGCTTCGTCAAAAGAACCAGACCGGCCCTGCGGCGCACCGCCTTCCACCTGTCACGCGACTGGTACGAGGCCGACGACCTGGTCCAGCGCACGCTGATCGCGCTCCACCGGCAGTGGGACACGCTCGAAGGCCGCGACAGGATCGGGCCCTACGCGCGCCAGGTCATGCGACGCCTGTACATCAGCGACCGCAGGAAGATGCGCTGGTCGCGCGAGGTCCTCATCGGAGCGGTGCCCGAGACGGCCGTCTCCGACGACCCCTACTTCCTGGTCAGCGAGCGCATGGCGCTGATCGACGCGCTCGCCGGGCTCGGCCCGCGGCAGCGGGCCACCCTCGTCCTGCGCTTCTGGGAGGACCGCAGCGTCGAGGACACCGCCCGCGTCCTGGGCAACGAGTCCTCCACCGTACGCAGCCAGACCGCCCGAGCGCTGAACGCCCTGCGCGAGGCGCTCGACGCCACCGGCGCGGACGGCGCGGCCACGACCTCTGATCCCGATCCGAACCGCATCTAGGCAGGGAACGCACATGGGCCCACAGACGCCAGACGAGTACGAGCACAGGACCACGACGCTGGAAGCGTTCGCCGACACCATCATCCCCGGGGAGAAGCGGTTCGCCGGCGACAGGGCCGTCGCCGGCGTCAGCGAGGGGGGCGGCGCCGTCCAGGCCGGCGCCATCGAGCTGCTGGAGTGGGACGCGACCGGCCTCAGCGGCGGGCTGGACGACTTCGCCGCCGCGCTCAACCGGCACGCCGCCGCGTACGCGGCCGAGCACGGGATCGCGCCCGACGAGGACGTGCCGCCGTTCGTGTCGCTCCCCTACGAGGACCGCGCGGCCATGGTCCGGTGGCTGACCGCGCCCGGCCACCCGGAGAAGGCGCTGTGGGTCAGCCTCGCCCTCTTCTGCAACATGTCCTACGACTCCGCGGCCCACATGAGCACCGTGGACGCCCTCGCGGCCGGGCATCCAGGACTGACCTCGATGGGCCTGGCCCTGCCGGACGCCGACGGCCTGTGGAGGTTCAGGTCCTGGTCCTACGGCCGGCCGCTGGCCGACGTCCACCCCGCCACCACGCCCTCCGGGAGCCCCGCATGAACAACGTCGAGAGCACCGACGTGCTCGTGATCGGCAGCGGCTTCGGCGGCGCGATCACCGCCTACCACCTCGCGGCGGGCGGCGCGAAGGTCACGATCCTCGAACGCGGCCCGTGGCTGACGAGCGAGGACTACGAGCACGACTACAAGCTCGGGTCCTCCTACACGCGGATCTTCGACTTCGTGGTCGGCGACGGGATGAGCGTGCTCGGCGGCAACTGCGTCGGCGGCGGCAGCGTCGTCTACTTCGCCGCGATGCCCCGCGCGCCGCGCTTCGTCTTCGAGCGGCGCGGCAGCATCAACAGGCGCATGTGGCCCGCCGCGATCGACCGCGACACGCTCGACCCCTGGTACGACCGGGTCGAGGAGTCGATCCCGATCACCAAGCAGGGGTGGGAGGACGTCTCGTACGCGGGCGGTCTGTGGGCCGCCGCCTGCCGCCACTCGGGCCGCACCGCCAACCCCGTACCGGCCGCCGTGGACACCTCCACCTGCGTCAACTGCAACTGGATGATGGCCGGCTGCAAGTTCGACGCCAAGCAGTCACTGCTGTTCAACTACCTGCCCGCCGCGCTCTCGCACGGGGCCGAGATCAGGCCGCTGCACGAGGTGCAGAGCATCTCCAGAACCGACGACGGCGGCTACCGCGTCCACTACCTGCACGTCAACGACGAGGACTACCGCATCACCGAGGGCACGGGGACGATCGACGCCAAGGTGATCGTGCTCGCCGCCGGCACCGCGGCCACGCCCGTCATCCTGCAGCGCAGCGAGCCCGCGCTCGGCCCGATGCCGCACGGCGTGGGCCGCTACTTCTCCGGCAACGGGGAGCGGCTGAACACCGCGGTGATCAACGAGGACCGGGTCCGCGACGTGCTCGGCCTCGACCGGGGCGACGGTCTCGCGTACGCCGCCAACCAGATCGGCAAGGGACCCACGGTCGCCAACTGGGACAGGCTGGACGGGTCACTGCCCGAGTACACCCGATACTCGCTGGAACAGCTCTACTTCCCGCCCGGCCTCGGCACCATCCTGGCGCTGACCGACGGGCCGGAGGCGTCGTGGTTCGGCCCGCGCAAGAAGGAGATGCTCAAGCACTGGCAGTCGTGGCTGATCATCTTCCAGATGATCGAGGACGACAACGAGGGCGTCTTCGGGCCGCCGCCTGAGCGCGGCAACGCCGACCGGCTCTCCCAGCAGATGCTCGGCATCGGCCGCCTCAGCTACAAGCCGACCGCCAACACCTCCGGCGCCTGGGCGATGGCCGACGCCGAGTGCAAGGAGATCCTCGAACGCGACGGGCTGGCCACCGTGACGCCGTGGACCAACGACCTGGTCGGCGCCTACACCGTCCACCCGCTGTCCTCCTGCCGCATCGGCGACGACCCGCACACCTCAGCCCTCGACGACAGGAACGAGGTACGCGGCCACCCCGGCATCTTCGTCACCGACGGCTCCGCCGTGCCCGGCGCGCTGACCGTCAACCCCGCCATGACCATCTCCGCGCTGGCCGAGCGGGCGATCCCCGGCATCGTCAGGGCCGCCCAGGAGCGCGGGGTCGAGGTCACGTACGGGGCGCCCGCGCCCGACGGCTCCACCAGCGGGCGGCGCGGCGCGGCGCACCTGGTGCCGTCCCTGATGCGCCGATGAGCACGCTGCTCACCCGGGTGACCGCGCCCGGCACGATGGCCCAGGTCCGCCACGTCTCCCCGGTACGGCCCGGCGCGGCGCGCGGCCTGGTGGCCGAGGTGTACGCCCAGGTGGAGCGGGACTTCGGCATGCTGGCCCCGCCCGTGATCATGCACTCGCCCGCGCCGGAGACGATGGCGGCCTGCTGGCTGCTGCTGCGCGAGTCGCTGCTCGCCTCGGGAACGGTCAGCAGGGTGCACAAGGAGGTGGTGGCCACCGAGGTGTCCGCCGGGAACTCCTGCCCGTACTGCGTGGACGTGCACCAGGCGACCCTGCGCGGCATCTCCCGCCGCGCGGACCCCGGCCTGGAGCGGGTGGCGTCCTGGGCACGGTCCTCCGGGGTCAGGGAGACGGCGGAGCGGCATCCCCCGCCGCTGCTCACGGGGCACAGCAGGGAACTCGTCGCGGTGGCGGTGACCTTCCAGTACCTCAACCGCATGGTCAACGTGTTCCTCGGTGACTCGCCGCTGCCGCCCGAGGTGCCGCAGGGGGCTCGGGGAGCCGCCTTACGGCTGTTCGGCCTGGTCATGCGGCCTGCCGCGCGGCGGTCGTGCCCCAAAGGGGACTCGCTCTCCCTGCTGCCCGCCGCGCCGCCGCCCGCCGATCTGGCATGGACCCGGGGATCGGGGCACCTGGAGGGGGCGTTCGCCAGGGCCGTCGAGGTCGTCGAGGAAGGTGGCCGGCGCCGGTTGCCCGAATCCGTCCGCGAACTGGTCGCCGCCCAGGTGGCCGCCTGGGAGGGGCATCCTCCGCCCGGGCTCGGCCGTGGCTGGGTGGAGGGGGTGGTCGCCGGGGTGCCTGAGGGGCAGCGGGCCTCCGCTCGTCTCGCGTTGCTCACCGCGCTGGCGTCGTACCAGGTGGACTCCGCTGTCGTGGCCGATTTCCAGCGGGGCGAGCCCGACCAGGGGGCGCTGATCGAGGTGACCTCCTGGGCCGCGCTGACCGCGGCCCGGCGGGTAGGCGCCTGGCTGCCACTCACCCAGTCCGCCCACACGTGACCCGCCCCTGACCTGACCCGCCTCGGACCTGACCTGATCTGACCTGCCCGGGCCTGATCCCCTCGGATCTGACCGCCTGCATCTGATAGCTCGCACCGAGCGAACCGATCTCTGAATGAGAGGACAAGCCATGACCGATCTCGAGGTCGTGCTCAGCGACCTGACCGAGGATGGCGAACAGCTCGACCGTCTGGTGTCCGGCCTGGCCGCGGACGACTGGAAGCTGCCCACGCCCGCCCCCGGCTGGACGATCGCCGACCAGATCGCCCACCTCACCTTCATCTTCCGGATCGCCACCGCGGCCGCGACCGATGCCAAGGCGTTCGAGACCCTGACGTCAGGAGCGCAGCAGAACTTCGACGGCGCGGTGAACGCCGCGCTCAAGGACTACGAGAACGACACGCCCGACCTCCTGCTCAGCAAATGGCGTACCCAGCGCTCCGTCGTCGTCGAGGGGCTGGCCGCCGTACCGCCGGGCGAGGTCGTGCCGTGGCTGGTCAACCCGTTGCCGCCGATCGTGCTGGCGTGCGCCGGGATCATGGAGCAGTTCGCCCACGGGCAGGACATCGCCGACGCGCTCGGTGTGGATCTGGAGCGTACGGACCGGCTCCGGCACCTGGTGGTGTTCGCGGTCCTCACCCAGGACTTCGGCTACCAGTCCCGCGGCCTCACCCCGCCGGGCGTCCCGTTCCGCTTCGAGATCACCGGCCCGTCCGGCGAGGTGTGGGCCTACGGGCCCGAGGACGCCGACAACCGGATCGCGGGCCAGGCGAACGACTTCTGCCTGCTGGTCACCAGGCGGCGGCACCGCGACGACGTGGCGGTCACCGCGGTCGGCCCGGAGGCGGACCGGTGGCTGGACATCGCCCAGGCCTACCGCGGCCCCGCCGGCGCCGGCCGCCGCCCCGGCCAGTTCGTGACCGTTCCCCAGTAGGAGGTCTGGCCGTACCGGCCCGCCTGCCCTTCGGGCCGGTCGGCCTGGCCCGCCCCCCAGCACTCGCGGGGCGGCGGGCTGGTCTGCTGCCCAGCCTTGTCGGGGTGGTCCCGCGCACCTGACCGGTAGGCCGCGCGTCTCCGTATGTGAGGCGAGCGGCCTACCGGCCTCTCCCATGTCCGAGATGCCTTGTCGTGGGTGCTGTTGCCGGGGTGGTGTCGTCGCGTGCGCGTGGTGGTGTCCTTCTTGGGGATTGCTGGATGGTGGCCCGATCGTTGACGCCCCGGCAGGGCCGCGACTGTACTGGTCGGGAGTCAGCGTCCGGAGGAACTCCCCGATGCTGGCCGGTGGGGAAGCTCGGCCCGCGGTCCGCCCAAAGTCGGACCCCCTCCGTATCCGCCCGAGCGAGGCGGCCGCGGTGCCGATGACCTCACGCCGGGCCTGCCCCGGCCGGGGATGAGCGCGGAGGAGAAACGATGGCACCCACGCCTGCGGGCTCGCAATCGGCGAAAGCGGTGCCCGGGGTGGTGGCGGAACTGGCCGACTGCCTCGGGGGAACCGTGCATCTGGCGTACGCGCAGGCTTCCGGCCTGGACGTCGTCGTCGCCGGTTTCGCGCGGTACGAGGCGCAGACCAGGGCCAGGGCCATCGCCCGGGCGACCGCCCTCGACCGCCTGCACCGGCTGCCCCACCACGCCAGTTCCCCCAAGGCACCCGCGTCCAACAGGCGGGGCGCCTCACGTGATGGCTTACCCGCGTCCGACCTGCGGGGTGCCTCACGTGATGGTTTACCTGCGTCCGACCTGCGGGGCGCTTTACCCGCGTCCGGCCTGCGGGGCGTCTCACATGATGGCTCGCCGACGCCCGACCCGCGGGGCAGGGAGTTGCGGTTGTCCGACTTTCTGAGCGACCCCCCGGAGGCGGTGGGGCTTTTCGTGCCGGGTACGGGTCTGGTGAGCGGGAACCGGTACCAGCTTCCCGCGGAGGTCGTGTGGCTGGGTGAGCGTGAGACCCAGGTGGAGGCGGCCATGACCGGTGTCGTGGACCTCGGGATCGCCGAGGCCATCGCCGAGATCATCGCCCATGACGTGGTCGCGCGCTGGTGGGCCCGTCCGTCCCAGCAGCCGCTCCTGCGGCTCTCGGCCCAGCTCGACCGCCTGCTCCCCACCGGCGTGATGGCCGCGGCCACCGGGCTGGGGCTGCGGGTGTCGGCGTTCGCGCTCGCCGTGCCCGACCTCAGGATCGCCATGGTGACGGTCGGCGGCGAAGGCGCCACGCTGGGGGTCGCGGCGGGTCGTACGGTCAGGAGCGCGATCGGTGAGGCCTTCTTACGCGCGATGGCGGCCAAGGCGCAACCGTGGGCCACGCTGGCACTGCCCGAGGCCCTGCGCCGCTTCGCGGTCTGGCACCGCGAGGGCGACTACGCCGCGCACCTGGAGCGGCTGGGCGTGGACGCCGAGCCGTGGCTCATCGGCGAGCCGGGCGACCTGCGCCCCGCGAGCTGGCCGGAGATCGCCGCCCGCCGGTTCGGCCACGAGCCCGTGGCCGTCGAGTCCGGCGGCACCGGCACGATCGTCAAGGTCGTGTGCCCGGGAGCCGCGTGCTACCGCGCCACCTCCGCCAGGCTGCCGTGCCCCGTTCCTTAAGAGCCCGTGCGACCACAAACACAGGCGGTGCCCCTGTCTCTGGCGGCGGCAACCGCCTACGCGGTCGGCGGCAACCGCGCTATTGCTCAGTTGAGCACGACGCAAGAGGTTCTGAGCCGACCAAATGCCGATAATTGACTTTATGCGGGATAAAAACGGACAAAGATCGCATATCCCGCGAGAACGACACGCCGGCGGCCGGGAGGTGGACTATGGACCTTACAGTCATCGGTATCACTCCGGAACTGGAGGAGATCTACCGCTACTTCCTCCGGCACCCGGGCGAGGGCGTCGGCTCGCTTCCGGAAAGCCTGTCGATGGACCCCGACACCGTCGAAGCCGCCGTGGAGACGCTCGGTAAGCTCTCGATGCTCGACCTCACCGATCGGCACCGCGTCCTGGCCACCGAGCCGCGCGTCGCCGTCGAACGGCTGGTGGAAAAGCGCCTCGACGAGCTCAACGCCGAGATCCGCCGGGTCTTCGGCGCGCGCGACGCCATAGCCGGCCTCCTGGAGGACCTTCAGGAGGGCGAGCGCGCCGGCGCCGCGCTCGACATCGAACGGGTGGAGAGCGGCGCGCGGGTCCGCCAGCGGCTGGACGACCTCGCCTTCTTCTCCTACAAGGAGACGCTCTGCCTGCACCCGGGCGGCCCGTTCAACAAGGTGATGATCGAGTCGGCGTTGCCGCTCGACACCCGCTCGCTGCGCCGAGGACTCTCGATCAAGGAGATCTTCCACCCCTCCGCGCTGGAGGACCCGCACATGGTGTCCTACCTCCGCGAGCTGATGAGCCTGGGCGGGGAGGTGCGCGTCACCGAGCAGCCGATGGACCGCATGCTGATGTACGACCGCAGCGTCGCCGTCGTCCCGATCGACCCCAAGCAGAACTCCAAGGGCGCGCTCCTCGTACGGGAGCCCGGCCTGGTCTCGCAGTTGTTCATCTACTTCGAGGGCCTGTGGAACTCGGCCGTGGACCTGCGTACCTACATCGACCCGCCGGAGGACGCGCCGGCGCTGACGGACATGGAGCGCCGGGTGCTGGAGGTGATGGCCACGGCGGACAAGGACGAGATCGCCGCCCGCGAACTGGACGTCTCGGTCCGCACCTACCGCCGCTACGTGGCCGACCTCATGGCCCGGCTGGGAGCGGTCAACCGCTTCCAGGCCGCGCTGCGCGCCAAGGAGGAGAACTGGATCTGATCTTTTCTGCTGTGCCGTCCGGGCACAGCGTGAACCCCGCGACCGGTGGTCGCGGGGTTCTTTTTGTTTGTCCTGTCGTCCTTGTCGCTCCTTTCCTGAGTGGCGTGCGGGTAATTCAGTTTCCGTCGTCGTTTCTCCTTCCTGGATTAAGTTCGGCCCAATTCATGAGGTAGTCAGGCGCTCGGCCAGGTGTTGTCGGGGTCGTCAGCCGGAGGGGCGGGCCAGGTGTTGGCGGGGTCGTCCAGGGCAACCGGGGCGGGCCAGGTGTTGTCGGGGTCCTCGGCCGGCGGCGCCGGCCAGGTGTTGTCGGGGTCGTCCTGGGTGACCGAGGTGCCGGGCCAGGTGTTCTTGGCGAGCGCCGTGCCGCCGGAGAGGCCGAGGGCGGCGGCACCAGAGGTGAGGATGGCAATCGCGACGGCCCACTTGGTCACATTGGTGAAAATCTTCTGCATTTTCGTCGAGTTCGCCATCACTCTGCCTCTTTCTCAATTTTGGTGTTTTGTTTTCGCGTTTTCCTTCGCACCTCCAACTTTGCTAGTCGGCAAGGCCGCAAACCAGGCTTTTCCCAGGCAGCAAGCTGCACGCCCGTTTCCGCTTCCTGCCACGAACACGCCTCCCCGCACAGCAGGAGGTGACAGCAAACGGCCACTGACCATTGACTGGATGCACTGAACAGGGGATCCGAGGGAGGGAAGATCATGAGCATCTCGGAACTCGACATCGCCGTGGAAGCCCTGGACGAGGCGGTCAAGTCGCCGCCCCCGTCCATGAACCAGCTGCGTGAGGAGCACGAGCGCCTGCGTGAGGAGGTCGCCGAGGGGCGCCCGCAGGCCGTGGCCAGGCAGCGCTCGCTCGGCAAGCGCACCGCGCGCGAGCGGCTGGAACTGCTGTTGGACGAGGGGTCTTTCCTGGAGCTGGACATGCTCCGCAGACACCGGGCGCAGGGCCTTGGCATGGAACGGCAACGTCCGCACACGGACGGGGTGATCGCCGGCTCGGGGACGATCGACGGCCGCAGAGTCTTCGTCTACGCGCAGGACTTCACGGTGTTCGGCGGCTCACTCGGCGAGGCGCACGCATTGAAGATCCAGAAGGTGATGGATCTGGCACTGTCCACCGGTTCCCCGTTCATCGGGCTGAACGACAGCGGCGGCGCCAGGATCCAGGAAGGGGTGATGTCGCTCAACGGGTACGGGGGCATCTTCCAGCGCAACGTGGCGGCATCGGGCGTGATCCCCCAGATCAACGTCGTGCTCGGCCCGTGCGCGGGGGGAGCGGCCTATTCCGCGGCCCTGGCCGACTTCACGTTCATGGTGCGGGACACCGCCCAGCTCTATCTGACGGGTCCTGACGTGGTGGAGGCGGTCACCGGCGAGCGGGTCACCCATGCCCAGCTCGGCGGCGTACAGGTGCACGGCACCCGGTCGGGGCTGGCCGCGTTCGTGCACGACGACGAGGAGAGCTGTCTGGCCGACGTCCGCTACCTCGTCTCGATGTTGCCGAGCAACAACATGAGCCGCCCGCCGGCCCTGCCCGCGCGCGACGCGGTCCACGACGTGCGGCCCAGGCTGGCGGAGATCGTCCCGGTCGAGCGGAACAAGCCGTACGACATGCGCCAGGTGCTGGCCGAGCTCGTGGACGACGGCGACTACCTGGAGGTGCACGCCGCCTGGGCGCCGAACGTGATCTGCGCGTTCGCCAGGATCGACGGCGAGGTCATCGGCGTCGTCGGCAACCAGCCCCTGGTGCTCGCGGGCGTGCTCGACGTGGCGGCCTCGCAGAAGGCCGCGCGCTTCGTCAGGTTGTGCGACGCGTTCGGCATCCCGCTGCTGACGCTCGTGGACGTGCCCGGCTTCCTGCCCGGCACGGACCAGGAGCACGCCGGCGCCATCAGGCACGGGGCCAAGCTGCTCTACGCCTACTGCGAGGCGACGGTCCCGCGCATCCAGGTCATCGTCAGGAAGGCGTACGGAGGGGCGTACATCGTGATGGACTCCCGCTCCATCGGCACGGACCTGTCGCTGGCGTGGCCCACCAACGAGATCGCCGTGATGGGCGCCGAGAGCGCGGTGAACGTCATCTACCGCAGGGAGCTGGCCGCCGCGAGCGACCCGGACATGTTGCGCGCGGACCTCGTGGCCCGCTACACCGGCGAGCTGCTCCACTCCACGTACGCGGCCGAGCGCGGGCTGGTCGACGACGTGATCGATCCCGTGGAGACGCGCTCGGTCGTCGCCCGCGGGCTGGCCATGCTGCGTGACAAGCGCAAGCACGCGACCCCGCGCAAGCACGGGAACGTCCCCCTGTAGAAGGACACCGCACAGAAAGCCCCGCAGGCCACGCCCGCGGGGCTTTCGCATGTCCGGCGGCGTTGTCAGCATGCGGCTGCCCACGTGCAGCTTCCTGCCTTCCAGAGCCCTGGTTCCCCTGTCGTGCAGGTCGCACAGTGGGAAGTGCGACAAAGACGACCATCGCTGGGAGGTGGGACACGAACAGCCTGGCCGACCACACAAGGACGGAGACCGCCGAATCATGCTGATCCAGCTGACGATGCGCAAGGCCGATGGCCTTCCCGTGCCCGGTTCGCCGGTGGACGGGATCCGCATCATGGCGCTACTGCCGAGCCGCTGGCACAAGGACCTCACCCAGGCGACCGGGGACATCGTCATCCGGGTGCGCACGGACGGGCCCACGACGAGCGCACAGGTGCGCGACGTGGTCACGGAGGTCCTCACCAACCCCGAGATCGATGACTGGGAGCTGGTGACCTGCCGGACGCTGCTCGCGAGAAATCACGAAGAGGACGCCATCGAAGGAGGACATCAATGATCGCTTCCCTGCTGGCCCCCGGAGAATGCCGTGTCTGGTGGGCCACACCCGGGCACCGGACCGTGGAGACGCTGTCCGCGGTGCTCAGTGAACCGGAACTGGGCCGGGCCGCCAAGTTCCGGCGAGACCCCGACCGCCGCCGCTTCCTGACCGGGGCCTGGCTGCTGCGTACCGCGGCGGCCACCCAGCTCGGGGTACGGCCGGAGGACGTGGTGGTCGACCGGAGCTGCACGGACTGCACCAGGCACCACGGCAAGCCGTTCATCAGGGCGTCGGGCCGCCGGCTGCACGTCTCGGTCTCCCACTCGGGCGACCGGGTAGCGGTGGCCATGACGAGTGTGGGAGCGCTGGGCGTGGACGTCGAGGCGGTTCCCTCGACACCCGTGGACGACCTGGCCCGGTGCGCGCTGACACAGAACGAGTTGCGGGCCATGGACGGATTGCCGCCGGAGGAGAGATACGAGGCTTTCACCAGAGTTTGGACACGAAAGGAGGCGGCGCTCAAAGCCACCGGGCACGGCCTGCGCATCTCGCCGGACAAGCTGGAGGTCAGCGGTCCTGAGGAGGCTCCCAAGCTGCTGAGCTGGCCGTTGGAGATCCCGCCGGGTGACATCCGCTTCTTCGACCTGGACCCGGGCGACGGGTACGTGGCCGTGGTGGCGCTGATCGCCGGCGACCAGCACGTCGACGTCGTGGAATCCAGGGTGTTCGGCCATCGACCGGCCGACGACACCCGGGAGCGCGTACTGCAGGCCGCCTGACCTATGGACACCGTGGAAGAGCCTCGATCAGATGGAAGGGAAAGGAGGTGACCGTCGGTGAAGAGAGCGCTCGTCCTGCTCCCGGGCCCCTGGATGGGGGCCTGGGTCTGGGAGCCGGTGGCACGCCGGCTGCGTGCGCGCGGTCACGACGCCCACGCGGTCACCCTGCGCGGCCTGGCCGCCGGCGAGGATGACGTGTCGGAGGTGGGCCTGGAGACCCACGTGAACGACGTCCTGACGCTGCTGGACGAGCACGATCTACGCGACGTCGTGCTCGTCGGGCACAGCTACTCCGGCCTGGTGGCCGGGCAGGTGGCCGACCGGGCGCGCGACCGGGTCGCGCACACGGTGTTCGTCGAGGCGTTCCTGCCTCATGACGGCAAGTC
Organism: Nonomuraea insulae; assembly: GCF_042656245.1. Taxonomy (NCBI): domain Bacteria; kingdom Bacillati; phylum Actinomycetota; class Actinomycetes; order Streptosporangiales; family Streptosporangiaceae; genus Nonomuraea; species Nonomuraea insulae. The sequence goes on from NZ_JBHSPA010000027.1 coordinate 484,724, forward strand.
GATGTTGCACGCGTTCCCCGAGCGCCAGCGGACCCAGGAGTTGCGGCTCATCGCCGACAACGAGGGCCGCTGGCCCGCCCCCGACGCGACGATCGTGGGCGACGGGCAGGGGCTGACCCACACACAGGCGCGGTGGCTGGCGCAGCGCCTCGTGGGGCACCCTGGGCGCACCATCGCCGAGCCGGCCGTGCTGACCCGGCCGCTGGAGCGGCAGCGGGCCAGCTTCATCGTCTGCACCATGGAACACTTCGCCGGTCGGCTGGCGGACGACGTCACCGCCATGCGGACCGTGCCGACCTGGGACTTTCACACGCTGGAGACGGGACACTGGCCGATGATCTCCGCTCCGGGCCAGCTCGCCTCCCTCCTGGCCCGCATCGCCGTCGAGGACTCCTGAACCCGGCGCGGGCGCTCCAGGCATGCGGAGTTCGCCGCGACCGGGCCACGAGAGCAATTCAGGAGATGCGCGCCGCGTCGCACGCGGTGAGTATGAGGCCGTAGAAGCACCCTGACCGCTGGTCGCAGGGGGCCTTCCGCCGCGGGAGGCGGAGGGTCCCACCTCAAGGACCGGGTCCACCGGTGATCACGCCCGGGCCGGACCCGGTCCTCGCATGCCGTCTCCCGCGACGTCGAAAGGAAAGCGCCACATGACGCCAGCAGGAACCTGGGGCAGGAGGCTGACGCGCGCCGCCGCGTCCGCCGCCCTGGCCGTGGTGATGCTCGCCACGACCGCCGCCGCGTCGTCAGCCGACGGTACGCAGGTCGATGGCCTGTCCGGTTTCACCCAGGGCAACGTCGCCGTGGACGGCGGCACGGTCCACTACGTCAAGGGCGGGTCGGGGCCGGCCCTGCTGCTTCTGCACGGCTGGCCGGAGACCTGGGAGATGTGGCGCGCCGTCATGCCGGACCTGGCGCGCAAGCACACCGTCATCGCCCTGGACCTGCCCGGCCTGGGCACCTCCTCCATCCCGTCCGGCGGCTACGACAAGGTCACCACGGCGCACCGGGCCCGCCAGGCCGTGCGCGCGCTGGGTCACACCAAGGTCGGGATCATCGGCCACGACCTGGGCGTCCTCGTGGCGTATCCGTACGCGCGGGACTTCCCCGCCGAGGTGAGCAAGCTCGTGATGGTCGAGAGCCCGCTGTCCGGCTTCGGCCTGGAGGACCTGTACGGGGTGAGCTTCCACTTCAGGTTCAACTCCTCCCCGGCCCCCATCCCCGAGCGGATCATGGACAACGAGGACGTGCCCACGTACCTCGGCATGATCTTCGACTTCAGCTTCCGCAAGGACGCCATCAAGCGCGACACCTACTACGCCGCGTACGCGAGCCCCGCCAGGCGCACGGCCGGCTACGAGTATTACCGGGCCTTCGCCGCGGACGCCGTGAACAACCAGGCCAACGCCGCCAGGCGGCTGGCCATGCCGGTGGCGGCCGTGGGCGGCCAGTACTCCTTCGGCCCCGGCGTCGCCGCCTCCTTCAACCAGGTGGCCGACGACGTCAGGACCGTGGTCGCGCCCGACGCGGGGCATTTCGTTCCTGAGGAGAACCCCGGGTTCCTGAGCGGCTGCGCGCTGCTGTTCTTCGGTCCCACAGGCACGACCCCCGGCCCCGGTCTCAGCGACTGTGCTCCATAGCACCCGGCAGGTCGCGTTCCCCGTCCCCGTCTCACGGGGGCGGGGACTTCGCGCGACCACCCCCAGACAGGAGGGAAGGTTGGCATGAGCCAGCAGTACGTGCATGAGGACACGTCCCCGATCCAGGGCGAGGAGGCGGCCGTGCGGCGGCTGCGCCGCGACGTCGAAGGGGCCGTTCACGTCCCGCTCGACCGCGCCTACGACAGGGAGCGGCAGGCGCCGTACTCCGACATAGACCCCAGGCCCGCCGCCGTGGTGATGGCCGCGGGCGCCGACGACGTGCTGACGGCGCTCACCACCGCGCGCGAGCACGGCCTGCCCTTCGCCGTCCAGGGCACCGGTCACGGCACCCACGCCGCTTCCGACGGCGGCATCCTGGTGAAGACCACGCAGATGGCCGGCGTCCTGGTGGACCCGGTGCGCAAGGTGGCCCGCGTCGGCGCGGGCGCCGTGTGGGAGCAGGTGATCGCCGCCGCCGAGCCCCTCGGTCTGGCGCCGCTGGCCGGCTCGCACCAGACGGTCGGCGTGGCCGGCTACACGCTGGGCGGCGGGCTCGGCTGGTTGTCGCGCGCGTACGGCTTCGCCGCCGACAGCCTGGTGCGGGCCGAGGTGGTCACGGCGGACGGCAGGTTGCTCACGGCGAGCGCCGGCAGCCATCCCGACCTGTTCTGGGCGATCCGCGGCGGCGGCGCCAACTTCGGCGTCGTCACCTCGCTGGAGTTCCGGCTCCACCCGGTCGCCCAGGTCTTCGCGGGCGCGGCCGTCTTCCCCGGGGAGCGCGCCGCCGACGTGCTCGTCCGCTACCGCGACTGGGTCGACTCGGCGCCCGACGCGCTGAGCACCGCGATCCTGCTGACCCGGCTGCCGCACGACCGCTCGGTGCCCGCCCCGCTGAGGGGTAAGCGGACCGTCGCGGTCCAGGCCATGTACGACGGCCCGGGCGGGGACGTGGGCGGGCTGCTCGCGCCGCTGTTCGAGGCGGCGGGCCGGCCGCTGTTCGACACCTTCAGGACGGGCCCGTTCGGCGTGATGGAGATGGGCGGCACCGGCCCCGGGCACGTGAACCTGCTCGACTCGCTGCCCGACTCCGTGATCGAGATCCTGGCGTCGACGGCCGCCCGGCCGAACGCGCCCGGCGTGGAGATCCGCCACTGGGGCGGCGCGATGGGCCGCCCGGGGCCGGACGCCGGTCCCGTGGGGCACCGCACGGCGCACCTCAGCGCCATTCTCGACGCGCGGCTGCCGGAGGTGGAGGCGGTGATGCGGCCCCACACCGGAGGGCGGGCGTTCCTCAACTTCCTGCACGATCCGGACAACGCCGTGGCGGCCTACGCGCCGGCCGACTACCGGAGGCTGCGTGAGGTGAAGAGGGCTTACGATCCGGACAACTTCTTCCGGCTGAACTACAACATCCCCCCTGCCTGACCGTGACACGTCTGTCGCCCGAGACCGGTCCGGTCTCGGGCGACATTGGTTCGGGGTCACAGTTCGACGCGCACGCCGTACAGGGTGACCCAGGTGTTGAACTCGATCAGCCGCTCGATGACGGCGCGGGCGCTCCACGGGCCGCCCATGCTGTAGGCGCCCTGCGGCGCGTCGAGCAGCGTGCGGATCTCCGCCTCCGACGCGAGCTGCAGCACGGGGCCGCCCTCGGCGACGATGTCCCCCAGCTGCTCGCGCAGCGCCTTCTCGTAGCCGGTGTCCTGGGTGGAGGGGTACGGGTTCTTCTTCCTGTCGAGCACGGAGTCGGGCAGCACGCCTCGCATGGCGGCCCGCAGCAGGCTCTTCTCCCTTCCGTCGAAGTTCTTCATCGCCCACGGGGTGTTGTAGACGTACTCGACCAGCTTGTGGTCGGTGAACGGGACGCGTACCTCCAGGCTGGCGGCCATGCTGATCCGGTCCTTGCGGTCCAGCAGGAAGTTCTCCCAGCGGGTGAGGTTGAGGAAGGTCAGCTCGCGCATGCGAGCCTCCAGCCCGCTCTCGCCGGGCAGCCGCGGCACCTCCTCCAGCGCCTGGGTGTAGCGGTGCTTGACGTACGCCTCCAGCCCCAGCCGCTCCCACAACCCGATGTCGCGCAGCGCGCCGATGCCGCCGGCCTTCCTGAACGGCGAGTGCCAGGGGAAGGTGTCGGACTCGACGGCGTCGCGGTCGTGGAACCAGGTGTAGCCGCCGAAGAGCTCGTCGGCCGCCTCGCCCGACAGGGCCACCGTCATCTCCTCCTTCAGCGCCCGGCACAGGACGAGGAGCGAGTACTCCATGTCGCCGGTGGAGACCGGGAGGTCCTGGGCGCGCAGCACCGACCGCCTGACCTCGGGGTCGAGGATCTCGGTGTTGTCCAGCTCGACGATGATGTGCTCGGCGCCGACGTGCTCGGCCACCTCGACCGCGAACGGGGTGTCCGGGTCCTCCCACTGCACGTTGGCCTGGAAGCGTGTCTCGTGACCCTTGAAGTCCACGGAGAACGCCTTGAGCGGCTGCTCGACGCCCTTACGGGCGAGAGCGGCGGCGGCCAGCGCGGTGATCGCGCTGGAGTCGAGCCCGCCGGACAGCAGCGTGCCCACGGGCACGTCGGCGACCAGCTGCCGCTCCACGATGTCCGCCAGGAGCTCGCGCACGGTGGCGATCGTCGTGTCCAGGTCGTCGGTGTGCTCCTTGGCCTCCAGCCGCCAGTAGCGGTGCTCGGTCCTGCCCTCGCGGGAGAAGCGCATCACCGTGGCGGGCCGCACCTCGTGCATGCCGCGGAAGACGCCGTGGCCGGGCGTCTTGACGATCGTGAAGATCTCGCGCAGGCCGTCGGCGTCGATGACCGCCTCGGCCTCGTCGTGCGCCAGGATGGTCTTCGGCTCCGAGCCGAACAGCACGCCGTCCCGCGTCGGGTAGTAGTAGAGCGGCTTGACGCCCATCCGGTCGCGGACCAGCAGCAGCTCCTCGGTGCGCGGGTCCCAGATGGCCAGCGCGAAGATGCCGTCCAGCCGGTCCGCGAAGTCCTCACCCCACTCCAGGTATGCGCGCAGCACCACCTCGGAGTCGCTGGCCGTGCGGAACTCGTGCCCGAGCTCCCGCAGCTCCTCGCGCAGCTCGCGGTAGTTGTAGACCTCCCCGTTGTAGGTCATGACCGGCAGGCCGTCGTCCCCCGCGGCCATCGGCTGCCTGCCGCCCTCCAAGTCGATGATCGACAGCCTCCGGTGCCCGAGCGCCGCGCGGACGCACGTCCACACGCCGCCCGCGTCGGGCCCCCGGTACTCCAAGGTCGCGGTCATCGCCGTGATCGTGTCCCGTTCGCCGGTCAGATCGCGGTCGTAACTCACCCATCCAGCAATCCCGCACATAGTGATCCCTTCGGTGCTCTCAAAGTCCTGTCTCGGAGAAGTCGCGGGCGCCGTGCAGCCACGCGACCTTGTCATGCAGCTCGTCCGCGGAGAACGCGGACAACATCCGGTTCCTGGCGAGCGCGTCGGGGCCGGCCGGGTGGTAGAGCCGCCGGCCCATCTCGCGGGAGACGAGCTGGGTCCTGGCCGTGCGCGCCCGCCGTACCGCGTTGTACTTCTCGAACCGCTGGGGGAACTCCCCGGGCCCGCAGTCCGCCAGCTCGCCCAGCGTCACCGCGTCCTCCAGCGCCATGCAGGCGCCCTGGGCCGCGTACTGGAGCATCGGGTGCGCCGCGTCGCCGAGCAGGACCACGCGGCCGTCGGTCCAGTCGCCCACCGGGTCCCGGTCGCACAGCACCCACTCCCGCCACTCCTCGCCCAGCTCCAGCAGCCGCCCGGCGGTCGCGCCGAGGCCGGGGAAGGCGCCGAGCACCGTCTCGCGCGCGGCCGGCCGGCCGGTCACGACGTCGGCGGCGCCGTCGTCGCGGGTGGCCGCCAGGTTCAGGTACGCGCCGCCGCCGATCGGGTAGTGCACGAAGTGCCACTTCGGACCCGCCCACAGGGTGACGGTGTTCCAGCGCAGGTCCTCGGGCACCCGCTCCATCGGGATCACCGAGCGGAAGATGGTGTGCCCGGAGATCCTCGGGCCGCCGTCGCCGACGAGCCTGGCGCGTACCGAGGAGTGCAGGCCGTCGGCGCCCACCAGCGCGTCGCCGCGCAGCCGCGATCCGTCGGCGAGCAGCGCCAGCACGCCGCCGGAGTCCTGCTCGTAGCCGATCACGTGGCTGCCGCCGCGCAGCTCGACCAGCGGGTCGTCGTGGCAGGCGGCCAGCAGCGGGCCGTACAGGTCCACCCGCTGGACCACCGCGTACGGGTTGCCGAAGCGGGCCCGGTAGCCGCCGGTGAGCGGCATGCTCGCCACCCGCTCACCGGTCGTGCCGTCCATGAACCGCAGCTCGTCGATGTAGACGGCCAGGTCGCGCACGGCCTGGCCGACACCGAGCCGGTCCAGGGCGGCGAAACCGTTGGGGCCGATCTGGATGCCGGCGCCCAGCTCGCTGAACTCCTCCCTTCGTTCGAGCACCACGGCCCTGTGGCCCTGTCTCGCCAGGCCGATGGCGGCGGCCAGCCCTCCGATGCCGCCTCCGGCGATGAGTACGCTCGCCATGCGTCCCTTCCTGTTCGCGGGCCTGTTCATTGGCGTACCGGCAGCCGGTCGATCGCCGTCAGCAGGGCGTCGCGCAGGATGCCGACCCCGTCCGCCGTGAGCACCGATTCGGCGTGGAACTGCATGGAGGTGAACCCGGGGCCGCGCAGCGCGTGCACCTCGCCCGTCTCCTGGTCGCGGCTGACGGAGACCGGCCCCGGCAGCCCGGCCGGCTCGATCTCGTCCGCCTCGGCGTGCGCGGCGAAGGTGTTGTAAAAGCCCACCCTGGCCCGGCGGCCGAACAGGTCGATCACCCGCTGCACGCCCTGGTTGGGCACCTTCCTGCGGCGCACCGGCAGGCCGAGCGCCCCGCTGAGCACCTGGTGGCTGAGGCACACGGCGACGAACGGGATGCCGGAGCCGAGCAGCCGTCCCGCGGCGTCGCGCAGGTGGGCGATCTTGGGATGGCCCAGGTCGGCGGGATCGCCGGGGCCTGGGCCGAGCACCACCAGGTCGTGCTCGGTCAGCTCGTACGCCTCGTCGAACCTGCGCACGCTCACCTGCAGGCCCAGCGAGCGCAGTTGATGGGCGATCATCGAGGTGAAGGTGTCCTCGGCGTCCACCACCAGCGCCCGGCGGCCGATCAGGTCGGGCGTCCAGAAGGTGCGCTCGGCCGGTTCCGCCCGCCAGAACCCGGAGATGTCCTCGTTGCGCTCCTCCAGCGCGCCGCGCACGTCGGGGTGCTCGGCGAGCTGCTCGGGCGGCTCGGCGCACAGGGCTTCGAGCAGCCCGGCCGCCTTGGCCGCGGTCTCCTCCACCTCCGAGCCGGGGTCGGAGTGCCTGACCAGGGTGGCGCCGACCCCGATGCGCACCCGGCCCTCGGTGTCGATGTCGGCCGTGCGGATCAGGATCGAGGAGTCGAGCGTGCGCCCGCCCGCCTCGTCCCTGCCGATCAGCGCGGCGACGCCGCTGTAGTAGCCTCGTCCCTCCTTCTCGTAGCGGCCGATCACCCGGCACGCGTTCTCCAGCGGGCTGCCGGTGACGGTCGGCGCGAACAGCGTCTCGTGCAGGATCTCCCGCACGTCCCGCGAGGTCCGGCCCTCGATGTAGTACTCGGTGTGCGCGAGCCTGGTCATCTCCCTGAGGAACGGGCCCGTCAGACGGCCGCCGGAGTCGCAGATCCTGGCCATCATCTTGAGCTCTTCGTCGACGACCATGTACAGCTCGTCGGTCTCCTTCTTGTCGCCAAGGAAGCTCATGAGGGCGTCGACGGTCGGCCCTGACGGGGGATAGCGGTAGGTGCCGCTGATCGGGTTCATCACCGCGGTGCCGTCCGAGAGGCTGATGTGCCGTTCCGGTGAGGCTCCGACGAACGTCCTGTCGCCGGTGTGGATGATGAACGTCCAGTACGTGCCCGTCTCCCGCGTGACGAGCCGGCGGAAGAGGGTGAGCGCGCTGAGCGGGGTGTAGTCGGTGATGTCGGCCAGGAACGAGCGCTTGATGACGAAGTTGGCGCCCTCGCCCCGGCCGATCTCCTCCTCTATGACCGTGCGGACGATGCCCGCGTATTCGTCGTCGGGGGTGTCCACACTGCGGTTTCTGGCCTGGATGCGGCGGTCGGGGATGCGGGCCAGGGCGACGGGCAGCGACAGGCTGCCGTGACCGGTGACGCTCATCGCGATGAGCGGGGCGCCGTCGTCACGTGCCTCGAAGCCCCGCTCGGCGATCTGCCGGTACGGGATGAGCACGAGCAGCTCCGGCCCCTCGCCGCCCAGCTCGTCGGAGAGCGGGAGCTCGCCCAGCGTGCCGACCGTGGCGACGTCGCCCACCAGGACGTCGAGCGTCCCTTCCCGGCCCGCCCCCGGCCGGTGCAGCAGCGCGAACGCGGGCGGCTCCGGGGACAGGATCTCGTCGAGGAGGCGGTGCGCGCTCATGCCGGCGCCTCCGCGGGGAGGTCCGTCAGGACGTGCTTGGTCGTCGTGACCACGCCGCAGCGCTCGGCCACGTACCGGAGGGCCAGGTGGTGGTCCTCGGCGGTGAAGTCGGCGATCGCGTCGGCCACGAGGAACGGCTGGACGTCGTGGGTGAAGGCGTCGACGGCCGTCATCATGATGCCGATGTGCGCGTAGACGCCGGCGATGACGAGCTGGTCCCGCCCCTGGTCGCGCAGCCATTGGAGCAGAGGGCTGCGGTGGAAGGCGCTGTAGCGCCACTTGGGGATCAGCAGGTCGCCCGGTCTGGGCGCCACCTCGTCCACGACCTTGCGCTGGGACTCGTCCGTCGTCATGCCGGGGCCCCAGAAGTCCTTGAGCAGCCCCCGCTGCTCGTCGGTCATCCCGCCCGGCTGCCGGGTGTAGGCGACCGGGATCCCCAGGGCCGCGCATCGCTCGCGCAGGGCCTGCGCGTTCCTGACGAGGTCCGCCACGGGGGCCTCGCCGGCGGGGAAGGCACGCAGAAAGAAACTCTGCATATCGTGCAACAGAAACACGGCCCGGGCCGGGTCGAGCTGCCATTGTGCGGTGTTCTCAGGAAGTTCGCCGGAGTCCGGCATCGGATATGGCGTTATATGAGGGATTCCCATTTCGCCCTTTCTCAATATTCAGGCGCCCAAAGTGGCGCCGCCGTCCACCGTGAGGTGCTGGAGCGTGATGTGATTCGCCTGGCTCGAAAGCAGGAACGCGACCGCGTCCGCGATATCGGCCGGCCTGGCGACCTTGCCGAGCGGGATGCCGGTGCGGTACATGCCGGGGTTGCCGTCGATCGACGACCGGAGCGCCCGCTCGGGATCGCTCCACAACGCCGAGAGCATCGGGGTGTCGGTCGAGCCGGGGGCCACCACGTTGCAGCGGATCCCGTAGGCGGCCACCTCAAGGCCCAGGGTCTTGGTGAAGGCCGTCGCCGCGGCCTTGGACGCGGCGTAGGCGGACATGTCCATGCGGGTGGTGAGCGCCGCGTTGGACGCGACGGTGACGACCACTCCCGTCCGTCGCGGCACCATCCTGCCCACGACCGCTCTGGAGACGTGGAAGACGCCGTTGACGTTGACCGCGAACGTCGTCGCCCAATCCTCGTCCGACAATGTGAGCGCCCGGCCCGTGCGGAGCACCCCGGCGGCGTTGACCAGCTTGCCGATCGGCCCGAGCCGCTGCTCCACCTCCTCCACCACGGCTTCCACCTGGGTGCTCGATCCGACGTCCACGGGGAACGCGGTCACCCGCAGACCGTCCGCGGTCAGCTTCCCCACCAGCTCGCGCAGGCCTTTCTCATCCCGGTCCAGGGCGGCGACCGAGGTGCCCTCCTCTCCCAGTCTTCGTACGATCGCCGCCCCGATACCGCCCGCCGCGCCGGTGACCAGTGCCACCATCAGCCGCTCCCAGAAGTAATGAGCGTCATGAATTCAACTGCCTTTCTCCCGGTGCGTGGGATGTAAATTCCGTGGGTTTCTCTTATTCCCCTAGAGTGCGGCCCGGAATTGCCCGCAACAAGGCGCGGCGGTGGCAGCAAGTTGCCCCGGCCCGTCGTTTCCTGCCAGCCGGGGGCAACGCAGCACGTCAAGAGATGCCCCGTACGGCGCCCCGAGCTGACGATGTCGAGGTGAGGAAGTCCGGTATTAAGAGAGCGGCGACCTCGTGGCTGCAGGACCAGGCCTGGTTTCTGCAGAAACTGGTCCCGGATTCACCCGCGTACACGATGCTCCGCGCCTACCGAACGACCGGCGAACTCGACGTCGCCGCTCTGGGGGACGCGTGGCGGAGCGTCGTGCTCCGTCACGAGATCCTGCGGACGACCCTCGTCGAAGCCGGCGGGCTCCCCGTGCAGGAGATCGCCGCAGACTGTCACCCGCACGCCTTCACCGAGGTCGACGCGCCCGGCTCCACGCCTGAGGAGATCTGCGCCGACCTCGCGCGCACCCCGCTCGACCTGGAAGAGGGGCCGCTCGCCTGCCTCACCGTGGCACGGCTGGGCCAGGACGACCACCTGCTCGTGCTGCGGCTGCACGAGGCCGTCGCGGACGAGTGGTCCGTCGCGACCCTGCTGGACGAGATCTCCGACTGCTACGCCATCCAGGAGTCGCCGCCGCCCGCGGAGCTCCAGTACTCCACCTACGCCCGCTGGCAGCGCGACCAGTCGCACACCTCGGAGGTGCACCGCCTGCTCGGCTGGTGGACCAGGGCACTGAGCCCGGCGCCCGCGTCGTCGGCGCCACCCGCCGACCGGCCCAGGCCCCCGGGACCGTCGTTCGACGGCGGGGCCGTCCGGTTCGAGTGGGCGCCCGCGCTGGGACACGCGCTGGGCGAGGTGGCGCGCGAAGAGGGGGTCACCCGCGCGACGGTCATGCTGGCCGCCTTCCTGTGCCTGCTGCGCAGGCACACCGGGGAGGACCGGGTGGCGGTCGGCACCCCGGTGAACGTGCGCCCCGCCGTCCAGGCGACCGGCGCTCTCGTCGGCCCGTACCGCAACCACCTGGTGCTCTGCGCCGACCTCTCGGGAGGGATCACCTTCCGTCAGGCCGTCCGCCGGACGGCACGGGTGGCGAGGGAGGCGCACAAACACCGCGCCCTGCCCTTCGACCGGCTGGTGCAGTCGCTGGCGCTGGAGCGGGACCCGCGCAGGATCCCGCTGTGCGACGTGATGTTCGACTACCGCGGCGACGCCGAGCCCGTGCCCCTGCTGGGCGCGGCGCAGGCCCGCCCCGAGCGGCCGCGCTCCTGCGCGGCCAGGACCGACCTGTTCCTCGCGGTGGAGCAGGCGGGCTCCACGCTGGCCGGATCGCTGACCTACCGCGACGGCCTGTACGAGGAGGGGTCGGCCGCGCTCCTGCTCGACCAGCTCCGCACGTTCCTGGCCATCGCCCTGCGCGCGCCGGACCTGCCCGCCGACCAGATCCCGCTGGAGGACTACACGCGCACGCACAGCAGGGTGAGCGAGGCCGACCAGACGGCGGTGCTCGACCCGCTCCTGCCCTCGGCGCCGGAACTCGTCCGCGCCTGGGCCGGGCGGGCGCCGGACACGATCGCGCTCGACTTCCAGGGCGATACCCTGACCTACCGCGAGCTGAACGGGTGCGCCGCGGCCGTCACCGCCGCGCTCGGCGAGGTCGGCGGCGCCTCCGTGGTCGTCAGGATGTCCCCGGGGGTGGCCCAGGTCACCGCCGCGCTGGGCGTGCTCGGCGCGGGAGCGCACCTGACCTGCCTCGGCGCCGGCGACGTGGGCGAGCGCGGCAAGGCCGTGCTGACGGAGCTGCGACCCACGTACCTGCTGGTGGAGGACCAGGGGGACGACCTGAGCCGGTGGTTCGAGGAGGAGCTGGGCGGCACGGTCATCGACGTCGGCGCCCTGGACGCGCAGGCTTCCGCGGGGCTCGTCATCCCCACGACCAACGCGCCCGCCTACATCGCCTACACCTCGGGCTCGACCGGCAAACCCAAGGGCATCGTCCAGTCGCACGGCAGCCTGGCGCAGTTCGCCACCTGGCTGGCCACCGAGTTCCGGATGCGGCCTGGCGCCAGGGTGGCCCAGTGGGCCGCGCCCGGCTACGACGCCGCGTTGTGCGAGACGTTCGCCGCGCTGGTCGGCGGCGCGACGTTGTGCCCCGTGCCCGAGCGCATCAGGGCCAATCCGGACAAGATGGTCGGCTGGCTCGCGGACGAGCGCATCACCCTGCTGCAGACCGTCCCGAGCTTCGCGGCCAAGCTCCTCGACGCGATCAAGGCCGAGGGCGCCACGCGGCGGCTCTCGCTCACCTGCCTGCTGCTCGCGGGGGAGCCGTTGCCCGGGGAACTGGCCAACGACCTGCACGCGAGCCTGCCGGCCGTGCGGCTGGCCAACCTGTACGGCGCCACGGAGACGATCCTCGCGACCTGGCACGAGATCACCGGACCGGTGCGGGGCATGACCCCGATCGGCCGTTCCATCCCCGGCCGGCAGGTCGTGGTGCTGGACGACTGGGACCGGCCCTGCCCGCAGGGCGTCACCGGGCACATCGTGGTCAGGAGCCCGTACGTCGCGCTGGGGTATGTCGGTGAGGACTCGGAGGCGTTCGAGCCGGTCTACCACCTCCAGGCGCGCGGGTCCGGCTACGGCCGCTTCTACCGCACGGGCGACCTGGGCCGCACCCGCTGGGACGGCCTGCTGGAGTTCCGCGGCCGCGGCGACTCCCAGATCAAGTTCCACGGCACCCGCTTCGAACTGGCCGAGGTAGAGGCCGTGCTGAGCCGGCACGAGTCGGTGGCCGAGTGCGCGCTCGTCCCGGTGAGCGGCGCCGACGGCTGGGTCACCCGCCTGGTGGCCTACGTGGTGCCGCGGAACACGCAGGCGGAGGTGAAGGCCGCGGACCTGCGGGCCACCCTGCGCGCCCGGTTCGGGAAGAGCACGCTGCCGCTCTCGGTCAGGACGGTGAGCGCCCTGCCGCGCAACGTCGGCGGCAAGATCGACCGGCGTGAGCTGTCGGCACTGGTGAGCGACGGGCCGCGCGGCGCCACGCGTACACCGGTGGAGATCGAGGTCGCCGCCATCTGGACAGACGTTCTGGGGGCCGAGCCGGACTACGACGGCGACGCCTTCTTCACAGCAGGCGGGCACTCGCTGATGGTGCCCCGCCTGCTCGACCGCGTTCGCGAGAGGTTCGGCGTCGAGGTGCCGCTCTGGGAGTTCTTCGCCAACCCGACGCTGAGCGGCCTGGCCGCTCAGGTCGGCGCGCACGCCCCTTCCACCGATGCAGTCAACCGATCTATGGCGGGTGAGTGATGTGACACTGCTTGAGACCTCAACGTCAGTCGACTTCGATGGGGAGAGCCTGGATGTCCCGACAGTACGGCTGATCGCCGAGAACGAGGTCACCTGTGGCGTCGCCCCATCCGCCCTGGTCAAGGCCGCGGCCAACAGGCGGCAGTTCGAGGACATCATCGCGAGCGGCGTCCCCGTCTACGGCGTGACCACCGGCTACGGCGAGATGATCTACATGCTCGTCGACACCTCCAACGAGGTGGAGCTCCAGACCAACCTGGTCCGGAGCCACAGCGCCGGAGTCGGCCCGATCTTCGCCGAGGACGAGGCCAGGTCCGTCCTGACCGCCCGGCTGAACGCCCTGTCCAAGGGCTACTCGGCGGTGCGGCCAGAACTGCTCGAACGCCTGGCGCTCTACCTCAACCTGGGCATCACGCCCGCCATCCCCGAGATCGGGTCGCTGGGCGCCAGCGGTGACCTGGCGCCGCTCGCGCACGTCGCCTCGACGCTGATCGGCGAGGGGTACGTGCTGCGTGACGGGCGGCGTACCGAGACCGGGCCGGTGTTGCGCGAGCACGGCATCGAGCCGCTGCAACTGCGGTTCAAGGAGGGGCTGGCGCTGATCAACGGCACCTCCGCGATGACCGGGATCGGCTGCCTGCTGGTCACCCGGGCCCTGGACCAGGTGCGGCAGGCCGAGATCGTGACCGCGCTCATCTGCGAGGTCCTGCAGGGCTCGACCAGCCCCTTCGTGGCGGACGGGCACGACATCGCCCGCCCGCACCAGGGGCAGATCGACGTCGCCGCCAACATGCGGACCCTGCTGAGCGGCAGCGGCCTGGCCGTGGAGCACAGCGAGCTGCGCCAGGCGCTCAGCGTCGACCCGTTGCGCCTGTCGGTGCTGCGGGACAGGGAGCAGGCGCGGCCCCGTCGCAAGGACGAGGCCGAGTCCGAGTCCGCGGAGCACGGCGTCCACAGGACCGAGGTCTACCTGCAGAAGGCGTACACGTTGCGCGCCATCCCGCAGGTCGTCGGCGCCGTCAGGGACACCGTCTACCACGCCGCCAAGACGCTGCGCATCGAGCTCAACTCCTCCAACGACAACCCCCTCGTCTTCGAGGGCAAGGAGGTCTTCCACGGGGCGAACTTCCACGGCCAGCCGGTCGCGTTCGTCATGGACTACCTCACCATCGCGCTCACCCAGCTCGGCGTCTTCTCCGAGCGGCGGATCAACCGGCTGCTGAACCGGCATCTCAGCAACGGCCTGCCCGAGTTCCTCGTCGCCGGCGACCCCGGCCTGAACAGCGGCTTCGCCGGGGCACAGTACCCCGCCACGGCCCTGGTCGCGGAGAACAGGACGATCGGTCCCGCCAGCACGCAGAGCGTGCCGTCCAACGGTGACAACCAGGACGTCGTCAGCATGGGGCTGATCGCCGCCCGCAACGCGCGCAGGGTGCTGCAGAACAACACCAGGATCCTCGCGGTGGAGTTCCTCGCCGCGGCTCAGGCCGTGGACCTGTCGGGCCGGCGCGACCGGCTCAGCCCGGCCGGTCTGGCCACGTACGAGCGGATCCGTTCGCTCGTGCCGACCCTGGACAGGGACCGGTTCATGTCGGACGACATCGAGCTGGTGGCGGCCGCGATCTCCCGCGGGGAGTTCCTGGCCGCCGTCGAGCAGCAGGCCGACATCGCCCTGCGCTGATCCTCAGCCCGTACGAAAGGCGCCCCCGGGGAAACCACCCCGGGGGCGCCTTCGTGTCTTCCACGGCCCGCCCGACGTGTCTTCCACGGCCCGCCCGACGTGTCTTTCACGGCTCGTCTCGACTCTCGACGCGTCTCCCGCGGCCGCTCTCGACGACGAAAGGCGCCGGGAGGTTCGCCTCCCGGCGCCTTTCTCCGCGGTGGCGGGTGTCAGAAGTCGCGCAGCCCTTCCCTGGCCTGCCGCAACTGCTCGAACGACGACAGGTCGGGCACCGTCCAGCCGTCGAGGTCGTATTCGTTCAGGCACTGCTCGACGAACGCCTTGTAGCCGTCGATCTGGCCGCTGGCCGTCTGGGCGGAGAGCAGCTCCACGCGCGTGTTCTCGTGGTTGCCCGCGTAGTTGCGCTCGTACAGCTCGTGCCGGCCGCCGAACTCGGTGCCCACGGCGTCCCACAGCAGCTTCATCACCTTGACCCGCTCGACCGAGTCGACGCCGCCGGAGCCGCGCAGGTACTTGTCCAGGTACGGCCGCACGTCGGGGTTCTTGAAGTCCTCGGCGCTGGAGTTGATGTAGATCAGGCCGCTGGCGATGTCCTGCTGGATGATCTCCTTGACCCGGGGGTAGCCGATCTGCATGAACCAGCGGTAGGCCAGGCCGTACTCGGGGTTGGGCAGCACCGCGCCGTTCTTCCACGGCACCGGGTTGCGCGCGGCCGCGTCCGACAGCCCCCAGAACAGGTTGCGCCAGGCGAGCACCTCGCCGATGCGGCTCTGCACGCCCCTGAAGTCCTTCGTGCCGGTGATCTCCACCGCCTTGGCCAGCAGGCCCGCGATGAACTCCAGCTTCACGGCCAGGCGGGTGCACCCGTGGAAGGTGAACCGCTCGGGGAAGCCGGAACGGCCGGTGAAGAGCTGGACCTTGCCCAGGTGGCCGTAGATGAAGACGTTCTCCCAGGGGATGAGCACCTTGTCCAGGACCAGGATCGTGTCGTTCTCGTCCAGCCGCGAGGACAGCGGGTAGTCAAACGGGCTGCCCATGACGGTCGCCGTGGCGGAGTAGGAGGGCCGGCAGATCAGCTTCAGCCCGGGGGAGTCCATCGGGATGGTCGCCACCAGGGCGAACTTCCTGTCCTTGATCGGCAGGCCGTAGTGGGCGATGAAGTTGTAGTGGGTCAGCGCCGAACCCGTCGCCACCACCTTCGCCCCGCTCACGATCAGGCCCGCGTCGGTCTCCTTCTCCACGTGGACGAAGACGTCGGCGACCTCGTCCGGCGGCCGGCCGCGGTCCACGGGCGGGTGCACGATCGCGTGGTTCCAGAACAGGACCTTCTCCTGCGACTCCCGGTACCAGCGCCGCGCGTTGTCCGCGAACGGCTCGTAGAACTCGGCGTTGGCGCCGAGCGTGCCGAGGAAGGCGGCCTTGTAGTCGGGGCTGCGGCCCATCCAGCCGTAGCTCATCCGCGCCCACGCGGCGATGGCGCGCTGGTTGGCCACCAGGTCCTCGGCGCTCTTGGGGGTGGTGAAGAAGCTGTGGGTGAAGCCCTCGCCGCCGGTGTCGGTGGGCGCCACGAGCACGTCGCGCCGCTCGGGGTCGTGCAGCGAGTCGTACAGCCTGGCGGTCATCCTGATCGGGTTGTGGAAGGCCGGGTGCGCGGTCACGTCCTTGACCCGGTCTCCGTAGAGGTAGATCTCCCGGTCGTCGCGCAGGCTCTCGATGTACTCGTCGCCGGTCATGGGCCGGGTCGCGGGCCGGGCGGGCTCGACGGGCGGTGCGTCCTGAAGGTCTGTCATGGGATTTCCTCCGCTATCCGAGTCCGCTATCCGAGCCCGAAACGGGCCTTGGCCAGATCGCGCTTGGCGATGGTGGCGAGGAACGTCGAGACACCCGCGTGGGTGACGAACATCGACATGTCCCGCCATATGCGCTCGATGCGCTCGCCGCTGCGGACGGCGCTCGACCCTGCCGTGGGGAACAGGTACGACTCGACCGCCCGCCAGCACAGGGCGACCGCCTCGCTGCAGATCCCGGCCAGGCCCAGCTCGTGCTCGCGGGTGACGGCGTCCGCGCCGGCGGCGCTCACCTCGCGCCACTGGCGGGCCACGTCCAGGGTCGCGGCCTCGGCCGTGGCGATCAGGCCGGCGGCCTTGCCGTACCTGAGCTGGAAGTCCGGGTCCTCGGTGCGCGACACGATGGGCGGGAACGGCGTCGTACGCGTCCGCATGAGCTCCTCGTACGCGTCCAGCGCGCCCCTGGCCATGCCGACCGCGAGCAGCGCGTCCTCCAGCACCATGAAGGCGAGTTGCCCGCCTCCGTACTCGGGGCCGTGCAGCGCGCGCCCCGGAGTGCCCTCGGTGACGTCGATCTGGCTCATGTGACGCTTGAGGGTGTAGCGGTCGGGGATCCGGCCGTTCACCATGCGGATGCTGTGCGACCCGCTGCCCTTCAGCCCCAGCGCCTTGCCCCAGTCGTCCAGCCGGGTCCACTCGCTGCGCGGGGCGATGAACATCATGGGCTCCGGCGGGCCGCCGTCGTCGGGGGTGGCCATCGCGTGCCCCATGAAGTGCGAGGCGTACGGCGAGCCCGAGCAGTAGCCCCAGGTGCCGTTGACCAGCCAGTCCCCTTCAGGGGTGCGCTCGGCCGTCCCGCCGGGCATCACGGTCGCCGGGCAGATGAACTCCCCGGAGGCGAAGATCTCCGCCTGCGTATCCTCGTCGAAGATCGTGGCGGCCGGCAGCGCGTGCGCGGCGCCCAGGCAGAACATCCACCCCGCCGACGGGCAGCCTCTGGTGAGGTTGATCGCCACGCGGACGAAGGTGTCGATGCCGAACTCGAGGCCGCCGAACCGGCGGGGCACCAGGATCCGGTAGAAGCCGGCCCTGGAGAACTCCTCGTGGACGTCCTCGCCGTAGAACGTGCGCTGCTCGGTCTCGGCCTGGCGCTCGACCAGCGCGGGAATCATGGCCTCCGCCCTGGCGACCACGTCCTCAGGGGTGAGGCCAGGCTCGGGCGGGGCGGCCAGGCGGTGCTCGAAAACAGTGGTGTCGACACCCATGGCTATGCGAGTCCTCACGGTTTCGTGGACCAATAAGGCATGTGATCAGCGTCACATGCAGGCATTTTCGGCGCATCTCCCGGCGTGCTGATTCGGAACGGCGCCTGTCCTGCGTCTTTGATCAGGCGTTCACGACCGTCACGGGGACGGCGTTGAAGACGGCGTTGCCCGAGACCGGGTCGATGACCGACTCGTCGGTCAGCGCGTTGGCGCTGACGCCCGCGTTCCGCACCGCCACCGGCTGTCTCCCGCCCGCGTGCCCCCACCCGTGCGGCAGGCTGACCACGCCGGGCATGATCGACTCGGTGGGCTCGACCGGCACGACGACCTCGCCGGCGGCCGAGCGTACGAGCGCGTTCTCACCCAGCCCGAGCCTGGCGATGTCGTCGGGGTGCACGTGCAGGGTGCACCGGTTGGACCCGCCGACCAGCGTGGGGACGTTGTGCAGCCAGCTGTTGTTGGAGCGCAGCTGGCGCCGCCCGATCAGCAGGATCTGCGAGCCGGGCAGGGCGAGCCGCGCGCGCAGCCGGCGCGTCTCCTCGACCATCGCCGCGGGCGCCAGCTCCACCCGTCCCGACGCCGTGCACACCAGCTCGCCGAGCCGTGGCTCCAGCGGGCCCAGGTCGATGCCGTGCGGCTGGGCCAGCAGGTCCTTCAGCGACAGCGCGTACGCGCCGAAGCGCAGCAGGGCGTCCAGCATCAGCTCTGGCCCGCTGTCCCCGCTGAGCTCGGCGCGCATGCCGGCCGCCTCGCCGAGCACCTGGCCGACGATCATCTCGTCGAGCCCGGCCGGGTCCGCCTGCGCGCCCTGGCCGGCGGCGATGAGCGTGAGCCTGGCCATGATCTCGGCCTCGGACCGCTGGTCGGGGTCGAGCGGGAGCACGGCGGGGGAGAACCGGGCGTAGTTGCGCACGGTCACGGTGGACAGCAGGAAGTCGTAGTGCGGCATCTGCAACATCCGCGGCGGCGGCAGGATGACGTCGGCGTGCTTGGTGGTCTCGTTGAGGTACGGGTCCACGCACACCATGAAGTCCAGCTCGGCCATCGCCCGGTCCAGCCGCGGGCCGTTGGGCGCGGACAACACGATGTTGCCCGCCACCGTCACCATGGCCCTGACCTGGCCCTCTCCCGGCGTCTCCAGCTCGTCGGCGAGCGTCGCGACCGGCAGTTCGCCCATCACCTCCGGCAGGTCGCGCACCCGGCTGCGCCAGCTCCCCATCTTGAACGGCTCGCGCGGCCTGAAGATCTCCGCGATGGCGGGCCGGGTGAACATGACGCCGCCCGGACGGTCGAAGTTGCCGGTGAGCACGTTGACGACGTCGACGAGCCACTGCGTGAGCGTGCCGAACTCCGAGGTGCAGGTGCCGATCCTGGTGTAGACGGCCGCCGAGGGGGCGGAGGCCAGGTCGCGGGCCAGCGCGGTGATGCGGTCGGCGGGCACGCGGCAGATCTCCGAGGCCGCCTGCGGCGTGTGCGCCGACACCGCCTCGCGCAGGTCGTCCAGCCCGTTGACCTCGATGTCGATCGAGGTCAGCTCCTCGGCCAGCAACGTGTGCACGACGGCCAGCAGCAGGTGGGCGTCGGTGCCGGGGCGGACGAACAGGTGCTCGTCGGCCATGGCGGCGGTCCTCGTGCGCCTCGGGTCGGCCACGACCAGCCTGCCGCCGCGCTTGCGCAGCGCCTTGAGCCTGCCGGGGAAGTCGGGGGCCGCGCACAACGAGCCGTGCGACTCGGCCGGGTTGGCGCCGATGACCAGCAGGAAGTCGGTGCGGTCGAGATCGGGTACGGCGATCGCGAAGGGGTCGCCGAGCATGAGCCCGCACGCCACCTGCTTGGGGATCTGGTCGATGGTGCTGGCGGAGTAGACGTTGCGGGTGCCGAGCGACTGGGTCAGCGGGATCCGGTACATGAACCCGGCCATTGTGTGAAATGTCGGGTTGCCGAAGTAGACGCCGACGGCGTCGCGCCCGTGCTCCGAGGTCACCCGCCCCAGACCGCGCTCGACCGCCTCGAAGGCCTCCTCCCACGACGCCTCGCGCAACTCGCCGTCCTGGCGGACGAGCGGATGACGCAGGCGGGAGGGGTCCTCGTCGAGCGCGCCGAGGCTGGCGCCCTTGGGGCAGATGTAACCCCGCGAGAACGGGTCGTCGGTGTCCCCCTTGACTGAGAGGACGTGACCCGTATCGTCCAGCCGCAGACGCAGGCCGCAGACGGCGTCGCAGATGGGACAGGTTCTGTGCGCGATGGTCATGGGCACCTCACAGGACGTCGAAGTCGATACGCACGCGGGCGGTCACCGGCACCGCCTGGCAGGTCAGGATGTTGCGGGCGGCACGGTCCTGCTCGGTGAGGGCCCACGTGCGCTCCATGCGCACCTCGCCCTCGACGACGCGGGCGCGGCAGGTGCCGCAGACGCCGGTCTGGCAGGAGTACGGCACGTCGGGGCGGGCCGTCATGACCGCGTCGAGCACACTGCGCCCTGGCTCCAGGGGCACGGTCGTGACCCGGCCGTCCATGACGACACTCACCTCAGAGGCGAAACCCGAAACGCCGTCGGCGGAGTTCGCTGGGCTCTCGCGAGGGGGCTCGTCCAGGTGGAACAGCTCGGTGTGGATGGCAGCCGGGTCGACCTCGTGGCCGGCCAGTGCGGCGCCGGTCTCGGCCACCATGCCCGCCGGGCCGCACACGAACCACTCGTCGATCTCGGCCGGCCTGATCAGGCCGGCGAAGAGCACGTCCAGGGTGGCGCGGTCCAGGCGGCCTTGGGGCAGGCCGACCCTGGGCTGCTCGCGGGAGAACAGGTGCACCAGGTGCAGCCGTCGCGGATGGCGGTCCTTCAGGTCGCTCAGCTCGTCGGCGAACATCGTCGAGGAGGCGGCGCGGTTGCCGTACAGGACCGTGAAGCGGCTGTCCCGCTCGGTGTCCAGCGCCGTGGCGACGAGCGAGAGCATCGGCGTGATCCCCGAGCCCCCGGCCACGGCGGCGTAGTGGCGGCGGCGCGCGGGATCGAAGCGCACGCCGAACGTGCCGACGGGGGACAGCAGTTCTAGCTGGTCGCCCGGGGCCAGGTCCCTGGCCGCGTGCGCGGAGAAGGCCCCGCCGGGCAGGACGCGTACGCCGAGGCGCAGCCGGCCCAGGCTCACCAGCTCGCGCGGGGTGGAACAGAGCGAATAGGCGCGGCGTATCTGCCGGCCCTCCACCGGCAGGCGCACGGTGACGTGCTGGCCCGGGGTGAAGGCGAAGGCGTTCGTCAGCTCGCGCGGGACCAGGCAGGTCACCTCGACCGCGCTGCCGTCCGCGGCTACCCGCGTGACCGACTCCACGCGGACGCGGTGGAAGCGCGGTCTGGCCATCAGTGCGCCTTCAGGTGTTCGAAGGGCTCGCCGCAGCCCGTACAACGCCGCAGCGCCATGCAGGCGGAGGAGCCGAAGCTGGCCAGCTCCGAGGTGTCGGGGAACGCGCACCGCGGGCACCCCGGCTCCAGCAGCGGCAGCGACATCCGCGCGGGCGGCGCGATGCCCGCGTCGGCGAGCTTGGTGCGCGCGGTCTCGCTCAGCCAGTCGGTCGTCCACGGCGGCGACATGGAGATCTCCACCGTCACCCGCGTCGCGCCCGCCGCCCGCGCCGCCGCGGCCACGTCCGCCTTGATGAGCTCAAGCGCCGGGCAGCCGAGATAGGTGGGGGTGACGGTGACGACGGCGGTGCCGTCGTCGTCCACGCTCACCTCGCGCACCATGCCCAGCTCGCCGATGGACAGCACCTGCAGCTCGGGGTCGAGCACCGCCGCCACCGCCGCTTCCACTTGTGCCTTCACCATCGTGCCCCCTCATGCGCTCGGTGGACGGACTGCATCTCCGCCAGCAACGGGCCGAACCACTCGGTGTGCCGGCCGTGCCGGCCCCCCGTGGCCGCCCATCCGTCCTGTGGTCTGGGCAGCGTCGCCTCGCCGAGCACCCGCTCGACGATCTCCAGCCACCGCCCGCGTAACGTGGCCGGGTCGAGGCCCGCCTCGGGCGCCGACCACGGCTCGAACAACTCGTGGGTGTACGGCCACACCTCCTCGACCGCGTCACGCATCCGCCGGTGCGACAGGGGTGTCCCGTCACCCAGGCGGACCGTCCAGACGGAGGCGTAGCTCACGTGGAAGGAGCTCTCCTTGGCCGCCTTGGCGGCGATGCCGGCCAGCCGGGGCTCGGCCGTGCGGCCCAGCCGGGTGAAGAGCAGGTTCTGGTACGCGGCGAGGAACAACGTCTTGGCCACGGTCGTGGCGAAGTCGCCGTTGGGCAGCTCGACGAGCTGCGCGTTGCGGAAGTCGTGGGCGTCGCGCAGGAACGCCAGCGCGTCCTCGTCCCTGCCGCCGCCTTCGAGCTCGCCCGCGTAGGTGAGGAACGCGCGTGCCTGGCCGAGCTGGTCCAGCGCGATGTTGGCCAGCGCCACCTCCTCTTCGAGCTGCGGCGCTTTCGCGCACCACTCCGAGGTGCGCTGCGCGGCCACGAGCGCGTCGTCGCCGAGCCCGAGCAGGTAGTCGAACAGGCCGGTCACGGGCGCGCCAGTCGTAAGCGACGGCGTAGGCGAGGTCGCAGGCGCGTCGGTCATGGGCAAGGTGACAGGCACGTCGGTGGTTGGTGAGGTCACAGGCCCTCAACTCCTTCGGGCGGTGGGAAGAAGGAGGCATGGCGGTACTGCTTGTCCGCGGCGGGCCCGAAATAGGCGTCCTTGTGCTCCGGGTCCGAGGCGGTCATCGACCATGACGGCACCACCCACAACGACACGCCCTCCTCCCTGCGCGTGTAGAGGTCGCGGGCGCTGTGCAGCGCGACGGCGGAGTCGGGGGCCTGCACGCTGCCCGCGTGGGTGTGGCTGACGCCGCGGCGGGGTCGTACGAAGACCTCCCAGAGCGGCCACTCCTCCTCGGGCGCGGCCTCCTCCTGGACGGGGGTGTGCTTGGCGGCGTGGGCGGCGGCGGCCTCGCGGACCCAGGCGCCTTCCTCGTGCGCGCGCCGCCGGTGCGCCAGCCGCTGCCGGTTGCGCGGCCCATGGCCGGCCACGACCCGCATCATCTCGTCGTAGTCGGGCGGGGTGAAGTCGTGATGTCCCCGCTCGTCGTTCCAGCGCAGCGCGGGGTCGGGGAGCCGGACGCCCAGCGCCTTGGCCTGCGGCACGCAGAGGTCGACGAACCGCTGCCGCAACTCGTCGTTGCCGGCCCGCTTGATCCGCCACGCCATGGACTTGGCGGAATGCGTCGAGCGCGAGTCCGGCGGCCCGAACATCGCCAGCGCCGGCTGCCACCAGCGCTCCACCGCCTCCCGCACCGACTCCCGCTGCTCGGGCGTGCCGCGCGACAGCGTGTACAGCAGGTCGAAGCCCTGCCGGTGGTGAAAGGACTCCTCGCGGCAGATGCGCACGAGTGCCCTGGAATAGGGGCCGTACGACGTACGGCTGAGCGAGACCTGGTTGACCACGGCGGCGCCGTCGGTCAGCCACGCCAGCGCGCCGACGTCGGCCCACGTGAGCGTCGGGTAGTTGATGAACGACAGGTACTTCTGCCGGCCCTCGTGCAGCGCGTCGAGCAGGTCCGCCCTGCGCGCGCCGAGCGTCTCGGCGACCGCGTACAGATACAGCCCGTGCCCGGCCTCGTCCTGCACCTTGGCGATGAGGACGGTCTTGCGCGCCAGGCTGGGCGCCCGGCTGATCCAGGCCGCCTCCGGCTGCATGCCCATGATCTCCGAATGCGCGTGCTGCGCGATCTGCCTGATCAGGCTCTCGCGGTAACCGTCCGGCATCCAGTCCTTCTGCTCGATCTTCTGATCCGCCTCGATCAGGGCATCGAACGCGCTGATGCTCATGACCCACCTCCTCCGCAGATCGCTCTCAGCGTCGGTCGTGGGTCCCCCGCACCGCATCTTCGTGCTTGCGGCAATCTGCGAGATGTACGGCGGAGCGGCCCGCCAGACGATGGCGGCATGACCATTCACGCGAAGGACCTACCGGGAACGTTCAACATCGCCGCCCACTTCCTGGACGGCAACGACCCCGGCAGGACCGCACTCCACACCTCGGCGGGCCCGGTGACCTACGGCAGGATCCAGGCGCTGGCCGCCCAGGTGGGCCACGTACTGCGTGATCTGGACGTGCGGCGGGGCGACAGGGTGCTGCTGGCGCTGGGTGACGGGCTGGAGTCGGTCGCCACCTGGTACGGCGTGCAGAAGATCGGCGCGGTCACCGCCGAGGTCTACACCTACCTCCAGCCGGACGAATACCGCTTCTTCGCCGAGTACGCCCGCCCCGCCCTGGTCGTCGCCGACGCGTTCACCCTGGACAGACTCCGTGCCGCGGGCATCCGCGACCTCCTGGTCGTGGGCGTCCCCAAGGAGTCGCTGCGCGCGGGGGAGCACCACTTCGACTCGCTCACCGCCGCCGCGCCCACGGTGCTGGAGGCCGCGCCCACCACGCCCGACGACGTGGCCATGTGGCGCTTCACCACGGGCAGCACCGGCAAGCCCAAGGCCTGCGTGCTGGCCGCCCGCAGCGCCGCGCTGAGCATGGAGTGGTTCGCCAAGGGCGTGCTGGAGCTCGGCCCCGACGACGTGGTGCTGCCGGTGCCCAAGCTGTTCTTCGGCTACGCCAACAACATCACGGCGTTGTTCCCGTTCGGGGTGGGCGCGGCGGGGATCGTCTTCCCCGAGCGGAGCACCCCTGAGCGGATCTTCGAGCTGATCGCCGAGCACCGCCCCACGATCCTGGTCAACGTGCCGACCATGATGAGCGCCATGCTCGCCCATCCCGACGCCGCCCGCCAGGACCTCAGCAGCCTGCGCGTGTGCATCTCGGCGGGCGAGGCCCTGCCGCTCGAACTGCACCGCAGGTGGCTGGAGACGTTCGGCGTCGAGGTGATGGACGGCATCGGCTCCTCCGAGATGTTCCACGGGTACGTGTGCAACCGGCTCGGCAAAGCCAGGCTGGGCACGCTCGGCCAGGCCGTCCCCGGATACGACGTGCGCGTGGTCGACGAGCACGGCGCGCCGGTGCCCGACGGCGAGACGGGCCGCCTGCAGATCACGGGTGAGACGGCGGCGCTGGAGTACTGGCAGGACCCGGTCAGGTCGGCCGCCACCTTCGTGGCCCCGAACACCGTGCGCTCGGCCGACCTGTTCTCACGCGACCAGGACGGCTACTTCACCTTCAGCGGCAGGGCGGACGACCTGCTCAAGGTGCGCGGGAAGTGGATCGCGCCGGCCGAGATCGAGAACTGCCTGCTGACGCATCCCGCCGTGGTGGAGTGCGCGGTCGTGGGGTTCGAGCGCGAAGGGCTCACGCTGGTGCGCGCGTACGTGGTGCCGCGTGGCGAGCTGACGGCGGAGGAGCTGCGCGATCACGTGCGCTCGCTCCTGTCGCCGCACAAGCGCCCTGACAACGTGCGTCTGGTGGACTCGCTGCCCCAGACCGCGTCCGGCAAGATCGACCGCCGCGCTCTCGTCACCGTGCGCTAGGAGGCAGGCCGTGCGCTGAGGGTCAGCCCGTGCGCTAGGAGGCGGACCGTACGCTGGGAGGCAGGTCGGCCAGCTCCACGCCGAAGCGGGCGCGGTAGGTCTCGCGCAGCTCGTCCTCGTCCTCGATCACCGTGGTGAGCTTGGCGCCGTTCTCGCGCACCGTCAGCGTCGTCCCGCTCAGCGTGGCCCGGCCGCCGTCGTCCGTCGGGATCGTGCAGTACAGGTTGCGCAGGTGCGGGGACTCCGGCGAGTGCTGGTACCACCACCACATGGTCTCGAAGTCGGCCACCAGCCGCGGCCTGTCCTCCAGCCGGTACTGGAGGCGGCCGTCACGCAGCAGGTCCACGTCGCCGTGCGGCGCCTCGGCGAGTTCGAAGGCGCCGTGCGGGTCCTGCTGCGGAGTGCCCGTCACCCAGCGCAGCGGGAGCCGCGCGCCTCTGCCGTAGCCGACGTCGACCAGCCACGGGTCCGGCGAGTCCGTCGTGCGCACGCGCAGCGCCATGTGCCCGATGATCGGCCCGAGCTCGCCGCCGTCGGCCACCCGCCCGGCCAGCACCTCCGCGTCGAATCCCAGCACGCGGAGCAGCTCGAAGAACGCGCCGTTCAGCTCGTAGCAGGTGCCGCCGCGCCGCCTGGCGACGACCTTCTCAATGGCGCCCGCGCCGATGCCCATCGGCTCGCGCAGATGGAAGTCCACGTTCTCGAACGGCACGGTCAGGACGTGGCGGTCGTGCAGGTCGCGCAGCGCGGCCGAGGTCGGCTCGTCCGGCCGCCGGGCGCCGATGCGCCGCAAATAGGCGGCCACGGTCTGCTCGTCGAGTAAAGGCCCGTGGGTCAGCGTCATGGTACGGCTCCGCATTCTCCCAGAAATCGCGGTAACAGGACCATGTCATTCTGTGGCCGCAGGGGCACCTTTTCCGTTGCGCAGATCTCTGGGCAATTCATGAGATGCGAAAAGCGCGGTGACCCGGCGACCATGAGGCGAATAAACGTGGCCACGGGAGGCACAATTGACCGGATCGAGCTCCGCAACGGCGACTCGCCCGTTCGCCGTCGTTTCCGCGGGAGTGCGATGGTGGGCGCAGGTGCAGCCGGATCAGCACGCGGTGGTCAGCGGTGGCGAGGTGCTGACCTATTCCGAACTCGACGAACGCGCCTCACGGCTTGCGGGTGTGCTGCGTGAGCGGGGGGTGGACAAGGGCGCCATGGTGGTCTTGGCGCTCGAACGCTCGCCCGACCTCGTGGTGGCGGCGCTGGCCGTGTTGATGGCGGGCGGCGTGTACGTGGGCGTGGACGTGGACGAGCCGGACACCCGGCTGGCCGGCGTCATCGCCGACTCCGGCGCCCGCCTGGTGATCGCACGGGAGGCCGAGGCCGCCCGGTACGCGGCGGCCGACGTGTTGCCGATCGAGCGGGCGTGGGACGGTGACGTGCCCGCCCTGCGGGAAGGGCCCGAGATCACGCCCGGCGACCTCTGCTACGTCGTGTACACCTCGGGTTCGACGGGCGTGCCCAAGGGCGTGCTCGTGCCGCACGAGGGCATCGCCAACCTGGCGGAGTGGCACCAGCGGACCTTCGAGGTCCGGCCGGGTGACCGCGTCAGCCAGCTCGCCAGGCCCTCCTTCGACGCCTGGGCGCTGGAGGTGTGGCCGTGCCTGGCGGCGGGAGCCACGTTGCACCTGCTGGAGGGCCGGCTGCCCGGCTCGTCCGACGCGCTGGCCGAATGGATCTCCACGCAGGCCATCACGGTGTGCTTCCTGACCACGGTGCTCGCGTCCGACCTGCTCGACCAGCAGGTGGGCGGCTCGCTGCGGGTGTTGCTGACCGGCGGGGAGAAGCTGCGCAGGCGGCCGCCCGGCGGGCTGGCGTACAAGGTGTTCAACCTCTACGGGCCGACGGAGACCAGCGTGGTGGCCACGTACGCCGAGGTGGGACCTGACGGCGGGACACCGCCGATCGGACATCCGCTGCCCGGCATGCGCGCCTATCTCCTGGACGAGGAGCGCCGTCCGGTGCCTCCCGGCTCGGTCGGCGAGTTGTACATCGGCGGCACCGGCGTGGCGCACGGCTACCTCAACAGGCCCGAGCTGACGGCGCGGCGGTTCATGACCGACCCGGTCGATCCGGCGTCCCGCATGTACGCCACCGGCGACCTGGCGCGCGAGC
Source organism: Nonomuraea insulae (assembly GCF_042656245.1). Classification (NCBI taxonomy): domain Bacteria; kingdom Bacillati; phylum Actinomycetota; class Actinomycetes; order Streptosporangiales; family Streptosporangiaceae; genus Nonomuraea; species Nonomuraea insulae. Next base: position 512,012 of record NZ_JBHSPA010000027.1, read on the forward strand.
TGCCCGAGGGCGGTCTCGCCTTCGCCGGCCGGGCGGACGACCAGGTCAAGGTGCGCGGTTTCCGCGTCGAGCCCGGCGAGGTCGAGTCGGCGCTGCGGAATCTTCCCGAGGTGCGCGAGGCCGTGGTGGTCAAGGCCGAGCAGGCCGAGCAGCTCGTCGCCGCCGTGGTGCCGGTCGATCCGGCGAACCGGCCCGACCCCGTACAGGTGCGGCGCGACCTGGCGCGGGAACTCCCCGACTACATGGTGCCCGGCGTGGTCGTCGTGCTCGACGCGCTGCCGATGACACCGCACGGCAAGGTCGACAGGAAGGCGCTGGCCCAGCCACAGGAACCGGCCGAGCCGGCGGCGGAGAGCGGTGGCTTCCGCACCGACACCGAGCGCATGCTGGCCGAGTTGTGGCGCGAGGTGCTCCAGGTCAGCTCCGTCGACAGGGACGACAGCTTCTTCGAGAGCGGCGGCGACTCGCTGCTCGCCATCCGCCTGGCCTCGCGTGCCAGGCAGCGTGGGCTGCGCATGGTGGCCGACGACCTGTTCGAGTATGACGTGCTGCACGAGCTGGCCGCATCGGTCAGCGCCGCGAGCCCGGGAACGTGAGCGTGATGAAGACCTGCCTGGTAGAGCTGACGGTCTATCCCAACACACTGCCACTGGCCTCCGGCTACCTGCAGGCGTACGCGCAGCAGGACCCCGAGGTGGCCGGCGCTTTCGACTTCTCCATCCACGCGGTCGAGGTGACCACGCCGCTGGAGAAGCTGGTGTCCGACCTGGTCGAGCAGGACGCCGACGTCTATGGGCTGAGCTGCTACCTGTGGAACATGCGCAGGATGAAGGCGCTGCTCGACGAGCTGGCCAGACTGCGGCCCGACTCCTACATCATCCTCGGCGGCCCGCAGGTGATGCATCACGCCGCCGAGTACGTCGAGCCGTCGGCGCGGAACGTGCTGGTGTGCAACAGCGAGGGGGAGAAGCCGTTCACCGCGTTCCTGCGCGAGGTGGCCGGCGATCGGGACTTCCACCAGGTGCCCGGCGTCAGCTTCTGGTCCGACGGCGAGCTGGTCACCACGGCGCAGCCCGACCGCATCAAGGACCTGGACGAGATCCCCTCGCCGTTCGCCGCCGGCGTGTTCGAGGGAGGCGAGTACACCTTCGCCGTCGTGGAGACCAACAGAGGCTGCCCGTACCGGTGCTCCTACTGCTACTGGGGCGCGGCCACCAACGACAAGGTGCACCGGTGGGAGCTGGACCGCGTCAAGGCCGACCTGTCGTGGATCAGTGAGCACGGCGTGGAGAGCATCTTCGTCGCCGACGCCAACTGGGGCGCGCTGCCGCGCGACGTCGAGCTGACCCGCCACCTGGTGGAGTGCAAGGAGCGCAACGGCTACCCGTCGATGGTGGCGATCCAGGCCGCCAAGAACCGTCCCGACCGGGTCACGGAGATCACCGAGATCCTGGTCGAGGGCGGCATGCTGACGAGCCAGCCCGTCTCCCTGCAGACCACCAGCCCTCAGGCCCTTGAGCTGGTGCAACGCGCCAACATCAAGGAGTCCACCTATGTCGAGCTGCAGGCCAAGCTGAAGGAGAAGCAGATCAGCTCGTACACGGAGCTGATCTGGCCGCTGCCCGGCGAGACGCTGCAGTCCTACCAGGAGGGCATCGGCAAGCTCTGCGCGACCGGCGCCGACGCCGTGGTCTCCTATCCCCAGCTCCTGCTCCGCAACACGCCCATGTACCGGCAGCAGGAGGAGCTGGGTGTCGTCACCGTACGGGTGGACGACGAGGTCGCCGAGGCCGACGTGGTCGTCGCCACGAAATGGGTCTCCCATGAGGAGTTCAAGGAGGGCTCCTGGTTCTACTACGCGGTCATCAGCCTCTACAACGCCCAGTCGGCCCGCCACGTCGCGCGCCTGCTCGACCGCACCGGCGTGTGCACCTACACCGACTTCCTGCGGCTGGCCGCCGACTACTTCAAGACCAGGACCGACACCGAGACGTGCCGGTTCTTCGCCCACTCCGTGGCCACGCTCGGCAACTACGACATCAACAACATCGGCAAGGTGCTGCACTACGTCCTGCACTCCCACCGCGGCGAGATGGACCTGCTGCTCGAAGGGTTCCTGCGCGAGCACGGCTGGCTGGATCTGCCCGGCGTGCGCATGGCGTTCGAGCTGGACCTCCTGGCCAGGCCGTACGTCTACCGGGAGTCGGTGGTCGCCCCGAGCGTGCCCCTCGAGCACCTGCGGGTGATCGAGAGCGACCGGTTCACCTTCGTCGCCGAGCTGCCGCGCGATGCCGCCGCGCTGCTGGATCTCCTGCCCGAGCTGCCGGAGTCCGGCGTGGTACGGCTCCGCGTCGACCACGTCGGCCGGCGCAAGATGCCCTACCCCAAGCAGCGCAGCCTCGACTACAACGCGGGCTACTGCCAGGTCATGATGAACCGGATGCGCGACATCGTCCCCTCGTGGACGGTGTTGCCGGCGGTGCACCATGCGGCGTGAGCTGTTCACCGCGGACCACGAGGCCTTCCGCGAGCTGGTGCGCACCTTCATCGGCAAGGAGATCGAGCCGCACTACCGCCGATGGGAGGAGCAGGGCGCGGCCGACAGGGACGTGTGGCGCAAGGCGGGCGAGGTCGGGCTGCTCGGCATGGACGTGCCCGCCGAGTACGGCGGCGGCGGCGACCCCGACTACCTCCACCACGTGATCGTGTCGGAGGAGCTGGGCCGCGCCGGCGTGCACGCGCCCGCGCTGTCCCTGCACAACGAGATCGCCGGGCTCTACCTGCGCACGCTCACCACGCCCGAGCAGCGCGCCCGCTGGTTGCCCGGCTTCTGCACAGGAGAGCTGATCACCGCCGTGGCCATCACGGAGCCCGACGCGGGCAGCGACGTGGCCAGGCTGAGCACCAGGGCCGTCCGGCGCGGCGACAGCTACGTGATCAGCGGGCGCAAGACCTTCATCACCAACGCGGCGCTGGCCGGCCTGCTGCTGGTGGCCGTCCGCACGGGCGAAGGTCTCGGCGGACTCAGCGTGATCGCCGTGGAGTCCGACAGGCCGGGGCTGGCGCGCGGGCAGGCGCTCGACAAGATCGGCATGCGCGCCATGGACACCCTGGAGCTGTTCTTCGACGAGGTCGAGGTGCCCGCCGCCAACCTGCTGGGCCGCGAGGGCAAGGGCATCGCCTATCTCATGCGCACGTTGCGCAGGGAGCGCATGATGATCGCGGTCTCCGCGCTGGCCACCGCCGAACGGGTGCTGGAGTACACGCTTGAGCACTGCCGTACCCGCCAGGTGTTCGGCCTGCCCGTCGGCGGCCACCAGCACAACCGTTTCCTGCTGGCCGAGCTGACCACCGCGGTGGCCGTGGCCCGCTCCTTCACCGACCGGTGCGTGGCCGAGGAGGCGGCGGGCCGGCTGGAGGCGGAGGAGGCGGCGATGGCCAAGTGGTGGAACACCGAGCTGTGCCAGAAGGTCGTGGACCGCTGCCTGCAACTGCACGGCGGCTACGGAGTGGTGCGCGACCTTCCCGTGGCGCGGGCGTTCGTCGACACCAGGGCGCAGACCATCTACGGCGGCACCACCGAGATCATGAAAGAGCTGATCGGGCACGCGCTGATATGAGGAAACCCCCGTGGTACCTGGCCTTCGAGCCGAGACCGTCGGCCAGGCTCCACCTCTACGCCCTGCCCTGCGCGGGCGGCGGCCCGTCGGCCTACCGCTCGTGGACGCGGCATCTGCCGCCCTGGGTGGAGCTGCGTGCCGTCACCCTGCCGGGACGGCCGGGGCGGCATCGCGAGCCCGCCCACACCGACTGCGACACCGCCGCCCGCGCCCTGGCCGCCGAGCTGGCGGGTCAGAGCGTGCCGTACGTCGTGTTCGGCCACAGCATGGGAGCCATGCTCGGCTACCGGATGGTGCGTGAGCTGGAGTCCGGGGGCGGGCGCCGGCCCGAGCTGCTCGCCGTCGCGGCCTGGCCGGTGCGCGGCGCCGTCGTGCAGCCCGACCCGCGAGCCGATGACGAGCGGTTCGCCGCGGCGCTGCGCGCGCTGGGCGGGCTCCCCGACGAGATCGCGCACGACCCCGGCGCGCTGGCGCGCACCCTGCCGGTGGCCAGGGCCGACTTCACGCTGTGCGCGTCCTACACCTACCGGGCGGAGCCGCCGCTGAGCGTGCCCGTCGCGGCCTTCTGCGGCACTCGTGACCCGGTCGCGCCGCCGGAGAGCATGGCGGAGTGGCGCGAGCACACCGCCGACTTCCGCGGGCTGCGGGTCTTCGACGGCGACCACTTCTTCGTACGAGATCGCGTCGCCGAGATGACGGCAATTCTGGAGATGCGCGCGCCCGGCGGGGCCGACCAAGCTGAGAGGGCCGTTCAACCTCGAGGAGCGACCCTATGACAGCCACTATTAACGGCGATCCCCGGCCTGCCCGTGAAACCAGAGGCCAGTATTTTCCCGAGCTCCAGGGAATACGCGCACTCGCGGTGCTGGCGGTCATCACCATTCACTCGTCTTTCGCCGCGGGCCAGATCGGGTACGCGGACCAGCCGGGCAACGGCATGCTCGCCGTGGTGCTGGAGCGCTTCACCCGTGAGTCCCTGCCGATCCTCTTCGCCCTGTCAGGTTTCCTGCTCTACCGGCCCTTCGCGCTGAGGAGCATCGCGGGGGCCGAGCAGACCTACAAACTGGGCTCCTACGCGTGGCGGCGCGCGTTGCGCATCTTCCCCGCGTACTGGCTGCTCGCCGTGGTGGCGCTGTTCACGCCGCTGTTCCTGATGGGCACGGAGCAGGTCACCGGGTTCTGGTACACCGTGCGCGTGCTGACGATGCAGCACGTCTACACGGCCGGCGGCATCCCGCTCGGCATGGAGTCCACGTGGAGCATGGCCACGGAGATCGCGTTCTACGCGCTGCTCCCCTTGCTGGCCTGGTTCTTCCACCGGCTGGCGGCCGGGGCGGCGACGCCGGCGGCCAAGGCGCGCAGGATCCTGCTGCCGATCGCCCTCATCATCGTCATCGGCTACGCCTTCAGCGCCTGGAGCCATGACCCGTCGCTCGGCCCGCAGGCCACGCTGGCCAACTGGCCGATCGCCTGGTTCGGCTACCTGGCCATCGGCATGGCACTGGCGACGTTGTCGGCCTCCGCCGAGAGCGGCGGCTGGCTGGCTCCGTACCGGCTGATCGCCCGCTTCCCCGGCGGCACCTGGCTGGTCGCGTTCGGCATCACGGTCCTCTACTGCTTCTCGCCGATGGGCGACCAGGGCACGGCCAACCCCCCGAGCACCGGCGTCGTGCTGTTCAACCAGCCGATCGACCTGCTGATCGTGTTCCTGCTGCTGGCGCCGCTGACCGTGCCCGACGTACGCTCGCGGTTCATCGCGGCCGTCCTGACCATCAAGCCGCTGCAGTTCATCGGGCGTATCTCCTACGCGATGTTCCTGTGGCACATCCCCGCCATCTACGTGTGGAACCTGTGGGGGACCACGAACCTCCCGCTCGCGCTCCTGCTCGTGCACGGCAGCGCCTTCGCCGCCGCGGTCGTGAGCTACTACGCGGTCGAGCGGCCGGCGCTGCGGCTGCGTAACAAGCTCGGCAAGGGCACCGTGGAGCCCAGTACGCCGGTGCTGGTGCGCTGACCCTGATTCAAAGGAAAGGTGATGACCGTGGCGAGTCTGACCAGAGTCAGGTCTGACGCCGATCTCGACGACGTGGTGGCGGTCCTTGAGAGGGACGGGGCCGTCATCGTGGAAGACTTCGTGGACCAGGAGACGCTCGCGGGTCTGTGGACCGATCTGGGGCCGTCGCTGGAGGTCCACGACTACAGCGACAACTGGTACGACGGCCTGCGCACCCGCCGGGTGTCGTCACTGTTCGCCCGCACGACGCGGCTGACTCCCGTGGTCGCGCACCGCCTCTACCTGGGCGCGGCCAGGGCCATCATGCAACGGCCGATCCCGATGTGGATCGGCAGGTCCCGGCAGGAAATGGTGCCGAGCATCCAGATCAGCGCCACCCAGCTCGTCCAGATCCACAAGGGGCAGGGCAAGCAGCCGCTGCACCGCGACGACGCGCTGCACCTGCGCAGCCACCCTGGCCCCACCAGCAGGGTGCAGCTCATGCTGGGGATGAGCGAGTTCACCGCCGCGAACGGCGGCACGCAGGTGATCCCCGGCAGCCACCACTGGGACGACGAGCGGCCGCCGACCGTCGAGGAGGCCATCCCCACCGAGATGCCGGCGGGGGCGGGGCTGATCTGGCTCGGCGGCGTCTACCACGGTGGCGGGCGCAACGTGACCGACACCCCGCGCACCGGCATGACGATCGCCTACGACCTCGGCAACCTCCGGCAGGAGGAGAACCAGTACCTCGCGATCCCGCGCGAGCGGGTGCTGGAGTACCCCGAGGAGGTGCGCAGGCTCCTCGGCTACGACCGCTGCCCGCCCGGTCTGGGGTGGCTGGAGATGCAGGACCCCTACGTCGTGCTCGAAGGGGCTCAGCGGCCCGCGCTCGACGAACTGGTCGACAGCCGCTGAATTGAGCATTCCTGAATAAGACCCGCGACACGCGAGCCGGAACAATTGTGTTCCGGCATCTCACGAAAGGAAGACGCGATGACCGATGCGGCGAGCGGCAAGATAGAGATCACTCGAGTTCTCGACGCCCCGCGCGACGTGGTTTACTCCGCCTGGACCGAGCCGGAGCACTTCACCCACTGGTGGGGGGCGCCCCTGGAGACCATCTCCATGGACGTGCGACCGGGCGGCGAGTGGAAGGCCACGATCGTGGTCGACGAGCAGACCCAGGTCCCCTTCGCCGGCGTCTACCAGGAGATCGTGCCGAACGAGAAACTGGTCTACACGCTGGTCGACCTCAGTGGCAGGGAGCCGGCCGAGCAGCAGGCCCTCGGCCCCGAGACGGTGACCGTCCTGCTGTCGGACACCGACGGCGGCACCACCCTGACCTTCCTGCAGGAAGGCAACCTCCCCGAGGACGAGATCCCGCGGGCCGAGGAGGGCTGGGGCTTCTTCTTCGACGCTCTCGGCGACTACGTCAAGAAGATCAAGTAGTGCACCGAGGCTGAGATCACCCGCGAGCGCGCGACGCAGGCGCCGCGGGTCGTAGAGCAGGATGTCCGGCCACGTCGAGGGGCGGAGCTGTCCACGGCGATGAGGGCGAGGGCCGAGCGCAAGCTCCCCGACGTGGCCGAACATCCAGATTGGGGCGTGGCGGATGCCGCGCCCCTAGTCGTATGTCCGGGCGGCTGTTCCGCAAGCGAAAATAAGGGGCCGTCGCGGGCCGGTGTTAGCGTTATTTCATGGAGACTTCCTGCCGCATTTGCGCCGGCCCGGTAAAAGGATCTGTGGACCTCGGGGTCCAGCCGCGCGGAAATGCCTTTCCGAAGGCCGATGACCTGGCCGGTGAATTCTTTTACCGGCTGCTCGTCGGGATGTGTGACTCGTGCGCGATGGTGCAATTGATGGCCGACATCCCGCAGGAAGTCAGATATCACGACCAGTATCCCTATCGAGCGTCCAACTCCACGGTGCACAGCGATCATTTCGCCGGGGTGGCGCGCCGGTTGCTCCGTACCGAGTTGACCGGCTTCGACCCGTTCATCGTTGAGATCGGGTGCAATGACGGCGTGATGCTGGCCTCGATCGCGGATGCCGGCCTGCGGCACCTGGGCGTCGAGCCCTCCCAGGAGGTGGCCGCGCTGGCCAAGTCCAAGGGCGTGCGGGTGTTGTCGAGCTTCTTCGACGAGGAGACGGCGGGGGAGATCCGCGCCCAGCACGGCCCCGCCGACGTCATCTTCGGCGCCAACGTCATCGCGCACATCTCCCACCTGGACTCGGTGCTCAAGGGCGCGGTGACGCTGCTCGGCCCCAACGGCGTGTTCGTCTTCGAGGAGCCCTATCTCGGCGCCGTCGTCGAGCAGACGGCCTTCGACCTGTTCTACGACGAGCACTCCTTCGTCTTCTCCGTCAGCTCGATCCGCGCCGCGGCCCGGCTGTTCGGGCTTGAGCTGGTCGACGCGGAACCGCTGGCCATCCACGGCGGTTCCATGCGCTACACGCTCGCCAAGCGCGGCGCGCGGACGCCCGCGCCCGCCGTGGCCGAACTGCTGGCGGACGAGCGGGCGCGGCGGCTCGACCGGCACGCCACGCTGGAGGACCTCTCCCGCAGGGCCGAGCGCGTGCGCGAGGACCTGACCGCGCTGCTGCGCGAGCTGCGGGCCGACGGCAAGCGCGTGGCCGGGTACGGCGCGCCCGCCAAGATCACCACGGTGACCAACTACTGCGGCATCGGCACCGACCTGATCCCCTACGTCTGCGACTCCACCCCGTCCAAGCAGGACAGGGTCGTCGCGGGGTCGCACATTCCCGTGGTGCCGCCCTCGGTCTTCGCCGAGGACAGCCCCGACTACGCCGTCCTGTTCGCCTGGAACCACGCGAAGGAGATCATGGCGAAGGAGAGCGGCTTCACCGGCCGGTGGATCGTCTACGTCCCAGAAGTGCGCATCCTCTGAGCCCCCACGGAAAAGGCCCCGCCCGATGGCGGGGCCTTTCGTCGTCCGGTCACCTCTGGGTCGCGCCCGGCATCACGTCGTCGCGGAACAGGCCGTCCGGGTCCACCCGCGTGCGCACCGCGTCCACGGCCGCCACGGTCTCGGCGTCCAGGTGCCGCTGGGGCTGGTCGAACCGCTCCACGAACGTGGGCGCTGTCCTGCCGGTGTCCCAGGGGGTGAGCGCGGCCCTGACGACGGGCAGCCTGGAGAGGATTTCCTCCCGCGTACCGGACAGTCCGGGCACCCCGCCGCCGGAGTAGGCGTAGCGGGCCCTCAGATGGTTCAGGGCGCCTCCTGAGGGGTTCGGCTCGCCGTAGGCGCCGCCGAGCTGCCGCAGGCCCGCAGCGATCAGCGGGGAGCCGGAGCCGGCGCCGATGACCTGGAGCATCGCCTCGATGCCGTCGTCGCCGAGCTCGTCCAGGAGCAGGTGGTCGCCGATGACCTCGACCGGGTCCGACGGGTCCATGTGCGTGTCGAGCAGGCCCGCGGGGTCGGTGGTCTGCCAGGTGTCGAGCACCGGCTCGGCGATGCCGCGCAGGGTCCCGAGCAGGTCCTCCGCGCGCGCTCGCGCGGTCCCCACGTCGTCGCCCTTCTCGGCCAGCACGGCGCCGTCCACGCACAGGACGGGTCCCGCGGACAACATGGGCGGCACTTCGGGCAGGTCCGGCAGGTTGAGTATCCGCACCGTGGTCGTGGCCTCGCGCGGGGCGCTCAGCGTCCATTCGCGCCACGCCCGCAACAGCTCGGGCGCGTGTACGGCGGGCCAGCACGCGGCCCCCGTCACCACCTTCGCGATGGGGAACAGCGCGATCTCCACGGCCGTCACGACCCCGAACCCGCCCCCGCCGCCGCGCAGCGCCCACAACAACTCGGCGTCCGCGGCGGCCGCCCCGCGGTCGTCGTTGTCCGGCGTGTACTCGGTGGCCCTGCGCAGCTCGCCGTCCGCCGTGACCAGTTCCACCGCGCGCACGCTGTTGGCGGCCAGGCCCACGTGCCGGCCGTAGAAGCTGAGCCCGCCCCCGAGCAGGTACCCGACCACGCCGACGGTGGGTGAGGAGCCGTGCGCGACCGAGAGCCCGTGCTCGGCGGCGGCCTTGACCACCGCGCCCCAGCGGGACCCCGCGGGCACGCGCGCCACGCGGCGGTCGGCGTCGATCTCGATCGCGCCGTCCATCTCCGTCCGCAGCAGCAACGCCTTGCGCACGGGCCTGGCCGCCTCCGCCCAGTGGCCCGTGGTGTGCACGCGGACCGGCAGGTTCTCCCGGTGGGCGTGCCGGATCGCCTCACGCACCTCGTCGACCGTGCGCACCACGGCGGCGGCGACCGGCTCGGGGACCGCGCCCAGGGCGAAGACCGCGGTCGCCGCCGCGTAGCCGGGCTCGCCCGGCCTGGCGACGCGCATTCAGCTCACCCGCTGCGCGGTGATGAAGGAGAACGACTCCGGTCCCGAGCTTTCGAGCACCACCAGGCCCGCCGCGGCCAGCCAGCGCTCCAGCTCCTCGCGCTCGAACAACAACATGCCGGCCGGCCTGCTGGGGAAGTAGTGCGCGGCCTGGAAGTGGCGGACGACGGGGTCCTCGTCCCACACGAACGTCATCAGCGTGAACGTGCCGCCGGGGCGCAGCACGCGGCCCACCTCGGCGATCGCGGTCGCCGCCTCGTCGGGGAAGGCCTGCAGCGCGTTCCAGCAGACCACCGCGCCCATGCTGGCGTCGGCGAGCGGGATGTCGAGCGCGCTCGCGCGTACCGCGGGGACCTCGGGCACGCGGCGGCGCAGGACGTTCAGCATCGGCAGGCCCAGGTCGAGCGCCAGCAGCCGGTCGGAGCCGACGGTCGCGGCGACGACGGAGGTCCAGCGGCCCGCGCCGGCGCCGAGGTCGAGGACGGGGCCGTCCACGGGGCGGATGCTGCGCGCGATGTAGGCGTCCTCGTCCGCCAGGGTGACCGCGCCGCCCCAGTTGCCGCCCGCCACGCGCAGGAACTCGGGGCGCAGCCGCGACTCGTAGTACAGGCCCATGCTGGGCATCTCGGCCAGGCTCTTCAGCAGGTCGGCCGTGGCCTCGTCGGCGTCGTCGCCCACGGATCTGGTGAGGTCGAGAATGCCGTGCGAGGCGGTATAGCCGACCGCGCAGGCCGGGCAGCGCACGGCGCTCTCGCCGACGTCGAGCGGGCCGCGGCAGGACGGGCAGGCCAGCGCGGCCGCGTGCGGCCCGAACAGGTCGAGCCGAGGCGCATCACTGGTCGCGCCCTCCGGCGGCGGCTGCGCGCCAGGGGTGGTGACCGTCGGCCCGTGCCGCAGGTACCAGTACGCCTTCAGCCCCATGTAGCCCCACACGGTCCTGGAGTCGTTGCGCCAGTTGATCTCGGCCTGCTCCTGCGTGAGCGCGCCGATCCACGCCCGGTCGAAGGCCTTCTCCTCGGTGGTCAGCTCCCAGACGTCCGGAGCGGGCCACGCCCGGCCCAGACCGGTGCGCCCGGCGTCCATGATGGTCAGGCACCGGTCGAACCTGGACCGGTCGCCCGAGTCCAGGCCGAGCCCGCCGGCGACGCCGAGCACCCTGTCGCGGTCCTGCGGGAAGTGCGCGAGCAGGTAGGCCAGCGCCTGGCCGAGCGCGGGCGTGGCCCCGTCCGCCAGAGCCAGGTAACGGTCGAGGCCGGCCCGCACGGCGTCGGTCTGCCCCGCCTCCGCGATCAGGCCGAGCAGGATCAGCAGCCGACCGGCGCGGCCGGCGTCGAGCCCGTCCAGTGCGGCGATGAGGTCGGGGATCGCCGCCGGCGCGCGCTCGGTGAGCGTGCCGCCGTCCCACAGAGTCTCGTCCTGTGCGGTGCCGGGCGCCCAGAGCGCGCCGACCAGCCGCGCGTAGGCCGCGTCGAGCCCGTCGGGCCCCGCGCCGGCGAACTCCTCAAGAAGCATGGATGACGCGTACGTGGTGTCAACGCTCATTTTCCTGATTCCCTTCGCGCGAAACGCCTTTCAGCATCACACCGGGCGCTCCGCTTGGTCATCTCCGTGCGTGCGGGAACAAATCCAGCGCAATAGCGGAGATGCGGCGGGGAAAAGACGAGTCAACCATGGGTTCATGAAGAACAGGATTCCGATCGAAGTATGGGTCCCCGACCTGACGTTCCCCGGCTGGATGGACAGGTGGTATCAGCAGGCCGCCGATTTCGAGAAACTGCACCCCGGATACCAGATCCTGGTGCGCGGCAAGGATTTCTGGCAGCTTCCCAGGCAGGTCACGCAGGCCGCCGCGGAAGGGCACGTCCCGGCTCTGTCGGAGTACTACTTCTACATGACGCAGGTGGCGCGCGACTCCCGCGGGCAGGACGGCCGGCCGCTGTTCGCCTCGGTGGAGAAGGCGATCGGCGGGCGTAGCGAGGTGCTCGGCGAGCGGGTCGTCCTCGACGACATCATCGCGCCGCTGCGCGACTACTACACGCTCGACGGCGACCTGACGTGCATGCCGACCGTGGGCACCACGAGCCTGCTGTACGCCAACACCGACCTGCTCAGGCGCGCGGGCGTGCAGAGCCTGCCGCGTACCTGGCAGGAGGTGGAGGAGGTCTGCGACAGGGTGGCGGCGCTGCGCGACGGCCCCTCCCACGCGATCACGTGGTCCAACCACGGCACGTTCATCCAGCAGGCGCTCGCCACGCAGGGCGGCCTGATCGTGAACGAGCACAACGGCCGGACGGGCCGGGGCACGGTCGCCGACCTGGCCTCGCCCGAGATGTTGCACTGGGTGGACTGGTGGCGCGGCCTGCACAGGAACGGCCACTACCACTACACCGGCAAGATCCCCGACTGGGCGGGCACCCTGAAGACGTTCGCCGACCGGGACGTGGCGATCAGGATCTCCTCATCCAACGACGTCAACTACATGTTCAGGGCGGCCGAGGACAACGGCTTCGGCATCGAGACGGGGATCTTCCCCTATGACGAGAGCGTGCCGTACGTGGGCAACGCGATCGCCGGCACCGCGCTGTGGATGGCCGAGGGGCTGGACGAGGTGACACGGGAGGGCGCGCTGGCCTTCCTCATGTACCTGCACAGCCCGCGCAACGCGGCCGAGCGCCACAAGGCCAACAGCTTCCTGCCGCTCACCTACTCGGCGCACGCCCTGCTGGAGGAGGAGGGCTGGTACGACGGCAACCCGCACCACAGGCTGGCCTACGACCACGTCATGCGCTTCCCCACGGGCCAGAGCGGCATCCCCGCCTCGGAGGGCGCGCTGTTCGGCGACTTCGCCGGCAACCAGGACGTGATGACCAGGGCGTTCGGCGACGTGCTCGCCCACGGCGCCGACCCGGCCAAGCGCTTCGCCTTCGCCACCGTGGAGGCGCAGCAGCTGCTCGACACCTACAACGAGTACGCGCTGACCTCCGGATTCCGCGACCCGGAGAACAGCCCCCCGACCAGCCTCAGCGTGGAGGCGTTCAAAGAGATGCGGGCCGGGCGCGACTACTCGGCGGCCGACATGGAGGCCGTGGTCAAGCTGCACGGCTGACAACATGGGAAAGGGCCGCGGAAGTCCGCGGCCCTTTTCCTATGAGCTTCAGCGATGCATCGAGGTGAGCTTCTCCAGGACGGGCACGATCTCCGACGGGCTCGGCCGGTCCAGCCACTCCTTGTGCACGGCGGCGGCGCCCTCGCGGTAGGTGGCGTCCTCCAGGACCGCGACGATCGCGTTCCTGATCTCCTCGACCGACTGCGTCTGGTGGTCGAGGCGCAGGCCGGCGTTGCGCGACTCCAGGTAGCCGAGCGCGAGCTTGGACAGGATGTTCCGCTCGGCCATCTTGCTGTTCTCGCCGTCGACCACGACGACGCGCTGCCGGTCGTCGGTGTCGCCGATGAGTTGCGGCAGACCTGCCGCGACCGAGGCCCAGAACGTGCCGCTGGAGCCGTGGTTGATGCTGGCCGAGCAGGTCGGCAGGAGCTGCAGCAGCGGGACGTAGTCCACCGTGCGGACGTTGGAGGGGATCGAGGAGATGCCTTCGAGCTGGTCGGCGTTGAGGGTGGCGACCAGCTCGACGTCGAGGTCGGCGACCGCCTCGAAGATCTTCGGGGCGCGCCACTCGCCCTTGTGGTAGGTCCTGGTGGACAGGCCGACCGACAGGGCCACGCGGGGGCGCTCCGGCCTGGCGTACAACCAGGAGGGCTTGACGGCGCCGCCGTTGTACGGGCTCCACCGCACGGGAACCGAGGCCAGGTCGCGTGACAGGCGCATCTCGCGCGGCAGCGGGTCGATGGTCCACTGGCCGACCAGCAGCTCCTTGTCCACCTCGACGCCGTAGTGCTCGGCCAGCGGGCGGATCGCCCTGGCCAGCGGGTCGACGGGGGGCGGCGTGCTCTGCCTGGCGTACAGCTCGACGGCCCAGCCGCTGTAGTCGGCGCATTCCAGAACCCTGGCGTGCGCGGCGCCGCTCACCTTGGCCGCGACCGCGCCGGCCGGGAACCACGGGTCCCACAGCACCAGGTCGGGCCGCCAGGCGCGGGCGAACTCCACCACGGCCTTGTTCTGCTCACTGGGCACGGGCGGCAGCTGGAACCTGACGCCCATGAGGTAGTACTGGAAGTACACGTCCCAGGCGTCGCGCTCCTGCGGGGTCACCTGGAGGGCCGTGGCGAGCTGCTCCATCTCCTCGGGGTCGGGCGGCAGGTCGGGGCGGACCCACCCGCCGGTCTCGGGCTCGCCGCACGTGACGGCCGTCAGGCCCGCCGCCACGATGTCGTCGGCCGCGCCGGGCGGGCAGGCCACGACGACCTCGTGCCCTGCCAGCTGCAGCGCCTGCGCGTACGGTATGGCCGGATAAAGGTGGCACGCCTGCGGCCACACGGTGAGCATGATTCGCATGTAGCGCTCCTCACGAACTACTCGTTCATTCAACCAGGATCAGTCACGGAATTTCACCGCGCATCTCCTGCATTGCGAGTTGTCCGGCAACTCGGGAGATGCGCTCCGGCAGCCGGCCGTGCTGTTCTTCTTGTTAAGTCACGCCATTTTTCAGGGAGCGTCTCATGCGTTTTCCAGCTGACCATCAGAGGGTTTCGGTGAACCATTCACGGGTAAGGGTCGGCCCGAAGAGCTCGCCGTACTTCGGCCGGCCGCTTCCGAGCGCCCCGTCCGGCAAGAGGGCCGGCTGACGTGGCGGGCGCACGGGTGGTCGTGACCGGCGGCTCCGGGTTCATCGGCAGGCACCTGGTGGAGCGGCTGCTCGCCCGTGGCGACGATGTGACGGTCTTCGACCGCGAGCCCGATCCCCAGGTGCAAACGGTCACCGGGGACATCCGCGACGAGGCCCGGCTGGCCGAGGCGATCGGTGCCGGGGTGGACGTGGTCTACCACCTGGCCGCCGAGGTCGGGGTGGACCGGTATCTGGCGCGCCCCCTCGACGTGATCGACGTCAACTTCCAGGGCACCAGGAACGTGCTGGAGCGGGCGACCGCGATCGGCGCCCGCGTGGTGGTGGCCAGCACCAGCGAGGTGTTCGGCAAGAACCCCGCCGTGCCGTGGGCGGAGGACGCCGACCGGGTGCTCGGCTCGACCGCCGCGGACCGCTGGACCTACTCCTCCGCCAAGGCCATGGCCGAGCACCTGACGCTGGCGTTCTGCCGCCAGCACGGGCTGGACGCCACGATCGTGCGGTTCTTCAACGCCTACGGCCCGGGGCAGCGGCCCGCTTTCGTGCTCAGCCGCACCATCCACCGGGCGCTCAACGGCCAGCCGCTCGCCCTGTACGACGGCGGCGGGCAGACCAGGTGCTTCACCTTCATCGACGACGCGGTGGCGGGCGCGGTGCTGGCCGGCGACCACGGCGGCACCGGCGAGGTGTTCAACCTGGGCAACATGACCGAGACCACCGTGCGGGAGGCGATCACCACGGTGGCGGCGCTGACCGGGGCGGTGACCGTGGAGGTGGACACGCGCGCCGCGCTGGGACCCGCGTACGAGGACGTGCCGCGACGCGTGCCCGACAGCTCCAAGGCGAGCCGGCTGCTGGGCTGGCGGGCGACGACCTCGCTGGCCGAGGGCATCACCCGCACCATCGAGTGGGCCAGGGCGAACCCGTGGTGGCTCGCCCAGCCCGACTCCGGCGTCGCCGCCGCCTGAACGAACGAGAGCCTCCGCCCCGTGACCGGCGCGGAGGCTCTTGTGCTTTCGTCTTACGACACCGTCGCGGGGACGGGCGCGGTCAGGCGCACCGGCAGCGCGCGGTGACCGTTCATGATGAACGTCGGCAGCGGCGTCAGCTCCCGCCGGTCCACCGCCAGGTTGAGCTCGGGGAACCTGGAGAACAGCGACGACAGCCCGATCGTGGCCACCGACCTGGCGATCGAGGCCCCGAGGCAGAAGTGCGGGCCGTACCCGAACGACAGGTGCTCCTTGTTGTCGCGGGTGAGGTCGAAACGGCCCGCGTCGGCCCCGTGCAGCGCCGGGTCCCGGCCCACGGCCGCGTAGTTGATGAGAATGGGGTCGCCCTGCGGGATCGTGACGCCGTCGAGGTGGATGTCGGTGACCGCGTACCGCAGCGGCAGGTGCGCCAGCGGCGACTCCACCCGCAGGGTCTCGTCGATCACGTCGTCCCACGTCCTCTGGCCCGACCTGACCAGTTCGAGCTGCTCGGGGTGACTGAGCAGCGCGGTGATCGCGTTGTCGAAGAAGTTGATCGTGGTCTCCGAGCCGGCGCCGAGGATCGCGAAGATCGTGTCGGTGAGCTCCACCTCGGACAGCCGCGAACCGTCCCCGTCACGCGCCGTCACCAGGTCGGTGGTGATGTCCTCGCCCGGATGGGCGCGCTTCTCCGCGATGAGCTCTTCCATCGCGCCGCGCCACCCGGCCAGGATCCCCTGCGCCTGCTCCGGCGTCACCGTCGTGTCGACCATCATGTCGATGACCTTGGCGGTCGCCGCGCGCGCCTCCTCCGACATGCCGATCAGGTCCGCGACCAGCATGGCGGGCAGGGGGTAGGCGAAGCGTTCGCGCAGGTCCACGACCTCACCGGGCTCCGTGGCCGACAGCGCGTCCAGCAGGAGATCGGTGAGCGCGGTGATGCGCGGCTTGATCGCCTCGGTCCTGCGCGGCGTGAACGCCTTGCCGACCAGCCTGCGCAGCCTGACATGGTCCTTGCCGTACGAGGTGACCATGTTGTCCATGGCGATCCAGCTGATCATCTCCCAGTCGGGCGGGATCTCCCCGTTGATGAACGCGGGCCAGTGATTGCGCGCGCTCTTGGTGACGTTCGGCTCGGCCAGCAGATGCCTGATCGCCTCATGGCTGTTGACCGACCAGGCGAGCACTCCTCCGGGGAGCTCCACCTGGACTGCCTGACCCTGGGCGCGCAGGATGTCGGCTTCCGTATGGATGTCACGGCCGGTGGTGTCGAGAACGGGGCAGCGTCTTTCCACTGTGGTCTCCCATGGATCTCATCAATTCGGAACGGGTCAGACGTTGGCCGATTCAGGCTCCTCTGTGGGAGCCTGCTCGGCTTCCTCTCCCTGGCCGGTCGGCGGCACCTTCCTGAGCGTGATCACCGCGACCACGGCCAGCGCCAGGGCGAGGACGGCGCTGACGCCCGTGGCGACGCTCACCGACGTGGTGAAGGCCTCGCGGGCGGCGGCGAGCAGGTCGGTGGCCACGGGGCCGGCCACCTGCCCGGCCGCGTTGATCGCGCCCGCGATGCCCTCGCCCGCCGTGTCGGCGACGGCCGGCGGCAGGGACGGGGGCAGGGTCCCGGCGATCTGGACGCTGTAGACCGCGGTGCCGATGCTGCCCAGCGTGGCGATGCCCAGCGCGATGCCCAGCTCGCCGCCGGTCTCCGAGACCGCGGAGGCGGATCCCGCCTGCTCGGGAGGGATGGAACCGAAGATCAGCGCGTTGCCGAGCGCGCCCATCGGCCCCGCGCCGATGGAGCCGATGACCAGGCCGGCCAGCACCACGCCCACACCCGAGGAGGTGTCGACCTGGCTCAGCACGAAGTAGCCGATCGCCATGATCACCAAGCCGGCCGCGATGACGTATCCCGGGCGCAGCTTCCGCGCCACCATGGGCGACAGGAGCACGCTCGCGATGGTGGCCGCGGTCGAGGGCACCACCCACAGGCCCGTCGTCAGCGGCGACAGGCCGACCACGGTCTGCAGGAACATGCTGACCAGGAAGAAGCTGCCGTTGACCACGCCGCCGAGCACCATGATCGACACTGCCGCCCGGAAGATCGGCTGCTTGAACAGCCGCAGGTCGAGCAGCGGAGATTCCAGCTTGCGCTGCCGCCGGACGAACGCCACGGCGAAGGCGAGCCCCGCCACGACGGCCACGACGTACCACAGCTGCCAGCCGTGCTTGGCCAGCTCCTTCAGCCCGTAGACGAAGGGCAGGATGGCCGCGAGCGACAGTGCGACGCTGGGCAGGTCGAGCCGGCCGCCGTTGGGGTCGCGGTGCTCGGGCAGCAGTACGGGTCCCGTCGCGAGCAGCAGCCCCATGATGGGCACGGCGAGCAGGAACACCGACCCCCACCAGAAGTTCTCCAGCATGGCCCCGCCGATCACGGGCCCGAGCGCGACGCCGCCCATGAAGCAGGCCATCCACACCGAGAGTGCGGTGCCCATCTGCTTGGGATCCTTGAAGATGTTCATCAGCAGCGACATCGTCGACGGCATGATGGTGGCGCCGGCGACACCGAGCAGCGCGCGGGCGATGATGAGCATCTCGGCGCTGGTGGAGTAGGCGGCGAGCACCGACGCGGCCGTGAAGGCGGCGGCGCCGATGATCAGCAGCCTGCGCCGTCCGACGAGGTCACCGAGCCGGCCCATGGTGACCAGGAGCCCGCCGATGACGAAGCCGTAGATGTCGGTGATCCACAGCTGCTGGGTGAGCGTGGCGCCGAGCTGTGAGCTCAGGTGCGGCAGAGCCAGGTAGAGCACGCTCATGTCGAGCGAGAGGAGCAGGGTGGGCAGGGCCAGGATGGCCAGAGCCAGCCACTCGCGCGTCCCGGCCTTCGCTTGTGCGTTCACGTCCATCGATGTCCCTTCCTTTCAGTTGGTCAGCGCGCCGATGGGGGGCGCGGCGGGCTCTTCCTTGAGATCTCCGCGCATGGCAGGGGGTGTGGAGGACACGTCGGGTTCCTTTCTCGTGGAATGCCCTGCTTCATCCTTTGCGCGGCCGTCAGCCCGCCGCATCTCTCCACGTGCGGAGATAGCGCGAATTTCGCGACTATCTCGCTTTACAGCGGCACGGAAGTGGTGAGTCCGCCGTCCACCCGCAGCTCTTGCCCGGTGATGTAGGACGAACGGGGCGACAGCAGGAACGCCGCGGCGTCCGCCACGTCCTCGGGGGTGCCGAGCCGGCCGAGCGCCACCTGCGCCCGGCACGCCTCCTGCGCCTCAGGCGTGCTGGAGATCGCCTCGAACATCTCGGTGACGATGTAGCCGGGGCTGATCG
Organism: Nonomuraea insulae; assembly: GCF_042656245.1. Classification (NCBI taxonomy): domain Bacteria; kingdom Bacillati; phylum Actinomycetota; class Actinomycetes; order Streptosporangiales; family Streptosporangiaceae; genus Nonomuraea; species Nonomuraea insulae. Next base: position 531,012 of record NZ_JBHSPA010000027.1, read on the forward strand.
CGTTGACCCGGATACCGCTGGGCGCCAGGTCGGCCGCCAGCGTGCGGATCAGGTTGATCACGCCGGCCTTGCTGGCCGCGTACACCGAGGTGAAGGCCAGTCCGCGATGCGCCAGCCAGGACCCGTTGACCACGACGGACCCGCCGTCGCTCATCAGCCGCACGGCCTGCTGAATGGTGAAGTAGACGCCCTTGAGGTTGGTGGCGATGACGTCGTCGAAGGCCTGCTCGGTGACGTCGCCGCTGCGGGAGAAGCCGGCCGCGCCCGCGTTGGCGAACACGCCGTCGAGCCGGCCGAACTTCTGCTCGATCGCCGACACCAGCGCGCCGAGCTCGTCCAGCTTCGACACGTCGGTGGGCACGGCGAGCACCTGGTCGCCGGCGTCGAGCTCGCGAACCGCCTTGTCGAGGCGCTCGGGGCTGCGTCCCGCGAGCGCGACGCGCGCGCCCTCGGCCACGAGCCGCTGTGCGGTGGCCAGCCCCATGCCGCTGCCGCCGCCGGTGATGAGAAACGCATTCTCGGAAAACTCGTTCATGGGGCCAGAATCACACGGCGCCCCATCCGGAATTTCTGATGAATTGCGCTGTCGCGCGGTGCGCAATTCAGAAGATGTTACCCGTCGGCTCCGATGTGACTCTGTGGTGAATGATTAAGCGCAGGAGGCGATCCGATGGGTGATGTGACCAAGACCCGTGCGGTGGTGCTCGGCGGCAGTCTCGCGGGGCTTTTTGCCGCAAGAGTGCTTTCAGACGCCTACGACGAGGTGGTCATCGTCGACCGCGACGAATTGATCGGTGTGCAGGGCCCGCGGCGCGGATGTCCGCAGAGCCGGCACATCAACGGGCTGCTGGCCCGCGGCCAGCAGGCCATGGAGGAGCTGTATCCCGGTATCACCGAGGGCCTGTTCGCGGACGGCGTGCCGACCGGCGACCTGGCCGGTGACGTCCGCTGGTATTTCCACGGCAAGCCGCTCCAGCGCTACCACGCCGGTCTGGTGTGTGTGGCGGCCAGCCGCCCCAAGCTGGAGCACCACATCAGGGAACGGACCAGTGCCCTGCCCGGCGTGGTCTTCGCCGAGCGTCACGACATCCTCGGCCTGGAGTTCACCCCGGACAGGAGCCGGGTCACCGGCGCCAGGGTGCAGTCGCTCGACGGTGAGGGGGAAGCGCACGTCATCGCGGCCGACCTGGTGGTCGACGCCACGGGACGCGGCTCCCGCACGCCGGTCTGGCTGGAGGCCGAGGGCTACCCGCGGATCGAGGAGGAGCGGACGAAGATCGGTCTGGGGTACGTCACGCAGCACTACCGGCTGACCTCCGACCCCTACCACGGCGACCTCTCGATCAACCCGGTGGCCGACAAGGACCTGCCGCGCGGCGCCATCTTCACCAAGACCGACGGCGACCGCGTCGAGCTGACCACCTACGGCATCCTCGGCGACCACCCGCCCACCGACCAGGAGGGCCTGTACGCCTGGCTGAAGTCACTCGCCGTGCCCGACATCTACGAGGCCGTGCAGGACGCGGTGCCGCTGGACGAGCCCGTCGCCTTCCGCTTCCCGACGACGCTGCGGCGCCACTACGAGAAGATGACGCGCTTCCCCGACGGCCTGCTCGTGACGGGTGACGCGCTGTGCTGCTTCAACCCCGTCTACGCGCAGGGCATGACCGTGGCCGCGCTCGCCGCCCTGGTCATCCGCCAGCACCTGCACACCGGAGCGCTGCCCGACCCGTTCCAGTACTTCGACGACCTGGCGCGCAACGTCATCGACCAGCCATGGGAGATGACGCACACGGTGGACATGGGCTTCCCCGGCGTGGAGGGCGAGCGCGGCGCCAAGGTCCGCGTGGCCCAGGCCTTCCTCGGCCTCGTCCAGCAGGCGGCCACCAAGGACCCCGACGTGGCCGCCGCCTACATGCGGGGCGCGGGGCTCGTGGACGGGCCCGAGGCGCTCATGAAGCCGGCTCTTCTCGCCCGCATCCTGTGGAACGCGCTGCCCTTCGTCGGCACGCCCGCGAAGTCGCCACGGCGCGCACCCGAGCCCAGAACTCTGGCGAGGAGTGACAAACCGTGAGCATCACAGGGCTGCTTCCGCTCTCGTGGAACCAGGGGTTCCTGCGCGCGTTCGACCAGGGCGACGTAGCGGGTCCCTTCGGCCCCCGCTACGTCATCGTGTGCGGCTGGCGGCTGTCCGGGCCCGTCGACACCGGCGTGCTGCAGGAGGCGCTGGACGAGGTGGTGGCACGGCACGAGGCGCTGCGCACCGAGATCGTGCGGAGCGGCGACGGCCACCAGATCGTGCATCCACCGTCCCGGGTCCGGCTGACCGTGCGCGAGCTGCCGGGTGACGACCGGGACCGGCGAGCGGAGGAACTGCTCAACGACGCCGAGGCGGAGGCGTACCCGATCAGGGAGCTGCCGCTGGTCCGCGCGGTGCTCGGCCGCTTCGGCGACGACGACTCGGTGCTCGGGCTGGTCGCCCACCACACCGCCGTGGACGAGTGGTCGATGCGGCTGATCATGCGGGACCTGGCGCACGGGTACGCCGTGCGCACCGGTCACCGGCCACCGCCCCTGCCGGAGGTGCCGCAGTACCGCGACTACGTGGACTGGGAGCGCACGGACGACGGCGGCGGCGAGCGGTCGCTGGCCTACTGGCGGGACAAGCTGGCCGGCGGGCAGATGCTCGGCACCACGACCGACCACCTGCGCTCCGCGGGCCTGCCCAAGACCACGGCCTGGCGGCGCTTCACCTTCCCCGCCGCGGTGACCAAGGCCGTGAAGGGCATCGTCAAGGAGACGCGCAGTTCGCCGTTCATGGTGCTGCTCGCCGCGTACGCGATCTACGTGGGCCGGCGCGAGGGCACCGCCGACGTCGTCGTGCCCAGCTTCTCCTCGGGTCGCGGCCCCGCCCGGTTCCACGACACCGTCGGGTCGTTCTTCAACTTCCTGCCGTTGCGGATGGACCTGACGGACTGCCGTACCTACCGGGACGTCATCGGGTTCACCCGTCAGACCTGCGTCGAGGCGTACGCGAACGACCTGCCGTTCGGGCAGATCCTCGGCGTGGCCCCGGAGCTGATGGCCTCGGTGAGCCGCGACGACAGCGCCGCGGTGGCCTTCCAGGTCTTCAAGTCGCCGCTCGGCGGGGAGCGCGGCAGCGCGGGCGCGCTCGAATACTCGGTGCTGCACCGCAGGCGGTTGTCCCAGTGGGACGGCGGCGACGTGCCGGACGGCGCCATGTGGCACCTGGAGATCGACCCGGAAGGCGGCATCGTGGGGTCGTTCGCCTTCAACACCAACCTGTACACCGAGCAGACGGTCGACGCGATGATCGAGGAGTTCGGCGGCCTGCTGGAGCAGCTCACCGCCGACCCGCACGGGCCGCTGCGGCCCTGAGACTCACCCCAGGCGGTCCAGCCAGCGAAAAAGGCGAGGGAAGACCTGGCGGGCCGCCTGGTCGGTGAGCATTCCGTGGCCCTCTCCCGCGAGTTCCACCCACTCGGAGTCCGGGTGCAGACGCGGGAGATGGGCGCGGACGGCGTCCACGGGGATGCGGGGGTCCCTGTCACCGTGCGCCACGAAGAGGGGAACCTCCGCGAGCGTGTCATCGGGCGCGAACCTCGCCGTCCTCATGAAGGCTTTGACCATGGCGTGCTCGGCCTCGTGCAGATCCGCCGAGCGCAGGAACGAGCAGAGCAGGAAGGCGCCGCGCACCTCGGGGGCCGCCAGTGCGACCCGGGAGGCCAGATAGCCGCCGTAGCTGTGCCCGCCGATCACCACGGGGCCCACGGCGGTCTCGCGCAGCACGGTCAGCGCGTCGTCCACGTCGTCGGCGCCGTAGCGCTCGGGCAGCGGAGCGAACACCTCGGGGTCGATGAGCCTGCTGCCGCGCAGGTTGGGCTGCACCACGCGCCAGCCCGCCAGCGCCAGCGAGTCCGCCAGCGGCGACCAGGTGGCCAGATTGACGCCGTTCGGCCCGCCGTGGAACAGCACCACGGTGCCCCGTGGCATGCCGGGCGGGTCGCGGACCACGCAGGGGAGCGTGCCTCCCGCCAGGGTGTGCGTCGTGGGCGGCAGCTCGCCGGGGGTGACGCGCAGCGGCACCGGAGGGCCGCCGATCTCGGCGAACTGAAGCCGCCTCGGCTGGTCGCCCGAGGTCCAGGTCAGCGCGAGCAGGTCGCCGTCGCGCCGCACCTCGTGCACCACCGTCGCGCCGGCCTCGGTAAGAGGACGCAGGGCGCCGGTGTGAACCTGCCACGCCCGCGCCGACCTGCCAGGCCATGACTCGACGACCAGCGTCAGCTCCTCACCCGGCAACCAGGGGCCGAGCGCGGTGGCCGGGCCGTCCCAGTGGCGGGTCCAGCCGCGGCCCGCGCACACGACACGGCGGGCCCGGCCGCGGCGCAGCAGGATCGCGATCCTGTCCGGCGCCGTGGCCACGTCCTCGACGACCGCCTTGGGCGGCAGACTCACCGTGCCCACCACGGGATGGGTGAGGACCTGCCCTTCCCGTGCGGCGGGCTCGTGGCCGTTCGGAAAGGACACGTGCGTTTCCCGAACGGCGGGCTCGTGGCCGTCCGGCCAGACGGTGCGGGTGACGGCGTGCTCGGCGGCCAGGTCGTCGTAGACCTCGGCGGTGAGCAGGCCGTCCGCCCAGCGCGGCGCGGTGTGCCAGAGCGGTCCCGAGGTGAGCCGGGTCCAGCCGCGGCCGTCCCAGAGCGCGAGGTCGCGGCCCGACCAGGCGTCTGTGCTGACCACGGGGCCCCGCGGGGTGAGCGCGAACGACGGCAGGGCGCCGTCCACCTGCGAGCGGAGGAACGGCGCGGGCAACCAGGGGATCGTCCGATCAGGCAGACCGGGTGGCCCGGGGGCCGCCCGGTCAGGCAGGCGCATACACCTTGGCGCGCAACGTCACGGGCACGACGCGCTCGCCGATCAGCAGTTCCACCGTGTCGCCGGGGCGGTGGGCCTCCACCCAGGCGTCCAGGTCGTCCAGGCTGTCGAAGGGCATGTCCTTCGCGCCCCTGATCACGTCGCCGGCCCGCACCCCCGCGCCGTCGGCGGGTGAGGCGATCGCCACGCCCTGCACCAGCAGGCCCTCGCCGCGTACCGCGCCGACCGGGATCACGCCGAGCTCGGTTCCGTGCATCGTGTGGTAGTTGTGCGGCGTCCCGTCCAGGTAGTCGCCGAGCAACTCCAGGAAGTGGTCCCAGTGGTGCAGGAAGCCGTCGCGCTCGAACCTGCCGTGTCCCTCCTCGGGGAAACCCTCCTGGCGCAGGGTGAGCCGGGTGCGCCCGTCGCCCTGATCGATCAGCTCGAAGGTCATCCGCACCTCGGCGTCGCAGGAGTAGAGCGAGGCCAGCAGTTCGAGCCTGCGGTGCCGCGTCAGCTGCTCGATCCTGCCGGGATAGGCGTAGGGCAGGCGCGCGCCGGGGTCGTAGAGCCAGCAGAAGGCCGCCCCCTCACGCTCGGGCAGGACGCTCGCCACCGTGCCCAGCCAGTGCTCGGCCGCCTCGGGCGCGAACATGGCCGCCCACACGGTCTCGGGCGGATGGGCCAGAAGGCGTTCCATGGTGTTGGTCGACATCGTGCGCTCCTTTAGTTGCCCTCGACGAGTACGGCGACCCGTGAGCGGGTGATCGTGAAGGTGGCCAGCACCGCGAGCCCGAAGAGGATCACGCTCGCGGCGACGAACGAGGCGCGCAGCCCCAGCAGCGAGGCCAGGACGCCGCCGAACAGCGCGCCCACCGGCATCCCGCCGTAGGTCACCAGGCGGTGCACGCCGGTGATCCTGCCGAGCAGGTGGTTGGGTGTGCCCGCCTGACGCAGGGACATCTGGTTGATGTTCCAGATCGCGGCCGCCAGCCCGGCCATGATCTCGCCCAGGCCGGCGACCCACGCGTTCGGCGCGACGGCGACGACGAGGAAGGCGAGCCCGGTGCCCGCCAGCGACAGGCGCAGGCTGACCGCGACGCCGAACCAGCGGTTCAACCTGCCGACCTGCGAGGCCCCGAACAACGCGCCGAAGGCGCCGACCGCCAGCAGGAGGCTGAACCCGAAGGCGCCGAGCCCCAGCACCTGCTGGGCGAACAGGACGAAGATCGCGTTGGCCGCCAGGCAGCCGAGGTTGAAGAGACCGCAGATCCCGGTGATGGCCCGCAACACCGGCTGGCGCCACAACCAGGAGAAACCCTCTTTGATCCCCTGCCGCACGCTGATTCCGCCGAGCGTGTCGCGCTTCACGTGATAGTCGCCCCGCATGCCTCGCAGGAACAACGCGCTGACCAGGAAGGACAGCGCGTCACCCACGAACGGCAGCGCTCTGGAGGCGGTGAACAGCAGGCCGCCGAGCGGCGGGCCGACGAAGGACTCGACCGTGGTACGCGAGGCCACCAGCCACGAGTTGGCCTGCTGGATACGGTCCGCGTCGCCCGAGACCACCTTGGGGAGCACCGCGGCGTTGGCGCTGTCGAACACCGTGTCCGCGATCGCCACGAGGAAACCGGCCAGCATGAGTACGGGGATGCTCACGACCTGCGTGACCACCGCGACGGCCAGCCCGGCCGTCAGCACGGCCCGCACCAGGTCGGCCAGCCACATGGCGCGCTTGCGGTCCCACCTGTCGGCCATCACCCCCGCAGGCAGCGCGAACAGCAGCCACGGCAGCCGGCCCACGACGATCACCGAGGAGACCACGAGCGGGTCGCTGGACAGCGTGGCGGCCAGCAGCGGCAGCGCGGCCGACGAGATCCCGTTGCCCAGCAGCGAGACCGACGTGGCGGCCCACAACTTGGGGAAGTCGGGGGCGGTGGAGAAGACGGCGGGGGCGGTCATGGGGCGTCCTTCGCGGCGGGGTCCAGTTCCAGGCAGAGCTGATGGGCGAGTTCAGCGTCACCCTCGAAGCCGAGCTTGCGCGAGCAGACGACGGCGGCGCGGGCAGCCTCGGCGCCCCGTAACGTTCCTGAGCCGGCCGCCCGCCAGAAGACCTCACGCGCTCCCTGCCAGTCCTCCCGGCTCGCGCGGTAGGCGCCGATCGCGTACAGCGGCTCCGGGTCCACCGGGTCGAGGACCAGGAGCTGGTCGACGGCGTCGGCGGGGGCGCAGGACGTGCCCGCGAAGGTGTCGAGCTTGAGGTAGGCCTCCAGCACCAGCCCACGGTTCTCACGCTGGTAGTGGGTGCTCAAGGGGTCGTCGTCGATCAGTGCGGCCAGCGCGTCGTCATGGTCGAGCGCGGCGCGCATGTGCGCGATCACCGGCTCGCGGTCGCCGCCCGACAGCTCGTGCAGGGCGGCGGCACGGTGATGGCGGCTGGTCACCAGGTGCGCCAGCCAACCGGGCTCCCGGCTTAGCTCGCCCACCTCCCGCTCGGCCACGCCGAGCCAGTGGGCCGCGTTCGCGTGATCGCGTCCACGCGACAGCGCGGAGACCAGTTGCAGCGCCGACAACACGCGTAGCGCCGGCCGGCCGGCCTGCTCGGCCAGCCGGCCGAAGATCTCGCGGGGCACCGGTGACTTCCTGTTGAGCTGGAAGGCGGCGCGGCCGATCTCGTACACGAGGTGGTGGTCCGACGCGCTCATGGACAGCGTCCCGGCCAGCCCCATGACGGTCCGGGGGAATCCGAGCTGGGTGAGCAAAGACACCACGATCGTCTGCTCGGGCTCCGGCAGCTCCGCCCAGCGCGAGACCCGCTCGACCAGGGCATCCCAGCGCGGCGTGCGCAGCGCCGGCGGCAGGTCCGCCGGGTGCGCGCACAGGTGCTCACGGCTCCTGGCCTGGACGATCACCTGGTAGCGAGCGCTGGTCACCGAGACCGTGCTGAGCCAGTGGGCCGCGACCGGGTCGGACTCACCGGTCAGCATGCGGGCCAGGTACGTGGCGTGCAGCGAGCGCAGCGGCACGGGAGCGGAGTCGCCCAGGTCGAACCAGGCCGACCAGCGTCTTCGTAACTCGCCCGCGTCGAGCACGCCCACCTCGGGGAAGCTCAGCTCGTTGAACGGGCGAGAATCGTCGCGGAGATGGGTGAACGCGGGCATCTCAAGCTCCTAGGCCACAGGGCACGGCAGGCCGTCGACTGATGGGGTGAGGGGGTCGAACACCTCCGAGCGGTGGCAGACGACGCGCCGCACGACATGGCCGAACGCGTCGGGCAGCGCCACCTCGGCCGGTTGCCGGCCGAACAGCCGGTCGGCGAGCTCCGGCAGCGCGGGGGGCCCGTCGCGCAGGTCTCCCTCGCCGATGGTCCTGGCCTCGACGAAGGCCAGATGCGCAGGTCCGGCGGCGGCCACGGCCAGCCCTCGTGCCCGCTCACGACCCTGCAACGCCGAAGACGGCCGGGTGCGGCTGAGCGCGAGCCTGGTGGCGACGGCCTCGTAGGCGGCGTGCCTGACGGCGTGCGCGGTGCTGGGTTTGGCCGCGGCCCCGCAGGTCAGCGCCTCGCCCCCGGACCGATACAGCAGGGCGAGCACGACATCGAGACCGATCCCGGCCACGCGTACCGTGCTCAGCTTCACCGAGTGGCCGCGCAGGGCGTCGAGCAACCCGGCCGGCAGCACGGCCTCGTGCAGGTGGTCGAGCCGCTCGAAGAGGATGTCGCCGGTGCGCCAGCCGCGCGTCAGCACATGCCGCTCGATGACTTCGAGCAGCGCGGCCGTACCCGCCTGCGCGCCGTCGTCGCCCGCCGCCGTGCCGACGGAGGTCTGCACGCACCACCGCTTCTCCGGCGGCGGCGGATCCCAGCCCAGCAGGACGGTCTGAGCGGGCACCGCCACGGGATCACCGTCACGCGCGCCCGATCCGACCATCCAGCTCATGGGTGTGAAACTCGGTGTTCCCGCGGGTTCGACGGTGGTGAGCCCGCCGGGATCTCCCCGGGTCAGGAGGGTGTCGCGGGCCGACAGGTGGCTGACGTGCTGGGCGTACTCGCCCGTGGCGCGGACCCGTGCACGATCGGGGTCCGCGTCGCACGCGCCACCGCTGATCCCCGCTTCGTCACGCACCCAGGCGAGATGCAGCACGCCGTCGAGCAGCGGAAGCAGCTCGGGCGTCAGATCCGCCTGGACAGGTGACATGTGAAGCTCCTCCGGGGAGTGGTACGGACGCCGGGGCCTACTGCGGTGGCGGCCGCCCCGTTGACGTCCGGTCTGTTGTCCCGGCCGCCGGGAACGCACCGGCTAGTACGCCTTCGTCATGAGGACGTCGAACTCCTCGGCGCTCTCCTCGACCTCACCCAGGTCCCAAGTGATCTCCATATGCGTCCACCTCCTCTCGGTCGTTGATGATTCATCCTTGACCGAGAGGAGGTGGGAGCACATCTTCTACGTTGCCCGTCTGGATCAGCCGCGGAAATAGGCGGCCAGCGGCGGCGCCAGCGCCTCAGGGGCGATGTCGTGGCCGTGGCCCTCCAGCACGTTGAACTCGGCGCCCGTGACCGACTGGGCCACCGCCTTGCCCGCCGACTGCATCCAGGGGCCGCTCTCGCCGCCGGCCAGGGCCAGCGTCGGAGTCTCGATCTTCTCCAGGTCCTCGACCGGCAGCCGGTTGCCCGGGCCGCACACGGCGGCCTCGTACACCAGCGTGTGCGCCACCGACGTCATCCCCTCCCAGTAGGGGGACTCCTTCATCTGCCCGACCAGTTCGGCGGGCACCTCGGCGGCCTCGACCATGAACCGCTCGACGACCTCGCCGCGCTTGCCCTCCGCCACCAGCGTGGCGAGCTGCTCGCGGAAGTCCTCGGCGATCGGCGGCCTGGCGCCGTCGACGATGAACGGCGGCTCGTACACCGCGAGTTTGGTGATCGGCAGTCCCGCCGCGGCCGCCCGCAGCGCGAGCGCCCCGCCCGACGACCCTCCGAACACCGCCGCCGAGCCGCCGGCCGCCTCGATCACCGCGGCCAGATCCTCGATCTCGCGCTCCACCTCGTACGAGTCGTTGTCGCTACTGCCGCCGCGCCCCCGGCGGTCGTAGTTGTAGACCGTGAACTCCCCCGACAGTTCAGCCGCCAGCCCGGCCCAGATCGGGTGCGTGCGATCGCTGAACCCTCCCTGAACGAGGACCACCGCCGGGCCAGAACCTGACCGGTCGTAGGCAATGGTGGTGCCGTCTGCCGACTTCACATCCATTGGGACTCTCCGCTCTCCTGTTGACTGAATACGTGCCGACAGGATCGGCTGCCGAACACAGATCCCTTCAAGATGCCGTAGGCATGGCGCGCGGGGCATCTCCCAAAGTGCCTTCTCGGGCCGGGTAATGCGCATTTCAGGAGGTGAGTCAAGGGACGCGGTCAGGTCACTATACGAAAGGCATCGACAATCCGGAGGCTTTTGTCATGGCTGACGCTGCCCTGAACGACGAAGTGACGATCGAGGTTCCAACTCCTGAGGATTGGGACGACATTTACGCGGTGTTCTCCGCGGGCATCAACATCGACGGAGACCCGCAGAGCCTGGAGGCCGAGCGCCCGCTCTTCGAGCCGGCCCGCTCGCTGATCGTGCGCGCCGGCGGCCGCGTGGTCGGCACCCTCGGCGCGAACACCCGCCAGATCGCCGTCCCCGGCGCGGTCGTGCCGGCGGCGCACGGTTGCCGGGGCGCGGTGTCGGCCACCGTGCGCCGTCAGGGCATCCTCACGCGCCTGATGCGCAAGCACTTCGAGGACGCGCGGGAGCTCGGCGAGCCCATCACGCTCTGCTGGGCCAGCGAGGCCCGCATCTACGGCCGCTTCGGTTACGGCCTGTCGGTGCGCAGGCTCGGGCTCAACGTCAACGCCCGCGAGGTCACCGTGCCCAAGGGCGAGGAGCCCGGCAGGATCGTCGAGGGTTCGGCCGCCGACCTGCGCGACGCGCTGGTCAAGGTGTACGACCAGGTCTACGCCGACCGCCCCGGCTGGTCGGAGCGCACCGAGCAGCACTGGGACTTCCGGCTGGCCGACACGATGATGAGCCGCCAGGGCGCCTCCGCGCTGCGCGTCGTGGTCCACGAGGGCGACGACGGCATCGACGGCTACGCCCTGTGGCGGGTCAGGGGCAACTGGACCGCCAACGGCCCCATCGGCGACGTCGTCGTGGTGGAGCAGGTCTCGACCACCCCCGAGGCGTACCGCGCGCTGTGGCGTTTCCTGCTGTCCGTCGACCTCACCCGCTCGGCCTCGACCTGGGCGGTCGGCGTCGACGAGCCGCTGTTCCACTGGGTCGGGGAGCCGCGCCAGCTCGACGCGCACCTGTGCGACGCGCTGTGGATCCGCGTCGTCGACGTGCCGAAGGCGCTGGCCGCCAGACGGTACGCGGCGCCGATCGACGTCGTGATCGAGGTCACCGACGACTTCATGCCGGAGAACTCGGGCACCTGGCGGCTGACCGGCTCGCCGGGCGCGGCCACCTGCACGCCCACCTCGGAGCCCGCCGAGCTGTGGCTCGACATCCGCGCGGTCGGGGCGGCCTACATGGGAGGCACCTCGCTGGCGGCGCTGGTGGATATCGGCCTGGTCAAGGAGGTACGGCACGGCGCGCTCGCCGAGGCCGCGACGGCGTTCAGGTGGCACAAGTCGCCCTACGCCTTCGAACTCTTCTAAATCGAGCGGTCCTGTTGATGTCGGCCACCGGCACCTTCCTGCCATCGGCAGCCATGGGCGGTGGCCGCCGGCATCCGTAAGGTCGCGCTATGCCGTACAACGAGCTGTTATCACGCCACGTCAGAACGCCGGACCGCGTCATCCGCTACGGACCCCATCCTGAGCAGGTCATCGACCTCCTCGACGGAGGGGAGCGCGGGGTCGTCATCCTCGTGCACGGCGGGTTCTGGCGGGCCGAGTACGACCGGCTGCACGTCCGCCCCATGGCCGACGCCCTGGCCGCCGACGGCTACACCGTCTGCTCGGTCGAGTACCGCCGCATCGGGCACGAGGGCGGCGGTCATCCCGGCACGTTCGACGACATCACCGCCGCCGTCGCCACGATCCTGGCCGAAGTGCCCGCCCGCGGCCCCGTCGTCCTGTCAGGCCACTCGGCCGGCGGGCACCTCGCGCTGTGGCACGGCTGCTCGGGCGGGCGGATCAGCGGCGTCGTGGCCCTGGCTGCCCTGTCGGACGTGGGCAGGACGGTGGCCGACGGTCTGGGCGGGGGAGCGGGCACCGAGCTGGTCGGGGGCCGTACCGAGCTGTTGCGCCACGTCGACACGATGACCATTCCGTGGCGCGAGGACGGCCGGGTGGTGCTGGTGCACGGCAGCAAGGACCGCGTCGTGCCCGTCGAGATGAGCCGCGACTACGCCGCGCGTAATCCCGCCGCCAGGCTGGTCGAGCTGCCTGATGTCGGCCACTTCAAGCTCATCGACCCGCTCTCCCGCGCCTGGCCCGCGGTCTCCGCCGCCATCGCCGAGGTCTAAGACCGCATTCAGCAATAAATTGGCACAAACCTGCCATCAACCCCCATCTTGCTGCCCCCTCCACGCCTCCCTTCCGCACGGCCCGCCAGGCACCGTGGGAGGTGAAGGAGGCACCCATGAATTCCCTGAACATCGCGGAGCGGTTCCTCGACGGGAACGACGGCGACAGGACCGCGCTCATCACCCCATCGGGCCCGCTCAGCTACGCCGGCCTGCGATCGCTGGCCGCCAGAGCCGGCAACGCGCTGCGCGCCCTGGGGGTTCGCCGCGGCGACCGCGTCCTGATCTGCCTCAGCGACGGCCCAGAGTTCGTCGCCACGTGGTACGGAGCCCAGCTCATCGGCGCGATCACCGCCGAGGTCTACACCTATCTCCAGCCCAAGGACTACCGCTACTTCCTCGACTACGCCGAGCCCCGGGTCGTCGTCACGGACACCGCCGCACTGGACGGGCTGCGCGCGGCGGGGGCACACGGCCTCCTGGTGGCCGGCGTGGCGGAGCACGAGCTCCAGCCCGGCGAGCGGCACTTCGGCTCGGTGGTGGGCGCGCAGGACGACCTGCTGGACCCTGTCCCCGTGGCGGCCGACGACGTCGCGCTGTGGAAGTTCACCACGGGCAGCACCGGCGCGCCCCGTGCGTGCGTCCTGCCCGCCAGGAGCCCCCACGCGAGCTTCGAGGGCTACGCCAGGGACGTCCTCGGCCTGCGCCAGGACGACGTGGTGCTGCCGGTGCCCAAGCTGTTCTTCGGCTACGCCCGTGACCTGACGGCGTTGTTCCCCTTCGGCGTGGGCGCGGCGGGGATCGTCTTCCCCGAGCGGAGCAGGGCGGAGCGGATCTTCGAGCTGATCGCCGAGCATCGCCCCACGATCCTGGTCAACGTGCCGACCATGATGAGCGCCATGCTCGCCCACCCGGACGCCGCCCGCCAGGACCTCAGTTCCCTGCGCGTGTGCGTCTCGGCCGGCGAGGCCCTGCCGCCCGAGCTGAACCGCAGGTGGCTGGAGACGTTCGGCGTCGAGGTGGCCGACGGGCTGGGCTCCTCCGAGGCGTACCACATCTATCTGTCCAACCGCCCGGGCGGCAGCCGCGTCGGCAGCCTCGGCACCGCGGTGCCCGGCTACCGGCTGCGGGTCGTGGACGAGCACGGCGGGCCGGTGCCGGACGGTGAGACGGGCCGCCTGGAGATCACGGGCGAGACGGTGGCGCGGGAGTACTGGCGGGACCCGGTGAAGTCGGCGGCCACCTTCGTGGCCCCGGGCACCGTGCGCTCGGGCGACCTGGTGAGCAGGGACGCCGACGGTTTCTTTCACTATCGCGGCCGTGTTGACGACCTGTTGAAGGTGGGGGGCGTGTGGGTGGCGCCCGCCGAGATCGAGAACTGCCTGCGCGGCCACCCGGCGGTGGCCGACTGCGCGGTGGTGGGTTACCGGGCGGGCGGCCTGGTCCTGCCCCGCGCGTACGTGGTGGCCGCCGAGCCGTTGACGGCCCAGGAGGTGAAGGACTACGTGCGAGCGCGGCTGGCGCCGCACAAGTATCCGAGGGATGTGATGTTCGTGGACGCGTTGCCGCAGACGGCCTCCGGCAAGGTGAACAGGCGAGCCCTGGAGGAGGCGGCATGAGCGGCGCCGTACTGGCCCAGGGAACACGCCTGACGTATGCCTCCTACCTTGAGCTCGACCGGGTGCTCGACGCCCAGCGGCCACGCTCGCGGGGGCACGACGAGATGATGTTCATCGTCGTGCACCAGATCTACGAACTGTGGTTCAAGCTGCTGCTGCACGAGCTGACCGGTTTGCAGGAGCGCCTTGAGGCCGGTGACAGCGGTCCCGCGCTGCACACGCTGCGGCGTGGCGTGGCGGTGCTCCAGGTGGCCGTGGACCAGATGGACGTGATGGACACGCTGACGCCCGCCCAGTTCGCCGGTTTCCGCCACTGCCTGGGCTCCGCGAGCGGCGCGCAGTCCGCGCAGTTCCGCGAGCTGGAGGCGGTGCTGGGAGCGCGTGACCGCACGGCGCTCGACCACTACGAGGAGGGCGGTCCAGAACGGCTGAGCATCGAGGCAGCCATGAACCGGCCGTCCGTCCTCGACTCCTACCTCCGCTACCTGTCGCTGCAGGGCTACCCGGTCCCTCCCGAGGTGCTGCGCAGGAATCCCGCCCTGCCCTTCGAGGCCACCCAGGAGGTGCGCGAGGTGCTCGTCCAGGTCAACCGGGACGACCTGGTGCCCGCGCAGGTCGTGGAGGGCCTGCTCGACCTGGACCAGTTACTGCAGGAATGGCGCTACCGGCACAGCAAGATGGTGCAGCGCATGATCGGGGGCAGGCGCGGCACCGGCGGCACCTCCGGCGCCGACCACCTGCGCGCCACCGCCGCCACCGCGGCCTTCCCCGTGTTGTGGGAGGTGCGTGGCGCATGACGAGCGACCTGGCCGCGTACCTCGCGCCGCACTACACGATGTTCCGCGTCGCGGAACGCCTGCTCCTCACCGGCCATTCGCACCAGGCCTGGCCGGACGTCGCGCTCGACGGCCAGCTGGCGGCCTTCCAGGACGCCGCGCTCGGCGTGGACGACAAGTGGGGCCACGCCATGGAGAAGGCGGAGGAGGTGCGGGCCGGCTTCCGCCGCGTGCTCGGCGATCCCGCCGCCGAGCTGGCCCTGGGCTCCAACACCCACGAGCTGGTGATCCGCTTCCTGTCCTCGCTGCCGCTCGGCGACCGGCCCAGGCTGGTGACCTCCGACGGCGAGTTCCACACGCTGCGCCGCCAGCTCGGCCGGCTGGCGGAGGAGGGGCTGGAGCTGGTGAGCGTGCCGGCGGAGCCCGTCGACTCCCTGGCGGAGCGGCTGGCGGGGGCCGTGGACCGCAGGACCGCCGCCGTGCTGATCTCGGCGGTGATGTACGAGAGCGCCAAGATCGTGCCGCACCTCGGAGTCCTGGCGGAAACGTGCGACCGCGAAGGCGCGCAGCTGCTCGTCGACTCCTACCACGCGCTCGGCGTCGTCCCCTTCTCCGCCACGGCGATCCCCTCCGCCTGGATCGTCGGCGGCGGCTACAAGTACCTCCAGCTCGGCGAGGGCAACTGCTTCCTGCGGGTCCCGCCGCACGCCGAGCGGTTCCGTCCGGTGATCACCGGCTGGTTCGCCGAGTTCGCCGACCTGGCCGCGGAGACGGGGCCTGACCGGGTGGCCTACCCGCCGGGCGCGCAGGCCTTCTCGGGCGCCACCTACGATCCGACCAGCCACTACCGCGCGGCCCGCGTGTTCGGCTTCTTCGCCGAGCACGGCCTGACGCCCGGCCTGCTGCGCGGCGTCTCCCAGCGCCAGCTCGCCCGGTTGTGCGCGCGCTTCGACGCCATGGACACCGGCGGCCTGATCAGCAGGGACACCGGCACGCCACTGGAGAACGTGGCCGGTTTCCTGGCGCTCCGGTCACCGCACGCGGCGCGGCTGCGCGACGGGCTGACCGCGCGGGGCGTGCTCGCCGACAGCCGGGGGCACATGTTGCGGCTCGGGCCCGCGCCGTACCTGTCGGACGATCAGCTCGACGCCGCGATGGACGCGCTCGACGCCGAACTGGGCACCCTGCGCGCGAACCGGCGTCCTGCCCTGGCGGGATAGTGCCCCCGCACGAGGAAGGGCCGTCGCCGATCGAATCGGCGACGGCCCTTCGCGGGTTTCAGCGTCCGACGCCCAGGTAGGCATAGCCCTGGCCACGCAGCTCGGCGATCTTCTCCTTGCTGTAGTAGGCCCGCCCGTCCAGCACCAGGCACGTCTCCGCCACCGGCAGCTCGGCGAAGTCGATGGTGGCGAACTCCTCGTGCAGGGCCATGACGGCCACGCAGTCGGCGTCCTGGACGGCCTCCTCGACGGTCTCGGCCGGGGTGATGCCGAACAACGTCTCGGCCTGGAAGGGATCCACCAGCGGGTCGTGCAGCCGTACCGTGGCGCCGGCCTTCTCCAGGGCCGTGATGACGCCCTCGACCGGGGTGGCGCGCAGGTCGCCGGTGTTGTTCTTGAACGCCGCCCCCAGCACGGCGACCGTGCACCTGGCCGGGTCCTTGCCCTGGCGCACCAGCGCGTCGATGATCAACTGCGCGGTGTGCTCGGGCATGCCCAGGTTGACCTCGCGGCCGACGACCGGCGTGAGCAGCTCAAGTCCGCGCCGGCGGGCCGTGTCCCACACCATCCACGGGTCCTTGACCAGGCACGATCCGCCGACGCCCACGCTGGGCAGCAGGATGTTCACCGTGCTCTTGCCCTTGGGGACGCTGTTGGCCGCCGCGATCACGTCCAGCACGTCCACGCTGAAGACGGCGCAGAACTTGGCCAGTTCGTTGGCCAGCGCGATGTTGACGTCGATCCACCAGTTGTCGGCCAGCTTGACGATCTCCGCGGCCTCCGGGGAGTCCAGGGTCATCACGTCCACGCCGAGCGCGTCCCGCCAGAACGCCGCCGCCTTCCGCGTGCTGTCCTGGTCGATGCCGCCGACCACGATGGGCAGCGACCGCAGCTCGCGCAGCGCCGTGCCCTCGGCGAACCGCTCGGGCGTGAAGGCCAGGCCGAAGTCCGCGCCGCAGGTGAGGCCGCCGCCTTCCAGCAGGGGGCGTACGAGGTCACGCGTGGTGCCGGGCGGCACGGTGCTCTTGACCAGCACGAGCTGCCCGGCGCGGAGATGGCGGCCCACCTCGCCGCACGCCTCGGTGAGCTGGTCGGCCAGCAGCGAGCCGTCGGTGCTGACCGGCGTGCCGACCGCGAGCAGCACGACGTCGGCGGCCTGGATGGCGGAGTAGTCGCTGGTCACGCGGAGCCGCCCGGCCAGGATGCCGGCCTGCAACAGAGGAGCCAGCCCGTCCTCCTGGTAGCGGCAGTGGCCTTCGGTCAGCTCTTCGATCAGCCGAGCGTTCGTGTCGACGCCCGTCACGTGCCAGCCGCGCTCAGCGAGCACCGCCGCGTAACAGGAGCCCACATAGCCAAGGCCGATGACCGCCACTTTTGGGCGCTCATTTTCGCGCGAGATTCGCATCAATGCTCCCCGGTAACGTGCGTTCACAACCCGGTAGATTTCCTGCTGCCAGCACAGCTCAATTCCCGGCAGGCCGCATCTTTTGCCGTGCGCGGCGCGGTACGCAATACAGGAGATGCAGCGGAAACGGCGGTGTCCGATCCTGTGGAGTGGTGCATCGACGAAGGGCCGGAGATGAACGAACACAAGGCGTTGATACTCGACGAGGTGCGCAAATACCATGACGACGTCGCGCCCACCGGGGAATTCGAGCCGGGCGTGACAGAGATCTGGCCGACCGGGGCGGTGCATGACGTCGAGGACCGGCTGGCGCTGGTCGAGGCGGCCCTCGAACTCCGGGTCGCGGGCGGGAGCAGGGCGCGGAAGTTCGAGTCGGTCTTCGCACGGAAGATGAAACGGCGCAAGGCGCTGCTCACGAACTCGGGCTCGTCGGCCAACCTGCTCGCCCTCTCGGCGCTGACCTCGCACCGCCTGGACGACGCCCGCCTGCGGCCGGGCGACGAGGTGATCACGGTGGCGGCGGCGTTCCCGACGACGGTGAACCCGATCCTGCAGAACGGCCTGGTGCCCGTCTTCGTGGACGTGGAACTCGGCACCTACAACCCCACCGTGGACATGGTGGCGCGGGCGATCGGGCCGAAGACCAAGGCGATCATGATCGCGCACACGGTCGGCAACCCGTTCGCGGTGGCCGAGATGGCCGAACTGGCCGCCCAGCACGAGCTCTTCCTGATCGAGGACAGCTGCGACGCCGTCGGCTCCACCTACGACGGCGAGCCGGTCGGCACCTTCGGCGACCTCACCACTGTGAGCTTCTACCCGGCCCACCACATGACGATGGGCGAGGGCGGCTGCGTCCTGACCTCGAACCTGCTGCTGTCACGCATCGTCGAGTCGCTGCGGGACTGGGGCCGGGACTGCTGGTGCGAGCCGGGGGAGAGCAACACCTGCCTCAAGCGTTTCAGCTACCAGCTCGGCTCGCTGCCGCACGGCTACGACCACAAGTACATCTACTCGCACGTCGGCTACAACCTCAAGATCACGGAGCTGCAGGCCGCGCTCGGCCTCAGCCAGCTCAACAAGCTCGACGACTTCTGCGCCACCCGGCGGCACAACTGGCGCCGGCTGCGCGAAGGGCTTGAGGGCGTGCCGCACATGCTCCTCCCCGAGGCCACCCCGCGCAGCGACCCGAGCTGGTACGGCTTCGTCGTCACCGTGGACCCGCAGGCCCCGTTCACCTCCAAGGAGCTCGTGGACTTCCTGGAGGACCGGAAGATCGGCACCCGCCGGCTGTTCGCGGGCAACCTGCTGCGCCACCCCGCCTACGCCGACCAGGAGCACCGGGTCGTCGGCGGGCTGGCCAACACCGACATCATCATGACCCAGACGTTCCACATCGGTGTGTATCCGGGCCTGACGGACCAGATGATCGACTACGTCGTGGCCTCCTTCAAGGAATTCGTCGCGGCCCGCGGATGACCTCCCCATGAAGGCACTGGTACTGGCCGGTGGATCCGGCACCCGGCTGCGGCCCTTCAGTTACTCGATGCCGAAACAGCTCATCCCGATCGCCAACCGGCCCGTGCTTGAGCACGTGCTGATGAACATCCGCGACCTGGGCGTGAGCGAGATCGGTGTCATCGTCGGCTCCTGGGCGTCGCAGATAGACGCGGTCATCGGAGACGGCTCCTCGCTCGGCGTGCGGGTCACCTACATCCAGCAGGGCGCGCCCCTGGGCCTGGCGCACGCGGTACGGCTGGCGCGCGGGTTCCTCGGCGACGACGACTTCGTGATGTACCTCGGCGACATCATCCTGTCCGGCGGGGTCGCCGAGATCGCCGCGGACTTCCGCGCCCGCCGGCCGGCCGCTCAGGTGGTGGCGCAGCGGGTGGCGGATCCGCGGGCGTTCGGCGTCGTCGAACTCGGCCCGGACGGGGCCGTACGGCGGCTGGTGGAGAAGCCACGGTGGCCGCGCAGCGACCTCGCCATGGTGGGCGTCTACTTCTTCACCGCGGCCATCCACCAGGCCGTGGCCGCCATCGCGCCGAGCCGGCGCGGTGAATTGGAGATCACCGATGCCGTCCAGTGGCTGGTGTCCCGGGGGCTGCCGGTCAGAGCCACCGAGTACCGGGGGTTCTGGAAGGACACCGGCAGGCCCGACGACGTGCTCGAATGCAACCGGCGGCTGCTCGGCGAGCTGGGCGTCCTGGTCGACCTCGACCCCATGGCGCAGGTCGTGCGCTCCCACATCGAGGGGCCGGCGATCATAGGCGCGAACACGCTGATCGAGGACTGCCTCATCGGGCCGAACGTGTCCATCGGCCGCGACTGCGTGCTGCGCGGCACGCGGCTGAGCGACTCCATCGTGCTGGACGGGGCCTCGATCCTGGAGGTCCCCGGGATGCACGGCTCGATCGTCGGGCGCTCGGCCGTCATCGAGCCGGCCGCGAATGCGGTGCCGTACCGGTTGCTGGTCGGCGACGACACCCGAGTGGAGATCATGGCCCGCTGACACGACTGACACGACTGACACGACTGACACGACTGACACGACTGGACGACTGAGACGACCGACACGACTCACACGACCGCCACGACCGCCACGATCGCCACGACCGGCACGACTGGCACGACTCACACGACGAACCGACCGGCCAGCGGCCGGTCGGTTCGTCGTGCTGGGGTCTTATGCCCCGATGGGCGTGTTCTGGTACGCCGTGATGAGCCACTGGCCATCCTGCTTGGCCAGCACCCACGTGGCGCGAACGGCCCGCTCCGGTGCGACCTCGCTCTCCTGCCCCGTGAGGACCCCGCCCTTGGTGACCAGCACCGCGGCCTCCGGCCCGAGGAACTTGGCCGACACGGGCTCGCCGGACACCCGCGTGCCCTTGTAGGGACCGGAGTAGGCGGCGCCCATGAACGTGCGGATGCCGTCGCGGCCGGCGACGAAGATGCCGCCGGGCAGGATCATGGTGGCGTCCTCGGTGAACACGCTGGCGAAGGCTTCGCCGTCGTTGTTCGCCCAGGCGGCGACGATGCGCTGCGGCACCTCACGGACGGCCGTCGTGTCGTCGATGGTGGTCGATGTAGCGCTCATTTACTCGTCCTCCACTCAGCGGTATGAAAGCGGGGATCTTCGGCGGCCACCTCGAACCCCTCCGCGACCATAACTCCGCCCGGACCACGGGCTTTCTCCTGTAGTGCCCGATCGGTTGCGCTGTTCTGCGCATTTTCAGAGATGTACGCGAACTCGCAAACTGTGACGATAAATCGGCAGGAACCGGTATTCAGGGCGGGTATCCGTTCGCGGGCCACACGCCATTGATGGGATTTCGGGAGTGGAGGACACCGGATGACTGACAATCGGGCTAGCGAGCTGAGTTTCTCCCTGATCGAGGAAAAGGTCGGAGAGATCTGGCGGTACGTGCTCGATGTGCCGGCCGACATGGCCGATGCCACGTTCTTCGATCTGGAAGGCGAGTCGATCTCCGCGATCCGCATCGTCTCGCGCATCGAGGACGAACTGGGCATCGCCATCGAGGTGGGCGACATTTTCGAGGAGGACCCCAATCTGGGGGCACTGGTGCTCAGAGTCGCCACCGCGGCGAAGGTCTCATCCCTTGCCTGAACGCGCTGGGAGGCCGGACACGCGGCCTCAGCGTCCCGTAACCAGGGAACACTAGGAGGAAATGGTGACGACGACGGAGGTTCCCGCGCGGGAGGAATTCGTGCGGCGGGTGTCCGCGCTGGCGCCGGTCCTGAAGGCGAACGCGCCCTGGGCCGAGCAGAACCGGCGCCTCCACGAGGAGTCGATCGAGGCCCTGGCCGACGCGGGCGTCTTCAAGATGAGGGTTCCCGAGCGCTTCGGCGGCTACGAGTGCAACACACGAACCCTGGTCGAGGTGGGGGCCGAGCTGGCCCAGGCCGACGGCTCCACCGCGTGGACGGCTTCGGTCTACTGGATTCCCACGTGGATGGTGTGCCTGTTCCCCGACGACGTCCAGGCCGAGGTGTTCTCGACGCCGGACGTACGGGTGTGCGGGACGCTCAGCCCCACCGCGATGGCCGCCCCGGTCGACGGCGGCGTGGTGGTCAACGGCAAGTGGGGGTTCGTCAGCGGCGCCCTGCACAGCCACTGGCAGGAGATCGTGGCCATCCAGATCGGGCCGGGCCAGGAGCCGATGCCGATCATGGCGCTGGTCCCCACGTCCGAACTGCAGATCATCGACGACTGGCACACGACCGGGCTCCAGGGCACCGGCAGCGTCAGCACCGTCGCCCAGGACGTGTTCATCCCGGCCGAGCGGGTGCTTCCGCTGCCCGCGATCCTGCAGGAGCAGTACGCCTCCCGCCTGAACGCCGGCATCCCGATCTACCGGGCCCCGCTGCTGCCCGTCGCCTCCGCCTCTTCGGTCGGCACCGTTCTGGGCCTGGCCAAGGCGGCCAAGGCGGCGTTCCTCGAACGCCTGCCCGGACGCAAGATCACCTACACCGGGTACGAGCAGCAGAACGAGGCGCCCCTCACCCACCTGCAGGTCTCCGCGGCCGTACTCAAGATCGACCAGGCGCAGTTCCATGCCGAGCGCCTGGCCGACACCGTGGACGGCAAGAGCGAGCGCGGCGAGCAGTGGTCACTGGAGGAGCGGGCCAGGGTCCGCGCCGACATGGGCGCGGTGTGCTCGCTGGCCAAGGAGGCCGTGGACATTCTCGCCACGGCGAGCGGCGGCTCCTCCATCTACTCCGACGTGCCGATCCAGCGCATCCTGCGCGACGTGCAGAGCGCCAACCTGCACGCGCTCATGCACCCCAACACCAACTCCGAGCTCTACGGCAGGGTCCTGTGCGGCCTTCCGCCCAACACCCTCTACATCTGACGCACGCGGTCGACCCAGGCGCCCCGTGACCCGACGGTCGCGGGGCGCCCGCACGCTCTGGCGTCGCGACCCGATGCCCGCACGCTCTGGCGTCGCGACCCGATGCCCGCACGCTCTGACGTGGCGACCCGCCGCCCGCACGTTCAGGCCCCCGCGACTCGACGGCCGCGGGGGCTCGCACGTTCAGGCCGCCTCCAGTTCCACGCCCTCAGCGGGTGCCCGCCGCGCGTAGGCGTCCACGATGAGCTCCCTGCCGAGGTTCCCCCGTACGAGCAGGTCGGCCACCACGCCCCAGCGCGCGCTCCCGTCCGCCTCCCGCAGCGCCGCCCCGACCGCGGCCAGGTCGTCCACCACCTGCTCCAGCATGTCCGCGACGGCTTCGGCGTTGTGCTCAAGGATGTCGATCCACAACTCGGGAGGGCTCCCGGCCACCCGCGTCACGTCGTACAACCCCCTGCCCGTAAGAGCGAGCACATCCGCTCCCTCCCTCGTGTACGCGAACCTCGCGGCCAGCGCCGCCGACAACACCAGCGGCGCGTGCGACACCGCCGCGACGGCCCGGTCGTGCGCGTACGGCGAGAGCAGGCACACCTGAGCCCCGCAGAGCGCCGCCAGCTCGGTCACGGTCAGCGCGGCGAGCAACGCCGTGGCTGGGCCGGGACACAGCGCCCACTTCCGCCCGGCGAACAGGTCCGCCCTGGCGGCCCCGGTGCCCGACACCTCGCGCCCCGCCATCGGATGCCCGGGAACGTACGTGCTCATGTCGCACCCCGTCAGCTCGGCACTCGACAGGATCCGCCCCTTGGTGCTGGCCACGTCGGTGTAGACGGCCCCCAGCCCCCGGGCCTGCGCGTCGCGCAGCACCGCGGCCACGGTGGACGGCGGGGTCGCGATGACCACCACGTCCGCCGGCGGCTCGCCGGCCGCCAGGGCGAGGCCCGCCCCCATGCGCACGGCCTCCGACAACGAGCGCGGGTCGTGGTCGGCCAGCGTCACACGGACCCCCTCGGCCCGCAGCGCGAGCGCCACGGACGTGCCGATCAAACCGCATCCGACCACCGTGACATGGCGGATCTCGGGCGCGGGCGGTCCGGTCCGGGTTGTCATGGATGTCAAGATCGCCATGGTGATGGGTCCTTCCTCAGTTCCTGGCATCGTCCCTCACAGCAATGCTGCGCCGCGGCCGGCCGGAAAAGGGGCGTGAACGCCGTCCGCTTACTGACGGTCGGCAACATGTTCCTGCCAATGGCAGGAACATGAGTAAGGGCCACTTCCCGAATCCGGGAAGTGGCCCTTTACTTAATTAGGTGCATAAACCCACTAGCTGAAGGTGATCTGCTTGGAGCCGAGGAAGGAGGCAGCGTTCCCCGTGCTGACGTAGCAGGCGGTGGTGGCACAGTTCACCGTGCCCACCGACGCGCCCTCCGGGCTCACACCCGCGAAGGTCTTCTTGACGGTGAACGACGTGCTGGCCGAGCCGCTGGCATTCGTCGTGGCCGTCTTGACCGTGTCCACGTTGCAGGCGAGCACGGAGCCGACATTCGCACACTGGAGGATGTTGAACTCTTCGCTCGCTCCCGCACCGCTGATCGCCACCGTTACGGAGGCACCGTCCGCCAGACCCGAGGCCGGAGTCACCGAGAAGCTGGCGGCCGCGGCCATCGAAGGCTGTGCGGCGAGGGTCAGGCCACCGACCACGACCGCGGCGGCGACACCGAACTTGGCGAGCATGTTGTTCTTCTGCATCTTTACTCATTTCTTTTCTGTGGCGATTGATTCGCTCTGACATTGATAATTCTGCTTCAGCCGCAATGGCGGGGCCAGGGAAAACGCTTGCCACAAGTTGTCTGGTAATTTCCACTACCTGCCAAGCACGGAGTCATGGCGGCGGTCCCGCGCCCGTACCAACGGTCGGCGGATGCACGCCGCCGAGGGCCACGACGACGGCGCGCGCAGGCACTCAATGCGCGCCGCCGCAGTTCATCGCCTACGAGAAGGGGTCTCAGCCGACGTCAGCCGAGAGCCGCCATCGTCATGAGAAGGGGGGATCGTCAGCCGGTGGAGGCGGTCTTCTCCGCGGGCTGCAGGCGTACCTGGGTGATGGCGTTGCGGTCGACGGCGGCGACCTTCAGGGTCCAGCCGCTCGTGGTGACGGTCTCGCCCGGGGCGGTGGGGACGCGGCCGAGGAGTGAGAGCACGAGGCCGGCGACGGTGGTGTAGTCGCCGTCGGGGCGGTTGCCCAGGTGCACGTCGAGGTCGGGCAGGTCGTGGATGGGGAAGCCGCCGGGCACGACGACGCTGCCGTCGGCCTCGCGGTCGATGTCGATCACGTCGCTGTCGGTCTCGTCGTAGATCTCGCCGACGACCTCTTCAGAGCAGGTCCTCCAGGGTGACGATGCCGTCGGTCACGCCGTGCTCGTCGATGACGAGGGCGAACTGCTGGCGTTCGCTCTTGAAGCGGCGCAGGGCGTCGCCGACGGGCAGGCTGTCGGGCAGCAGGAGCGGCGGGCGCGCGATGTCCGCGGCGGTGACGGCGCTCTCGTCGGTGAGCAGGTCGCGCAGGTTGGCGATGCCGACGGTGTCGTCGAGGGTGTTGTCGCGGATCACGGGGGCGCGGGAGTGGCCGGAGGCGGCCAGGATGCGGCTGGCCTGTTCCGTGGGGGTGTCGGCGTCGAGGGTGAAGACGTCGCGGCGGGAGACCAGCACCTCGCGCAGGACACGCTCGCTGATCTCGACGGCGCCGGAGATGATCATGCGTTGCTCGGCGGTGAAGCCGCGGTGGGCGGCCACCAGGTCGCGGATCTCCTCGGCGCTGACCTCTTCGCGGTGCTGGTCCGGATCGCCGCCCACGAGGCGTACGGCCAGGTCGGTGGACTTGGCCAGGGCCCACACGATCGGGCGGGACACGGTGGCGACGAGACTCAGCGGCCTGGCCACCAGCAGCGCCCACGTCTCGGCGCGCTGCATGGCCACCCGCTTGGGGGCCAGCTCGCCGAAGACCAGGGTGAGGAAGGTGAGCACGATGGTCACGAGCACGATCGCGATCGGGCCCGCGGCGCTGCCGAGGAAGCCGAGCAGCGGCACCAGCGGTTCCGACAGGGTGACGGCGGCCGTCGCCGAGGCCAGGAACCCGGACAGGGTGATGACGAGCTGGATGGTGGCCAGGAATTGGTTCGGGTCGCGGGCCAGGCGGGCCAGGGTCCGGCCGCCCGCGCTCTGCTGCTCAAGCCGGCGTAGCTGGCCCTCGCGGAGCGAGATCAGCGCGAGCTCGCTACCGGCGAAGATCGCGTTGAGGATGACCAGGATCACGACGAGGGCAAGCTGAAACCAATAGCCGTCCACGGCTTCAGGACTCCTTGGGATGACGCGGCCGATGGCCGGCGGGGAGAGAGTCGTCCCGGAGCTTCATCCGGCGACGTACGAACTGCTGCCGCGGACGGTGCGCTGGGCGGAGGTGGTGCGCCGGGCCGATGCCCGGCCTGGTACTGCACTCCTCCACAGAACTCGCGACTCCGTTTCCTCATCCGACAGCAGGCGTTATGACCAAAAACGCCGAAACCGGGGGTGAAGTTCCCGATTTCTTTTGGGCGCATGCAGGCAGGCCCGCCCGCATGCGCCCAAGGCACTGTAGCGGATCAGGCCATAGTGGGCGTTATCCGACTCTGGGCACGAACCACCACAAAGATCAACAAAGCGATGACCTCGTGGGACACCTTTTCCTTCCTGGCGGAACCCTCCCGGGAGGCTGATCGTTTAGGCGGGCGATTGGCACACGTACACGACCTTCGACAGGGAGAACGAGCCGTGGTCTTCAAACGGATGCTGGGTGCTTTCGGTGTGGGTGCGCCGTCGGTGGACACCGTCCTGTCCACCCCGCGGATCCAGCCGGGCGGTCTGCTGACCGGCGAGGTACGCCTCAAGGGCGGCGACTTCGACGCCGACATCGAGCACGTGACCCTCAGCCTGGTGGCCAGGGTCGAGATCGAGCACGGCGACGGCGAGGGCGCCGGGGTCGGCGGGTTCTCCCGAGCCCAGGTCTCCGGGCCGTTCACGCTGCGGCAGGGCGAGGACCGGGTCATCGACTTCCAGGTCCCGGTTCCATGGGAGGCGCCGATCAGCGAGATCGGCGGGCAGCACCTGAACGGGATGGCGCTCGGGGTGCGTACCGAGCTGGCCATCGCCAAGGCCGTGGACAAGGGCGACCTGGACATGGTGGCGGTCGAGCCGCTGCCGTCCCAGCTGCGCATCCTGCAGGCGTTCCTCCAGCTCGGCTTCCAGTTCAAGTCCGCCGACCTGGAGGCCGGCCACCTGTACGGCGTCCACCAGGAGCTGCCGTTCTACCAGGAGATCGAGTTCTATCCGCCGCGCCTTGCGGCGGTGGGCGAGGTCGAGGTCACCTTCGTCGCCTCGCCGCACGGGCTGGAGGTGGTCCTGGAGGCCGACAAGCGGGCCGGCCGCCACTCCGGCGACGCCATCGGGCGCTTCACGGTCAGCCACGACGACGCGATGCGTACGGACTGGCCCAGCGAGATCGACCGCTGGCTGGCCGGCCTGTCCCAGCACGGGCACGGCTTCGGGCACGGCGGGTTCGGTCACGGTGAGCACCACGGCGATTCGTACGGCCACCACCAGGGTCACCACGGTCACCACGGTCACCACGAGGAGCATCGCGGCGGTCCCGGCTTGGGCGCGGTGGCCGCCGCCGGCGCCGCCGGTGTGGTCGGCGGGCTGGTGGCGGGCGAGATCGTCGAAGAGATCTTCGAGGGCGATGAGGAGGAAGGCGGCGACGGCGACTGGTAGAGCGCCGCATGGGCCCTGAAGCCTGAGCCCCGGGCCGCAGCCGATACGGCTGCGGCCCGCCTCCTGCTGGACCCGGGTGGCGCACCGCTGGCGGCGCGCGGCCCGCTTCCGGCTGGGCGCTATGGGCTGGGCGCCGCCTGCCGGCTGGAGTCGGTTACGCACCGCGGGCGGCGCGCTTTGGAGGGGTACTTCGGGTGCTTCGGGCGCGCTTCGGGTGCTTCGGGCTCAGCTTTCTGCCAGGACGATGACGCTGTCGTGATCTGCCAGTACGAGGTCGGTGTCCTTGGGCGGGTTGAGCCGTACCCCGTACGTCGGTGCCTCCTGGCTGTGATCGCGAAGGCGATAGCCGATGGCGGTCTCGCCACGCCGCCGGGCCGACTCCAGGACGGTGGCGAAGTTCACCAGCGTCCCCGCCGGCACGTACGAGGGGGCGGGCTTGAGGTAGATCTCCGAGCCGGACGGGTCGAAGAGCGCGGCGAAGACCCCGTGCAGGTGGCGGTTCTCACTGAGCTGGGTCAGCAGCAGGCTGATCAACCGGCTGCTCACGATGAAGTCGTCGGCCTTGGTGACCTGGGCGACCTCGCGGTTCTGGTCGTCGTTCATCTCGGTGACGATCGAGAACGGGTCCCCGAGCCGCTCTTCGATGTCGCGCAGGTGCAAGAGGGTGACCAGGGTACGGTCGTCGGCGTGACCGGGCTCGACGTCGTCCCCGGCGAGCACCACGATGTGCTGGTAGCCGCCGAGGTCGAGCTGTTCGAGCGACGGCCGGCTGGTCGGCTGGCAGGTCTTGTGATGGACGGACAGGTTGACCCGCTTCGGCTTGATCGCCTCGTCCGGCCGCTGGGGCGCCGCGATGTCCACGACCGAGCCCGGCTCGACGAGCCGGTCGAGTAGGTCGATGATCTTGCTGCCGCGGGCGTTCCAGCCGATCAGCAGCGTACGGTCGGGTTCGGCCGTACGGTCGCACGCGGCCACGACGGCCTCCTCCAGGATCGGCGGCCGCTTGGCGGTGGGGCGGATCAACAGGTCGTCCTCGGCCAGCACGATCACCTGGTCGTCCTGGCCGATCGGGGTCCGCATGTCGGGATTGACCAGGCTGTGGCCGTCGGAGGTGCGCAGCCCGATGGGCACGCCGAGCTCGTAGGTGTGCAGGGCCTCGCCGAACGTGGCGCCGCTCAGGGAGGGCTCCGTACGCAGGTACAACTCGTTGCCCGCGAAGTCGAGCAGGTCCGTACAGACCGTCGAGAGCCCGCTCTGCCGGTGCGACTGCACCACCAGCCGTACGGCGATGTCGTCGGCATCGATGACCAGGGCGGACGCGCCGCCGGCCAGCTTGGCCGCGGCCAGGTTCTCGCTGTCCTGCACGGCCGCGACCACGTGCGGCCGCCGGGGCCGCCAGGCGCGGTTGTTCAGCAGCAGGAGGGTCTTCATGACGTCGATGTCGGCGTCGGCGCCCGCGCGCGGCAGCACGATGATCGACTTGGCCGTGTCGGGGCTCACGAGCTCCAGGTCGGCGCGGTTGAGCGGGTTCCCGGAACGGCAGATGATCCGGGTCTTGCCGGTCTCGGGGATCCGCGCCCGGATCTGCTCCTCCATGTCGACCTTGTCCTGGTCGGCGAGCACCACCACACACGAACGCCGCTCGCTCTGGTTCGCCTTGACCAGTTCGCTGATCACCGTGAACGCGTGGTCCGACCAGCCCAGCACGATCGTGTGGCCCCGCTCGATCAGCCGGGAGCGGCCCTTGCGCAGCTTGTCGATCTGCTTCTCCAGGCCGGTGGTCAGGACGCCGATGAGGGCGCTGACGATGAAGATGCCGCCGATCGTCACGATCAGCATCAGGCCGAGGAAGAGCGCGCTGCCCTTGTCGCCGCCCATCGTGCCCGGGTCCAGGGTACGTAGCAGGCCCATCCAGGCCACGCCCGCCCAGCCGCCGTTCTCCTCGGCGTTGGTCAGCAGCACCACGAGGAGGGTGACGACGGCGATCATCAGGGCCGAGCACAGCCCCAGCCAGCCGATCAGCGCGGGCGTGCCGCGATCCATCGTCCTGTCGAACCAGTAACGCAGCCGATCTCGCAGCTTCATCCACCCTGCCATCGCAATCCGTCGCCGCTTCGTCGCGCTCTGTCATCGCGCTCGTGCAGCCTAGCGACGCGCTGCTGTTTTCCTCCCCGTTATCGCAAGATGGGCCGTACTTTGCCGCACTACCGGCCGATCTCTACTCACGCCGCCTGTCGTGCCGGCTGATCTCTGGTCGCGCCGCCTGTCGTGCCGGCCGACTCTGGTCGTGGCGCCTGCCGTACTGGCTGATCTCTAGTCGCGGCGCCTGCCGTAGAGGCCCGCCGTGAGTGAGACGCCCAGGGCCGCCAGGGCGACCTGGATGCCGAGCTCCACCCAGTCCACACCGCGGGTGTCCGCCACTCCGAGTGCGGCGGCGATGGCGGTGCCGATCAGTGCGGCGACCACACCGATCACGATGGTGAGCCAGATCGGTATGCGCTGCCGTCCGGGGATGACCAGCCGCCCCAGTACGCCGATCACGATGCCGATGATGAGGCCGGAGATGATGCCGGTGACTTCCATGTTGCGGCTCCCGACGTTCGTGTATCCATCCACCTGCCAGAAGAACGACTCGCGGTGGCGCGGGGTTCCGTGGGGCTCGGTGGTACGTCCGCGTGCCAGTACATGAGAACGCTCTAATGATCTGCTCACGGTGGTCCAACCGCAGGCCCGCACGATAGGGGCAGGTCGCAAAGCAGGGGGCGCACGATGGGACAAGCACTGCGATGGCTGATGTCGGCCACCACAGTCGCATTCGTTCTCGCCGCCATGCCGGTGCCCATAGCCCGGCAGGATGCGCATCCGACGCCCCTGCCCCGCATCGTCCTCATGGCGGCCGCGTATGACGACGACGACGACGGCGGCGGCGACGACGATGATGAAGACGACGACGGCGCTTATTGGCGTGGCCGCGATCGTGGGCGTACGCAGGTGAGCGAGCGCCACACGGCCAGGCCCACACGGCGCAGCGAGCGATCGAAGAGAAAACCTGACAGCGACGCCGGCCCCGCGAATTGCGACAGCACCGGCGCACAGGCGACCGCGGCATCAGCCGAAACCAAGGGAGCCAAGGCGCCTGCTCAGAGCAGCGGGGGCACCACGCTTCCTCGGTGCGACGGAGGCACCGTGCCCGAGGGCAACGGAGGTGTCGCGCTTGACGGCCGCGGAGATACCGCGCCCGCTCAGGGCGACGGAAACGCCGCACTACCTCAGAGCGAGGGCGGCATCCCCCCTGCTCAGGGCGATGGAGGAGCCGCGCCATCACCAGGCGACGGAGGAGCCGCGCCTTCACCAGGGAACGGAGAAGCCGCGCCTACATCGGGTGACGGAGACGCGGCGCTGCCTCAGGGCGACGGAGCCGCCGCGCCTGCTCAGAGCGACGAAGACATCGCGTCTTCACGGGACGACGGAAACTCCGCGGTGCCTCGGAAGGCCGCGCCCGCCTCACGGGGCGCCGACACCGCGATCAGTCAGGCCGGCGGCGGGTTACTGGTACTGAGCGCCATCGCGGCCACGGTCGCCTTGCTGGGGGCAGCGGCCCGGGTGGCGACCAGACTCGGTTCGCCCTCACCCGCCGCGGCGGCACAGCACATCGGTCATATCGAACGTGAAATGGCGGACTGCGGCCACCTCAGCCACGCCCCTCCTGTCACGAATGACATCACCGGCGAGCACCTTCGCGGCGGTAAGGGATGGCGATGGCGGCGGGGTCCGTAGAGACGCTCTGACACGCGCACGCCAACGGCGATTCCGGCCAAGGCACCGCCACTGAGCAGAGCTCGGAACCAGCCAGGCTACGGCAGTTCGGGCGGGAACGGCAGTTCGGGAGCTACGGCAGCTCAGGCAGGGTCGGCAGCTCAGAGGACGACGACAGCCCAGGCGGAACCGGACGCCCAGCTGGAAGCGGCGGTGGCTTAAGCGAATGCGGCGGCTCGGGCAGGAGTGGCAGGTCAGGGGGCAACGGCAGCTCGGGTGGAAGCGGCGGTTTAGCGAATATGGCGGCTCGGGCAGGAGTGGCAGCTCAGGGGGTGACGGCAGTTCAGGCGGGAGACATGCGTAGGCGGATTTGGGTGCCGTGGTCGCCGGCAACGTTGGTGCGGATTTCTACCAGTTCGCACAACTGGCGTACCACCCACAGGCCCTGGCCGCGTGGAGCGGCGGGGGAGGGCGGCAGGTAGCCGGGATAGGGAACCTCCATCCGGCCGGGATCGGTGACGTCGCACACGAGGTGTTCGCCGTCGGCCCAGAGCTGGACCCGGCCGTGGCCGCCACCATGCTCCAGGGCGTTGGCGGCCAGTTCGCTGACGGCCAGCAGCAGCCGCTCGACCTGCTCGACCGGCAGAGCCAGCAGCTTGGCGTACACGGTGAGCTGATTGCGCATCAGCCGCAGGTCGTCGTCGAAGGCGATGTTCAGAGTGTCGGCGGGCGGGGGCGGCAGTGGCAGGTGGTCGTCGGCGCAGGTGAAGGCGTCCGGTTCGGTATAGGCGATGCTCCTGTACGCCCCGGCGCCGGACAGCAGGTGGGGGTGGGTGCGGTGGGCATCCGCCACAACCCCTCTGGGCAGGGCCCGCGCAGCGTACGGGCACACGATCCAGACCGGGCGGTCGGCGAACGCGGCGTTGAGCACCGACTCGTACCGCGTCCATTCGGCTGTCTCGGCCGGACCGCGGTCCTGCCAGACCGGCTCTCCGAGGATGCGCACGCGGCGGTGCGCCGTCCCGTGGGTGTCGACGTAGCGGTTGTACGCGGCCAGTGCCCGGCCCGGCGCGTCGTACCAGCGGCGAGAGTCGGCGAACTCGACCCCGGCCACCGCGGCGCTCAGCGACTCGATGTTCTCCGGGGTGGTCACCACCAGCACCTTCTCGTCGGCGGCCAGCCCGTCGCGGCAGAACGGGACAGCCCCGGCCAGGAACTCCTCCGTGCTGCGGTAGATCAGCGCATGATGGCTCAGCTCGGGTCCGGTGGCCAGCGGCTTGCCGGCGAGGCCGGTGTTCATGCGGAAACCACGATCATCAGACGTACCACGTCGTCCCGGGGTTGGTCACGCACCCGCAGACGATGAGTGGCGGCGTTGTGCGGCCCGTCGCCCCGGAACAATTCTTCCAGCACGGGCGCATCACATCCCGTATGTCTCACGGCCAGATGCTACAAGCGCACATATCGGTAGAAAAGGAGCGAGTCGGTTAGCTCCTGACTGACTCTCGGCGTAGCAGGGGCGTGCGGCGTCATAGCCGGTCGGCTGAAGCTCGGAACTCTGGCCGGTCACCCCCGCCGACCGGCAACGTCGCCCACCTGGCCCGCTTCTGCACAGCTCGCTTCTGCGTGGCTCGTTTCTGCGCTGCCTGCCTGGCTCGCTTCTGCGTGGCTCGCTTCTGAGCGGCCCGCGTGGCTCGTTTCTGCGCGGACCCGCGTGGCCCGCTTCTGCGTCGCCGCCTCTGCGCGGCCTGCCTGGCCTGCTTCTGCGCCGACCACCCCCCAGGTCGCCGTGCGGTTGCGTGGCGCGCACGCCGAGGGTGGCGCCGGATCACGTGCATCGGCTTCACGACGGCGGCCTTGACCTGGCCTTCCTGCAGTTCGCTAACCTGATGCCGGAGCCGGCGCTGTGCCCGATTGCGACCGAGCCCGTGTTGCCGGGCCTGCCACCGTGGCCTCCCGCTCGCCCCGGGCACCGCCGTCGGCCTGGCTGACCTTGCAGGCGAGACGACGATCGACTTCCCGCCCACCTGGGGCGTCAGGTCCGCGGTGGACCGGCAGGAACCGGCACGCGCCCGCTCAGCCCGGTGAGTCACGCCTTTCCGCGACCGAACCCCGGCAGGCACCACCGATCACAGGTGTCCGTACCTGCCCTTATAGAGTCATCTAGGTGGTAATCATCGCTCGAGAGGCTTCGTTCGACGAAGCTGAGATCTTCGAACTGTACGACTCGGTCGGCTGGGACATCTGGACGCGGGACATCGCCAAGGTCTGCAGGAGCCTGGCGAAGTCCCATCTCGTCATCACCGCCAGAGACGAGTCCGGGCACCTCCTCGGCCTCGCGCGGACGGTGTCGGACGACGAGACGATCTGCTACGTCCAGGAAGTGCTGGTCGACAAGAGGTCCCAGGGGCAGGGCGTCGGGCGGCGGCTGATGGAGCACCTGATGGAGCGCTACGCGCACTGCCGCTACTTCATCCTGACGACCGATCACGAGTCCACCCCGGACGGCGCCGCCAACCACGCCTTCTACCGGCGGGTCGGGCTGATCGAGCACCACGAGCAGGGGCTGTCGGGCTTCGGGCGGCGGGTGGACAACTCTTGAGCGCATGAAATGTCCGTGAAACGCGCTCTTGACAAGCGGCGAGCCGGACAGGCACGGTAGGGGAACTCCACGCCTGACTACGTAGTCAGGCATACGGTCCTGTCTGACTACGTAGTCAGACAGAAGGAGCCCTGATGCCTGAAGCCAAGCGCCGCCCCCCTCGGAGCACCGACGTCGCCCGGTTGGCGGGCGTGTCCCAGAAGACGGTCTCCCGCGTGCTCAACGGCGAGCCGTACGTGAGCGATGAGGTTCGTGGGCGGGTGCTGGCGGCGGCGCGCGAGCTCGGATACCGGCGCAACACCGCGGCCAGGGCACTCCACCTGGGCCGGTTCCACCGCATTGGCGTCGTCTCGCTCGGTACCTCTCTGTATGGCCCGTCCGCCCTGCTGATCGCCTTGGAACGGCGAGCCAGGGAGATCGGATACGCGTTCACCGTCGTCAACACCCTCGAAGGAGAGGAAGGCGGCGTCATGAAGGCCGTCGAATCCCTCCTCGGGCAGGGCGTGGACGGCATCGTGCTGTCCGAGCCGATCGACGAGGACCAGGTGCTGCGGATCGACCCGGAAGTCCCGGTGCTCAGCTTCGGCGCGCTCCCCGGCCTCGATGGTCCCCGGGTGGTGATCACCGGCGCTTCCGGCGAGGGGGTGGGCAGGCGGGCCACTGAGCACCTGCTCGACCTGGGCCACACGACCGTCTGGCACGTCGCCGGGCCGGAGCGGTGGTTCGCCTCGCGGGACCGCGTGCGCGGCTGGCGCGAGGCGCTGGCGGCCGCCGGCGTCGCCGAGCCGCCGCCGCTGGTAGGCGACTGGTCTCCGGCGTCCGGGTATGCGGCGGGCCTGATCCTTGCGGTGAACCCGGAGGTCACGGCCGTGTTCGTGGCCAACGACGAGATGGCGATCGGCGTGCTGCGCGCCCTGGCCGAGTCCGGGCGCGCGGTGCCCGAACAGGTCAGCGTGGTCGGAGTGGACGACATTCCGTCCGCGGCGTACCTGTCACCGCCCTTGACCACAGTCCCCCAGGACTTCCACGAGGTCGCCGCGCACGGCCTGGACCTGCTGGTCGAACAGATCGAGAACGAGCCAGGATCGGCGACCCACGACGACCTGCCAGCGCGCCTCGTGGTGCGCCAGTCAACCGCACCCCCCAAGGAGCAGACATGACCCTGCGACGAACCCCGTGGCTCGCCGGAACGGCCGCCGCCACCCTCTTCCTCGCCGGCTGCGCCGGTGGAACCCAGCCGGCCGCCGACAAGCCGCCGGGTGCCGTCGGGCAGACCGACGTCGACAAGGCCATGCGGACGCCGACCGAGCTCACGTTCTGGACGTGGGTCCCGGACATCGAGAAGGAGGTGGCGCTGTTCGAGAAGAAGTACCCCGCCATCGACGTCAAGGTGGTCAACGCCGGACAGGGCGAGCCGCAGTACACCAAGCTCCGCACCGCGCTCAAGGCGGGCAGCGGCGCTCCCGACGTGGTGCAGATCGAGTTCCAGTACATCCCGACCTTCACCATCACCGGCAGCCTGCTCGACCTGCGCCCGTACGGCGGCGAGGCGCTGAAGGACACCTTCGCCGAGTGGACCTGGGGACAGGTGACGGGCAAGAACGGCGAGGTCTGGGCGGTCCCGCAGGACAGCGGGCCGATGGGCATGTTGTATCGCGCCGACATCTTCGACAAGCACGGCATCGAGCCCCCGAAGACCTGGGAGGAGTTCGCGGCCGCGGCCAGGAAGCTGCACGCCGCCGACCCGGACGTCTACCTGACGAACCTCGCCTCCAACCAGAACGGCGCCTGGATGGGGTTGCTCTGGCAGGCCGGCGGCAAACCGTTCCAGATGACGGCGGCCGACCAGATCAGTGTCAAGGCCAATGACGCGGCGGCCAAGAAGCTCGCGGCGTACTGGGGCGGCCTGGTCAAGGAGGGCGTCGTCTCGACCGACCCCGACTTCACCGACCAGTGGTACCAGGCGCTCAACAAGGGCAAGTACGCCACCTGGCTGACCGCCGCGTGGGGGCCGGTGTTCCTGTCGGCCAGCGCCAAGGAGACCAGCGGCAAGTGGCGGGCCGCGCCGCTGCCGCAGTGGGCGGCGGGGGAGAACAAGGCCGGCAACTGGGGCGGCTCCACCAGCGCCGTCATCAAGACCACCAAGAACCCGATCGCCGCGGCCGAGTTCGCCAAGTTCCTCAACACCGATCCCGAGTCGACGAAGATGATGGCGACCGAGCAGTTCCTGTTCCCGCCGACCAAGGCGCTGCTGTCGGACAAGTCGTTCGTCGAGCAGAAGCCGGAGTTCTACGGCGGCCAGACCGTCAACAAGACCTTCGCCGAGATCAGCGACACCGTCGCGAAGGACTTCACCTGGCCGCCGTTCCTGGACCAGACGGTCAACGACTGGGACGAGACCGTGGGCAAGTCCCTGGCCGACAAGGGCGACGTCTCCGCCGCGCTCGACCAGTGGCAGCAGCGGATCACCACGTACGCCGAGAGCCAGGGCTTCAAGGTCTCCCAGTGAGCGCAGTGAACCGCCGCAGAGCCAGGGCCGGCTACCTCTTCGTGGCGCCGTTCCTGCTCGTCTTCGTCGCCATGCTGATCGTGCCGCTGGCCTACGCCGGCTACCTGAGCCTGTTCAGGGAGCAGCTGATCGGCGGCACCACGTTCGTCGGACTGGACAACTACGTGCGGGCGCTGGGCGACGAGCGGCTGCTCGACGGCGTGCTCAGGGTGGGGAAGTTCTTCCTCATCCAGGTCCCGCTCATGTTGCTGCTCGGGCTGTTCTTCGCGCTCGCGCTGGACAGCGGCATGTTGTGGTTGTCGCGGTTCATCCGGCTGGGCGTCTTCGTCCCCTACGCGGTGCCCAGCGTGGTGGCCGCGCTGATGTGGGGCTACCTGTACGGCCCCGAGTTCGGCCCGATCGCCCAGCTCGCCGGGACCCTCGGCCTGCCCGCCCCGAACCTGCTCAGCGGCGACCTGATGCTCGGCTCGATCGCCAACATCGTCACCTGGGAGTTCGCCGGCTACAACATGATCATCCTGTACGCCGCACTCCGCGCGATCCCGTCCGAACTGTACGAGGCGGCGGCCGTGGACGGCGCCGGGGCCTGGCGCACCGCGTGGAGCGTGAAGATCCCCGCGCTGCGGTCCGCCCTGCTCATGGCGCTCATCTTCTCGGTCATCGGCAGCTTCCAGCTCTTCAACGAGCCACAACTGATGCAGCGCCTGGCGCCGAACGTCATCGACAGCTCCTACACGCCCAACCTGTACGCCTACTCACTCGCCTTCACCAGCCAGGACGTCAACTACGCGGCGGCCGTGTCGTTCCTGCTCGGCCTGGTCATCGTCGCGGTCTCCTACGTCGTCCAGCTCGCCGTCAACCGCAGGAGGACGCCATGACCACCACAACGACGGAGCCGGTCAAGGCGGTGGGAGGCGGCCATCGGCGCAGCACATTACTCACCTTGGGCATGCTGGCCTTCCTCATCTACTTCCTGCTGCCGCTGTTCTGGCTGGTCGTGGCCTCGACGAAGAACATGGGCGACCTGTTCTCCAGCTTCGGGCTCTGGTTCGCCGACGACTTCTCCCTGCCGGAGAACCTGCGGCGGGTGTTCACCGCCCAGGACGGCGTGTACGGCCGGTGGTTGCTCAACACGGCCTTCTACGCGGTGGTGAGCGCCGGCGGGGCGGCGGTGCTGGCGGCGCTGGGCGGCTACGGGTTCGCCAAGTTCGGCTTCCGCGGCAACAAGGCGCTGTTCGGCCTGGTGCTGGGCGCGATCATGGTGCCGAGCACGGCGCTGGCCATCCCGACGTACCTGATCTTCGCGAGGATCGGGCTGGTCAACACGCCGTGGGCGATCATCCTGCCCTCGCTGGTGAACCCGTTCGGCCTTTACCTGATGCGGATCTACGCCGAGGAAGCCGTGCCCGACAGCCTTCTGGAGGCGGCCCGCATCGACGGCGCGGGCGAGTTCCGCATCTTCCGCCGGGTGGTGCTGCGGCTGCTCGCCCCCGGCTTCGTGACCGTGCTGCTGTTCACCCTGGTCGCCACCTGGAACAACTATTTCCTGCCGCTGATCATGCTCAACGACCCGTCGTTGTACCCGGTCACCGTCGGCCTGGCCAACTGGGCCTCGCAGGCCACGGTGGCCGGAGGCAGCGGCGACGTCATCCCCCTCGTCGTCACCGGCTCACTGCTGTCGATCATCCCCCTGGTCGCGGCGTTCCTGATGCTGCAGCGTTACTGGCAGAGCGGGCTCGCCACCGGAGGGGTCAAACAATGAAGGGAACACCTGTGCCGCGAGTGCTCTTCGGCGCCGCCTACTACCCCGAATACCACCCTGCCGACCTGCTGAAGACCGACCTGGACCTGATGGCCGAGGCCCGCTTCTCGGTGATCAGGGTCGGCGAGTCCGTCTGGTCCACCTGGGAGCCGGAGAACGGCCGCTTCAACCTCGACTGGCTCCAGCCGACCCTGGACGGCGCGCACGAGCGCGGCATCTCCGTCATCCTGGGCACGCCGACGTACGCGGTGCCGCCGTGGCTGGCCCGGCTCTACCCGGAGATCGCGGGGGAGCGCCGCACCGGGGAACGCATCGGGTGGGGCGGCCGGCAGGAGATGGACTTCACCCACCCGGCCTACCGCTTCCACGCCGAGCGGATCATCCGGCGCGTCGTCGAGCGGTACGCCGGCCACCCCGCGATCATCGGCTACCAGGTCGACAACGAGCCAGGCCCAGAACTGCTCCACAACCACGGCGTCTTCCAGCGGTTCACCGACCACCTGCGCGACCGCTACGGCGAGGTGGAGACGCTGAACCGGGAATGGGGCCTGGTCTACTGGTCGCACCGGTTGTCGACCTGGGCCGACCTGTGGACGCCCGACGGCAACGCCCAGCCCCAATACGCGCAGGCGTGGCGGCGCTTCCAGGCCGAACAGGTCACCGAGTTCATCGACTGGCAGGCCGGCGTCGTCAGGGAGTACGCCGGCCCCGGGCAGTTCGTCACCACCTGCATCTCCTACGACCGGCCGGGGGTGGCCGACGAGGAGCTGACCCGTGGGCTCGACGTCACCGCGGGCAACCCGTACTACGCCATGCAGGACGGCCTCGCGCTGCCCGCGCCGCAACACGCGCCGCAGCACTGGACCTCGCACGACACGTGGGCGCTCTACCACAGCGCCGACCGGATGTACTCCTCCCGTCAGGAGCCGTTCCTCGTCACCGAGACCAACGCGCAGGCCATCGGCTCGTCCTGGATCAACCAGCCCGCCTACGTCGGGCAGTGGCGGCAGGCCGCCTGGACGCTGGTCTCGCGCGGGGCTTCCATGATCGAGTACTGGCAGTGGCGCACGCTGGTCTTCGGCACCGAGACGTACTGGGGCGGTGTGCTGCCGCACAGCGGGCGGCCGGGGCGGGCGTACCGGGAGATCGCCCGCATCGGCGCCGAGCTGGAGAGCGCCGGTGAGCTGGTCACGGGTCTGACCCCCGACGCCGACGTGGCGATGCTCTACTCCACGCCCAGCAAGTGGGCGCTGGCCGCCCAGCCCGCGCTGGCCCGGCCGGACGGCGGCCCCGATCAGCGGTCCTACCAGGGCATCTTCGAGCCGTTCTACCGAGGCGCGTTCGACGCGGGACTCCAGACGCGGGTCCTGCACACCGCCCAGGCCGTGGCGGAGGAACCGGCCGCGCTCGCCGCGCGCCACCCCGTGCTGGTCGCCGCCGGGTTGTACGCCGCCGACGACGCCACGCTGACCTGGCTGCGGGCGTACGCGGAGGCCGGTGGCCATCTGGTCGTCGGGCCGCGTAGCTGTTACGCCGACCACGAGGCCCGCGCCCGCCGCCAGGTCCAGCCCGCCGGGCTCGCCGACGCCGCCGGCGCCTGGTACGACGAGTTCAGCAACCTGCCCGCTGAGCTGCCCGTCCACGCGCCATCCGGCTCACCGCTGGAGCTGCCGCAGGACGCGGCCGGCACCCGCTGGGCGGACGGCGTACAGGCGGACGGCGCGGAGGTGCTGGCCGGTTACCAGCACCCGCACTTCGGCCAGTTCGCGGCCGTCACCACCCACCCCCACGGACAGGGCCGCGTCACCTACGTGGGCACCGTCCCCAACCCGGCCCTGGCCGAGGCCCTCTTCCGGTGGCTCGTGCCCGACGCGGGACCCTGGACGGCCCTGCCGCCCGGCGTCACCTCGACCGGCGCCACCGCCGCGGACGGGCGGCGGCTGCGCTTCCTGCACAACTGGACGTGGGAGGCGACGACGGTGCGGGCGCCGGTCGCGGTGCGCGACGTGCTCGGCGACGGCGCCCACGCGCCCGGCGACGCACTGCCGCTCGGCCCGTGGGACGTCCGCGTGCTCGTCGAAGCGCCCTGACGCCCCGGCGTCGATACCCACCTGACGCCCCGGCGTCGATACCCAGTGGATACAAAGCTGAGCGGCCGCTGATACGCGGCCAATACCGAGCGGACGAACAAGGACTCCAAAGTGGCCACGGTGTCGTGCAGAGCGGCACGAGCCGACCGAGAAGGAGTCCTCGATGCGTGTGCTGGTGTGCGGTCTGCTGGGTCTGGCGGTGCTGACCGGCTGCGGGCAGGCCCCGGCCGCCGTGGCCGACAACGGCGGTGCCACGGTGGACAAGGCCAGGGAGCGGGAGACGGTCATCGCCACCTGCATGAAGCAGAAGGGCTTCACCTACACCCCCTCGGTCAGCACCCCCGAGAAGTCCGACGCGAACCCCGCCGACTACGCCGCGATGAAGGCGGACCGTGGCAAGAACGGCTTCGGCGTTTTCTCCGCCGTCGTCTATCCGAAGCCGCCGGAGACGCGGGCGCCGGACCCCAACCAGGCGACGATCGACACGCTCTCCGGCGCCAGGCGGGAGGCCTACCTCAAGATCATGAACGAGTGCCGGGTCACGGCGCTCCGGCAGGTGGACGGCCTGAAGGTCACCTCGGTCGCCGACTATCAGGACCAGATGAGCACGGAGATCGAGAACATCGACAAGGATCTCGACGCCGACCCCAAGCTCCTGGAGCTGGCCGCGCCGTTCGCCGAGTGCCTGAAGTCCGAAGGCGAGCGGGTGACCTCCGCGAAGCCGCTGGCGCTGAGCGTGCGCGGCATCGAGGTGTGGATGGAGCAGTCCGAGCAGCTCGGCAAGACGGGCAAGGTCACGGCGGTGGCGGCCAGGCCGTACCTCGCCAAGGAGATCAGGTCGGCGCTGGTCGACCTGGAGTGCGGCAAGGACTTCTACGCGGCCTTCCTCCCCCTGCAGAAGCGGCTCACCAACGAGGCCAGGGTGAAGTACGGGTTCCAAGAGCGGTGATGCGCACCCCGCGCGGCAAGCTGCTGCTCGTCTCGGCCGTGGTCCTGGTGGTCGCGGGAACCGGCTGGGGAGTGGGCACCCTGCTGCGCTCTCCGGCCGACGAGGCGGCGGCGCGCAAACCGCCCAAGCCATCGCTGGTCACCGCCGCGGTCGAGCGGCGCGAGCTGGTCGCCACCGTCGTGGCCAACGGCACGCTGGAGTACGGCTCGCCGCATCCGGTGTCGCCGGCCGGGGTGGTGGGCGGCGAGGAAACCGCTCAGCGCGTCACCCGCGCTCCCCGCCGCGGCACCCTCGCGGAGGGCGCGGTGTTGATGGAGGTGAACGGACGCCCGGTGTTCGTCTTCTCCGGCACGGTGCCGATGCACCGCGGCATCGTCCCCGGCGCCGAGGGGGCCGATGTCAGGCAGTTGCAGAAGGCGCTGCGCAGGCTCGGCTACCGCGCGCCCGCTACCGGCGTGTTCGACCAGGCGACCATCGCCGCGGTGTCGCGCTTCTACGCCAAGCGGGGCTACGAGGCGCAGCAACCCACCTTGGAGCTGCGGCAGAAGCGCGACGACCTGCGCCGGGCCGTACGGACCGCGCAGGAAGTGCTCACGACCGAGCGCACGGCTCTCGACCAGGGCAAGGACGTGCTCCCGCTGAAAGTCAAGCTCGCCAACTCCCGGCAGGATCTGAAAGAGGCCGAACAGGCGTGGAAGAGCGCGCAGGGGCAGGACCACACCACCGAGGACGAGGTCAAGGCCGAGGCCGCCGAGAGCGCCGTACGGGCGGCCGAGGAGAAACTGCTGGCGGCCAGGCAGGAGCTGGCCCAGGCCACCGCGACTCCCACCCCCGGTCTCACCCCCAGCCCTACCGCCGCTGTCACGTCCGCGCCGCCCGCCGACACCCGCCTGCTCGAACTCCGGGTCGCCAACGCCCGTGCGGATCTGGCCGCCGCCAGGTCGGCGCTGGAACGCGTACGGCAGGAGGCCGGAAGCGCGCGGGCCAAGCGGCTGACCGAGCTGGGGAAGAACGTCCGGGTGGCGCGCGAGGCCGTCGTCACGGCCGAGCAGGCGCTCAGGCAGGCCAGGCAGCTCTCGCCCGTCAAGCTGAAGGTGGCCAACGCCCAGAGCGACCTGGCCGCGGCACGGGCGCTGCTGGCCGAGTTCTCCAGGACCTACGGCACGTCCGTCCCGCCGGGAGAGGTCGTCTTCCTGCCCAAACTGCCCGCCCGCCTGCACAAGCCGACCGTCAAGGCGGGCGAGCTGGTGGAGGAGTCGGTCGCCACGGTGACCAGCTCCACCTTCGTGGTCTCGGGCTCGGTGGACGTGGCCGAGGCCGAGCGGCTGAAGACGGGTCTGAGCGCGGGCATCGAAACGGAGACGGGCAGGACCGTCCGCGGCACGGTGACCTCACTCGGCGGACGCGTCACGCAGGGCGCCATGCCGGTGACGATCACCCCTGCCTCGATGAAGGGCCTGAAACAGCTCGCCGGCGCGGCCGTCACGGTTCGCGTGACCATCGGCGCCACCGGCCAGGAGGTGCTGGTGGTCCCCGCCGCGGCGGTCGTCACCGCCGCCGACGGCAAGGCCCGGGTGCAGGTGGAGACCGCGCCCGACAGGACCAAGGAGGTCGAGGTACGCACCGGCCTGTCCGCCGACGGAGCCGTGGAGGTGACCGGCGACCTCAAGCCGGGCGACCAGGTGGTGATCAACAGTGCCTGAGCCGGTCATCCTGCTCGTCGACCTGACCAAGGAGTTCCCCGCCCACCCTCCCGTCAGGGCGCTCTCCGCGATCAACCTGAGAGTCGAAAAATCGGACTACGTCGCCATTGCTGGCCCCTCGGGGTCCGGGAAGTCCACCCTGCTCAACATGCTCGGTCTGCTCGACCGGCCGACCAGCGGCGGCTACCGGCTCGACGGCATCGAGACCACCGCGCTGAAGGACGGCGTGCGGACCACCATCCGCGGCAGCCGTATCGGCTTCGTCTTCCAGTCCTTCCACCTGTTGCCGCACCGCAGCGTACTGGAGAACGTCATGCTGGCCGAGGTCTACGGCGCGGCGCCGCGCGCCGGGCGGCGGGAACGCGCGACGCTGGCCCTGGAGCGGGTAGGCCTGTCGCACCGGACGAACTTCCCGCCCGGCCGGCTTTCCGGCGGTGAGCGGCAGCGCGCCGCCATCGCCCGCGCCCTCCTGGGCGAACCATCGTTGCTGCTGTGCGACGAACCCACCGGCAACCTCGACAGCAAGAACACCGACGCCGTGCTCGACCTGTTCGACGAGCTGCGCGCCCAGGGGATGACCATCGTGGTCATCACTCACGAGAGCGACGTGAGCGACCGGGCCGGGCGCCGGGTGCGCATCACCGACGGCGTTCTCACGGAGGAGTAGACGTGCACCCGCGCGACCTGCTGAACGAGGCGGTGGTGGGCCTGCTGGCCCGCCCGGTGCGCTCGGCGCTGACCACGCTGGGCACCGTGCTGGGCATCACCACGCTCGTGGTCACCCTGGGCATCGCCGCGACGGCGGGCAACCAGA
Source organism: Nonomuraea insulae (assembly GCF_042656245.1). Taxonomy (NCBI): domain Bacteria; kingdom Bacillati; phylum Actinomycetota; class Actinomycetes; order Streptosporangiales; family Streptosporangiaceae; genus Nonomuraea; species Nonomuraea insulae. Next base: position 574,269 of record NZ_JBHSPA010000027.1, read on the forward strand.
TCGTCGGCCGCTTCGACGAGCTGACCGCCACCTCCATCACGGTCGAGGTCCCCGAGCACCCCTTCCCCCTGGTCGACTGGGCCGACGTCAGCCGGGTGACCCGGCTGCGCGGGGTGGTCTCCGCCGCCGCGCTCGCCGAGTCGAAACAGAGCGCCAACCTCATCGTCCGCTCCAACGACATCGTGGATCCGGCCTGGGTCACCGACCAGACGCTGACCGTGCTCTCCAGCAGTCCCGGCCTGCCCGCCGCGGTCAAAGGCAGGATGATCGAGGGCCGCTACTTCGACGCCGGGCACATCGCCCGGGGGGACAAGGTCGCCGTCCTGGGCCGGCACGCGGCCGAGCTGCTGGGCATCACCCGGCTGACCCGGGCCCCGGCCGTCTTCATCGGCACTCAGGCCTACACCGTCATCGGGGTGCTCGGCGACCTGGAACGCGAGAAGAGCCTGGCGAGCGCGGTCCTGCTGCCGCCGTCGGCCGGCGAGCGCTACGGCCTGAGCACCGTGACCCGGGTCCTGGTCAACACCGGTCTCGGGGCCGCGGAGCTGATCGCCGAGCAGGCGCCGGCCGCGCTCAGCCCAGGCAACGAGGCCCTCCTCCAGGTCATCGCGCCACCCAGCCTCACCAGAGCGCGCGATGCGGTGGAAGGCGACGTCAACGCCCTCTTCCTGATCCTCGGGCTGGTCTCCTTGGTCGTCGGCGCGGTCGGCATCGCCAACGTCACGCTGGTGACCGTGATGGAGCGCGTCGCCGAGATCGGCCTGCGCCGCGCTCTCGGCGCGGCCCGCCGCCATATCGCGGCGCAGTTCCTGCTGGAGTCGACCCTCACCGGGCTGACCGGCGGCATCATCGGCGCTTCCGGTGGGATCGTGGTGATCGTCGTGATCTGCGCGGTCAAGCAGTGGACTCCGGTCATGGACGTCCGGCTGGCCGTCATGGCGCCGGCCGCCGGCGCCGTCGTCGGGCTGCTCGCGGGTCTGTATCCGGCCCTGCGTGCCGCGCGCATGGAACCGATCAACGCACTTCGGTAGATATGGTCCATTTTCATGACATCCCTGCTGCTCGTCGAAGATGACACGGTGATCCGCGCGTCGGTCAGCCTGGCGCTGGAACGCTACGGCTATCGGATGAGCACGGCGGCCGACGGGCTGAGCGGCCTGGAGGCGGCCCGGGCGGGCGGCCACGACCTGCTGCTGCTGGATGTGATGCTGCCCGGCCTGGACGGCATCAGCTTGTGCCGCAGGGTCCGGGAGACCAGTCAGGTGCCCATCCTGCTGATGTCGGCCCGCGGTGACGGCCTGGACATCGTCGCCGGGCTGGAGGGCGGCGCCGACGACTATGTGGTCAAACCGGTCGACCTGCCGGTGCTGGTGGCCAGGATCCGCTCGTTGCTGCGCCGGGCCACGACGGTGCAGGCCGCCGCGAGCGCGGTGCTCACCTTCGGCGAGCTGAGCATCGACGCCGGGGCGCTGGAGGTGCGGCGGGCCGGGCGACGCGTCGAGCTGAGCCCGACCGAGCTGCGGCTGCTGCTGGAGTTCGCCGCCCATCCCGGCATCGTGCTGGAACGGGCGACGTTGCTGCGTACCGTGTGGGACTACGGATGGGACGGTGACAGCCGCGTGGTCGACCTGTGCGTGCAGCGCCTGCGCAAGAAGATCGGCGCAGAGCGCATCGAGACGGTCCGCGGGTTCGGCTACAAGCTGAGCGTCACATGAATCCTGCCTCGCTGCGATGGAAGATCGCCGCCCTCGTCACGCTCGCCTGTGCCGTCGTCGCCGTCGTGGTCGGGCTCCTGGTGCACCGGGCGACCTGGCAGCGTGCCCTGGACATGGGCAAGGCCCGAGCCGAGGTGGCCATCGAGAAGTCACGGGCGCCCGACGACGTGGTGCACGTCGGGCAACTCCCTGACGATTTGGCAGCCCAGCTGCGGCCCGGCCGGCGGGTGGTCTGGTACGGGGTCGATCACCGCGACGAGCCGTGGATGTGGGCCGTCCAGCCGTATGGCGGCGACGGCCGCGAGGCGGTGAGCGTCCAGATCTCGATGGGTTCGGAACTCCTCAGCCTGTACGCGCTGGACCGCGACATGGCCAAGGCCGCGCTGCTCGCCCTGGCCGGGGTCGTGCCGCTGTCGGTGCTGGCGGCCGAGCTCCCGAACCGGCGGCTGCGGCGCATGGCCCGCACCGCCCGCCGGATCGCCGACGGCGACCTGACCGCTCGCACCGATGCGCGCGGCCGGGACGAGATCGCCGAGATCGGCGCCGGGCTCGACTCCATGGCCGCCAGCCTGCAACGGCGGCTGCTGGCCGAGCGGCGTTTCACGGCCGACGTCGCGCACGATCTGCGTACCCCGCTGATGGGGCTGCTGACCGCCGGCCAGCTGCTGCCCGACGGGGAGGCCACCGACATGGTCCGCGACCGGATCGGCGTGTTGCGCGGCCTGGTGGACGACCTGCTGGAGATCTCCCACCTGGACGCCGCCGGCGAAGAACCGGACCGGCAGCCGGTGCCGCTGGCCGACCTGGTACGCGAGTCGCTGCACCGCGTCGACGTGCCCGCCGACCTGCGCACTGTCGGTGATCATGGCGACGCGACGGCCGTCACCGACGCGCGCCGCCTGGAGCGCATCGTCGCCAACCTGCTCCTCAACGCCCGTGCGCACGGCGCCGCCCCGGTGACGGTCACCGTGCGCTCCCGTCAGATCGTCATCCGCGATCACGGCCCGGGTTTCCCGCCCGACCTGCTCGCGAACCTGAACAAGGGAGAGGCGCAGCGCTTCCGCACCGGACGGACCGAGCGCGGCGGCGGGCACGGCCTCGGCCTGACCATCGTGCTGGGCCACGCCCGCGTCATCGGGGCGACCCTCCGGTTCGCCAACCCGGCCGACGGCGGCGCGAGCGTCACCATCACCCTGCCCTGAAACATCCGGAACTGGCTTCCGGATAGGTGTCAGCGCGGCAGGCGCAGCCCCGCGATGAGGAGTTCGACCAGCCGGCGCGCGTCGTAGCGGGGGTCGGTGTCCGCGCCGATGCAGAGGTTTCCGACGCCGCGCATGAGCTCGTAGGCGTCGAGGCCGGAGCGGATCTCGCCGGCGGCGGCCGCGGCGTCGAGCAACTGGGCGCACACGGGCATGAGCCGGTCGAGGAAGTAGGTGTGCAGCGCGTCGAAACCGGCGTCGTCGGAGCGCAGTACGGCGGCGAGCCCGTGCTTGGTGACCAGGAAGTCGACGAACAGGTTGACCCATCGCCCCAGCGCGGCGTGCGGGGTCGAGGCGCCGGCCAGCAGGGCCGGGCCGGCCTCCGCGCACGCCTCCACCTGGTGCCGGTAGACGGCGATGATGAGGTCGGCCCGCGTCGGGAAGTGGCGGTAGATCGTGGCCACCCCGACTCCCGCCCTGGCCGCGATGTCGCGCACCGGGGCCTCGACGCCTGAGGTGACGAAGACCGCCGCGGCGGCGTCGAGCAGGGCCCTCTCGTTGCGCCGGGCGTCGGCCCGCTTGCGCGGCGGGGCCGCGCCCTCCTTGCTGGCGTCCATGGCGCCGTTTCCCTCCGCTTCCCGAACTTGCCAACCGGAACGGGGTTCCCTATCGTTAAGGAACACGGTTCCGTTTAACCATCATGCCATCGATGGCCGCATTATCGCAGCCCCAGGTCCCGATGATGAAAGGATCAACGACCCCCATGCCACACACCTCCTTCGGGATCATGACCGCCCCCTCGCAGGTCGACTACCACGACCTCCTGCGGGTCTGGCGTGAGGCCGACACGATCCCGGAGATCGAACACGCGTGGTTGTTCGATCACCTCCAGCCCATCTTCGGCGACCCGAACGGCCCGGCCTACGAAGGCTGGACCCTGCTCTCGGCCCTCGCCGCGCAGACGCGGCGACTGCGGCTCGGCGTGCTCGTGACCAGCAACCGCATCAGGCCGCCCGCGCTGCTGGCCAAGATCGCCGCGACCGTGGACATCGTCTCCGGCGGCCGGCTCGACTTCGGCATCGGCGCCGGCTCACGACCCAGCTGGCCCTTGGCCGGGCGCGAGTACGCATCGCACGGCCTGCCCTTCCACGACGCCGCGCACGCCGTGGGCAGCCTCGCCGAGGCCTGCACGGTGATCCGGCGGTTGTGGACCGAGACCGAACCGTTCGACTTCGACGGCGCCTACGTCCAGCTCACCGAGGCGTTCGGCAACCCCAAGCCCGTCCAGAGCCCCCACCCGCCGATCCTCATCGGCGGACGCTCGTCCGCGACGCTGCGCGTGGTCGCCGAGCACGCCGACCTGTGGAACGTCGCCGGCGACATCGACGACGTCGTCAGCCGCGGCGCACTGCTGGACCGCTACTGCGCCGAGATCGGCCGCGACCCCGCCTCGATCACCCGCTCGATCTACCTTCAGGTCTCCTACGACCAGCCCGGCGCCACCCGGAACGCGATCGGCGAGGCGGTCGACGCCGGCTTCCACCACGTCATCCTCGGCCTCTCGGCGCCCTACCCCGCCGGCGTCGCACGGTGGGTCGCCGACGAGCTCATCGCCAAGTCCGCCCAGTTCCACTGAAAGGAAGGTTCTCCATGAGCATGAGCTACATCAGCGCGCCGACCCCGGTCGTCTCGGTGAAGCCGGTAGTGCTGCCGGCCCCAGGCCGCGGCGAAGACCTGCGCGTGAGAGTGTCGGCGCCGACGATCGGGCGCGAACTGCCGATCATCGTCTTCTCGCACGGCTTCGGCTGGTCCCTGGACGGCTACGGCCCGCTGGCCGATTTCTGGGCCGCTCACGGCTTCGTGGTCATTCAGCCCACCCATCTCGACTCGAGGACGCTGAACGTTCCTCCCGACGATCCCCGTACACCGTTGATCTGGCGTTTCCGCGTCGAGGACATGAAGCGCGTCCTCGACCGGCTCGACCTCGTCGAGGCTGCCGTTCCCGGCCTCGGCGGGCGCCTCGACCGAAGCCGCATCGCCGCGGCCGGGCACTCCTGGGGCGGCCAGACGGCGAGCATGTTGCTGGGCGCGCGAGTCCTCGACCCGGCGGACGGAACGGGAGAGGACCTGTCCGACGCGCGGATCAAGGCGGGCGTGCTGCTTGCCACGCCCGGTCTGGGCGGGGCCGACCTGACGCCGTTCGCGGTCGAGCATCTGCCCTTCATGAACCCGGGCTTCGCGGACATGACCACGCCGGCCCTCGTGGTCGCGGGGGACCGGGACCAGTCCGCCCTGACCGTTCGGGGACCGGACTGGTTCACCGACCCGTTCTTCCTGAGCCCGGGCGGCAAGAACCTGCTCACCCTGTTCGGGGCGGAACACTCGCTCGGCGGAATCCCCGGCTACGAGGTCAAGGAGACGACGGACGAGAACCCCGAACAGGTCGCCCTGCTCCAGCACCTCACGTGGGCCTACCTCCGCAGCGCCCTCTACCCCGAAGACCCCAGCTGGCCCGCGGCGCGCTCCGCGCTGAAGCAGGAGCCTGAGCCGCTGGGACGGATCGAGTGAATCGTGACCGCTCAGAGGCGGCACCGAACGGATGTCACAGCCGGGCGGGGCGCCTCGTCTAGAGAGTATGACGAACTCAGAACAGACCTCGGTGCTGATCACCGGAGGCAACAAGGGACTTGGTTTCGAGGCGGCCAGGCGGCTCGGGGAGCAGGGCTGGACGATCTTCCTCGGCTCGCGTGACGAAGGCCGGGGACAGGCGGCCGCCGACAAGCTGGCCGAAGGCGGCGCGAACGTGGTCATGGTCCCGCTGGAGGTGACCTCGGACGCGTCGGTGGCCGACGCCGTGCGGCTCGTCGGTAAGCACACCGACCGGCTGGATGTGCTGATCAACAACGCCGGCGCGCCGGGAAGGATCGTCACGCCCGCGGACGCGACGGCCGACGAGATCCATTCCGTCTACGACACCAACGTGTACGGGCCGATCAGGGTCACGCACGCGTTCCTGCCCCTGCTGCGGGCGGCGGACAATCCGCGGGTGGTGATGGTGTCCAGCGGCGGCGGCTCCTTCGCGGTCGTGACCGATCCGGATCAGCCCGTCGCGAGCATGCACGAGCTCGCCTACAGCTCGTCGAAGGCGGCGCTCAACATGATCACCGTCCGGTACGCCCAGGCGCTCCCGGAGATCAAGTTCAACGCCATCACCCCCGGGGAAGTCGTGAACCGCAAGTTCACCGCCACCGACATGAACCATCACACCGGCCAGCTGACGGTCACCGAGGGCACCGACCCGATCGTCAAGCTCGCGATGATCGACGCCGACGGGCCGACCGGGATCTTCATCGATCGCCTCGGCCCCGTCGCGTGGTGAGCGCCGCGCTCGAAAGCCATGGCCCGCCGGAGGAGGCAGGAAGGAACCGGGCCCACGACTTCGAGCGCCTGCGCCCGCTGCTGTTCTCGATCGCCTACCGGATCCTCGGGAGCGTGGACGACGCCGAGGACGCCGTCCAGGAGACGTGGCTGCGTTACGTGATCTCCGAGACCGAGCCCGCCTCGGTCCAGGCGTACCTGTCGACGGTCGTCACCAGGGTCGCGATAGACGTGCTCCGCTCGGCCCGGGTGAGGCGGGAGGCGTACGTCGGGGAGTGGTTCCCGGAACCGCTGCTCGAAGATCCCTACGACGACCCGGAACGTTCGGCGGAGCTGGCCGACTCGGTCTCGATGACGGCGCTGCTGATGCTCGAACGGCTGAGCCCGCTCGAAAGAGCGGTGTTCGTGCTCCGCGACGTGTTCGCCTTCGAGTTCGCGGAGGTCGCCGCCGCCGTGGGGCGGTCGGAGGCGGCGTGCCGCCAGCTCGCGGTGCGGGCCCGCCGGCACATGAACGAGGGCCGTCCCCGGTTCGAGGCCGACCGGCGAGAGCGTACGGAACTCGCCGGACGCTTCTTCGACGCCCTACGCGGAGGCGACGTCGCCGCGCTGCGGGAGGTGCTCGCGGCCGACGTACAGGCGATCGGTGACGGCGGCGGCAAGGCGCCGGTCTTCGGGCGTCCCATCGCCGGTGCGGACAACGTCGCGCGGGTGTTCGCCTCCATTGTCCCCGCGTTCCTCGCGATCGGCGGCACGATCGAGGTTCGCGACGTCAACGGGCAGCCCGGGGCCGTCTTCCACGACCGCGACGGGAAGGTCATCAACACGTTGTCGCTCAGCATCTACGACGGGCGCGTCCAGACGATCAGGGCCGTGGTCAATCCGGACAAACTCCGGCACATGGGTCCGGTAGCGGATGCGTGGACGGTCGCCAGGGACACCCAACGGGCGCGCCGCGCCGCCGACTGAAGCGCCCGCGGATCGCCCGTGCCGTGCACACGCTGATGACCTGCTGAGCACGGTGACCATCTACTGGGCCACCAACACCGTCGCCTCCTCGGTCCGCCTCTACCGGGAGGACCACCTCGGGGCGGCGCCCGCGCCCGCGCGGGTGCCCGCCACGAGTCGATCGCCGCGTCGACCTTGTCGATGCGGCGCCCGCGCCCGCGCGGGTGCCCGTGGCCGTCAACCAGCCCGAGGCGGAGGAGTACCGCGCCCCACGCTCGTGGTGGCAGCGCCTCCAGCCCCAGCTCACGCGCTACACGCTGCTACCCGGCGCCGGCCACTTCCCCGAGTGGGAAGCGCCCGACGCGCTGGCGGCCGACCTCACCGAATTCGCATGGAGCCTGCGTCGATGACCTGATCGCGGCCCTCGTCAGGAGCCGCCGGCGCCGAGAAGGCCCTGCTTGCCCAGCCAGTCGGCGGCGATCGTGGAAGGCTCCTCGCCGTTGACATCGACCCTGGCGTTGAGCTGCTGCATGGTCTTGTCGTCCAGCTTGGCGATCAACGGCTGCAGAATCTTCTCCAGCGCGGGGTACTTCTGGTACGTCTCCTGCCGCATCGTCATGGCCGCGTTGTAGATCGGGAAGAACTTCTTGTCGTCCTCCAGCACGGTGAGACCCAGGGCGGCGATGCGGCCGTCGGTGGTGAACACCTCACCGAAGTTGCAGGTCTGGCCCTTGTCCGTCTCGGTGTAGACGACGCCGGTGTCGAGCAGTTTGACGTTGTCCTTGGGGAGGTTCATGCCGTAGGCCTTGCTCAGCCCCGGCAGCCCGTCGTCGCGGGTGGAGAACTCCGTCTCGATGCAGAGCGTGGCCTCCGCGGGCTTGGTCTTGGCCAGGTTCGCCACGTCGGAGACCGTCTTGACGCCCAGTTCCGCGGCCTTCTCGGAGCGGATGGCCAGGGCGTAGGTGTTGTTCAGCGGCGTGGGCCCGACCCACTGGATCTTGTTCTTGGCCAGGTCCGCCTCCGCGGTGGCCTTGAACTGCGCGGCCGGGTCCTGGATGGGCTTGGTGTTCTTGAGGAACTCGATCCAGCCGGTGCCGGAGTACTCCCAGTACATGTCGATCGAACGGGACTCCAGGGCCTTGCGGTTGGGCACGGTTCCGCCCAGGTTGGTCTTGTCGACGATCTCGGCCCCGTGCGCCTTCAGCAGGTGTACGGCGAGATTGCCGAGCATGATGTTCTCGGTGAAGTCCTTGGAACCGATGACGAACTTCGCGCCCTCGAGTTCCTTGCCGGCACTTCCGGCCTCGACAGCGTCGCCTGAGCCGCAGGCGCTGATGGTCATCATGGTCAGCGCCGCGGCGGCGAGCAGGGCGGACGTCTGTCGAAGCGGACGGAAAAGCATTACAGGGACACCTCTTGATAGGGGTTGGGGAACTGCGTGGGACGCGGCAGGTCACATGCCGCGTGGCTTGAGCAGGTCTTCCGCGAGCCCACCGAGCCAGTCGATGAGAAAGGCGATGGACGCGGTCAGCACGCCCCCGACGATGGTCACGGGCATGCGGTTCAGCTTGAGACCGTTGATGATCAGCTCGCCGAAGCCGCCGGCCGCGACGAAGGCGCCCAGCGTGGCGACGCCGACGGTCAGGACGAGGGCCGTGCGCAGACCGGCGAGAATGGCCGGCACGGCCAGCTTGAGCTCGACCCGGCGCAGGATCTGGCCTCTGGTCATGCCCATGCCGCGGGCGGCCTCGACGAGTGTGGGGTCGACCTGCTGCACCCCGACCATGGTGTTGCGCAGGACGGGGAGGATGGCGTAGGCGACCAGGCCGACGAGCGCGGTCTGGAAGCCGACCCCCATCAGGAACGTGCACAGCACGAGCAGGCCGATGCACGGGACGGCCTGACCGAGGTTGCCGATGGTCAGGATGACCGGGGTGATCAGCCGGTTCCTGGAGCGGGAGGCGACGACGCCGAGCGGGATCGCGATGATCACGACGAGGGCGGTGGCCGCGAGGGTCATCTGCAGGTGCTCGACGGCCTTGGTCAGGATGACCGCGCGGTTGAGGCTGCGCTGTTCGATGGAGTCCAGCTCCAGCGTGCCCACCCAGGTGTACAGGGCGGCCAGGACGACGCAGATGACGACGGGCGTGAACAGGAAGCGCCGCAGGCTCGGCGCTCGCCCGATTGGCCCGGCCCGCCCGGCGACGAGAGTCTCAGCGGTCACCGGCGGGCACCTCCTCGGGCGAGGGCCGGGTGCCGAGCGCCTCGCACAGCGCGGTGTAGGTGAGCACCCCGGTGGGCGAGCTGCAGCGGTCGGTGCCGTGGGCCATCATGAGATCCAGTGCCTCGCGCAGGCTCGCGTCGGCGGCGACCTGTGGAAGGTGTGAGTCCGGCAGCGGCTCGGTGGCGGTGATGTCCTCCACGCGCAGCAGCGCCAGCCGTTTGAGGGTGGCGTCCTGGCCGATGAAGCCCGCGACGTAGTCGTCGGCGGGGGCGGCGAGGATGGCGGCGGGTGTGTCATATTGCGCCACGTGCGAGCCCTCCCGCAGCACGGCGATGCGGTCGCCCAGCTTGATGGCCTCTTCGAAGTCGTGGGTGACGAAGATGATCGTCTTGCGCAGCTGCTTCTGCAGTTTCACGAACTCGTTCTGCAGGTGCTCGCGGGTGATGGGGTCGGTGGCGCCGAACGGCTCGTCCATGAGCATCACGGGCGGGTCCGCGGCCAGCGCTCTGGCGACCCCCACACGCTGCTGCTGGCCGCCGGAGAGCTGGCGCGGGTAGCGGTCGCGGAAGGTCGACGGCTCCAGGCTGACCAGCGCGAGCAGCTCTTCGACGCGGGCCGCGATCCGGTCGGCCGGCCAGCCGAGCAGCTTCGGCACCAGGCCGATGTTCTGGGCGACGGTCTGGTGCGGGAACAGTCCGACCTGCTGGATGGCGTACCCGATGTGCCGGCGAAGCTCGTCGGGGTCGAGGCTGAGCACGTCCTGTCCGCCGATGTGGATCTCGCCCGAGGTGGGCTCGACCAGGCGGTTGATCATCTTCATGGTGGTGGTCTTGCCACAGCCGGAGGGGCCCACGAAGACGACGAGCTCGCCGGCTGGGATGTCGAGGCTGATGTGGTCGACCGCTGGGGCGGGCTGCCCCTGATAGTGCTTGGTCAGCGCGCGCAGTTCGATGCGCACGCCTTCGGTATCACGGTCGAACACGAAGCCCCCTAGGGGTGGTGAGTTGTCGGACGGCGAAGAAGAAGAGGTCGAACAGGATGGCGATGACGACGATGCCGAGCGTTCCGGCGAGCGTGGCGTTGAGCGAGTTCACGGATCCGAGCCGGGACAGCCCCTCGAAGATCTGCGAGCCGAGGCCGGGGCCGTCGACGAAGGCGGCGATGGCGGCGATGCCGATCAGCATCTGGGTCGAGACGCGCACTCCGGTCAGGATCAGCGGCCAGGCCAGTGGCAGTTGCACGCCCAGCAGCAGCCGGGTGCGGCTCAGGCCCATGCCGCGGCCGGCCTCAACGGTGGCCGCGTCCAAGCCGCGCAGACCGGTGACCGTGTTGCGGATGATCGGCAGGAAGGCGTAAACGGTGAGGGAGAGAAGCGTGGATCCCCACCCGAGCCCGGTGATCGGGATGAGCAGGGTGAGCATGGCGAGCGACGGGATCGTCAGGATTCCGGCGGAGATCGCGATCGAGCTGCCACGCACTCTGGGGGAGCCGTAGGAGAGGAGCCCGATGCCGACGCCGACGGCCGTGGCGATGGCGATGGCGATGGCCACGACGAGGGCATGCTCAGCGGCGGCCAGCGAGAGAGTGTCCCAGCGTGAGACCACGTACTCGCTGAAATTCATGGAGGTACCGCCTTCGCTTACGCTTGCATGAGTTTCGCAAAGGTATGCGATTTGTTGCGATGAGCGCAAAATCGGGTGCAACTAGCGCAACGCGAGTGCAATGTTCCTGTTATGAACGGATAGGGATGAGCGAGAAGCCGGCGGTGTCCTCGGCGGGCCTGCGTCGGGACATGGAGATCCTCGAAATACTCGCTGGTCACGGCGATGATCGGGACGTTGACGGGTTCGGGGTGAGCTGGATCGCGCAGCGGCTCTGCAGGGAGAAGAGCCAGGTCTCCCGGGCGCTGCGCGCGCTCGAGCTCGAAGGCATGGTCGAGCGAGATCCGCTCACCAGGCGGTATCGTCTCGGGTGGCGGCTGTTCGCGCTCGCCGCTCGCACCCAGCAGGCCAGGCTGGTGCAGGTGGCCGCGCCCTTCCTGCGGCGCCTGACGGCCTCCTTCGACGAGGACGCCTACCTGTGCGTGCTGCGCGGCCACCAGGTGCTGACCCTGATGTCGGTGCCGTCGTCACGCGCCTATCACCGGGTCTGGGAAGGGATCTCGGTCCCGGTGATCATGGCGGCCGCGGGCCGGTCGCTGCTGGCCGAGTGGGACGATCAGCAGGTGGTGACCCTGCTGCGGGCCACGCTGCCCTCGGGGCTCGACTCCGCGGTGGGCGGCGAGGAGAAATGGCTGGCGGATCTGGCCCACGTGCGGTCGTCCGGCTACGCGGTCTCGGAGGTCGAGCTGGAGGACAGCTCGGCTGGCGTGACGGCGCCCGTACGTGATCATCGAGGGTTGATCACGGCGGCGATCAGCGTGTCCGTCACTCGGGCGGCCTCACCCGTCCGCCTGCACGAGATGGGCGCCGTCGTCGCCCGGACAGCACGCGAGCTCTCCGAGGTGCTGGGCCTCCCGCCCGGCGGGGTGGCGTTCCAGCGGAACGGCCGCGCCGCCTGGGGGAGCGGCGCGTCCCACGGCGGTTCTGGGCGCGGCGGTCATCCGAACGGTGGAGCGGATCAGCCGTCCGGAGGAGCGGAGTAATCAGCCGCCGACTCATGACATCGGTTGATGTGCGGCTTCCTGCCCGATTGAGAGGCTGACGACCTCCGATCGGAAGGAAGCGAGTCACATGCCAGAAGTGAGGGGCGGGGGTACGAGCCTGCCGGTGAGTCGTCGTGGGGCGCTCGCCGGCGCGGCCGCCGTGACGGGCGCTGCTGTGGGCGCTGCCGTGGCCGGCGCGTGGGGTGGCGATACCGCGTCGGCGGAAGCCGGCGCGGCGGTGTTCGGGCCGGTGACGGTACGTCCGGGCGACGTCCGCTACGACAGCCTGTTGCGGGGCAACAATTTCCGGTTCGTGGGCCGGCCGGAGGAGATCCGCGTGGTCGGCTCGACCGATCAGGTGGTACGCGCGGTGTCGGAGGCGGTGCGGTCCGGCAAGCGGGTCGCGGTGCGCAGCGGCGGGCACTGCTTCGAGAACTTCACCGCCGATCCGGCGGTGCGGATGCTGCTGGATCTCTCCCCGATGGACGCGGTCGGCTACGACGCCGACCGGGGGGCGTTCTCCGTGCAACCCGGCGCCACGCTCGGGCACGTGTACCGGACGCTGCTCACCGGCTGGGGCGTGACGATCCCCGGCGGCGGCTGCCCGGAGGTGGGCGCCGGCGGGCACTTCGCGGGCGGCGGCTACGGGCCGCTGTCCCGGCGCTACGGCTCGGTGGTGGATCACCTGTACGGTGTGGAGGTCGTGGTGGTAGACCGCGACGGCACCGCCCGCGCGGTGGTCGCCACCCGGGAGCCTGACGACCCGAACCGGGACCTGTGGTGGGCGCACACCGGCGGTGGCGGCGGCAACTTCGGCGTGGTCACCCGATACTGGCTGCGCACGCCCGGCGCCACCGGCACCGACCCGTCACGGCTGCTGCCGGCGTCGCCGGGGCGGATGGTGCAGCACGTGATCTTCTGGTCCTGGGAGCACATGACCGAGCAAGCGCTCACCGGGCTGCTGCGTAACTTCGGGACCTGGCACGAGCGCAACAGCGCGCCCGGCTCACCGTACGCCGGGTTGTACGGGATCATCCAGCCGTCCCACCGCGCCGCCGGAACCGTCATGCTGCTCGCGCAGATCGACGCGGACATTCCCGGAGCCGAGGGCATGGTGACAGACTTCGTGTCCGCGGTGACCGCGGGCGTCGACCTCACCCCGGCGCTCGACCTGCGGCGGACGATGCCGTGGTTGCACCGGATGACCTGGCCGGGCAGCGGCGAGCCGGGCGACGTGCTCATCCGGCGGTACAAGCTCAAGGCCGGCTACCTGCGGCGCTCGTTCACCGAGACCCAGCTCGCGGCCGTCTACCGCAACCTGACCAACTCCACCGGCGGGCAGGGCGCCGGCCTGCTGCTCGTCGGCTACGGCGGCCAGGTCCGCGCGGTGGCGCCAGGGGACACCGCGATCGCCCAGCGAGACGTGGTCATGAAGGCGGTCTACCAGACGATCTGGGGCGAGGAGGCGGACGACGCGGCCAACCTCGCCTGGGTGCGCGGCTTCTACCGCGACGTGTACGCCGACACCGGCGGCGTGCCCGTGCCCGGCGAGGTCAACGACGGCTCCTACATCAACTACCCGGACGCCGACCTGGCCGACCCCGAGTGGAACACCTCGGGTGTGCCCGCGCACACGCTCTACTACAAGGACAACTACCCACGCCTGCAACGGGTGAAGGCCCGCTGGGACCCGCGCAACGTCTTCCGGCACGCCCTGGCCATCGAACCTCCCCAGCCTGGGTGACCTCCGCGCGGAAGCGACGGGATCTGAGTCGTCGCCGACTCAAGACGGCCACGCGCTCCCTCAGCACACTCGGCACTGTGCACAGGCCGGTGGTGCTGCTCAACGGGGCGGAGGGGTCATGGGATTCGGTACCTACGCGCGACTGCTCGCGGCGGGCACGATCGGCGCGGCGCTGCTCGCGGGCGCCGCGACGGCGGGGCCGCGGCTGGTCGCGGACGGAGCGGAACCGGTCGCCGCACAGGCGCGGCCAGTCGCACAACAGGCGTGGCCGGTCGCACAACAGGGGTGGGCAGCCGCACTACTGGGGCGGCCGGTCGCAGAACAGGGGCGGGCGGTCGCACTACAGGGGCGGGCGGCCAGCCCGCCGAGCATCTCGCCCACCTGGGGCCGTCCCGGCTCCTCGGTCGAGGTGCACCTGAGCGGCGTGCACTGCCCCACCGGCGATGCGGATGCCGAGACGCCGGCCACCGAGCCGGCCGAACCCGAAACGGAGGCGGATGGCCCCTTCGAGGTGTTGTGGGACGGCGAGGCCATCTTCGAGGGCATGACGGACAAGCCCGGCGGGCTGCACAAGACGATCACGGTGCCCGGCGCGGCGGCCGGTGAGCACACCCTCAACACCCGCTGCACGGTGTCCGGGACGACGTCGCGAGACGCGGTGTTCACCGTCGTGCCGCAGCTGAAGGCCGCCTTCCGCCCGTCCTCCGGGCGCGCGGGTGAGCAGGCGTCGCTCGCTGTGAACGGCCTGCACTGCGGCGGCGGTGAGCCGCCACCGCCCGGAGGGGCCTACACGGTGCGGTGGGGGCAGGGCGACGCCCCGCTGGGCTCGCCGGTCACCGCGGACTCCGCCGGCGCCGACTTCACCGACGCGGTGACCGTGCCCGAGGAGGCCGTGCCGGGGCCGGCGACGGTGACGGTGGCCTGCGCGAACGACAGCGGCACGCCGGCTGTCGCGAACTTCGACGTCCAGCGGGCCCGCGCCATCGACAACAGTCCGTCCAAGGAGCCGTCCAAGGAGCCGACCGAGGAGCCCACGGAGGAGCTCGCCGCCTTAACGCCAGGCCGCCGCCGCTGATCTGTGGCGAACGTCGCCTGTGCTCGGTTCGTCGGTTGCACCGCGCGGCGGCCGTACCGTGGAGAGGGTGAGCATCGTGCCTGCTGATCAGACGTCCGCCGCCCTGGCGCCGTTCGTGGTGACGCTGGGCGCCTACGATCTCGGGCCGGGCACGGTCGAAGTACATCGCGGGCTGCCCTCGTCCACGGTGTCGATCACGATCCCCGAGGCGGACTCGCTGGAGATCGCGTGGCACGGTCGGCCCGGCTCGGGCAGAAGGCTCCGGGCCGTGGTGGCCGGGCTCCACCTGGGCGCGGCCGAGCTGAGGCAGGAGGGCTGCACGCGCGGCGTGTGGCTGACGCTCAGCCCGCTCGGCGCCGGCGCGCTGCTGGGGCTGCCGGCGTCGGCGCTGGCCGGGCACGTCGCCGATCTCGCCGACGTGGCCCCGGCGATGGCGGACCTGCCGGAGCGCCTGGCGGCCTGCTCGTCCTGGCCGCAACGCCGGGCCCTGGTCGAACGGACCCTGCTCACCGGCCTGGCCCGATACGGGGAGAACACCGACCGTCATGGACTGCGGGCCACGCTCGCGGCGTTGTCCAGAACCACCCGGGTGCAGGAGGCGGCTCAGCTGCTCGGGTGCTCCCGACGCCACCTGAGCACGGCGGTCCGTACCGAGTTGGGGGTGACGCCGAAGGAGTACCAACGGCTCATCCGTTTCGAGGCCGCCCGGGGCGGGCTCGTGGCCGCGGCCCGCGCGGGGCAGGTCAGTGTGGCCGCGGTGGCCGCCGCATCGGGATTCGCCGACCAGGCGCACCTCACCCGGGAGTGGCGGGCCATGGCCGGGTGCACGCCCACCGAGTGGCTGCGTACGGAAGGCCCGGCCGCGCGGGATCGCGAACCCGCCTGACGAAGCCGAGGCCGGTTCCCAGAAGTTCAAGACCAGCCGCTGACCGGCCACCACGATGGTGTGCGTGCCGCCGAACACGGCCTCCACGTCGCCGAGCGGACCTCTGGCGGCGAACGCTTCGATCAGATAGGCAGCGTCTCGACCATGAAACTCTCTCCTCGTCTCATCGTGCCCGACCCGGATCGCGCGTCGGCGTTCTACCAGGACGCTCTCGGCGCCGAGCAGGTGTTCCGTGCTCCGCTGGGCGACGATGGCCGGCCCGCCGTCGTCGATCACCGCATCGGTGGTTCGTCCTTCACGGTCTCGCCGGCCGTCTCCTCGTGGGAGTGGCTCTCACCGAGTGATCTCGGTGGCTCCGCGGTCCTCCTCGAGATCGAGGTCGACGACCCGGACGCGGTCGGCGAACGCATGATCACCCATGGCGCCGAGGTGGTCGTGCCGATCGAGAACCGGGACTACGGCAAGCGCTCGGGCCGCATCCGTGACCCGTTCGGCCACCTGTGGATCATCACCGGCGAGCTTCGCTGAACCGGCCTCCGCCGCCGTCCAATGCGACGTGGCGGTTCTTCGCCTTCGGGGGGCAGGCGATCGGCGCCCTCCCCGGCGGTGCGGCAGGGGCCGCTCTCGGATTTCGGGCGACCCTGGTCGTGAGCTCCGGCCTGATGCTCGCCGGCACCGCCGTGGCCCTGGTCTCTCCGGTACGCGTGTTACGCGACCTGGCGGACGCCCAGCGGCGGATCTAGCCGGTCTTCTCCGCGGCGGCCTTGGCGGCGTCGGAGAGCAGGCGGGCGCGGTGCTCGGGTGAGATCCACCTTCGGTTGACCAGCAGGGCGTGGATCCGCGTGGTGTTGGTGACGTCCGTCATTCCGCCGTGCCGCTACCACCCAGGAAGCAGGGAACGCTCAAGCAGCGTGGCGGCCCAGGGCGCGCAGCTGCTCCGGGCTCAGCACGGAGACGTTCTGGTCGAGGGGGGCGTCGGTGTACTGGTGGATGGCCCAGGACTTCCAGTCCGCGGGCGGGGTCACCGTGCCCTTGCCCACGCCGTAGCGGGCGACCCACAGGGGGTATTCGGCCAGGCCCTTGCCGTAGGTGTTGGCGAAGTTCCAGCCGCTGTAGAACATCGGGACGATCCCGGTCTTGGCCTTCACGTGCGACAGCCACGCCTTGGCCCAGGCGTTGACCTCGTCGACGGACTGGCCGTCGGCCGTCTCCAGGTCCAGGACCAGCAGGTCGCCGGGCTTGGCGGGCTGCGCGTTCACCACGGAGAGGAAGTGGTCGGCCTCGGCGATGGGGTCGTTGCCGGGGCGGCCGTAGTGGTAGGCCCCGCGCACGATGCCCTTGTCGCCCAGCTCACGCCAGTGCCTGGCGAAGGAGGAGTCGCGGTAGTCGGTGCCCTCGGTGGCCTTGATGATGCCGAACTGGGCCGAGCTGGCGCTCCAGTCGTACAGCGGCTCGTAGTGGGAGATGTCCAGGCCGTACGTGAGCGCTCCGGCCTCCTGCCGGGTGCCGTGCGGCGCGCCGTGGTCGGTGGTCCAGGCGGACGCCGTGCCGGTGACCGCGGTGATTCCGGCCAGGAGAGCGCCGGCGACGGCCAGGCTCAAGCGCTTGGAGTTCTTGGTGTTGAGCATGAGGGTGTTGACTCCTTGCTTGGTCTGGATCACCCCAAGGGACGATTGGTGAAAGACGGCATCGACAATGGGTACGCCGCTACGGATAAAGGTACGTATTTCCCTAAAGAGCGGCAAAGGTGATGTAGGGGATAGAGGCTCACATAAGCCTGAAATGCCGACCAGACCGGGGATTCACCGCCGGGTAAATCTTCTTTGTCAGAAATGTACGGCGTCCCCGTTGAGGTAGCGCCCGGGCGACGTGCCGACGGTTCGCCGGAAGGCGGCCAGGAAAGCGCTCGGAGTCGCGTATCCCACGGCGTGCGCGGTTTCCGACACCGGGCGGCCCTCGGCGAGCAGCGGCAGGGCGGCGCGCAGCCGCGTGTGGGTGCGCCAGCGGTCGAAGCTCATGCCCGTGTCGCGGACGAACAGCCGGGTCAGCGTGCGCCGGCTCACCCCGATGGAGCGGGCGTGGGCGTCGAGACTCCGTGGGTCCGCGGGGTCGGCGAGCAGGGCGTCGGCCACGGCGCGCACGCGTTCGTCCACGGGTTCTGGAACGTCGATCGGCAGGGTGGGCAAGGGGTGCAGCAGGTCCAGCACCACCGCCTCGGCGCGCAGGCGCGCGTCATCGGCGAGGTCCTCGCGGGCGAGGTGGCCGATCAGATGGGCCAGCAGTCCGTCCACGCCGACCGCGGTGGGCTCCGCCCAGTTCAGGGCGCACCGCTCCGGATCGAGGTAGAGGCTGCACAACACCGCGTCGCGGGTCGCCCCGGTCTGGTGGACGACCCCCGCAGGCAACCACAGGGCCCTGCTGGGCGGCAGGATCCAGTACGAGTCGGCGACGGCGACGCCGAGCACGCCGCTGCGCGTCCACGCCAGTTGGTGATGGGTGTGGCTGTGCGGGGAGATCCACTGCCCTGATTCCAGCGGGAAGTGCCCGACGACGATCACCCCTGCGGAGGCCGGGGGCGCGGTGTCGACGGCCTCGATCATGGACTTCCGCATGCCGTTCAGGGTATGTCCTCAGCGCGACACACCCGTGTCGCATCGCGAATCATGGCCGGCGTGCTGCGAATCCCGCCCGGAGCAGGTAAAGAATTTTGCCGCGATCCCCTTTGGCGTGGGGGTTTCTGTTGCCCCTTCCAGGGGATGGCTTGCATCTTTCTATGCGCTTCGCTTACGTTCGAGGACTTGAGGCGTGCTTCATGACGCCTGCATATTGCCGAGACCCGCGTCTGTGAACGCGGCCGCCTAATTCGCGATCTCGCGGAGCCGGGGACCCACTTTTCTCCGGGGTGAATCGGTGCGCCTGGATCGGGCGCCCTGTAGAGCACTTCCACGCTCGAACCCGTCAGCTAACCCGGTAGGCGCATGGAAGCAAGGAGCAATTCCCGTAATGCCTAAGTACAGCTTCACCCATGCCCTGATGCCCGGAAAACTGGCCCGGTTCGCCGTCGGGATGAGCGTGGCGGCCGGTGCCGCTCTCGCCGCCACCCCGGCCTTCGCCGCCGATCACGACGTCCAGAAGCCGGCGCATCAGGTGAGCGCGCAGTCTGTGCTGAAGATCGCCGAGTCGCAGATCGGTGTGTCGGAGAACGCCGCCGGCGGCGGCACTCCGTTCCACAGCTGGTACATGTCCTCGCCCCGCGCGCAGGAGACCATCGCCCGCGACGGCGGCACCCTGCGGACCTACGCCAACGCCCCGTGGTGCGCCATGTTCGTCTCCTGGGTCGGCGAGAAGGCCGGCGCCCGTCCCACCGTCGGCTGGGACGCCTACACCGTTACCTACGCCAAGTGGTTCCAGGCCAACCATCGTTGGGGCACGCTCGCCAAGCCCGGCGCCGTGGTCTTCTACGACTGGAATGGCAAGAGCACCACGGGCATCGACCACGTGGGCCTGGTGAAGCAGGACAACGGCAACGGCACGATCACCACGATCGAGGGCAACACCGGAAACGGCAAGGTCGAGCAGCGGGTCCGGCCGAAGTCCCAGGTCGTGGGCTACGGATACCCCGACTACAGGGCTTGATCGCAGAAGAGCTCCTTGCCATGTGCGATGGTCAAGGGAGAACGGGTGGCGCAGGAGAGATTCCTGCGCCACCCGTTGCTTTGTGTCGGCATGACCTGCGACCAAGCTCGGCTGCGACCGCGGTCGCATGGCGGGCACGGGGTCAGGAGACGGGTTCGATCCATACGTTGCGGAAACGGGGGTTCTCGCCGGGATCGCCGTGGTCCTGGAGGCGGATCCCGCCCGACGCCGAGCTCTCCGGGATGTGGTCGCCGGTGCCGCCGTCGATGGCCACGTCGTCGTGTACCACCACGCCGTTCCAGACGACCGTCACCCGCGCGTCGTCGGTCTTGACGCCCGCGCTGGTGTAGCGGGCCGCGCGGAAGGTGATCTCGTAGGTCTGCCACGTCCCTGAGGCGGTGGCCATGTTGCGGTCGGGCGCGCGTTTGGAGTAGATCGAGCCCGCCTCGTTGGCGGCCGGCGTGGTGTCGCCGTACGACTCGAGGACCTGCACCTCGTAGCGTTCCTGGAGGAAGATGCCGCTGTTGCCGCGCTGCTGCCCGGTCACCTCCGGCGGGTAGTCCGGCTCGTACCACTCGGCGTGCAGCTTGAAGTCGCCGAACGTGCGCCGGGTGCGGATGTCGCCGCCGTAGGACTCCATGGAGCCGTTCGCGATCGGCCAGGTCGCCGCTCCGCCTGCCCGTCTCTCCCATGCCGCCAGGCCGGTCCCGTCGAAGAGCGTGATCCGCTCCGCCTTCGACACGGTGATGTGGTCGAGGCCGAGTTGTCCCGCGTCGCCGGAGTCGTACCTGTAGGCGATGGTGTTCGCGCCCCGCTTCAGGTCGAGGGCCTCGGTCTGGACGGCCCAGTCGCCGGAGGCGGCCAGCCGCACCTGCCTGACCTTGGTCCCGTTGACGTACACGCTCACCGACGTGCCGGTGTCGGCCGCGTAGCGGAGCCCGACGGTATGCCTGCCGGGCGAGTCCGCACGTACCGAGAACGAGGTGCTCGCGCCCGCGGTCGTGTAGCCGTCGACGAAGCCCGCGCCGGTGTGGCCCTGACGGCCGGTGCTCACCTTCGCGCCGCCGCGCAGCTGGGCGTTCTCCGCCTCAAGTACGGGTCGCGCGGCCACGGTGACGGAGTCCAGGTTGACGTTGCCCGTGTCGCCGCTGTCGTAGGAGTAGGCGATGGTGTTGGCGCCCGCCTTCAACGTGAGCGGTTCGACCCGGGTGGCCCACTGGTCCCACGTCTCCGTCGTGGCCAGCGGCACCTGCCTGACCTTGGTCCCGTTGACGTACACGCTCAGCGACTTGGCGCCGGGCGCCGGGTTCGGGCCGTTGGAGTAGCGCAGGCCCACGTGGTACGTGCCGGCCTCGGCCGCGCGTACGGCGAACCGCGTGGCCGCGCCCGCGCTCCAGAAGCCGTCGACGAAACCGGCTCCCGAGTAGCTCGGATGGTCGGTGTTCAGCTTCGCGCCGCCGCTCTGCGCCGCGCTCTCCGCCTCGTAGACGGTGTCCGTCACCGGGCCGCCGACCAGCGAGTTGAGCGTGTACCAGGCTTCGGTGCTCCACAACGACCGCCCTGATGCCGAGCTGAACGGACGCGGTGACCGCAGGTGCACCACCCGCCCCGGCTTCAGGCCCGCGATCTTGAGCGTGACCTTCTTCCCGCCGGAGGCCGGAATCGCGGAGGTGACGGTCAGCGGCTCCTCATCCACCTTGGGCCCGCCGTAGGTGGCGGCCGCGACGTAGCGCCACTGGGTGACCTGGTATTTGGCCGCCAGCGACGTGGCCGTCTCCGCCGACAGCGGCTCGGTGTACTCCAGCTCGAAGCCGCCCTCGATCGCGCGCATCTTCACGATGTCGAACGCCTTGTCCTCGCCCGGGGTCAGCTTCTGCAGGCCGTAGGTGAGCTTGCCCGGCTGGCCCCAGTTTCCGCCGGCGCCCAGACCGCCGGCGTAGATGGCGCCGTCAGGCCCCAGGCTGATCCGGTTGACCCCCGCTTCGAGTCCCTGGGTGAAGCGGAAGACCGCGCCCTGGTACTCGCCGTTGACCTTCTCCAGGTAGGCCCGCTGGATCCCGCCGTAGGTGACGTCGCCGAACAGCATCTGCCCCGCGAACCTGCCCCGCCTCATGACCAGCGGAGTGCTGGGGGAGTTGGCGATCTCGTTGTGCGGCAGCCACAACACGGGCTGGGTCACCGGCTCGTCGTCGAACGGGCCGTCAGGATTGGTGTGGTGATTGAAGAACCGGTCCTTCTTGATGTGCACCAGTTTCGAGGCGGGCAGCCAGCCGCCCTGGTTGTCCAGGACGAACAGCTCACCCTCCGGACCCCAGCCGAGCCCGTTGGGCGTGCGCAGACCGCCGGCGACGTACTCGACCGCGCCGGTCGCCTTGTCGATCTTGATGCTCGTGCCCCTGTCCCGCGCCGGCTGCGGGTCGGTGGTGGCGCCGCCGTAGTCGATGGCGACGGAGAGGTTGATGTAGAAGTGGCCGTCACGGTAGAGCATCCCGAACGCGAACTCGTGGAAGTTGCCGCTGAACGGCCAGGTCGCCACGGTCCTGAGGTTGTCGGCGACCTCGTCGCCGTCGGTGTCGTTCAGCTCCACCAGCCGGGACTTCTCCGAGACGTAGAGCTTGCCGTCCACGTACTTGATGCCCATGGGCTCCTGCAGCCCGCTGGCGATCTTCTTGGTGGTCACCCGCGCGGGTGAGGTCGCGCCGGTGACGTTGCCGAGCAGGTAGACCTCGCCGAGCCTGGTCTCCGAGCCGCCCCAGGTGGCGATCGCCAACCGGTCGTCGGGCAGCCAGTCCATCGCGGTCACCTGCGGCTGGAAACCTGCCGGGCGCAGGTCGGTGAGCGTGAGGTCAGGGTGTACGGACGCCAGGGGCAGCCCGTCGCCGGGGGAGTCGGCGCCGCTCTCGCACTCCTTGCGCCCGGGGGCGGTGACGCGCACCACGTCCGCGTCGGTGCTCAGCACCGAGGTGGGAACGACGGCGAACCCGGCGGATCCAGGTGGTCTCCACTCCAGCTTGAGCTGCTGGCCGTACAGGTGCTCGAAGTGGTCGACGCGCAGCGCGTGGTAGCCGGCGGTCAGGGTGATCGTGCCGTCCAAGGCGATCGGCCCGTGCCGTCCGTCGTTGGTGATCACGACGGTGTCGTCGATGCGCAGCCTGGAGCCGTCGTCGCTGGTGAGCCGGAACTCGTACGTGCCCGCGGCGGGAACGTCGATGTTGCCGATGGCCTCGGTGACGAACATGTCGGTCAGGCCGAAGTCGGCGTCGGAGACCCAGTCGATCGTGGGCATCAGCTTGTCCACGTTGGGAGTCTGACCGGGCTTGAGCGTGCAGAGCTTGGACAGTTCGACCTGGACGTCGTAGGTGCGCAGGGTGACGCCCGGCTCCTGCGGCGGGACCGCCGCATGCGCTTGAGCGGGTACGACCAGGCAGGAGAGTGTGGTGACCAGTAAGACGGATAACAGGGGTAATTTCCGCATGACGTGTCCCATCTCCGAGAGGGGGCCGCGTTCGGCGTGGGCGGGGTGCGGCATCGCCGGGACAGCTGTGATCCATCGGCGGATGCCGGGTCTCATTCGCTGGAACGTGAATGGGATAACGCTGCTCTGCGCCGTAATATAAAGCGAGATCTTCGTTTTGCCCATAGCCTTTCGCCGAAAATCGGAGAAAGTCGCGACATGTCGAGGCGGAAGGGGCGCGGCGGTCACATGTCGTAGGCCTTGGTGACGGAGATCTTGGTGTCGCCGAGGAACAACCAGTCCGGTGGGGCGATGAAGCCGGGAAGCGCGGCCATCTCACCGGGGTTCGGGCTCACATCGGTGACCCGCAGCCGGATCTTGCCGCCGGAAGCCTCCTTGACGGCCAGCGACACCTCGACCCCCTCCGTTCCCGCGGCGTGGAAGACGAATCCCGCCGGGTCGGCCGTGATGGAGCGGCCCCCGACGGTCAGCGAACGCACCGTCGCGGTGTCCCCGTCCACCCGCAGGCCGACCATGTTCGCTCCACGCTCGGAGCGGAGCCGGACGCGCAGGGTTCGTACGCCCTGCTGGGTCGTGTCCGCGAGCACCCGCAGCGAGGGCGCCGGCAGCGCGGCGGCCTTCGCCGGGCTGAGGAGCTTGGACCCGCCGCCCCACAACTCCGCCTCCGGCCGGCCGGTCGCGTCGGCGCCGCCGTAGCGGCGGGCCCACTGATCGGGCGCCTTCGAGGTCAGCCAGACGGCCTTGCCGGTGTCCGCGTCGAGGCCGTACGCCAGGCTGGTTCGCCGCGGGTGCTCCTTGTCGAACGGCTCGGCCAGCACGCCCGCCGCCACCAGGGCGATCGAGACGACCAGCGCGGTCAGCGGGACCAGCGGGGAACGCCTGCGGGGCCAGACCATCTCGATCAGCGGCAGCAGGAGGCCGCCGAACAGGACCACCAGGGGCATGGGCGCGTAGCCCACGTACTGCAGGCCCGTCGGCAGGATGTTCCACGCGCTGGGCAGCAGGATCAGCGCGCCCGGCACGAGACCGGCGGCGAGGGCGAGGACGCGCCACCGCGGCGGGCACCGGAGCGCGGCCAGCCCGCCCAGCGCCGCTCCCAAGGCGGGCCAGGCGGCGAGGTGCGAGGCTCCGGGCGACACGATGCCGAGCCCGAGACCGATCAGGGCCGCCCAGGTCAGCATGCCCAGCGCCAGTTCGGCGGCGCCGACGCGACGGCGCAGCAGCGCGTACCACGCGACCAGGATCGTGCCCGCGAGCATCAGCACGGCGAGCCACAACGGCTCCGGCTGGTACGGCGTCGTGGTGGCGGTTCCGCTGAACTCGGGCCGGATCACCTTGAGCAGGTCCCAGAAGAAGACGCCGACGCCCACCCCGAGCGCGATCGGGACCAGGGCGAGCGCGGTGCCGAGGAGCGTGCGCCGCAACGTGACCACGCCCCGGCGGCGGGCCAGGAAGATCAGCGCCAGAGCCGCCAGCACGGCGAGCGCGCCCAGCAGGGAGGCCGCCCAGGCCGGGTAGCGGACCAGCAGGCCGGGCGGGAGGTTGAAGTAGACCAGGCGGTTCCCGGCGGTCAGCCGCGCCAGGTCGGCGCCGCCGAACGCGCGCACGAGCGCCAGCGTGTTGTCGCCCATCTGCTGCAGCGCCGCGAGATCGACGTGCGCGGGGTCGTCGAGGACGCTGTGGTAGAGGGTGCCCGCGTTGGCGTAGGCGGAGTCGAGCACGGCCATCCCGCCGGGTTCGAAGGCGGTGAAGTCGGTGTCGTTGTTGAGCAGTTTCATGAGCTCGGCGTAGACGGAGTCGGCCACCGGCATGGGCGCCGCCGATCCGAACATGGAGATCAGGCCGGAGTTCGGCTCCGTGCTCCGGAACATCAGCACCGGCCCCTTGGACCCGCGCGCCTCGTTGTTGAGCACCACGCTCCGCCCCTGTGCGAGCGGGTGCTCTTTGACGAACGCCTCCGAGCCCAGGAGCCCGGTCTCCTCGGCGTCGGTGATGAGGAACACGACGTCGTTGCGCAACCGCGTGCCGTCCGCGACCAGCGCCCTGGCCGTCTCGATCGCGCTCGCCGTACCGGCGCCGTCGTCGTTGGCGCCCGGTCCCTCGGGGACCGAGTCGTAGTGGGCGGTGACGAAGACCCGGCCGGTGGGAGCGGTCCCGGGTATCACGGTGACGATGTTGAAGACACGCCCGGCGGTGACGGGATCGCCCGGATCGCGGCGCGGCGCGACGCCCACCGCCTCGTGCACCTCGGGCCGCAGGCCCAGTTTTCGCAACTCGCCGACCAGGTAGTCGCGGACCCGGGTGTGCTCGGCCGTGCCGACGGGGTGGGGTTTGACGGCGAAGCGCTCGACCTGGGCGAAGGCCCGCTGCGCGCTGAACTCCTTGTCGGGGGCGCCTGCCGGGCTCACCGCGGTGGGGGTGGTGTCCCTGATCGCGCCGATGGCGATCAGCAGGAGCACGCACAGGGCGATGAGTCCGGCGGCGAGCGAGCGCCGTCCTGCCGGGGGTACTGGTGTCATCCTCGTTCACTCCATGTCGCGTGGGGGACCGCTGCGACGGAGTATTGCAGAAGAAATGCTGCAGCGAAAATTCTGCAAAGATGGGCGAGGGGTTGTAAGCTCGCAACGTGGCGAACAGACGGGCGATCCGGCAGCTCAGTGACCCAGGCGCGCACAAGGCGCTCGGCCATCCGCTGCGACAGCGGATTCTGCGGCATCTCGGCATCCACGGCCCGGCCACCTCCACCACGCTCGCCCGGGCACTCGGCGAGAACACCGGGACGCTCAGCTACCACCTGCGCCAGCTTGAGCACAACGGGTTCATCGAAGAGATCCCCGAGCGGTCGACCGGGCGGGAGCGCTGGTGGCGGCAGATCAGCGCCGACCTGAGGTGGCCCTCGGCGGGGGAGATGGACGAGGAGTCACAGCAACTCCTCGACGAGATCACCGGGTCCAAGGTCGAGGAGGAGCTGGAACTCGCCCGGCGCTTCTTCACAGATCATCGGCGGTACGGCGACTGGGCGAAGACCTCTCGCGGGCTCACCCACCTGAACCGGGAGGAGCTTGACGAGTTCTTCGAGGCGTACATGGAACTGCTGTCCAGATTCAGCCGTACGACGGAGGACGCGTCGCCAGGCGCGCGGCCCCTGTTCCTGAGATTCTTCTCGATGCCCGCCACCGAGGACCCGCCGTCCTGACACCCGGGGGGACCCGCGCGGAATTTCGTCGACGTTCAGGGCGATGACGGTGCGCAGCCCTGTGCCGCCAGCGTGCCGTTCCACGGGAACGCGATGCGGCAGCGGTGGGTGCCCTTCGCCTCCCCGCCGTAGACGGTGACCGTGACGTCGGCGTAGCCGGTGCCGTCGCAGGCGTTGGCGGTGATCTCGTAGCCGCTCTCGTCCTGCGCGCCCAGGTCTCCCCAGAAGCAGGTGTGGGAGCCGTCCGCGTATGCCGGCTGCGGGGCGCCCAGGAACATGGCGGTGGCGAGGATGGCGGTGAAACGTGTGGTGGGTCGCACGATGATCCTTTCGCCGTGTTCGTACGGAATCTCGCCACAAACGCTAGGGATCTCGTCGCCCTCTGCCCAGAGGCACTCGTCACCACTCGCTGATGTATTTCGCCCATGCCCAGGTGCGTGTTGAACGTCCACGGTCCGCCGGGCGGGCCGTGGACGTTCACTCGGTCAGTTGATGGCCCATTCGCCGGAGTTCAGGTTGCAGACGGCGCGCGGCGAGCCGACGCCCTCGCAACCGGCCGGCAGGTACGACCAGATCCAGACGATGTTGTCCGCCGGGTTCGGTAGCAGGTCGATGATCGAGTCGTTGTTGATGTAGAACTTCTGGCCGGGACCGGTGAGGGTGATCTCGCCGCCGCTCTCGACGTAGGACAGGTCGAGTCCGCAGCAGAAGGTGAAGGCCTCGTCCGGGCCCGTGTGCCGGATCAGCCCGCCGGGAGAGTCGTGCAGGCTGCCGCGGATCGTGCCGGACATGTCGGGCCCGACCCCGTAGTCCTCCCCGCATTCGAAGGTGGCCACGTACTTCAGCCACGCCTCAGGGTAGAAACCGCCGACCGAGCCGTTCCATCCCCACTGGCACTCGAACACCGGCGGCTCCTCCGCCGGCTTCGCGCCCTTGATCATGGGGACGGCGACGAACCGCTCCGTCGCTTTGATGGGCGAGGCCGGTGTCGGAGCCGGCTTCGGTGCCGACGCCAACGCCGCGGACGGCATGAGTGCCAGGGCGACAGCGGCGATGAGAGCGGCGAACGCCGATGTGATTCGCATGGCGGTCGGCGGGATAGTCCTCGCCGGCACCGCCACCCCGGCGCACGCCGAAGTGTGGAATTGCTACTCTTCCGTGAACACGGCAACAAACGTGGCGGGCGCACTTTGCGCGTCCGGCTTCGGCAGCTACCGGGTGGCCGCGAAGTGCAACTCAGCCCACTACCCCTACACGAGGACCATCGTCGGCCCGTGGGTGACCAAGTCCTCCGGCCAGAAAGGGCCTGCCTCCACCGCTTCCGGCGACCCCCAAGGCTGCCATGTCGTCGAGGCCTGGACACAGTTCCCGTAGACCTAAAAGTCCCCCGTCCTGGCCCTGATCAGGTCGGTGCCGAGGCGGGTGATCTGGTGGATGACCATGTTGGTGTGGCGGGTGCTGGTGATCAGCCCGGCGCGGTGGAGCACCTGGGCGTGGGCGCTGGCCGAGGACAGTGAGGCGCCGGTTCGGCGGGCGAGTTCGCTGGTGGTGCAGCCGCTGGTGGCGGCGATGTGGCGCAGGATGCGGGCTCTGGTGGCGCCGAGCAGTTCGGGCAGCGCGTCGTCGAGGGCGGGGGCGGGGTGGGCTGCTGGGGTTCGGCGGGGGGCGGGGAAGATCAGGACGGGCGGCAGGCTGGGGTCGGCGAGCGCGACCGGGGTGTAGCGGCAGAAGTACGAGGGGATCAGGGTGAGGCCGCGGCCGCGCAGCTGGATCTCGTACCGGCCGGCAGCGTAGTCGGTCTCCAGGATCGGGGGCCGCCAGCGTGTGCGCGGTGTCAGGGCGGCGAGCATGGCCTCCACGCCGTGGTCGGTGAGCAGGCGGGTGAGCCGGGTGCGTTCGCGTGCCAGGGCGCGCTCCATCGTGGTGCGGTGCGGCGCGAAGGCGATCTGGCAGTAGCGCCGGGTCAGGCCGGCCAGGCCGGTGATGGCGCGCTGGTCGCCGCGGGCGAGGCCGTCGAGGGTGGCGGGCAGGGCCGATGAGTGCCGGCGCAGCAGGTCGATCTCCTGACGCACGCGCAGGGGCGGGGTGTCGGCCAGCGCGTCGATGCCGTTCTGCCCTCCGCCCTGGGCTTCGAAGGGGGTCAGGAAGTCGGGGAAATAGGCCTTGATCGGCATCAGCGGCACCAGCGTCTGCCGTACCGGCTGCAGCAGGCCCGTATCGGCCAGGTCGGCGCGGGCCCGTCGCCGCCAGCCGGTCATGTCCTGCCCGCCGCCGGCCTTTTGCAGCACGTGCAGGCTCATCGCCATCTCCCACAGCTCGTCGATGCGCGAGGCGATGCGCACCCGGGCCAGGTCCTCACCGGTAAAGACGATCCTCAGGATTCCCCCGGTCATATCCGCATGCTCCGTGGTGCGGATAACAACGCGATCAACACCCAGTCGACGAAGCCGGATGCGGGGCTGTGACCTTGGGATTCCGGCTCGGGAACATGGTCTCAATATGTGTCCGGGGCCGGACAGGTCCCGATCTCGTGCACCTGGTCCGGCGGTGGGGGGCCGATGAGCACATCGCGGCCCCAGTCGGTGAAGTCGACCTCGGTCACGGTGGTCTTGGGCTCGTTGTCGCCGGCCATGGGATAGGTCGAGGTGAGACGCACCCGACGGGGAAGCCGGTCCGGCCCGACCCACAACTGCCAGGAGACCTGTGTCGAGCCGTGCCGCTCGCGCAGTTGCGCGGCGATCGCGGGGTCGACCTGTGGAGCCGCGACGCCGGACTCCGCCTGCGAGCCGCTCCCGGTGTGGACGACAGTGGCAACTCCGTCGATGGCCTCCCCCGAAGTGGGAGCCGGGGCCGCCAGCTTTCGCAGCACCTCGGGTGCGACGAGGTCGCGTACGCCGAGCGAGCCGATGGCGCGCGACAACTGCCCGCACTCGGAGTCGCGGTTGTGAAGCCAGGACTTGCCCGCGGGAACGTCCTGCCGATCAGCCCGGAGTTCGTAGGTGCCGGAGCCTCTGATCGTGATCGTCCTGGACGTCATGTTGGACAGGTCGGTCGGGACAACGCTTCTCAGCTGATCAGGGACATTGGTCCGGTAGTAGGTCGCGGTCAGGTCGGAGGCGGTCGCGCCGAGGACTCCGCTGGTCCGGCTCTCGCTGTACTCGCCGATATTGACCGGCACGACGAAGTCGCCCTCCGCAGGAGGGGTGAACACTTTCTCGCCGTAGTCCAGGCGGACGAGCCTGGTGACCCGCACGCCGGTCGAGCCCTTCATCCGCTGAGTCACCGCCTCGGCGGGCGTTCGCGCCACGACCGCATCGCCGCCTCCGCAGCCGGCCGTTACGGCGAGCATCAGGACGATCGTTGAGATCCTCGGTAAAGCCACCCGGTGATCATAAGGCTGGCGAGGCCACGGGGCTCCTCCGCTGAACGCAGTACGGCGCCTACGCTAATCCGCGTATCGCATCCCGCCCCTTTCGACAGGCCATGCTTTCTACGCACATCCATGTGACAGGAGCGCAGAGAATGGCCGGGCTCTGCAGAAACTTCAACACGTTGTGGGCGGCGCGGCTGAGGCATTCCGTATCGACCAGCGTGAAAGTCACCGTCTCCGCGTCGAGATCGCCCGCCGCATCCTGAGCCCGCTCGGGGACCGCAGCGGAAATCCGCCCGGCGAGACGCCTCCGCGGTAGGTCAGGGTCTTCCTGGGCGATCCCTGGTTCGTCGTGCTGGACGAGGCCACCGCGGAGTCCGGGTCGATGGGCGCGCACGTCCTGGACAAGGCGGCTACGCCGAGCTCTGGCTGGCCTGGTCCGATCGCCGGGCCGAGCGCGGAAGCCGGGATGGGAGCGCTTAGTCGGCGTATACGGCGCGGAAGCTCCGTGCGGTCGCGTAAACGGTGGTCAGAGGGGGTGCCGAGCGGAATGACAGGTCGTCGGAGCAGTCGGCCTTCTGGTAGAGCACGGCTGTGTAGAACACGCCGGTGTTGGTGAATTGGTGCATAGGGAAGGACGAGTCGCTGGGGAGCCTGATTTCGATGCACTCGCGGCTGTTCGGGTCGAGCGGGTATTCGATGCCGTCGATCGTTATGACGCCCTTGGGAAGGGTCGCGCCGGTGTGGGCTGCGGCCGGGGTGGTCAGGGTGGCCAGGGCGAGCAGGGTGGCGGCGGCCAGGGGGGCGAGGGCGGCGGTGCGGCGCACGGGTTCCTCCGGTTGGGTGAGGGCACTGAGCGCGCCCTGATGTCACTCAAAGTAATTGAATGACTCCTGAATGTCAGCAAGCAGGGCGGCGGGTCCAACCGTGGAAGTCCTGCGCCGTCAACGTCGCGTCAGGATTTCCGGGGCCGGGCGTTGAGATTGCGTAGTGATCGCGGAATGTGTCCAGCGACGCTTCTAACGTCTGTCATGTACGGCTTTTCGCTGGAAGGAAGCAGATGTCAGAGCCCCGATTGTTCGTCCCCGTCCGGGTCGGCACGTATGCCACGGCCCTGCGGTTGTTCCGCACCGCCGCGGGCAAGCGGACGGCGGTCGCCTTCTCCTCGCCGCTCAAGCTCGCCAAGGTGCTCGGGACGGACCAGCAGTGGGTGGTGCTCACCGCTCCGGCGCTGCGCGGCATGCTCGCCGAGCTGGACGTGATCGGCATCGTCATCGACCCGGCCGGCACGATGGCCCGGCCGGCGGGGCAGGTGGCCTGATGTGTCTCCTCCAGCAGGACCAGAGCGGCCCTGAGACGCCGCTCGCGACGGAGCCCTGGTCGGCCACCACCTGCTTCCGTCCTGTCGCGCGCACCGGGGTGTCATAGAGGCCCTTCACCGGCGACCAAACCAGGCCGTCACCCCGGCTCCCGCCGAGTCCCTTCCACAAGACCCTACGCGGGCCTCGCAATAAGGATGGTGCCCTAGTGACCAGGATCCGGCCCGAGGCCATCGCCCTGCCGGTCTGAAACTTTCGGATTCCTCAGAGCGTTTTCCCAAGCCCGCGACGGCTTTCATCCCTGCTTGTTGACATGGCAGCGACGGCCCGTCAACCTCCCCGGTGTTAGCGCTACCATTCTCGCGCTCCCGGAGGAACAGATGCACCAACGAGGATTACGCAGGGGCATTGTCGCTTGGGCCTTGGCGGCCTGCGTGATCAGTGCCGCGGCGGCGACCACGGTCACGGCTCACGCCGCCGCGGCCGGCTGTCAGGTCACCTACACCCTCGGCAGCCAGTGGGGCGGCGGTTTCGGCGCCAACGTCGCGATCAAGAACCTCGGTGATCCGCTCGCGAGCTGGACCCTGCGCTGGACCTTCGGCGCCGGGCAGACGATCGGCCAGGCGTGGAACGCCGCCGTGACGCAGAACGGCAGCGCGGTGACCGCCTCCAACGTGGGCTGGAACGGCTCCCTGGCAACGGGCGGCAGCACCTCGTTCGGGTTCAACGGCACCTGGAACAACTCCAGCAATCCGGTGCCGGCCGGCTTCACACTCAACGGTGTCGCCTGCACGGGGAGCGTGACCCCGACCCCTACTCCGACCGTGACCCCCACTCCGACGCCGGGCGTCCCGCCGGTGCGGACGGTGCGGGTCTTCTGGCTCAAGCCGTCGGACGTGGCGAACGACCAGCGGTACCCGGACGGCATCGCCAAGGTCATGCAGGAGGCGCAGCGCTTCTTCCAGCAGGAGCTGGGCAGGACGTTCACGTTGAACAGCCCGGTCGTCGAGGTCGTCAACGGCGACCAGCCGCGAAGCTGGTACGAGAACACGCCGAACTGCGGCGAGAAGTACTGGTGGTCGGTGTGCAACATGCAGGCCGAACTGCGCCGCAAGCTCGGCCTGGGCGCACCGGACAGCCGCTGGCTCAACGTCGGCGAGATCAGCGCCGAGGGCGACGGCGCGGGTGGTGGCGGGGGCAACGGCTGGGTGATCCTCAGCGGCCACGACGCTGACGGCGCAGCCGGCATCAACGGCGCGATGAATCGCTGGTACGGCGGGATGGTGCACGAACTGGGGCACGCGTTCGGGCTGCCCGACGCCACGTCCACCGACGGCACGTGCATGTCGGCGTCCTTCTACGCCTACCCGAACTGCCACTTCAGCCAGGCGCAGAAAGACGGCATCCTCGGCGGCCGCTACGGCAGCTTCCTCTCCTGAGCAGCCCCGGGCGATGTGCCCTGGGCAGTCACGGGAGGTTGTTCCGGGAGTTATGGGCGATGTGCCTTGGGCAGTCACGGGCGGTGCTTCGGGCGGTCACGGGCGGTGTGACAGGTTGTCACGCCGCCCCACGAGGCCCGCGGCGGTTCGGTCGCGCATGGCACGGACCAGTACGGGCATCGCGACCAGCAAGGCGATCCCGCGCAGCACCCCCGCGACCGGGTACGGCGCCCGCAACCCGAACGCGTGCGCCACCAGCCCCCCGGCCAGCGCCCCGAGCGGGATCAGCCCCCAGCCCAGCATCCTGTAGACGCTGTTCACCCGGCCGAGCATCTCGGACGGCACGATCCGTTGCCGGAGGCTGACGGTCACGATGCTCCAGAGCGTGGTGACGAAGCCGCTGACGGCCAGCAGGACGCCGAGAACGATCACGTTCGGGCTCAACCCGATCCCGACGAAGACGACGACGTTCGTGACGAGCGCGGCGAGGAGCGCGGGAAGCTCACCCATTCTCATGACGAGGCGCGCGCTGACCAGGCCGCCGAGCAGACTGCCGATCGCGGCGCCGGCGAGCAGCAGCCCGTAACCGGGCGCGTCGAGGCGCAGCGTCTGGGTCGCCAGCAGGACCAGGGAGACGTTGCCGAGCTGAAAGCAGAAGGTGTTGACGCCGAGCAGGACCGCGAGGGTGCGCAGCAGCCGGTGACGGACCAGCCATCGCAGGCCGTCCGCGATCGCCGTCCGCATCGGCGGATGCTCGATCCGCTCGCGCCCGCGCCCGCGCAACGTCGCCAGCAGCGCGGCGGACAGGGCGAACGAGGCGGCGTCCACACCGAACGGCAACGCCACGGCGACCGCGAAAAGCAGGCTGCCGACCGGCGGCCCCGCGAACTGCAAGCCGACCGTGGTGATCGTCTGCTGATGGCCGTTCGCCCTGTGCAGCAGCGGCTCGGCGACGATGTCCGGCAGCACCGCCTGCGCCGCGTTGGCGAAGACGACCGTGCACGCTCCCAGCCCGAAGGCGGTGATCGCGAGCACCGGGATGCCGATCTGGCCGAACGCGGCAAGAACCGCGATGACAGCGACGATCAACGCCTGGATCGCCTGAGCGCGCCACATGAGGGCGACACGGTCGTACCGGTCGACCAGCGCACCCGCGGGCAGGGACAGCAGCAACCAGGGAAGGTACGTCGCGGCGGACACGATCGACACGAGCCGGGGGTCGCGCGTGACCGTGACGGCCAGCAGCGGAACAGCCGCGGCGAACGCCCCGTCACCGACGCTGTTGATACCCGTCGCCCACCACAACCGCCAGTAGCCCGCGGACAAGCGCGGCTCGGCCTCGCTCCGCGTCACGTCGTTCGTCATGCCGGGATCTTCTGCCGCCGGGTGCCGTCACAACACTATTTAGGCCAGTGCTACATAATCGGTCCGGTGGCTCTGACGATCGATCTCGGCGTGGCCGAACTGGCGGCGACCCGGTTCGCGATCTCGCCGCTGTCGGAGACCGTGTCCGGCCTGCAGCAGCTGGGTGATCTCGATCGGAACCCGCTCCACCTGCGGTGGCTGCGGTGGGCGGCGGACGAGCTCGCCAGGCATCCACTGGACCTCTCGCATACGTGGCCACTGATCGTCAGCGACCGGCCGAACTGGCCGGAGTTCCTCGTACCCGCCCCGCTCGGCTCGGGAGCCTCCATCGACGACGACCTCGCCGCGTTGCGCAGAACCCCGGCGTCTCAAGTGCGGACCAGCCTCCGGCGCGTGTTCGGCGAGGACCTCCCCGCCCCCGCCGCCGCGCTCGCCGAACAGCCGGCCGCAGGACTGCGTGCGATCGCCGCGGAACTGCGCGCGGCACACGAGCGGCTCATCGCGCCGCACTGGTCACGGATCCGGGCCGTACTGGACGCGGACATCATCCATCGGGCCAAGCAGATGGCCGCGGGCGGCGCCGAGAGGTTGTTCGCCGATCTGCACGCGGATCTGCGCTGGCGCGACGGCCAGTTGCGACTCGGGGGAGCGCGTTGGCGGATCGAGCGGGTCGTGGAGCGCGGTCCGGGTGGGCTGGTGCTCATGCCGGTCGTTCTCGGCTCACCCTACGTACTGATCAAGAAAAGGACGTCCACGCAGACCACGGTGCGCTATCCGGCGCGGGGCGTCGGGGCACTGTGGACCGCCGGGACGCGGGCGCCGGCAGGCAGCACGGTCCGGCTGCTCGGCCGGGCGCGAGCCGAACTGCTTGAGGCGCTGCGGTCCCCCGCGACGACGACGGACCTGGCTCGAGCGCTCGGGATCACGCCCAGCGCGGTCTCACAACACCTCCGTGTACTGCGCGAGAGCGGTCTGGTCGCCCGCGAACGATCCGGGCGCAGCGTGTTGTACATGACGACTGCTCTCGGGGCGTCCCTGAGCGGGACCTAGGTGCGTTTCGGCCAAAACCGGCGGCCGGGCCTACGGCAGCAGTTTGTTGATCTCTTCGACTGCCGCGCGGATCCTGGAGAGAACGCGTGGCCTGGTGTCCGGCGTCATTCGGCTGAGCGGCGCGGAGGCGGTCACGGCCAGTCGTCCCCATGGCGTCACCGCCAGGGCGATGCCGATCGAGGCCACGCCTTCCTCGCTCTCCTCCTCGCTGGTGGCGTAGCCCGCCCGCCGTACCTCGTCGAGGGCTTGCAAGAGGCCGGTGCGTGACCCGATCGAGTGCGTGGTGCACTGGGACAGGTCCTCGTCGGGGTACAGCGCGAGCAGTTCGGCCTCGCTGAGGGTGGAGAGCATGGCTTTGCCGTTCGAGGTGCAGTGGGCGGACATCGAGCGGCCGAGGCGGCCGCCCACGCGAAGGGCCCTGCTGCTCTCGATCGAGTCCAGGCCGCGGCTGGCTCCGGTGATGAACCAGGTGCGGGTAGGGGCGGTGTCCGGGGTGCGCATATGTGGAGCTCCGATCGGTTGCGTACCTAACCGAGACGATGTCGACGGCCACGTCGAGGTCCTCGGCCAGTTGCCCGGCCCGCTGGGCGCTGCGCATGGGGACCACTGCTCAACCGATGGCTCCAGCGCAACGGAGCACTCACCGCCGAGTATGCCGACAACATCGTCGAGACCGCTCTCAACGGTCTGCGCCCGCGTCACTGACGCTTGCGAAACCTCCCTTGGGTTCCTTCGCGTGCGCCGACGGGGTCATGGCAGGTCCGTGCGATCGAACAGCTTGTCCGGTGTGATGGGGAGGGTTCGGACGCGTCTGCCGGTGGCGTGGTGCACCGCGTTGGCGATCGCCGCCGCCACCCCGACGATGCCCAGCTCGCCGATGCCTTTGGCGCCGAGGGGCGTCTGGGGGTCGGGCAGGTCCACGAAACGTACGTCGATGTCCGGTATGTCGGCGTGGGTCGGGATGTGCTGGTCGGCCAGGCTGGCGTTGACGATGCGGCCGGAGCGCTCGTCGAGCAGCGTCTCCTCCATCAGAGCCATGCCGATGCCCTGGATGATGCCGCCGCGCATCTGGCTGGCGGCCTGTCTGGGGGAGACGATCCGCCCGCCGTCGAACGCCCCGGCCCAGCGCGATACGCGCACCTCGCCGGTGTCCTCGTCCACCCGCACCTCGGCGAAGTGCGCGCCGTAGGTGCTGGTGGCTCGCTTGATGGTCTGGTAGGGCACCGCCGACTTGCCCGTCACCTCGACATGGTCGAGCCCGGCGCGCTCCAGGAGATGGCGATAGGTTTCTCCCCGGCCATCTGTGCCGAAGAGCCCTTCGTCGCGCGTCTCGATCTCGCTCGCCCGGCGCCCGGCGAGCGGGGTGCCTTCGGCGTGCCGGAGCAGCTCGCCCACGAGCTGGTCGCGGGCGTTCCAGATGGCCGAGGCCAGGGTGGTGGTGGCGGCCGAGGCGCCGGGGATGCGGGTCCTGGCCACGTCGGAGTCGCCGTGCAGGAAGCGGATCTTGTCCATGGGCACGCCCAGACGCTGGGCCGCGGCCTGGGTCTGGGCGGTCGAGGTGCCGGCGCCCAGCTCGTTCGTGCTGCTGTGGATGGTGATCGTGCCGTCGGCGGACAGTCGCAGTCGCACGGCGGCGATGAGCACGGCGTCGGGGTTGATCGCCGCGGCCATGCCCTGGCCGACGAGCCAGTGCCCGTCGCGGGTGGCCCGGGGGAGGGGCGCGCGGTCGCGCCAGCCGAACGTCTCCGCGCCGAGCAGGTACGCCTCGCGCAGATGGCGGCTGGTGAAGCGGCGGCCGGAGACGGGATCGCGCTCGGGCTCGTTACGCAGGCGCAGCTCCAGCGGATCGATGCCCAACTCCCACGCGAGCTCGTCCATCGCCGACTCCAGCGCGAACGAACCGGGGGTCACGCCGGGCCCGCGGAAGAACGCGTTCTGGATCCGATCGACCCGGACCACCCGCTGGTGGACGGCGATGTTGGGACACGCGTAGAGGTGGCGGGAGGCCACGATGGCGGCCTCGGCGAACTCGTCCGTCGTGCAGGTGGCGAGCGCGTCGTGCACCACGGCGGTCAGACGGCCCCGCTCGTCCGCGCCCAGCGCGACGCTGCTGCGGGTGGGCGCCCGTCCGCCGGTCATCAGGTACGTCTGCGTACGGGACAACGCGAGCTTGACCGGCCGCCCCGCCAGCTTGGCGGCGGCCACGGTGAGCGCGACATGTGGCCAGGCCGGTGTCTTGCCGCCGAACCCGCCACCGATGTACGGCGCCAGCACGTGCACCCGGTCCAGGGACAGGCCGAACTTCCTGGCGAGCATCTCCTTGACCCCGTAGGGGTATTGCGAGGTGTCGTGCACGGTGAGATCGCCGCCGTCCCACATGGCTACGGTGGCATGCGGTTCCAGCGCGTTGTGGTACTCGGGCGGGGTGGTGTAGACGCCCCGCACGGTGACCGCCGCCTGCGCCAACCCCTTGTGCGCGTTCCCGGTCACGGTCCTCGACTCCTCCAGCACCGCGTGGGCCGGGGTGTAGGCGGCCTCGTCCGACATCGCCAGGACGGCGGGCCGCTCCTCATAGCGCACCTCCACCAGCCTGGCCGCGTGCTCGGCCTGCTCCTGCGCCTCGGCCACGACGACCGCGACCGGCTGGCCGTGCCAGAAGACCTCGTCGGTGTTCAGGATCGGCAGGCTCATGGCGGCGGCGCCGACCGGGGCCCTGAGCGTGGAGTACGCGCCGGTGCGCTTCATCGGCGGCGCGTTCTCATGGGTCATCACCAGCACCACGCCGGGCGCCGCGAGTGCCCGGGAGGCGTCGATGGCGGTGACGCGGCCCCTGGCGATCGTGCTGGGCACCGCGACGGCGTAGGTGAGCCGTGCGGGAACACGATCTGCGGTGTACCGGATGCCGCCGGACACCTTCGCCGGCCCGTCGAGCCGGTCCACGTCGCGGCCGACCTCGCCGGGTTCGGTGGACAGCGGATCGTGGCGGCCGTCGGGCAGGAGCCTGGCCACCTTGCCGAGAGCTCTGGTGCCGAGGGCGAAACTTCTCGAAGTGAAGGTCATGACAGCTCCACCAGGGTGCGGCTGATCAGTCGCCGCGCCAGTTCCGTCTTGAACGCGTTGTGCCGCAGCGGCCGCGCCCCGGCGACCGCCTCGGCCGCCGCCTCACCGAACGTCCGCTCGTCCGGCGCCGCCCCGGTCAGCAGCTCTTCCGCCGCGTACGCGCGCCATGGCTTGTGCGCCACCCCGCCGAGCGCGATGCGTGCCGTGGCGATCCGGCCGTCCTCGACCCGGAGCAGTACGGCGACGCTGACCAGCGCGAAGGCATAGCTGGCCCGGTCGCGCACCTTCACGTACGCGCCGCGGGCCGGCGGCCACGGCGGCAGGTCCACGCTCGTGACCAGCTCACCGCTTCGCAGCACGGTGTCGATGTGTGGTGTCTCGCCTGGCAGAAGATGGAAGTCCGCGACCGGTACGCTGCGGTCGCCGTCGGGGCCGGTGAGGTTGACCGTCGCGTCGAGGGCCGCCAGGGCCACGCACATGTCGGACGGGTGGACGGCCACGCAGCTCTCGCCGGCCCCGAGGATGGCGTGCCCTCGGTTGAACCCGCCGATCGCGTCGCATCCCGTCCCCGGTGACCGCTTGCCGCAGGCCGCGCCGAGGTCGTAGAAGTAGCGGCAGCGCGTACGTTGCAGCAGGTTGCCGCCCACCGTGGCTCGGTTCCTGAGCTGCGGCGAGGCGCCGTTCAGCAGGGCTCGCGCGAGCACGGGATAGCGCCGGCGGATCCGGTCGTCGGCGGCGACGTGCGCGTTGCGGGCGAGCGCGCCCAGGCGCAGCCCTCCGTCCCGCAGGTCTTCGATGGCCGACAACGGCAGCCGGGAGATGTCCACGACCCGCCGGGGGCGCTCCACCTCCTCGCGCATGAGGTCGAACAGGTTCGTGCCGCCGGCCAGGTACGCCACCGGCCCCTCGGCCGCCAGCCCGATCGCCTCGGCCACATCCGCCGCCCGCACGTAGGAGAACTCCCTCATGCCACGTCCCTTATGGCGGCCACGATGCCGTTGTAGGCGCCGCACCGGCACAGGTTGCCCGCCATGCGCTCCCTGATCTCGGCGTCGGTGAGCGGACCCGGGCCGGCCAGGTCCTGGGTCACGGCGCTCGGCCGGCCGTCGCGGTACTCGTCCAGCATGGCGACGATCGAGCAGATCTGCCCGGAGGTGCAGTAGCCGCACTGGAACCCGTCGCGCGCCAGGAACGCGTTCTGTACTCTGGCGCCCAGTTCGTGGCTGGCCATGGCCTCGATGGTGACGACCTCCATGCCGTCGCACTGGACGGCGGGCGTCAGGCACGAGTTGACCCGCTCGCCGTCGAGCAGGACCGTGCACGCGCCACAGGCGCCCTGGTCGCAGCCCTTCTTGGTGCCGGTCAGGCCCAGACGCTCACGCAGGCAGTCGAGCAGGGAGGTGCGGGGATCCAGAGACAGGTCATGCGCCTGCCCGTTCACGTCCAGGTGCACGGGGATAGGACCGTTCATCAATGCCTCCAACTATCTCGTACATCCATGTACGAGATAGCGACAATACCCCATAGGCGTATAGAGTTTGTCCATATACGGATAGGGGGTATATGTTCGGGTCGTTCGTCTTCGGCTACGCGCTCACCCTGCGCGGCCTGTTCCGCGCCGGCCTCGACTGGCGTACGGCGCTGCGGCTCGCGCTCGCCGCCGACACCCTGTCGATCCTCGTCATGGAGATCGTCGACAACGGCGTCATGCTGGTCGTCCCTGGCGCCATGGACGCCGGTCTGAGCACCGTGCTGTTCTGGGGCGCGCTGGCGTTCTCGCTGCTGGTCGCGTTCCTCGTCACCACGCCGATCAACAAGTGGGTCATCGGCCGCGGCAAGGGGCACGCGGTGATCCACGCCTACCACCACTGACCAGCGACCGACGACCACCTGCTTCGGGCCACGTGACCACCGGTCATCGCGGCACATCTACGCCATGACCGGGCTACCGGACCAGAGCCTGCCAGGAGGGCGGCATGTTGCGGCTGACCTCGATTCCCGAGAAGACCGACGGCTCCTGGGGCCCGTGCTTCTTCGCCCAGGCGGCCATCTGCGCCAGTCCCTCGGTCAGCGGCACCGAGTCCGCGCCCACGCCCAGGATCTCCCTGGCCTTGTCATGCGCGGAGAAGGCGTGCACCACCTCGTGCCTGGCCTCGAGATGCCGCACCCGCAGCGGTGCGTCCATAGCCTCCGCCACCGCCTGGACCAGCTCGTTCACGGTGTACGGCGTGTCGCCGCCGATGTTGAAGACCTCTCCGTAGGCGCGCGGGTTGGCGATCGAGCGGGCGATCGGCAGAGCCACGTCGTCGATGTGGCTGAATGCCCGGGTCTGCTCGCCGTCACCGAAGATGGTGCATTCCTCGTTCCGCAGGATCTGGTTCATGAAGATCCCGATGACGTTGCGGTAGCGGTCGCCGATGTTCTGCCGTTCGCCGTAGACGTTGTGCGGCCGGAAGATGATGTACGGCAGCCCGAACATCTCATGGCTGACCTTCAGCTCCTGCTCGACGGCATACTTCGCGATCCCGTACGGGTCCACGGGCGACGGCGTGAGGTCCTCGGTCATGGGCGGGCTGGCGTGGCCGTAGACGGCGATGGAGGAGGTGAAGACGAAGCACCGCACGCCCCCGGAGTTGACCGAGGCGTTGACCAGGTTCACGCTGCCGATCACGTTGTTGGTGTAGTTGTAGCGCTTGATGAAGTGGCTGAGCCCTTCGGCGGCGTACGCGGCCAGGTGGAAGACGTAGTCGAAGCGATAGGTGCGGAACAGTCCGTCCACCGTCTCCGGATCGCACACGCTGCCCTCGTGGAAGACGGCGCCGTCGGGCACGTTGGCGGCGTCCCCTCCCGACAGGTCGTCGAGCACCACGACCTGATGCCCGGCACGTAGCAGGTCGGCCGCCACGTGGGAGCCGATGAACCCGGCGCCCCCGGTGACGAGTGAGGTGGAGGTCATGAAAGTCGGTCCTTTCCGCTGGTGGCGATGGTGTGGTGGGGCGCGGGCCCGGAGGCGGTCCCGGCGGGGTGGAAGAGCTTGAGCACGCGCAGCGCGGGCACGGCCATGACGGTGGTGACCAGCGCCATCACGACGAGCATGGAGAAGGCGCCGTCGTTGATGACGCCGGCGCTCAGTCCGGTGCTGAGCACGACGATCTCGGTGACCCCGCGGGCGTTCATGAGTACGCCGAGACCGAGCGCGAGCCGGCCGGGCATGCCTCCGGCGAGCGCGACCGCGGAGGCTGTGCCCAGCTTGCCGAGCACGGCGACCACGAGCAGCACCACCCCGCCGATCAGCACGGACGGATGGCCGAGAGCCAGCCGGATGTCGGTCTGCAGTCCGATCGAGGCGAAGAACACCGGCAGCAGCATGACC
Organism: Nonomuraea insulae; assembly: GCF_042656245.1. Lineage (NCBI taxonomy): Bacteria > Bacillati > Actinomycetota > Actinomycetes > Streptosporangiales > Streptosporangiaceae > Nonomuraea > Nonomuraea insulae. The sequence continues at coordinate 615,362 of NZ_JBHSPA010000027.1, forward strand.
CGGTTGAGCGTCCCGAGGCGCTCCGGCACGGTGCCGAGCGCGGCGGTGCCGCGGGGCAGCACGATCCCGGCCAGAAATGCCCCGAAGATCGCGTGTACGCCGATGGCGTCCGTGGCCGCCGCCAGCGCGAAGATCAGCCCGAGCACGAGTGCCAGACCGGCGGGCGTGGGCAGCCCGGTTCTCCCGTGGCGGGCGGCGAGGGCGCGCAGTGCCGGCCGTACGACGAACAGCAGGACCAGGACGAGCCCGGCGGTCAGCGCGACCGCGGTCAGCACCCCGGCCGGGCTGCGTGCCTGGGTGATCGCCAGCACGACGGCCAGCGCGCACCAGGCCAGTACGTCCGCCACACCTGCGCAGACCATGGCCAGCGAGCCCAGCCTGGTGCCGGACAGCCCCGACTCCTGCACGATCCTGGCGAGCACCGGGAAGGCGGTCACGCTGAGCGCGGTGCCGATGAACAACACGTACGCGGTGGTCCCGGCCGACGGCCCGGCCATCGTGGCGGTGAAGGGGATCGCCGCGACGGCGCCGAGCGCGAACGGCACCGCCATCATGGCCAGGCTGGCCGCGCCGATCACACTCCGCTGGCGGCCGAGCACCTGCGGGTCGAACTCCATGCCCACGGTGAACATGAAGATCGCCAAGGCGGCCTGGGAGATCAGGTTCAGGTCGGGCGCGACCCAAGCCGGTGTGATCAGCTCCATCGCGCCGGGCGCCAGCGCACCCAGGGCGGACGGGCCGAGCAGCAGTCCGGCCACCATCTGACCCACCACGGTCGGCTGGCCGATCCGGCGGGCCAGCACGCCGCCGAGCGAGGCCAGCCCGCTGATCAGGCCTACCGCGACGAACAGCCGCAGTGCGAATTCGGCCGGCGACACCTGCTCGCCGCCCGCGCGCGCCGCCGTCTGCTGCGAGCCGTCCACGCCGCCGCCGAAGACGACCAGCGTCAGTGCCACGGCGGCACCGGTCAGCACGAGGGCGAGGATCAGGCCGCGTGCGGGCGAGGGCAGCAACCGCTGCTCGGTCTCCCTGAGCGGATCGGTCTCCCTGAGTGGATCGCTTCCCTTGTGCGGGTCGGTTCCCTTGTGCGGGTCGGTTTCCTGGTACGGGTCGTTATTCTCGGGCGGGTCGGTTTTCTCACAGGAATTCTCGGCACCCATCTTCACACCCCCATGAGTTGACGGGATCGGGGTCGCAGCCAACGCAGGATCGCCCCGGCGTGGATCAGTTCACCGAACGCGATCAGGGCCACCGCCCCGAGCGCGCCCGCCCAGGGCACGACGACCAGGGCCAGCGCCCCGACCACCGCCAGCGCCACAGCCGCTCCGGCGGCGGTCGCGTTGAGTGCCTGGCGGGTGGCGTTCTCCATCAGGTAGTTGGCGCTGCCGACGGCGAAGATGACCGGGACGCAGGCGACGTAGAGGATCACGACCCCCACGTCCCCGTACGGCCGCAGCACGGCCAGCGTGAACGCGAGTGCGACCAGCACGTACGGCGTGCCGGTCAGCATGAGCAGCCGCAGCCAGTGCGACATCCGCTCATAGTCCGTGGTCAGGTCCCGCTGGTACAGCGCCCTGGACACGTCGGGCTGCAGGATGCGCAGCAGGTAGGAGAAGGCGTTGAGCAGGATCGAGGAGGCGGTGGCCGCCATGTAGAGCCCGGTGCTCTCCGCCTGCGCGCCCGCCACGGACAGCGCCAGGAACATCAGGCTCATCGTCAGTCCGCCGGCCAGGTCGGGCACGGCCATCCGCAGCGACGTGCCGACGGTGACCCTCGTGAGGGTGCCGCGACGCAGCCCGCCGAAGTCGGGCCGCAGCCCGGCCAGCAGTGCCAGGTTCAGCACGGCCAGCGTGCCGGCGTACAACGCCAGAAACGTCACCGGCGTGATTCCCAGCAGCAGCGCCGCCCCCGTCCAGCAGGCCAGCGCCGCCGACAGCACGAGGTGGTTGGCCACATCGCGGCCCGGCTTGCCGATGGCCCTGGCCAGGCCGACGAGCACCTGGTTGAGCCCCAGGCAGATGCTGCTCAGCCCGGCGAGCGCGACCAGCGGCCACGGCCCGCCGCGTCCGAGCGTCAGCATGCCGCCCAGGACGGCGAGCGCCACCACGAGCAGCGCTCCGGCGAGCGTCACGTAGATGCCGACCAGCATGGGCACGGTGTGACGCAGCCGGGGGATCAGCTTGAGCGCGCACTTCTCGATCCCGGTGGCGGCGATCGAGGACAGGACGGCCGCGCTGCCCATGGCCTGCGCGTATCCCGCGTACCCCGGCTGTCCCCAGGCGGCCAGCAGCGCCAGGTTGGCCAGCAGCAGCGTCCCACGGAAGGCCGCCCGCCCACCGACCAGCGCCGCCAGCCGTTTGACCGTGGCCGCCGCGGGACGTCTCATGCGGAGGGCGCGACGAGGTCGGAGGTGACGAACTGGCCCTTGCCGCCCTGGGTGATCCGTACCGACTCCGCCCGCACCACCTCCAGCGGGAACTCCCCGCCCGCCAGCGTGAAAAGCTTCTGGCGCGCGGTCGCGAACACCTGCTCGCTGGCCGCGTCGTCGCTCGGCACGATGTGCAGGCGCACCAGGCCGCCGGCCTCCTGGTGGACGAAGCACTCGCTGATGCCCGGATGAGTGGCGGCCAGGTGCAGGAACGCGTCCGGGTAGAGCCGTTCCCCGGAGGGGAGGGTGACGTAGTCGTTGCTGCGGCCGGCGGTCAGGCGCAATGTGCGGAAGCGGCGTCCGCAGGGGCATCGGCCCGGCTCGATGCGGCCGATGTCGCCCAGGCTGTAGCGCAGCAGCGGCATCGCCCGCTCCAGGAACGCGGTGACCACCACCTGGCCCTGCTCGCCGTCCGGCACCGGCCGGCCACGCTCGTCCACGATCTCGCAGTAGACGCGGTCCTCGCCGAGGTGGGCGCGGCCGTGGCGGCAGTCGTAGGTCACGTTGAGCACCTCGAACGCCGAGTACTCGTCGAAGACCGGCGCCGCGAACTGCGTGGTGAACATGGCGCGCTGCTCGGGCAGCAGCAGCTCCGACTCGGTCATCACGATCCGCAGCGTGCGCCGCAGCTGCGCCAGCTCGCCCGGGGTGAGCTCCCGCAGCAGGGCCCGCAGGTGGACCGGGTAGCCGATCAGCACCTTGGGCCGGTTGGCCAGCAGCTCCGCCTTGATCTCCGCCATGGGACGGTGCGAGAGGAGCACATGCCGCCGGAAGAGGCCGAACCGCTCGAACATGCGGGCCGGTGGCGCGAACGGCCGGATGTGGCTGAGCCGGTCGGTGGGCAGGTAGCGGTCGGTGGCCAGGAACCTGCGCACGCAGGCGGCCATGTGGTAATCGTGGCTGTCCTGGTCGTGCACGATCCTGACCCGCCGCCCGGTGCTGCCGCTGGTCTGGAACGACAGGCACTCCTCCGGGTCCACCCCGTCGGCGAGCATGCGTTCCAGCGGCTGCTCGCGCAGCACCTGCTTGTCGAGGACCGGCAGCTCGGCCAGGTCGGCCAGGCCGCTCAGCGGCCCCCGCGCGTAACGTGGGTCGTCGCGGTAGTACGGCACCCGGGTGCGGGCCAGCTCCAGCAGCCGGTTGATCCCACGAAGCTGGCGGCGGCGCAGCCCGGCCACGCCGCCGTACTGGCGCGCGACGGTGAGCGGCACGTACGCCGCCTCGCGTACCAGCATCGCTACGCGCTCTCCGTCCGCGTCCGCACGACGCGCACCTTGAGCGCGTCCCACCAGCGCTGAGGGCTGAAGAACACCGCGAGCGCCAGCACCACGTGCACCAGGATGAACAGGTACGCCTCGATCTTGGTGGGCGGGTGCCCGAGGAACACGGTCATGTGCGATGCCCAGTCCCACACCTCGGGGATGGTGGCGTAGGCCGGGTCGGTGTGGTTGTTGACCGTGAGGAAGGCCAGGTCCTCCAGACCCGACAACATCAGCAGCAACATCCCGTACGACAGCCTGCGCACCACCGCCGCCGAGCCGCCACCCACCCGGAAGGCGAGCACCATGGCCATGATGAGGAACGGCGTCACCGTCAGGACGTGGTAGTACAGCCCGTAGAACGCCTCGGCGGTGCCGGACTCCACGCCACCGAAGAAGAAGATCTTCGGCACGAAGTACAGGAAGTACAGCAGGAACGCGGCCGGCACCAGCACCAGCACCAGTCTGAGCCGTTTGGCCCACTCCACGTCGAGCCTGGCCACGGCCTCGGTGGCGAAGACGAACGGCAGCAGCTTCACCAGGAAGATGCCCAGCGACTCCACCTCCCGATCATGGGGCAGGCCGAACCAGACGAACGCGGCACTGGCGGCCGCCAGCGCCGCGAATATCAGGAAGCCGAGCGGCTTGGGGGGAATCATGGGGAACCTTTCACATCGGGCTCGATCTCGAATCGGAGAGTGCGCAAGGCCCGGTCGAGCGCCTCTTCCAGTTGCTCCCGCGTGTCGGCGACCAGGACCAGGTAGCCGAGCTTGTGCCCGGCCTGCGTGTAGGCGCGTACGTGGTCGCCCGGCGCCTTGAACACCTGGACGTCCACCACCTCGGGCATGCGCCGCAGTTCGTCGAGCCCGTCGACGGCCGTGAGCACACCGTCGGCCTCGGCGGTCAGGATGCGCAGCGCGGCGGTGCGCCGGAGGGTGACGTCGATGGTCAGCGGCTCGCCCAGGGCCAGGCGGACGGCCGCCTCGACCGTGTTCAGCCCGAAGGCGTGCCGCACCATCAGCGGCATGCCGTTGCCGCCCAGCCTGGCACCCATCTCGATGAAGCACAGGTCGCCGCCGGGCGTGAGCACGAAGTCGAAGTTGACCGGCCCCTGCCGGTGCCCGACCTCGGCGCAGATGGCGGTGACCGCCTCGGTCAGCCGCGCGTACACGGACGGGTCGAGATCGGCGGGCACGACATGGGTCAGGCTGATCATCGCGGGCCGGCCGGTGATGACGCGGTCGGTGACGGCCATGAATGCCAGCCGCCCGTCGGCGAAGAACGACTCCACCGCGCCGTGGCGGCCCTCGATCAGCTCCTCCAGGATCACCTGGCGGGAGAAGGAGTTCTTGCGGGCGTGCTCGATCGCGCCCGGCAGGTCGGCCGGCCCGTCGAGCACGGTGATGCCCTTGCTGCCCGACGAGTCGGCCGGCTTGACGATCAGGGGATAGCCCAGGTCCGCCGCCGCCCTGGTCAACTCCTCGACGTCGTCGGCCTGCGTGTACCGGTACGCGGGCAGCCCCAGCCGGTCGATCACCTGCCTGAAGTAGCCCTTGTCGACCGTGCACCGCAGCGCGCCGGCGGCGGTCTGGTGCGGGGTCCGGTAGATCCGGCTCAGCTCGGCCACCGCCTCCTGGGCCGCGTCACTGGCCGGGGAGATGACCGCCGCGACGTCGATGGGGCCCAGCGCGCGGGCGATTCCTTCCGGGTCCCTGCTGGTCATGCAGAGGAACTGGTCGGCTTCGGCCTTGCCGAGCGCGTCGGGACGCTGGTCGACGCCGATCACCCGGTAGCCGAGCCTGCGTCCCTCCCGGTAGGCGGGGAGCTGATCCTCTCCTCCGCCGAGCACGATGAGGTTTCTCAACTGACGTTCTCCCAGACCTCGGCGACTACGTAGGGGGTTTCGTGGCCGTACAGGGCCTCGTCCGCGCGGATCGGGATGTTGGCCTCCCGGATCTGGTAGCGCGGCACGCCGATCGCCTGCACGCGCATCACCCGTACGAGGTAGCGCGCGACGACGGTGAGCAGCATGAGCGTGACCAGGGACGTGACCAGTGCGGCCAGGCCGACCGCGAGCTGGCTGAGCTGCCCGGCCAGCGCCAGTGCGGAGATCACCGCGCCTCCGGCCACCGCGGCGGCGCTCAGGCCGATCAGCCAGGCCAGCGGACGGAACGAGAAGCCGACGAACAGCTCGATGGCGTGCGGGAACAGCTTGCGCAGGTTCCACTTGCCGACGCCGTCCACCCGCGGGTGATGCTCGGTGGGCAGCGTGGTGTAGCGGGCGCCGATCAGCGGGGCGGTGGCGATGAAGTACGGCGTCGACAGCCGGCTGTCCACCACCTTGCGCGCCACGCTGGTCCTGACGATGCGGAACACCGACGCGCCCTGCGGCAGCTCGATGCCGAGCCAGCGCCGGGCGATCGTCTGGTGCGCCCAGGTGCCGAGCTTGCGGTACCAGGGGTCCCGGCGGTTCTCGCGCACGGCGAAGACCACGTCGTAGCCCTCCATCGCCTTGGCCACGAGCCGGTGGATCTCGTGCGGGGGCGACTGCAGGTCCGCGTCGAACTGCACGGTCCACGCCTTGGAGGCGTACTTGAACCCGGCGGAGAAGGCCGCCTCCAGCCCGAAGTTCCTGGCGAAGGAGATGTACTTCACCCGGGGATCGACGGCGGCGAAGCCTTTGATCGCGTCCAGGGTGCCGTCGGTGCTGCCGTCGTCGATGAACAGCAGCTCGACGTCGTCGTACTTGCCCACCTCCGTCTGGATCTCCTGGTAGGCGCGCTCGACGCAGTCGATCTCGTTGTAGCACGGGATCATCGCGGTGATGCCGGGGGGCGGCATGCGGGCGTCCTCCGTGCCCGCACGCGCCCCTGTCTTATGGATGAGGTCGGTCATCTGTCAGTCGAACATCGCGTGCATGGTCTCGTGACTGGCTTCCTTCTTGGCGTCCGACTCGCTGCCCCAGCAGGTGTTGAGGATGATGCGGGTCCTGTCGGCGTTCAGCGGGATCGTGCGGTGCAGGGTGGTGTCGGAACGCAGGAAGTACAGGTCGCCGGTGGCGTGACCCCAGGTCTTGATCGGGTGCTGCTGGAGGTACTCCTCGACCCGCGGGTCCTGCTTGTTCCAGTCGGTGTGCGGGACGGTCTGGAGCTGGCCGCCGTACTTGGCCTCCGGGGCCTCGATGATCCAGATCACCGTGAAGCTGAAGTCGCCCCAGTGCCAGCCGTGCGTGTCGCCCTGCTTGTGCTGGCGGATGGCGATGTACTTCTCCTCGTCCCAGGGGCACTGGACGACCGGCTGCGCCGCCAGCCGGCTCAGGAAGCCCATGAGAGCCTCGGACTCGTAGATCGCCGGGATCAGCTCGCTGTCCTTGGCGATCGCCTGCTGGCTGATCGTGCTCATGAAGCGCGGGGAGTTGCCGGTCTCGGCCAGGTGGATGTCGATCCGCTTCTCGTGCAGGTCGAGCAGGCGGTGAACCTCCTGGGAGGTCTCGGTGAACAGCGACTGCGGGACCAGGCCGGGCAGCTTCACGTAGCCCTCGCGGCGGTAGTGCTGCGAGAGCTTGCGCACGGCGTGATCATCGGTGTAAGTGGTCTCGAGGTGCTCGGTGATGCGCTGGTTGATCGTTTCCTTCAGCGACATGTGATGAGTGACCTTTCTCTGTTGCGGACGAATCATCGGGAAGCACACGATCTTCGAGTACTTTGATGATCTTGATCTTTCCGTTGGCTTCTGGGGTGATCCGGGTGGCCGTCCTCACGGTGACGTCCAGGCCGGGCGACCTGTGGCGCAACGCCCGCGCGACGTCGCCGGCCAGCGCGTCGCGGGCGCCCGCGGCAGGGACGATCACCACCTCGACGGCTCCCGGCCGGCGCTGGAGCACCTGCATCCGGGTCACCTCGGGGAAGTCCTGCACGACGTAGGTGAGAAAGTCCCCGTAGTAGTGGCGGCCGTCGTGCCCGGCGATGCGGTCCTGACTGCGGCCGAGCACCTCGCGCACGATGGGCGTGGCGTCCCGTTCGCAGCGGCAGTCGTCCGGGGTGATGTGCACCCGGTCGCCGAGCCGGTAGCGGATGAGCGGCATGGCCCGGCCGCGCAGGCGGGTGAGCAGGACCTCACCCCGGCCGTGCTCGACCGAGACCGAGCCGTCCTCCTGCTCGACCTCGACGACCAGGTCGGAGGTGCGCAGGTGCAGGTTGCCCCGCGGGCAGGCACGGGCGATGGTGAACGTCTCGACGCAGGCGTACACCTCGTGGTGCCGCGCGCCGAAGTAGCCGAGGACGTGTGCGCGGACGGCCGGGGTGAGCCGCTCGCCGCCGAACAACACCGACCTGACGCCGTCGTACGCGATGCCGCGCCGCGTCAGCTCGTCCACCACGCTGGCGATGACGTTGGGGAATCCGATGAGGAACGTGGGCCTGGCCGCGAGGAATGCGGCCACTTGTTCGTCCAGCGGCCGGTCGGTGCCGATGTGGAAGTTCCGCAACACTCCCAGGCGTTCGAGCGGGTGGCGCAGGAACGGGTTGACCCGGAAATAGGCGATCCTGTCGGTGGGACGCAGCCCGCTGGCCAGCAGATCCTGCAGATAGGTGGCGCGCAGGTAGCCCAGGTCGCGTTCCGAGCTGCGGACGGTGACAGGGACGCCGGAGGATCCGCTGGTCGTGGCCGCGCGCGTGTTGGCCTCCTCATGCCCGGCCGCGAGCAGGTCGGCGCCGGCGCGGTGCAGGTCCATGCGGTCCAGCACCGGGAAACCGGCCAGGTCGTCCGCGCCGCGCAGTCCCTCGACACGAGCGCGGGCGAACGCGCGCCGGTAGTGGGGGACGTTGGCGTAGGCGTGCCGGACGAGCTCGCGCAGCCGACGGGCCTGGATCCGCCGTTGCTCGGCGTGGCCGAGCCGTTCCCTGCGACGGATCCCGGCCAGGTGGTAGGCGACGGGCGCGAGGCTGAAGGTGGATCCGCTCACGAAGCCGCCTGAGAGGTGGTCAGCACGGGGGTGCCGTGCTCGCGGCAGAGCTCCACGGCGAGGTCCGCGCAGCCGGGCACGCTGATGCCCGCCAAGGTCGGCCGGCGCCGCCGCAGCAGGGTGAACAGCGGTCCCGCCGGGGTCTGGCGGACATGGACGCGCCGCCAGTTCAGGTGGATCCGCCGGCAGTCCCGGCGGCGGCCCCCGAGATAACCGAGGAGCCGGTCGTGCACCACATGACCGGGCTCGTCCGGTACGTGACTGGGCTCGTCCGGTACGTGACCGGGCTCGTCCAGGCCGGTCAGGGGGATGCGGAGGAACCGGCGGGTCCGGCCGGGGTGCTCGGGCGACTCGGCGAGCTGGTCCGGGTCACCCAGCAGGGCGGGCTCGCGCTCGGCGCGGAAGGCGCGCAGACCGGCTTCGCGCACCTCGGGATCGGCGACCTCGGCGTCCGCGCTGAGCAACACGTGGTAGCGCGCCCTGCCGAGCCGCCGCCAGTCCAGCAGTGCCCCGCGTACCTCGAACAGCGGCCGCTCGCCCCGGTACTCACCGGTCAGCCGCAGCGCGTCCAGCAGTTCGGCCGGCTCACCGATCCAGGCGGGCTCCTCCCGCCGCCGCTCGTAGGGCGCGCCCAGCGGATGCAGCCTGCTCAGCAGCGTCTCCAGCCGGGTCGCCGGCGTCGGCGCCGGCTCCTCCTGCCGCGCGCCCGCTTCGGCCCACATCTCACGGTAGTACGGCACGGTGCCGAACGCCCGCGCGACGGTCGCCCGGTAGTCCCGTTCCCAGGCCCGCTGGGAGAACCCCCGCCCGGTCATGTCAGCAGAAGGTGTTCTGGTCGTGGACGAGCAGCCACCGCTCCTCGGCGCGGGCGAAGTACAAGGTCAGGTAGTAGACCTTCTGGTACGGCTTGCCCTCCGGGTCCAGGTCGTCGTACACGACGGACAGCAGCGCGAAGGCGCTGTCCCCGGCCGTCTCCACCCGCACGGCCTCGGCCCGCAGCGACCAGTCGGGGTCGGAGAACCAGGCGGCGTGGTAGGCGGCGATCTCCTTCGTGCCCCGCAGCAGCTTGCCGTTCGGCAGGATCAGCGTGGCGTCCTGGTGGACGGTCGCCAGGTACCCCTCCAGGTCACGCGCCTCGATCGCCTTCAGATGCGCGTCGAGCGCAGGTTGGAACTCCACAGTCGTTTGCCTCTCGAAATAGCGGACGGTCACCACGCGGCCAGTACGGCCGTCTGGGGAATCAGGTCGCACCCGAACCGCTGCTTGAGCTCGGCCATCCCCTTGCCGAACTCACAGCCCTCACGGCCGTGCTCGATCATGTAGTCGATCTCGCGTAGATACAGGTCGAAGTAGAGGTTGCGACGCCCGCCGTCGCGTATCTCCAGCGAGCCGGTCACCGTGGTGACCAGCCGCCTTCCGTCGTCGAAGGCCAGGTCGAAGGAGATCAGCCGGTCTTCGTCCAGGTGGCCGAAGTACCGCACGCCCTCCTCGCCGCCGAGCACGTGGAAGTAGCGCGCGGGCAGGGGCGCGTCGGAGCTCCCGTGCTTGCGCAGGGTGGCCTCGGCCAGTGCGGCGGCCTGCACCGGGTCGATCTCTCCCGCGCCCGCCAGCACCCGCGTGCCCTCGGCGGCCTCCTCGCGGACCCGGCGCAGCCGGCGCCGCCGGTCACGCGGCAGGTCCGCGAAGTACGCCTCCATGCCGGGCCAGCGGTTGCGCAGCAGCGTGTTGGGCGCGGTCCTGATGCGGGGCCGGTTGCGGCGCGCCACCACCGGCACCATGTCGTCGGTCACCTGCCGGTAGACGATGCCCAGGCAGCGGCGGCCCAGCCGGCGCCGTAGCGCCTTCTCGAACGCGGCCAGCGCGACCGCCCTGGCCCGCTCCTGCAGCTCGGCGGCGAACACGAAACCGCTGGTGAAGCCGATGAGCATGCGGCAGTTGAACCACCCCGCCGGCGGCAACGCGCCAGGCTCGGCATACCTGCCCGTGCGCGGCGGCAGCCCGACCACCTCGCCGCTGAACACGGCCGCCACCTGGCCGCCATCGCGGACGATCCCCAGCCGGATCGGCCGGGTGGAGCACCAGGCGACCGCGGTGAGCGCGTCCGCGTGCCAGGCCGCGATCAGACCTTCCTGCTTGCGGAACAGCTCCCAGTCCGCGGGCACCGGCTGCGCCGTGGGATCGATGATCTCAACCCGCATCGCCATCACCCGGCCTGAGCTGGGCCAGCACCCGTTCACGCAGAGGGCGCTCGCCGCGGTCGGTGTAGGCGCGCACGGCGGCGACGAGCTCGTCCCGCCCGAAGACCTCCATCAGCCGCCGCAGCGGCGGCCCCGACTCGGTGCCGAACAAGGTCAGATAGAGAGTCCGATACGAGGCCCGCGTCCACCGCCCCGGCAGGTCACCGCCGATCAGCAGGTTTCCCGGCACATCCTGGACCGTCCTGTCGATCCAGCAGTCGTTGTGGCGGGCCAGCCAGGCATGGGCGTGCCGGACCCGGTCGCCGGCGGCCGGCCCCAGCAGGCTGATGACGCGGTCCGCGTCGTAGCAGTGCGACTGGAGCAGGCCCAGCACGCGCCGCATCCCCGGCAGACGGCCGGTGTCGTCGTCCTCGCCGGCGATGAGGTCGTGCAGCGCCACGGCCCGCGGCTCGCCCGCCCGCACCTGGGCCAGGAAACGGTCGTAGGCGTCGTAGACGGCGACGAACGGGGCGAAGTCCAGGCTGATCCGAAAGTCGGACAGGCAGTTGGGCCTGCCGTACAGGAAGAGAATCAGCCGCGCCGGCATCACGCGCATGAGGTCCGCGAGCGTCATTCCGCCGCCGCGCGACCCCGACACCTTGCCGGCGTCGGCGGACTGGCGGACCAGGCCGTACGGCACGATCACCGGCTGGTACGCGCGCAGGTACTCGCGGTAGATCGCACGGGTGCGGTCCATCGTGCTGCCCGCGCTGCAGTGGTCCTGACCCGCGGGCTCGCAGTCGATGCGCTCATGCGTGACCCGCAGCGTCCAGTCGAGCGCCCATGCGGGCTTGACGAGCTCGATGCGGCGCGTGGTGGTGAGGGCGCCGCAGGAGTCGCAGGCATAGCGCACCCGGTCGCGGCCGAGCTTGAGCGTACGCGTGCCGCCCCGGCCGCACTGCTCGCAGTAGACGCTGAACAGGTGCTCGGGTGCCTGCCCGAGGAGCTTGCCTAGCTTGCCCGCGCCGCGCAGGTAGCGGCGCTGAAGCGGTACGTAGGTGCCGACGAGGTAGCGTTCGTGCTGGTAGTGGGTCTGCCAGTCGGACTCCGCCGGGGTACGCCCGTCGGCGTCCGCCTCCGGCGGGCAGATGCCCATGCGCTTCAACTCCGCGACGTACCGGCGGCAGATCCGCGTGCTGCGCTCAGTGGCGGCGCCCAGCGGGCGTGCGCCGTACCCGGCCAGCTCGGGGTCGCGAGCGGCCTGGCTGGGCCGGATGGGGTCGTAGTCGTCGAAGCTGAGCAGGATCAGCGAATCCTGGCCCAGGCGGCGCAGCGCCCGATGGACCAGGTACGCGCAGGCGGTGTCGCGGAAGTTGCCGACATGGAACCAGCCGCTCGGCGACATGCTGGTCTGGATCACCACACGCCGCTCCGGCCCATGCCGTTCGATCAGGCGCTGGGCGTAGTGATAGGCCCAGTGCGGATGGGAGCGGTCCTGTCTGAACAGGTCGGCATAGCCGACTTGGGCAGTCGTGCTCATGCGTGCTTCGTCCTAGGAGCTCGTGCGTGCCAGGTTGCCCGCCGTCCAGAGCTGTGGATGCTCCTGGAACCAGGCGATGGTGTGCCGCAGCCCGTCCTCGATGGGAATCTTGGGCGTCCAGCCCAGGCGGGCCTTGGCGAGCGTGATGTCCGGACGGCGGATCTTGGGATCGTCCTGCGGTCGCGGCACGAACGCGATCTCCGACTCGGAGCCGGTCAGCTCCTTGATCCACTGGGCCAGCGCGAGCATGGAGATCTCATGCGGGTTGCCCAGGTTGATCGGTCCGTCCAGGTCCGAGTTGAGCACCCGGAAGATGCCTTCGACCAGGTCGTCCACGTAGCAGATCGACCGGGTCTGCGTACCGTCGCCTGACACGGTGATCGGCTCGCCGAGCAGTGCCTGCCTGATGAACGTCGGGATCGCGCGGCCGTCGAACGGACGCATCCTGGGACCGAAGGTGTTGAAGATCCGCAGGATCGCGGTGTCGACGCCGCACGCCCTTCTGAAAGCCGTGGTCATGGCCTCGGCGAAGCGTTTGGCCTCGTCGTAGACGCCGCGCGGGCCGACCGGGTTCACGTTCCCCCAGTACGTCTCCGGCTGCGGGTGCACCAGCGGGTCGCCGTACGCCTCCGAGGTGGAGGCGAGGACGAACCGGGCGCCCTTCTCCTTGGCCAGTTCCAGGGCGTTGAAGGTGCCGTTGGAGCCGACTCGGAGCGTGTCGATGGGAAGGCGCAGGTAGTCGGTGGGGGAGGCCGGCGAGGCGAAGTGCAGGACGGCGTCCACGACGTCCGGGAGGGTCAGGTGCTGGGAGACGTCCGCCCGGATCAGCCGGAAACGGTCGTCGGCCATCAGGTGCTCGACGTTGGCGACCGCCCCCGTGAGGAAGTTGTCGACGCAGTAAATGTTGTAGCCCTCGGCCAGAAACCGCTCACAAAGATGCGACCCAAGGAATCCGGCGCCGCCCGTGATGGCCACGGCGGGCCATCTCATAAGGTCATCTCACTTTTACCTGCACACTTTATGGCAGCACAAGAAATCGTCACGCACTCCCCCGTTGTGAATCTCTAGAGCGCGTCCCCTAGCGCTCGTGAAGATCGCTTGCTGTGCATCGGCAGGCTACGATGACCGCATCACCAGCGTCAATCATGACACTCGGCTACATCCAGGAATATATCGGACATATCATATCTAATGATGAGTAGTTTAATAGTTGACCAGGCAGTCGAACAGTCGCTATGACCTGGTGTTTTGAGGCGTGATTAACGCTTAACGCATCCGGAAAACCACCCATCGTAATGGGATGACGCTAGGCCGCAACGGGCCGGGCGCCGACAGGTCCGTCCTCATCCGGAGGTCATCGGCTGGACCTGCACACATCCTTATCCGTAGGTCATCGGCTGGATCTGCACACACCCTCCAGAACCAACCCGGCCGGTAGGCTGACTCACCCGCACCCATGCTCACGACCGTCGCGGCACGATCCCCTTCGATCACCCCTGACCTGGAGAGGACTGCCGCGCCTTGTACATACGAGAAGCCGGGAACGCCGATGGGCCTGTCCTGGTGCTCATCCACGGGGGTGGCGTCGCCGGCTGGATGTGGCAGGCGCAGCTCGTCGGGCTCACCGCGCCGCTCGCCCGCCAGACGTGGTTCGCCCGGCTCCAGGCCAAGGCGCTGTTCGTCCCGAACGATCTCCTCGACGACTACCTGCGCACCTCGAAGGCACTGCCGAAGGACACCCTGCTCGCGCTGACCCGGGCCAACTCCGCCTTCCGCGCCCCACCCGCGTGGCGGACCTTCCCCGGCCCCACCCTGCTCCTGACCGGAGGCAAGGAGCCGCGGGCGTTGCGGGAGGGAATGCGGCAACTCGGCCGAGACCACGCGAACAGCGAGCTGGTCGTTCACCCGGGCGCGGGTCACGGGCTGCCGCTGCAACATCCCGAGTGGTTCAACGCGCAGCTCGGGGACTGGCTCCGGCGTCATCTCTGAGCGCGTTCCTCTTGCCCCCGGAATTAATCCTCCGCCGTTATCGCACCACGCCTGTCAGCCGGTCGTAGCGGTAGAGGCGCGTGCGGGACTCGGCGCGGTCGCGCGCAGCCCCTGCTCTCGAACCAGGTCCTCGATCTGCTCGCCAAGCCGATTCAAACTGCTCGATGCCGGTCCTGCGTGGAACGCACCGCGTCGGCCGGCGCCAGTGAATTCTTCGCGTCGGCCCGATCCTGCTCGATCGTCATGGACACGAGCATTTCCACGAAGGCCGGAAGCTCACGCGCTTCGTCTCTCTGCGTTTCGAAAAGATCGATTTACCAGTTCAGAGACGACCATATGGCGGACAGAGATCCCGTGCCGCGCGGGCGGGGCCGCCAGGGAAACGAGATGTCATGGACCATCGGCCGTGACTTCCGTTTCACCCCGCGCACGCCGCCGCGATTGTATTTCACGAACTACTCGCGCTCGTAGGTTACTCCGGATAGGTAAGGCTTGTGGCTCGGGCAGTACTTCTTCGAAGTCCCTGGTGCCTCTACCCAAGGGCCGTTGTACTTGGTGATGGATGTCGCGGTAGAGGATGCCTCGCAGCGGATGATCACCCGATGCCCCTGGCCCATGATGCACTTGGCCCAGCCGTTGTCGGGCCCGCTCCGGTCATACCCGTCGTGCAAACGGGAACGGCCGCGTTTGCGACGCTAGAACTGACCAGGTAGGTACCCGCTGTTGTCAGGCCGAGCGTGGTTGCAAGCGCGAGTGTCGATGAGAGCCTTCGCATGCGTTCTCCGTTCCGAAGCATTCGACTTTGATGCTTCGCGAGGATCAGAACACATCTCGGTATGTCGCGGGTATGTCGCAAGCAGCCCGTGGGCGTCCAAACCGCCGCCTTCGACATCTCTTTGCACGCTGGCTCTCTGGCAAATCGGCTGGCTGTTTGCCATCGAGGCTGAATACCTTGAGTTTCATTTCCAGTTCATTCAAAGACGCTCCTCGGAGCGCAAGGCACGCGTCCCCAAGTCCGATTGTGGCGGTCGATGTACGCGTGCCAGCCGGCGCTGTGGCGGTGCGGCGGCCCTCGAGACGAGCGCATGGGCGCCCACGGCGAACAAATACCGTGGCGAAATAATTCACCACGGTATTTGTCGTTCACCTTTTCAGGCGGGCGAGAACGATTTCGGACTCAAATCGCCGATCGCCATGCCAGGAGATGCCCGCGCGCTAGTTCCAGGCGCGGTGGTGGTCGTACTTGTCGTGACCCCACTTGTCGTGGTGTTGGTCGGACTCGTCGTGACCCCACTTGTCGGACTTGTCGGCTTTGTCGTGGCTGTGACTGTCGATGTTGCCGTAAACGAACTTACCGAAGACGACCTTTTTTTGGCCCCACTTGTCGTGGCCCCACTTGTCGTGGTGTTGGTCGGACTCGTTGCGGCCCCACTTGTCGTCGTGCTGGCCCCACTTGTCGCGGCCCCACTTGTCGTAGCGGTGGTCGGACTTGTCGTCGTGTCGGTCGGACTCGTCGTGGCCCCGCGTGTCCTGGTGTTGGTCGGACTCGTCGTGGGCCCTGTCGTGGTCGGACTTGCCTTCATCGTCCCACCAGAAGGAACCGCACGCACTCGCGACGAAGTCCGGGCAGCCTATGGCAAGCTTCCCCGTTGATACGTAGCTGGCGTCGGCCTGGGGCGCGGCCGAGCTCGCGCTCGCCACTCCCTGAGCTACCGGAGCGAACATGAGACCGGCGGCCGCAGCGGCCAGAGCTAGCGTCGCGATACGCCCGTGGCGGAGCGTCCGCGATCGCTGGAGTTGGGTATTCACGTGTTTTGTTTCCATTCATGGATAAATCGGCGCGAAATCCGGGTGCCCACATCTCGTTAGGCACCCGGACGGAAGCAGACATACCCACTAGGATCATTACATTTGCGCCTATGAAGCTAAACAATGCCCCAAATCCAACGTCTTCAAAGGAGTCATCATTCAACAACGATTTTGGCTTCGTTTGCATGTCGCGAGACATAGCACGACACTCGCTCCAAGAAATTCCCATTCGAGCGCCCTGCGGTGGGGTGGCGACAGGGAGACCCGCCATGACGCCCAAGCGGCGTTGATCTTGCAGCAAATCTGCTTGGTCAATGCTGAGCGGTCACCTCGATCAGCGTCCAGCCGTCGAGCGTGCCGACCTCAAGTCGGCGGGCGAGGATCGAGGCGCTGCGTCCGCTGCCGCAGCGGCGGTCAGGAACGGCAGCGCGGTCGAAGGGCGGGCGGTGATCATGGTGGCTACTGCCGATTCCGCCGGTCTTGCGGCAACGCAGCCAGGTTTCGTGGAACATGCGGCTGGGGCGATCGGTTCGCCGATCAGGGAGCAGGTGTCGTCGGATCGGTGGATCCGTTGGACGACTACTGGGGCGGTTCTCGTGCTGGCCGCGATTGCGGCCGTGGTGTCCTTCCGGCACATGCGGGAGTTGGCTCTGACGCAGGGGGAGGATGTGCTGGCCGCTGCGCTCATCCCGCTGGCGGTGGACGGAACGATCGTGGCGGCTTCGATGTCACTGCTGCGGGCCAGCCGGCATGGCTCGCGCGGTGGTCTGCTTCCTCGGGCGTTGCTGATCATCAGTAGTCTCGCCAGCATTGGAGCCAATGTGGCGGTGGCGGAGCCGACGGTGATCGCTCGGGTGATCGCCGGGTGGCCGAGTCTGGCACTCATTGGGGCGTACGAGATGCTACGGGGCGTTGCGGGTGCATGCCGAGCTGCGTGGGTTCGGGCACACCGTGAACCGCAAACGTGTCACCCGGCTGATGCGCGTCCACAACATCGTTGGCCTGCACCTACGCCGCAAGAGACGCACCACGATCCCCGACAAGGTCGCGCCACCTGCCCCGGACCTGGTGAAACGGGACTTCACCGCCGCCGGCCTCGATGAGAAATGGTGCGGCGACATCACCTATGTGCAGGTCGGCAATGGCTGGCTCTACGTCGCCTCGGTGATCGACATCAGGTCCCGGCGGGTGCTGGGCTGGTCGATGGCCCCGCACATGCGCACCGGCCTGGTGATCGACGCGATGAACGCAGCGGTTGCCGCCCGCGGCGGCCGCGTCCGTGGCGTGATCTTTCACTCGGATCGCGGTTCGCAATATACCTCGGCCGCGTTCAGCGAGGTTTGTGACCGGCACGGGATTCGCCGCAGTATGGGCGGGGTCGGGTCGTCTTATGACAACGTCCTGGCCGAGAGCCTGTGGCAGAGCCTGAAACGCGAGGTGACCCACAACAAGGTGTTCACCACGGTGGAATCAGGCCCGTCTGGAGATCTTCCGCTGGCTCATCTTCTACAACACCCGCCGCCGCCACAGCGCACTTTCATATCTCTCGCCTTTGGAGTTCGAACAACAACACCAGCAGACCGCTAAGCTCTCACTGGTCGCATAAGCCCCTGTGTCCACACTCCGGGGGGCACCTCAGGTCTCGGTTTCGGGCCAGCTGGTGGTCATGCCCATCACCTCGCAGGTCGGCAAGCGCGTGCTGGTACTCCGCCATGACCTGGACGCCGGCCGTTGTTAACGTGGAAAGGAGCGGCCGCAGGGTGCGGGCGCGAACGGGGGTGGTGGTCATGACCAATGCCCGGCGTCTCAAGGACGAAGCCATCAGGGCGTTCAACGACCACGACATCGAGGGTCTGGTCCGGACCTTCGCGCCCGAAGCGGTCTATGTATCGCCGGCGGGGACCATGGAGGGGCGCGAGCAGATCGGCTGGTACTTCCGTCACTTCTTCGAGGGCTTTCCCGATCTGAAGATCACGGCATGGAGCAAGCCGACACTGGATGATCCCGCGGTGACGGAGTACATGATGACCGGCACTCACGACGGCCCTTTCCTGCTGGCGGAAGGCCGGGTGCTGGCCGCAACCGGGCGTCACATCGCGATCCGCGGGGCTGCGGTGTCCACCATCGAGCGCGGCATGATCGTCGCCGACCGCGACTACTACGACCAGTTGGAACTGTACAGCCAGCTCGGGTTGCCCATCCCTGCAGGAGCGGCGGTTTGACGACGCCTCTAGCTCCGTCCCACCGCACGGGCCGCGTTCGGAGTTTCGCCGCGCCGAGAGGAGGTCTGCCCGCCGATGCGTGATCGTCCCGCCAGGCGGCATCGCATGATCGGCAGGGACGTCGCCGAGCCCGGCCGTACCGTTACGCCGCTGGAGTTGCTCTTCGACCTGTGCTTCGTCGTGGCGGTTGCTCAGGCGAGCAGTCGATTGCACCACGCGCTGTCTGAGTCGCACATCGGATCCGGAGTGCTCAGTTACGCGATGGTGTTCTTCGCCATCTGGTGGGCGTGGATGAACTTCTCCTGGTTCGCCTCGGCGTACGATACCGACGACGTGCCGTACCGGCTCGCCGTGCTCGTGCAGATCACCGGCGCACTCGTCTTCGCGGCAGGTATCCCGTCCGCCTTCGACGAGCACGACTTCACGGTCGCCACTTTCGGATATGCGGTGATGCGCACGGGCTTGGTGGCCAACTGGCTGCGAGCCGCGGTCTGCGACCCGGCGGGACGGACAACAGCCCTGCGATTCGCGGTCGGAGTCACCGCGTGCGAGATCGGCTGGCTGAGTCTGCTGCTGCTGCCGGAAGGCGCGCGGTTGTGGGGATGGCTGGTCCTGGTGCCTGCCGAATTCGCCGTCCCGGTCTGGGGCGAGCACGCGCGCAGGACTCCCTGGCACCCCCATCACATCGCCGAGCGTTTCGGCCTGTTCAGCATCATCGTCCTCGGCGAATCGATCCTCGCGGCCACTCTTGCCGTCCAGTCCGCCGTGGACGCACGGCAGGCCACCGCAAGCCCGGCGTTGATGGTCTTGACCGGGACGACGAACCGCAGCCCGCCCACCGAGGCCAGCAGGCCGCCACCCCACGCCGCGACGATCGGCACCTTGTCTTGATGCTCGATCAGGATCGCGTTGGCCGCGGCGCCTTGTTAATTAACTGAACTAAAATCATCGTTTTCGCAGGTCAGAGGCCTATCTGCTAGCTTCCCGGCATGGCCAAAACGGAGGGTCCCGTCCCGGTCCGGGTCGAGGCGATCGTCAAGGACGCGCTGCTGGATCTGGTCGAGCACGCTCAGCGGGAGGGCTGGAGTTTCCTGGATGCCTGCCGGGTGCTGGAGATCACCCCGCTGCGGGTCTATCGCTGGGCCGAACGCCGCGAGCGTGGGCAACTGGCCGACCGGGCGCCGGGCGGCGGGGCGGTGCACGGCCTGCTGCCGGCCGAGGCCGAGCAGATCGTCGCGCTGTTTCACGAGTGGGGCGAGGTGGATCGTTCGCACCGCAAGCTCGCCCATCGCGGTTCCTATCTGGGCCGGGTGTGGGTCTCACCGTCCTCGGTGCACCGGGTCCTGGAGGCCCATGGGTTGCGCGTGCGCGCCCGGCCACGCCCCGGCCTGTCCCAGCGCAAGCCGTTCCCGGACTGGGTGGAGTACCGGCCGTTGCAGATCTGGATCTACGACACGACGCATTTCTCCGCGTGCGGGATGGCCGCGCTGGCGATCATGGATCTGGTCTCGCGCAAGTGGATCTGCGAGGTGGTCTCCGTCGAGGAGACCCACACCCAGGTGATCCTGGACTTCGCCGACGCGCTGGACCGTGAGGGGCTGCTGCCGCTGATCACCGGCCGCGCCGACGGCCTGGTCGATGTCGGCACCGACGTCGACAACCCGGCCCGGCCGGTGCTGCTCGCGATGAGCGACAACGGGCCGCAGATGACCGCGGCAAGACGCGCGAGTTCATGGCGCTCTCAGCGATCGCCACCCACTTCGGCCGGCCCGGCACGCCGACCGAACAGGCCTGGATCGAGACGCTGTCCGGGCACCTCAAGGCCGAGTTCCCGCACCTCACAAAGATCACCGAACCGGCGGTGCTACGGGCCGAGCTGGCTCGGGTCCGCGTCTTCTACAACGGCACCCGCCTGCACGAGGGACTGGGTTACGTCACGCCCGACGACGAGCACGAGGGCCGCGGCCCAAAGATCCGCAAAGCTCGACAGGAAGGCGCCTTGAACAATCCCGCCAACGGCGCCCGGAGTGGCACCGCGCGAACCGGGGCACATCACCCACACGGGGAGCCACCGATGCCGGCTGAAGAATCCGCGATCTGCATCATTAAGTCAGAAACGCCTCAGCCGCTGCTTTCTCGGGTTACGGCGCCAAGCGGGCGCGGCGAAGTGCGCCCATGATCCGCCTGGGCCTCCATCGACAACCTCGCCCGACGCATAACCGGCTAATCAACCCAAATCTGGCGATACATGTAACCGGCAATCAATCACAAACTTCGCACTTCAGACGCCCTCTTAGATTTCGAGCAAAGGTCTTTGCAACAGGCCCGGCCTCGGGATGCGTCTTGTAGGTGTGGAGTTCGAGGATTTCGTCCGGGCGCGCGGGTCCGCCCTACTCAGATACGGCCACGTGCTGACCGGCAACGCCGACGACGCCGCCGACCTGGTACAGGAGGCACTGCTCAAGCTGAGCGACGGCTGGCGCAGGGTCCGCAACAAGGACGATCCAGAGTCGTACGTACGTACGATCATGGTCCGGCAGCACATCAGCTGGTGGCGCAGGCGGCGCAGGGAGCACCTGACAGACGACCTACCAGAAGGCTCCTACACCGACAGCCACTCCTACGGCGAGCTGTGGAAGGAACTGGCCACGCTGCCGCGCAAGCAGCGGGCCGTCCTGGTGCTGCGCTACTACGAGGACCTGTCGGATCAGGACATAGCCGAAATCCTGGGGATCTCCCGGGGAACCGTGCGCAGCCAGGCGTTCCGGGCGCTCAACACGCTGCGGATCAAGCCGGCGATGCTTGAAAGGGGACGATCGTGAGGACAGAGGACGAGTTGACCGACGCGCTGCGGTCGGTGGCGGAGCGGTCGCCACAAGAGCGCGACCTGCTGGCAGCCCTCGCAGTGCGCAGGCGTCGCAGGCACCAGCGGCGCACGCAGGTGCTCGCGGCCGGGGCCGTAGTGGCGGTACTGGGTGTGGGCGCGGTGGGAATGAGGGGCTTCTTCTCCGCCGGGGGCCACGCCGCCGTGTCGGCGGCGACTCCCACGAACATGACGGTCACCGTCACCACGATGCTCCCAACCGTGGTTCCGAACGTGGCGCTCTCCCCGCCCGCGCGCTCGAAGGTCGTGGACGCCGACAGGCTCTGGCCCGGCGCGGTCTTCACGATGCCCGCCAAGAACGCCGACGGCTGGCGCTATCGTCCGATCACCAGCCTCAGCGCGACGGAGGTGCTGCTCAGCGCCGAGTCGTCGTTCGAGAAGGCCGGGACGTTCGAGGTGTACGACTCGGCGACGGGCAAGTCGCGCGTGGTCACCACGGTGCCGCGGACGCCGGGGCTCGACGGCTACTTCCCGCAGACCGCCACTACCGACGGCCAGAGCCTCGCCTGGTTCGCGTACGGCGAAAAGGACGGCGCGGCCGTGCGTGAGATCTGGACGGTCCCGGTGGCGGGTGGCGAGCCCAGGCTGCTCGGCACGTTCACCGGGAAGCACGCGCAGATCGACGCGATCGGCGTCGACGGCGACCACGTCTACTGGTCCGAGCTCTCCGGCGGCGTCTGGAGCATCCCCCTCGCGGGCGGCGAGGCGGCGCGCGTGCCTGATAGCGACGAGCTGCACCTGATGAAATGGCCGTACGCCGTGGACGCGGCCGACGGCCCGAAGGGCCACGACCGCAACCAGACCAAGCTCGTAGACCTGGCGCGGGAGGCGCAGACCGAGATCAACGTGCCCGCGTCGGCGCAGGGCCTGCGGTGCGGACCCTCCTGGTGCTTCGGGCGTAACGGGCAAGGTTCGTTCGTGCAGTACCTCGACGGCACGAACACGATCGCCCTCGACGGCCTCAGCGACGTCTCGATACTGACCCGGTTCCCGATCCTCGACCGGTTCCTGTTCGCCGGGAGCACCGTCTACGACGCCGCCACCGGCGAAGTGGCCGCCATCGGCAAGGGCAGGGGCATGTACGGCGTGGGCACCTCCTCCGAGCCCAGCACGATCATCTATTGGGACGGCGAACCCGGCACGTTCACGGTGCTGAACTTGGCAGCCGTCCCGCCCGCGCAATAGCGTTCGGGACCAAGCGGACCTTCGCGAATGTTCAGGAGCTCAAGACGGCCGTCGGCGAGAAGTTCGGCCCGACCGAGTGTCGGAGCCGCCAGATAGGCGCTGATCTGGGCAATCAGCTGCCCGTCTCCGACTCGGCTTGAGCCGTTGCCTCTTGGACGGCAGGGCGGCCCGTGGCGAGTTGGCGAACTGAACGTACTTGTAGATGGTCGAGCGGCTGGCACCGAGAAGCGTGTTCTCCGGCCAGGTGAGCAGGTCGCGGGCTGAATGCATGAGCTGCCAATGCTCGGGAAATGCGGTCAGCCTTGGGGTGCGGCGAGTTCGACTACATTGGAGCTTCGCAACTTTCGTCTCGTCCTTCACATCTGTCCTTGTCGCCTGCCGAGGAGCGGCCCCAAGATGAACTGGCTCTACGTCGCGGGGATCATCCTCTTCCTCCTCGGGTTGATGATCTCCATCGCGCTGCACGAGCTCGGCCACCTGGTGCCGGCCAAGATCTTCGGCGTCAAGGTGACCCAGTACATGGTGGGCTTCGGCTCCACGGCCTGGTCCCGGCGCAGAGGCGAGACCGAATACGGCATCAAGTGGATCCCGTTCGGCGGCTACATCCGCATGATCGGCATGCTGCCGCCGCGCCCCGGTGACGAGCCCGGCAAGCTCAGGAGCATGGCGACCGGCCCGTGGCAGGGCTTGATCGAGTCGGCCCGCGACGCCGCCCAGGAAGAGGTGCGGCCGGGTGACGAGGACCGGGTCTTCTACCGCAAGAAGTGGTGGCAGAAGGTCATCATCATGTCCGGCGGGCCGTTGATGAACTTCGTGCTGGCGTTCGTCTTCTTCACCATCCTGCTGGTCGGCATCGGCCTGCCCGCCGAGGCCCCGATCGTCTCGCCCACCACCGAAACGTGCGTAATCCCCGTCTCCGAGCAGCGCGCCGCCTGCAAGCCCGGCGACCAGCCCACCCCGGCCGCGCAGGCGGGTCTCAAGCCGGGCGACCACATGGTCTCCTTCGACGGCGCCACGATCAGCTCCTGGGAAGACGCCAAACGCCTGATCCGCTCCCACGGCGCCGGCCCGGTCAAGCTCGGCATCGTGCGTGACGGTAAGCCAATGACGTTCGACGTCACCCTCATCGCCCAGGACCGGCCCAACCTCGAAGACCCCGAGAAGATCGACAAGAACGTCGGCTTCCTCGGCATGCGGCCCACCGAGGTGATGGAGCAGCAGAGCGTCGGCCAGGTGATCGGCTACATGGGCGGGCTGACGGCCAAGGTAGCGGGCTCGATCTTCAACCTGCCGGAGAAGATGGTCGGCGTCTGGCACGCGGCCTTCTCCGGCGAGGAGCGCGACCCCGAGGGCCCGGTGGGCATGGTCGGCGCGGGCCGCTTGGGCGGCGAGATCCTGACCTCCGACCTGTCCAACGAGGAGAAGATCGCCACCTTCGTCAACCTGCTGGCCGGCTTCAACCTGGCGATCGGCATGTTCAACCTGATCCCGCTGCTGCCGCTCGACGGCGGACACATCGCGGGCGGCCTCTGGGAGGGCTTCAAACGGGCCTACGCCAAGATCATGCGGCGGCCGAAGCCCAAGCACGTCGACATCGCCAAGGTGTTGCCGCTGACGTACGCGGCGGCGCTGGCGATGATGATCATGGCGGGTCTGCTCGTCTACGCCGACCTGGTCAACCCGCTCACACTGACGAACTGACGGACCGGTTCGTGCCAATAGATCCGCGCCGTGCCCTTCGACAATACAGAAGGTCAGGCCAGGGACCTCCGGGGCGGGTGGTGTGTGATCTGAGGAAAGTGCCGGAGACGGGTCCGAGCTTCAGGGCGGTTCGTTTGGAGAGCAGGACGTGCCGGTTGGGTGTGTTAGGCCAGGTGACGCGGCGTATGGCCTTCCCCTCATAACGTGGAGACCGAACCGAGAGAGGTTTGGTCGTGGCAGCAGTCACGCGGCGGCGCTTTGATCCGGAGTTCCGGGCCGGGGCTCTGCGTATCGTCAAGGAGACCGGCAAGCCCGTGGCCCAGGCAGCGCGGGATCTGGGGATCAGCCCGTACACGTTGCACAATTGGGTGCAGATGGATCGGCTCGCCGAGCAGTACAACGGCGACGGCGACGGGAGCGGAACGCTGAAGGAGTCCGAGCAGGAGGAACTGGCCCGGCTGCGGCGGGAGCAGGCCGAGCTGGCCAAGCAGCACGCCCAGGACAAGGCGGCGTGGGAGAAGGAACGCGCCGAGCTGGAAGACGAGCGTGACGTGCTCTAGCGTTCCGTGGTCTTGTGGGTCAAAGAGGCGATGGGCCGATAAGCGTGGCGGCCTTCATCAGCTCCCAGAAGACCGAGCACGGCATCGACCACACCATCTCCTGCCGGGCCTTGGGGGTCTCGCAGTCCTGGTACTACAAGTGGAAGAACCGCATCGGTCAGGACGCGCCGACCGCCCGCCAGCGCCGCCGGGCCGACCTGGACGAAGAGATCACCCGCTCCTTCGAGGCCTCGGGCAGCACCTACGGCTCACCGCGGATCACCCGTGACCTGCACGAGGCGGGCTGGCGGGTATCGGAGAACACGGTGGCGGCGCGGATGGCCGAGCTCCGCCTGGCCGGCCGGGTGCGCCGCAAACCGCGCTCGCTGACCCGGCAGGGCAAGAGGCCCGCCGCCCCGGACCTGGTGCGCCGGAAGTTCACCGCGCCCGCTGCGGACGTGCTGTGGTGCGGCGACGTGACCCAGATCGACACCGATGAGGGCAAGCTGTATCTGGCCACGGTCGAGGACCTGTTCTCCCGCCGGCTGCTCGGCTACGCCATGTCCGAGCACCACGATGCGGCGCTGACCTGCGCCTCGTTGCAGATGGCGGTGGCCACCCGCGGCGGCGACGTAGACGGAGTGATCTTCCACTCGGACCGCGACAGCTCCCAGGGGACCTTCGCGCGGAGTGCTGACGGCTCCGGTTCGCCGTGATAGACCGGGCTGTAGACGGCGCGTCTTTCGGGGAAGGCCGTTGCGGCTACAAGGCTGGTCACGGTTCCCCGTCCCGCATCCGGCCGGTAGCCCACCTCGCCCCGACAGGCCCCCGTGTGCCGGAGGCGAACAGCCGTGGGGCTGTCAGCGGCCCGGTTTACAGCCCCACGGCCCCACCTCAACGCCGCCCTGCCTGCCTCTCAGCAGGCCCGTGCCCGGCCGCACGCATGCCGTCACTGGCGTGTGACGTCCTCCGCACCGCCGGGGGCGCCCTCGGCGCTGGTGCACGTGCGGCGGACCCGTCGCCGGGACCGGCCACCGATCCTGCTGCCGCAACAGGTCCAGGCGATCCTCGACGGCTGCGCGGTCTATGACACCGACCGCGGAGAGTGGGCCGGCAACCTGCGTGACCGACAGCAAGCGCGGTGAGACGCGTGCAAGGGCGGCTTGGCCAGTAGACCTCGGATACTAGCGTAGTGCTTTACTAACAATTCGCTGTTCTCCCTGGTCAGAGGCGGCTTGGATGAGCGTAGCGGGGTAGTTTCCCCTCGGTGCAACGAACCCTCACGGTGCGACGGTTTTGCCAGACCCGGGGACGGGGGAGCGTGCCCGGCAGTGGCGACGCATATCCAGGCTGACACCGGCACCTAGTGAGGAAGGCGGGCTGTGATGAGCGATCCAGATACGGGCGTCGCGGGGCGGAGCCAGGGCGAGATGGCCCAGCTCTCGGCGATTGAGTTGAGCGTCAACGATCAGGTGCGGCGGCTTGAGGTGGATCCGCGGACCTCGCTGCTCGACGCGCTGCGCGAACATCTGCGCCTGAGTGGGACCAAGAAGGGGTGTGACCACGGCCAGTGCGGCGCCTGCACTGTGCTGATCAACGGTCGGCGCGTCAACTCCTGTTTGACGCTCGCTGTCATGCACGAGGACGACGAGGTGGTGACGATCGAAGGCCTGGGCGATCCCGGTGGCCTGCACCCCATGCAACTCGCCTTCGTCGAGTGTGACGGCTTCCAATGTGGCTACTGCACTCCCGGCCAGATCTGTTCGGCTGTCGGCATGCTCACCGAAGTGGAGGCGGGTTGGCCCAGTCACGCCACCGCTGACGTGGCCTCGCCGCGGATCGCATTGAGCGATGAGGAGATCCGCGAGCGGATGAGCGGCAACATCTGTCGGTGCGCCGCCTATCCGAACATCGTCGCGGCCATCCGGAGCGCGGCGGAAGGAGACCGGGGATGAGGCCTTTCACCTACGAGCGCGCGGCGGACGCGCGAGTCGCCGTGGCCGCGGTGTCTCGACCCGGCGCGAAGTTCATCAGCGGCGGCACCAATCTGCTCGACCTGATGAAGCTCGACATTGAGCAGCCCAGCCATCTGGTCGACATCAGCCGGCTTCCATTGCGGGACATCGAGGAATTGCCGGACGGCGGACTGCGAATCGGCGCCCAGGCGCCGAATTCCGACGTGGCCGCCGATGCCCGGGTACGCACCCGCTATCCGGTGCTGTCTCAGGCACTGCTGTCCGGCGCCTCGGGCCAACTGCGTAACAAGGCGTCCACCGGCGGGAACCTGTTGCAGCGCACTCGCTGCCCCTACTTCTACGACACAGCCGCGGGCTGCAACAAGCGGAATCCCGGATCCGGATGCTCGGCGATCGGCGGCTTCAACCGGATACACGCGATCCTCGGCGTCAGCGACTCCTGCATCGCTACCCACCCCTCGGACATGGCCGTCGCGATGGCCGCGCTGGAGGCGCGGATCGAGCTGCTCGACGCCGATCAGTCGGTACGCCGCGTCGCCATCACAGACTTCTACCGGCTTCCCGGCGACACGCCGCACATCGAGACCGTGCTGCGGCCGGGCGAGATGATCACGAGCGTCGTCCTGCCGCCGCCTCTTCCGGGCCGGCAGCTCTACCGCAAGGTGCGCGACCGGGCGTCTTACGAGTTCGCGCTGGTCTCCGTGGCGGCTGTCGTCTCGGCCGATCAGGGAAGGATCAGTGAGGCGCGGGTGGCGTTCGGCGGTGTGGCGCACAAGCCGTGGCGGTCCACCGAAGCGGAGGCCGCGTTGACCGGCCGTCCGGCCACGATGGGTACCTATCAGGCCGCCGCCGAGGCGGCCATGCGCGGCGCGGTGGGTCAGGGCCACAACGACTTCAAGATCGAGCTGGCCAAGCGCACGCTGTGCCGAACGCTGGCACAAGTGGCCCAGGCGAGCTGAGGAGGCGAGATGATCGGGCAAGCGTTGAACCGCGTCGACGGCCCGTTGAAGGTCACCGGCCGGGCCACCTATGCCTACGAGCATTGGGAGGGCGGCCAACCGCTCTACGGGTTCATCGTCGGAGCGACGATCGGCAAAGGTCGCATCACCCGGATCGACACCGAGAGCGCCGAACGCGCACCCGGCGTGCACATGGTGATGACTCATCTCAATGCCCCGGCGCAAGGCGCCCGTGATGAGTCCATTCCGATGGAAATCTGGCGCGCCCAGCCGGTGCTGACCAGCCCTGACATTCACCATTACGGCGAGCCGGTGGCACTCGTCGTCGCCGCGACCTTCGAGGAGGCCCGAGCGGCGACCGATCTCGTTGACGTGGAATACGCCGGTGGGCGGGGACGATTCGACTTCGCCGCGCACGAAGATGAGGTGTACGCCCCGAAAGTGGTCAATGCCGGCTTGCCCACCGACACTGCGGTGGGCGATTTCGATGCCGGGTTCGGCAGCGCGGCGGTCAGAGTCGACCAGCATTACACGACGCCGTACGAGTTCTCGATGCCGATGGAACCGAACGCGTGCCTGGTGGAACCGCGTGGCGAGGACCTGGTCGTCTACGTCAGCTGCCAGATCGTCGATGCGGCGCGGGCCTCGATCGCCGCCACGCTTCAGATGGACCCAGCGCGGATTCACATCGTCACCCCCTTCGTCGGCGGGGGATTCGGCTCCAAACTCGGCATCCATTCCGAGACCATCCTGGCAGCGCTCGCCGCGCGCGCGTCGCGCCAACCGGTCAAGGTCGCGCTGACCCGGCAGCAGATCTTCCAGCTCGTCGGCATGCGCCCCACATCAAGCCAGCGGGTTCGGCTGGGCGCGGGGCGCGACGGACGGCTGGTGGCGATCGCCCACGAGGTCACCATGCACACCAACCCCGACTTGGAGTACGCCGAGCAGACCGCCGCCACGACCCGCAGCCTCTACGCCGCGCCCCACCGGTTCACCAGCCACCGGCTGACGCCGCTCGATCTGCCGCGCGGGGCAGACGTCCGCGCGCCGGGCGAGCAGCCGGGCCTGCTGGCGGTGGAGTCGGCGATGGACGAGCTGGCCGACGCGCTCGGGATGGACCCGGTCGAGCTGCGGATCCGCAACGAGCCCACGGTCGATCCCGAGCGAGACGTGCCGTACAGCAACCGGCACCTGGTCGACTGCCTGCGCGAAGGCGCGCGCCGGTTCGGTTGGGAGCGCCGCCCCGCCACCCCGGCGAGTGTCCGCGAGGGACGGTGGTTGGTCGGCTACGGCATGGCGGTCGCCATCCGCGGGCATTACCAAGGGCCGACAACGGTGCGGGTGCGGTTGGAGACGGACGGCAGCGCCGTCGTCCAGACGGACATGACCGACCTCGGCACGGGCACTTACACCATCCTGACGCAGGTCGCGGCCGACGGTCTCGGACTGCCGCCCGATCGGGTGCGGATTGAGCTCGGGCGTTCCGAGCTTCCCTCCAGCTGGGGGTCCGGTGGCTCGTGGGGCGCCGCCAACTCGAGCACCGCGGTGCATCGGGCGTGCGCGTCCCTGCGTGAGAAGCTGCTGGTCGCGGCGTGCGGCGACGCGCGCTCCCCGCTGCACGGCCTGGACCCGGCAGACGCCGTGTTCGCCGATGGCAGCGTGCGCATCGATGGCGCGTCCGAGGCGCTGAGCGAGATCGTCGCACGCAACCATCCCGGAGGTGTGGAGGCGGAGGGCGAGACCCGCTTCATGGGCGATGATCCGAACTACGCGGCCTACTCGATCCACACCTACGGGGCCCATTTCGCTGAAGTGGGGGTCGACTCGGACACCGCCGAGATCCGTCTGCGGCGGATGCTTGGCGTGTTCTCGGTGGGCCGCGTGCTCAACGCGAAGACGGCGCGCTCGCAACTGATCGGTGGCATGATCTGGGGGGTCGGCGCCGCCCTCGAAGAAGAGGCCATCGTCGACCCGCGATCCGGCGCCTTCGTCAACCGGGATCTCGCGCAATACCTGGTGCCGGTCCACGCCGACATCCCCGAGGTCGACGCCGTCGTCCTGGACGGGTACGACGACAAGGCCAACGTCCTGGGCGCGAAGGGCGTCGGTGAGGTGGGCATCTGCGGGGCCGGTGCGGCGGTCGCGAACGCGGTGTTCAACGCCACCGGGGTGCGCGTGCGCGACTTCCCCGTCACGCTCGAGAAGGTGTTGCCCGGTCTACCACCGATGGATGCCTGAACCTGTGACGACCGTGCCGGTTCGCCGGCCAGCATGCGTGAGCCGACGGTGTCCGGGCCCATCGTCGTCGGTGCGGGCGAGTCCAGCCAGGGGACGTGGCCGGCGGCGGGTCGACCGGTTTCCGGCGCGCCCGCTCGCCATCGGCCCGGCTGTACTTACCGGTGAGCACCCCCGCCGGCCAGTGGCGAGTACGGCACTACTCCCAACCCCATCTCGCGTGCTCGATCACACTGTGGCATCGGAGGCGTCAGCTCGCGGCCCGCCCTCTCCTTCGCAGGTTCCTGGATGAACCTGCGAAGGAGGCTCTGCGGCACGTTTTGCTGTGACCAGTACGCCGATCCCGTCCAGGATCCGGTCGAGGCCGAAGGTCACGTCATCGTCGACGACGTCGCCGCTGTAGTCGTTGCCGTCCATCATGAACGCCAGGACCGAGTGACCGCGTTCGCGCAGCCGGGGCAGGAGGAATCTGGTCACGGTGTCCGACTGCACCGGAGTCGCGGTGCTGTGCCGCAGGTCGCGACGCATGCCGCCGACCTGTCGCGCGTAGCCGTCCAGCACGAATGCGCACCCCAACGCCTCGGTGGGGGTCAGCCCGGCGCCGGTCAGCACTTTCAGAATGGCCTCCGCCCAGCCCAGCAGGTTCGGCGTCACGGGGGCCCCGCGGACGGGGAGATCGCACAGCCAGGGGTGGACATCGCATCGGTCGATCATCGCCCGCGTCCACATGCTTGCCGCGGCGCGCCAGTCTCCCGTCCCGGACGCTAGGTCCGGCGCCGTAGCCCAGCCGGCCTCGGCGACCAGAACCAGCAACTCGTCCCGAGACCTCACATAACGGTAGATCGCGTTCGCAGTGAGCCCGAGCCGCTGGGCGATCTTGGGCATCGACAACGCACCATATCCGTCCGCGTCGGCCAGTTCGACGGCCGCGCCGACGATCTGCTCGATGCTCTGCGACGGCTTACGCCCGAGCTTGGTCGTCTTGGCGGGGAGGCCCCACGCCAAGGCCAGCCCTGGCGGCAGCTCCGAGCCCTCCATGGCCGGCATCTGGTGGCCTCCTCTGCACGACTGGGATTCCCTGTCGTGCCGACTCTACCTTGACTTCGTGTATGCCCCACACTTAAGTTAGTGCGGCCCACACACAAATACATGTCATCAGAGGGAGCACGACATGAAACTGCAGCATCGACACCACGCGTCGGGCCGGCGCACCCAACGGCTCGGCCGTGCCGTCAGTGTGGGAGCGCTATTGACCGCGGCGTTGCTCTCGAACACGATCGCCGGCGCAGGGGCAGCCGACGCGCTGTCACCGGATCGCGGCGACAACACCTCTGCCGCCTCCACCGTGGTTCGGACCGATGCCGGCGCTGTCCGCGGCAGGGTCGAGGCGACTGCCAGGGTGTTCCAGGGGATTCCGTACGCCAAGCCACCGGTGGACGACCTGCGCTGGGCCTCACCGCAACCGGCCAAGCCCTGGCAGGGCGTGCGAGACGCCACCAAGCCGGGCAACCGCTGCGCCCAGGCCGGCGGGCTGATCGATCAGCCCAGCACGACAGAAGACTGCTTGTTCCTCAACGTCACGACGCCGCGCGCTACCAAGAAACACAAACTGCCGGTGATGGTGTGGATCCACGGCAACGGCTTCATTAACGGCACCAGCAGCCTGTACGGCGCGCAGCGCCTGGCCGCCGACGGTAACGTGATCGTGGTCAGCCCGAACTACCGGCTCGGAATCTTCGGATTCCTCGCCCACCCGGCCCTTGACCATGCCAAGGCCCGGAACCTGTCCGGGAACTTCGGTCTCGAAGACCAGCAGGCCGCCCTGCGCTGGGTGCAGCGCAACGCCGCGGCATTCGGCGGCGACCCCGGCAACGTCACGATCTTCGGCGAATCCGCCGGCGGGACCAGCGTCTGCGCCCAACTTGCCGCGCCGACATCAGCGGGGCTGTTCCACCAGGCGATCGTGCAGAGCGCCCAGTGCACCGGCAAGAAGTGGTCACCGGGACCTCCCACCTGGTTCCCGCTGCCCCGCGCCGACCGTCAGCAGCACGGTCTCGACGTCGCGGCCAAGCTCGGCTGCACCAACCGGGTCACCGCGGCAGCCTGCCTGCGCGCCAAGCCTGTCAGCGAACTGGCCAAGTGGTCCGACGACGGTATCGGGTCAGGCCCCACCGTCGGCGGTGGATTCCTGCCACTCAGCCCCGAGCGCGCCTTCGCTACCGGTCATTTCAATCGTGTCCCGGTCATGCAGGGAACCACTCGAGACGAACACCACCTGTTCACCGCGGCGATCGAGGCCGCCACCGGAGATGTCACCACCCTGGACGGCTACCGCGAGCAACTAGCCGCTTTGTTCAAGCCGGCCGACCTGCAGCGAGTTCTGGCTCGGTATCCGGTCGCCAAGTTCCACTCCGCAGGCCAGGCACTCTCCACGGTCGTAACCGACTGGGCCTGGGGATGCCCCGCCCAAGACCGGGACCGCGCACTCGCCGTACACACCGCGGTCTACGCCTACGAGTTCGCCGACCTGACGGCGCCGTGGTTCAGCACCCTGCCCAAGCCCAACTTCCCCACCGGCGCGTTCCACGGAGCCGAACTGCAGTACCTGTTCGCCGACGAGCAACTCCCCGGCCCGCAGACGCCTGCCCAGCAACAGCTCTCCACAACCATGATCAGCTACTGGACCCGGTTCGCCGCCACCGGAAACCCCAACGGCAACGGACAACCCCGCTGGATGCCCTTCCAGGACGGCGGCCGGGCGCAATCACTCGCAACAACCACCGTCGGCCAGACCGACCTCAGCGCAGAACACCAGTGCGCCTTCTGGAAGACCATCGATTCGTGACCTCGATGTCCGTGACTTTGCCTAGCCGACCCGAGGTAGCTGAGCGAGTTGAGAATGCGACGGACGGCGTCAGCGTCCAGGAATCCGGGTGCATCCGGCTCAAGTCCGGCAACCTCGTGCGGACGGGTGGCGACCGTAAGCCTCCGAGCCCGTCCAGAAACGTATACCTTTCCGGACAGCGAATGACTGGCCTTGCAACGCCTCAGGTCAGAGGCTCGGCGGCCCGAATCTTCCCTATTCCGTGTGGCACCCGCTCCCGATGTGTGAACGAGCGACCCGATCAAAAGCTGATACGTCGTGATGGCTCGGTTCCTGCCGCCTGCTGGGGATCGCCATCGGGACTGGGCGCGGGTGCGAGATGGTCTTGCAGTTCGGCGTGCCGGAACTGGTAGACAGGCCCGACGGTGCGCAGCAGCCCGAGGCGGTGCATGTCGTCAAGGAACGGCAGCAATCCGGTGACGCCCGAGGCGAACCCCTGCACCAACTCGTCGGCAAGGGGGTCTTCTCCCGAACGCAGCCCCAATGTAGCTCTGTGGTAGATAACGGTGGGGGTATCACTTCAGGAGTGACAACCTCGCCCCGGGTTAAAGGTCACGTTGGTCCTCGGGGTTCTGGCCGCGTGTTCCCGCTGTCGGGTTGTTGTTCCGTTGGTCGTCGGCGTTCCAGCTGGCCAGGAGGCGGATCGCGTCGGCTTCGGGGGTGCCGGGCTGGGGGGTGTAGACACTGATGATCTGGCTGGAGACGGCGTCGATGCGGAGGGTCTCGTAGGGCAGTGTGATCTCGCCGATGAGTGGGTGCCGGAAGGTCTTGGTTCCGGCTCGGGGGGTTCGTACGTCGTTGGTCGCCCAGCGTGTCCGGAATTCTGTGCTGCGGGTGGCGAGTTGTCCGATCAGTTCGGTCAGGTCGGGGTCGTCGGGGTGGAGGCCGGCCTCGATGCGCAGCGTCGCCACGGTGTCGGCTGTGATCCGGTCCCACTCGGGGAACAGGTCTCGGGCCCTGGGCTCGTCGAGGAACAGGAAGCGGGCGCTGTTCGGCCGTCCGGGCAGGTCGTACACGGGTGCGAGGAGTGCGCGCCCGAGCGCGTTGGCCGCGAGGATGTCGAACCGGCCGTTGAAGACTACTGCGGGTAGGTGGTCCATGGAGTCGAGCAGCACCCGGATTCCGGGGTTGACCAGGTCCTTGGCCGCGCCGCGGCGCCGCTTGCGAGCCGCGGGGGTCAGGGCGGCGAGCAGCCGGTCGAGGTGGGCGCGTTCGTCGTCGTCCAGACGCAGGACGCCGGCGACGGCATCGACGACTCCGGCGGAGGGCCCGGTTGCCTGGCCGCGTTCGAGCCGCACGTAGTACTCCGGGCTGACCCCGGCGAGCAGCGCGACCTCTTCCCTGCGCAGACCTTTCACCCTTCGGCGGGTGCCCTGCGCAGGAAGGCCGGCGTCGGTGGGGGTGACCCGGGCGCGGCGGGTGGTGAGGAACTCGCGGACCGCTGCCCGCGCGGCCTCCTTCTCGTCCATGGGATCGAGGATAGGCCCGGCCCACGTCCCGCAAGGGGTCCCTGGGAGTACCCCTTTTCGCAGTGCCTGCCGGGATGTGGTGAACCGATGTTGGCTGGGTGTCGGCGAGATCGAGATCGCCGCCCCGGGTGCCGCGGACGTGGGCCCTGGCCGCCTTCTTCTGATGCGCCTTCTTTCGACGTTCCCAATGAGAAACGAGTTCTCCGATGCAGCACGCCATGCTGGGGAGCCTGCGGGTTTCCCGGATCGGCCTGGGTGCCATGTCCATGGCCGGCACCCTCCTGTCCGGCGGCGGCCTGGACGACGCCGAAGCCATCCGCGCGATCCATCGCGCGCTCGACCTCGACGTCACCCACATCGACACCGCTGAAAGCTACGGCCCGTTCCACAGCGAGGAGATCGTCGGTCAGGCGCTGGAGGGTCGGCGCGACCAGGTCGTCCTCGCCACGAAGTTCGGCATCCTGTCCCATGCCGGGGATGGATCCGGCCTGTTCGACAGCAGTCCGGCCAACATCCGCACCGCCGTCGAGGGTTCCCTGAAGCGCCTGCGCACCGACCGGATCGACCTCTACTACCAGCACCGGGTCGACCAGAACACCCCCATCGAGGAGACCATCGGCGCCGTGGCCGAGCTGGTCGCCGAAGGCAAGGTCCTGAGCATCGGCCTGTCCGAGGCCTCGCCGGACACGATCCGCCGGGCCCACGCCGTGCACCCGATTGCCGCGTTGCAGACCGAATACTCCCTGTGGACCCGCGATGTGGAGACCGATCTGCTACCTCTGCTGCGCGAGCTGGGCATCGGCCTCGTCCCCTACGCGCCACTCGGGCACGGGTTCTTGACCGGCCAGATCCGTACCCCGGAGGAGATCCCCGACGGCGACTGGCGCAAGACTAATCCGCGCTTCATCGGCGAGGCCTTCTACCAGAACCTGCAGCTCGTGGAGGAGGTACGGAAGATCGCGACCGAGGCCGGTGCCACCCCGGCCCAGATCGCGCTGGCCTGGCTGGTGGCCCAGGGCGGGGACATCGCCCCCATCCCCGGCAGCCGGCGCGTCGCTCGCGTCGAGGAGAACACCGCCGCCGACGGCGTCGTCCTGACCGCCGACCAGTTGCAGCGGCTCGACACCCTCACGCCGGCCACGGGCGCCCGGCACGACGACTTCAACGAGTCCACGATCGACCGCTGAACCCCGGCATCGACGAGGGTGCCGCAACCAACCCGAACACCGGACCCCAAGGGATTCTCGACGCACGAGAGCCCTCGCCCCACAGGAGAAACGCCATGCCCGCAGCCGCATCACTGACCGAGCAGAACCGCACGATCGTCGAAGCCATGTTCGCAGCGGCGAACAAAGGCGACATCGAGGGAGTCCTCTCCCACCTGTCCGACGACATCACGGTCATCGAACCGCTGTTCCTGCCCTTCGGGAAGGCCTACCACGGCAAGGACGAATTCCTCGCCCTCGCCCAGGTCTTGCCGAACTACCTCGACATCTCCTCGATCACGGTGCACTACACCATCGCCGACGGCGACCGCGTCGCGGCGTGCGTCGGCATCACGGACGTCGCGACCGGAGGACTGACCCAGTTCATCGAGCAATTCACCGTCAAGAACGGCAAGATCGTCGAGAACCGGCTGTTCTACCACGATGCCGGCACCTTGGTCGACAAGCCCAAGGTCGTCTAGCGCGAATGCGGGGTCTTGGTGTCTACCCCGGATTCCGCGAACGCGGGCCCTGTGGGGCTCAAGAACTCGAATCGCTTCCAGCGCAAGCCCTTTCGTCCGGTGGGTGGAAGGGCCCGGGGGTGCCCGAATGGCTGGTCCAGGCTACCTGGGATCACGTTTCGTGATCTTGTCCACGGTGTACGCCGTCAACCGGCCTCTGTTGTCATTGCCCGCGCCGCTGCTACGAAGGAGCGTCTCCAGAGAGGCGGAACTGCTGGTGCTTCGGGCATCAGAACACGGTCCAGCGCCGTCAGGTCCAGCGGGTGCGTTACTAGCCGGCCGACCGCCTGTGGTTGGCGGCGCTCTCGCACCTGATACCCCACCGCCAATGGCGGAGGATCTTCCCCGATGACCCCGGCCACGTTGCTGGCCTGGCACCGCAAACTCGTGGCGAAGAAGTGGGACTACAACAACCATCGCCCTCCCGGACGGCCACCCCCTCGGCTGCGGCTGTGAGGGCGCGCTGGAGTGGAGTGCTGAGCTGTTGCGTACGCGGGTGAGGTGCCCGCGATGGCATCCGGCGCGGGCGGCGTGCTCGGCGTCGCGGATGCGGACCACCGCGCCATCGCGCACATCGGTGAGCGCCTCGGTGTGGCGCTGCAGGGCCTAGCCAGGGGCAGGGTCGCTCGCCGGGGTGACAGCCGGGTGGGAACTGGGGCGGGCGGTCGCGGCCTGCCTGGCCGGGCCGGGGCCTGGTGGGCCTGGTGCTGTTACCTTGGACGGTTGTCCTGTGTCAGGGCCGCTGGCCGGTGTGGGTGGTGATCGCTGTTGCGAGGGGTGGTACGACCGCGAGGGGCAGTGCGTGGCCGAGACCGGGCACTGTGACGCGAGTGGCGGTGGGGATGGCGCGCGCTAGACGGTCGGCGTGCGGCGGCGGGGTGATGGGATCCTCCGGCGCGTCGATCACCAGGGTGGGCACCGAGACGTTCGCGAGCTCGGCCCCGCGCTCCATGCCCGATTGGTCGGCCAGGGCGTGGGCGGCGGGACTGTGCCAGGTGCCGCTATGGGTGGCGATCCGGCGTTCGAGGTCGGCGAACTCCTCGGCGTCGAAGGGCAGGATGGCACCGTTGAGGACCCGCCAGTGCTCGACGCGCCACCGCAGCTCCGCCTCCGGGTCGCGCTCTTGTCCGAGCTCCGCCCACAGTGCGAGCAGTCGGGGGTCGGGCCCGGGCAGGTCATCGTCGGAGATGCCAGGGTCGGGGGCCGCTCCGGCGATCAGCGCGGAGCCAAAGATCGTGGCGCTGAGCAGCCGGTCCGCGTGGTCGAGGAGGAGCAGTTGGACCAGGGTGCCGCCCAATGACATCCCGACCACGTGGGCGCGTGCGATCCGCAGCGCGTCGAGGACCGCGATCGCGTCGTCGGCCAGCGCCCGGATCGGGTAGGGGCGCTCGTGGAAGGCGTGGGTGGAGCGTCCGGTGTCGCGGTGGTCGTAGCGGACGACAAAGTGGTCCCGGGACAGCAGTTCGACCAACTCGTCGGGCCAGCATTGTCCGCTCGCGTTGGCACCCATCACCAGCAGCAGGGCGGGACGCTCCGGATCGCCGGTCATCTCCACCCAGAGCCGGTAGCCGTCTGCGACATCGACGAAGGTCTCGCCGCGGCGAAGTCCGCCGGCCTGCGGGTCGGTCGCTCGGGTCATGACTCACTCCTCGTGGGATGGGGGTTCAGAACGACGATAACCAGGCACTCGTGGGTGTGGTGGCGGCCGGATCGATCCTGGCGCGATGCCCTCCGCGATCGTGTTCTTCGCCTTTCAGCGGCATTTCGTGTTCGGCTTGTATCGGCCGGGTGCCGGGAGATGACGTCCGAGATGTCATGTGTGCGGTCGCGACCACGCCGGCCGCGACCGTACACGAAGACCGAACGGACTACTTACCAGCGGCCAGTGGCAGTGAGATCGCGGTGCCGGCCAGGTCGACGGTGACCTTGGTCCCGGTGCCGGTTTCGGCGTCGCCGAGGGCGGGTTCGCCGAGGTCGGCGTTGGTTCCGGTCAGCACCAGGCCGAGCTGGTGCCCGGCCTTGAACTCGTAGTCCTGCGGCAGCATCTTCCAGGTGATCTGGTACGCCTTGCCCGGCGTCAGCGGTGTCGGGTGGCTCAGTGACGTGCGGTTCTGCGCGTCCATGATTCCCCGGGCGACCACCTGGAAGGCGGAGGTGACCGTGTTGTCGGCGGCCCTCTGGTAGCAGCCGTCGTCATCGGCGGTGCTCTCGCCGACGCAGTCTTGGCCGTCGATGAGCTTGAGGCCTTGCCCCTTGCCGGGGTCGACGCCGTGGATGCGGGTGTCGGTGCCGTAGTCGACGAGCAGGACGCCCAGGTTGGCGGTCGGCTGGTCCAGCGTGACCTTCAGGCTCACCGACGGCGTCCCGGACAGCCGCACCGCGTTCTTCAGCGGCGAGGTCAGGAAGGCCAGCCGGTTCGGGTTGGTAGTGGCGGGGTCGGCGGCCATGGCGATCTCGGTCTGCCTGGTGTCGAGGTAGCCGCCCGTTCCGGTCGAGGGCGTCCGCCCCAGGGAGCCGTCCTGCTGCGGACGCAGGGTCACCGTCCGCGCCGTGGGTGCCGGCCAGTCGGCCTGGGTGATCCAGCGGTCCGGGCCGAGCTGTACGTCGGCGCGCGGCCGGCGCATGATGTCGTTGGGAACGCCCATCAGTTCGTGGTCGAACCACCGGTGCAGGGTGTCGACCCACACCTCGCGGCGGGCCCAGAACGGGTCGAGGTGCCCGTACTGCGTCACCCACACCTTGCGCTCCACCCCGCGGGGCAGCCCGGCCCACCATGTGGAGAACTGGTCGGCCATCACGTTGCGGTCCTGCATCCCCATCACCGAGAAGACACTGGCGCGCACGTTGCGCACCTTCGAGATCGGTCCGGTCCGGTAGTCGAGCTCGTGCCAGTAGCTGTTGTAATTGCCGGTGGCGTCGTCCGAGCCCTCGCTCATGCGCTGGCGCGCAGCGGCGCATTTCTCCTGCGGGTCGAGGTCGACCAGCCCGGCCAGCCATTCCTGCCCGCCTTTGAAGTCCGTGAGGGTGCCGTTCGCGCGCCACATGCCGTACCAGTTGCTGGGCCCCGCGAGCGGCACGATCGTCTCCAGCCCTTGCACGCCGGTGCCGGCGACGCCGATGGCGAGGGAACCTTCGTATGAATGGCCGATCATCCCGGTACGACCGGTGGTCCAGGATGCTTTCACCGCGGCGCCCTGGTCGTCGTAGGCGCTCGCCCGGCCGTTCAGCCAGTCGACGACCGCCTTGCCGCCCAGCACGTCGGACGGGCCGCCGCTGGTCGGGCAGCCGTCCGATAACCTGGTGCCGATCATGTCGACGGACACGAACGCGTACCCGCGCGGCACGAAGTAGTTGTCGTAGAACAGCGGAAACTTCGTCAGGTTCCCATCCGGGTCATACTCCTTGTGATCCAGCCCGAAACCGACACCCGGTCTGTCGAAATACGGGCTCTGGTGCATGATCACCGGAACTTTGAGCCCGGAACCGGACTCCTTCGGCCGGATGATGTCCACCCGGACCAGGTCCTTCTTGCCATCGCCGTCGCTGTCGACCGGCGACTCCACCTGGACGTGCTCACGG
This sequence comes from Nonomuraea insulae, assembly GCF_042656245.1. Lineage (NCBI taxonomy): Bacteria > Bacillati > Actinomycetota > Actinomycetes > Streptosporangiales > Streptosporangiaceae > Nonomuraea > Nonomuraea insulae. The sequence continues at coordinate 654,886 of NZ_JBHSPA010000027.1, forward strand.
ATGGCGTCGGCGTAGGAGAAGACGGGCTGGGTGAGCCCGCCGGACACTTCGATCGTCGGCTTCGCCGTGGCGGATGCGGCGGGAGCACCGGCCACCACGAGCACGGTCGCGAGCGCGACTGCGGCAAGAGACCCGCGCCGTTGCGAGACTGACATGTATACCCCTTTGGTTCGTAACCAGCTTAGTTGCGCAGGTTGACTTCCCATCAACCAGCGTCGAGGGCTCCGGTGACCTTGCGGGCCATCTCAGCCATGGTGGGGCTGGGCTCGTCCTGGTGGGTCCGGGCGGCTTCGATTTCGACGATGACCGTGCTGCGGAAGTTGTCGGCTTCTGCCGGATCCTGCTTGTTCAGCAGGCTCATGGCTGCTGTGAGGGCCGGCGGCACGTGGTCGGCCAGTTCGGCCACCGACTTGCCGTACAGGTTGATGTCCTTGCTCTTTGCGGCGAGCACGTGCCCGACCAGGCCGGTCGCCGAAGCCAGAGCGGTGGAGCCGTCGGTGGCGACCTTGTGGGGCTTGCCGGCCGCACCGGCGGCGGACATCAGCGTGACGGCGCCGTACGCGGCGGTGCGCAGGGTGGCCTTGCCCTGGTCGGTCAGGGTGACGGACATGGCCGTGTGCTCCTCTGCATCTGTTACGAGATCCACATTGAACGGGCGGATTGTGAAAATGCGGTCCTGCTAGTGCCCGAGGTATCTCGATGGCTTGGGCCGGGGCCGCCCGAGAGGATCGCGCCCGCGGGCGACCCGTCCTTCGGCAGACAGGGCCAAAGCCAACCCCGGCGGAAACGTTGACGGCTCGGCTGCCGGCGTCTGACCGTTGGGACGAGGGCGGGCATGCGCCGCCTGGCCCGGATAGGGATGATCGAGAGCCGGCCTCGGCCAGGCCGCCTGTCATTCAGTCGCGCACATCAGCGTGGTGATCTGCTCGGTGCTTCAGGGTGTGCCGAACCAGTCGGAGAGTGCTTGTCGCAGCGCGGGCGCTGCGCTGTCGGTGGGTTCGTCGATGGTTGCGGCCCAGGCGATATGGGCGTCCGGGCGGATCAGCAGGGCGTCGGCCGGTCGCTGATCGGTCTTGGCGGTATGGACCTCGACACGAGAATGCCAGCCACGCGCGGTCTCGCAGAGGTCCGGGCGATCGGCGAGGTCGAGGAAGATGGGCCGAGCGGTCTGCATGAGCTCCGCGACGCTGGTCATGCCCTGGTCGGTGTGCAGGATGAGGTCGGGGGCGAAGGTGCCGGCCAGCACGTGCTGGTCAGAGCCGGGCATCGGGTAGCGAATGTCGGTGCCGGCGACGAGGGCTCCCATGCGGCGCAGCGGTTGCTCGTCGGCGAGCAGTTCCTGGAAGACGTCCCGCAGCGCTTCGGCGGCCGCATCGTGCCCTCGCCGCAAGGCGACCTGAGCTCGGGTGTGCAGCATGGTGCGGGCGCCGGCGAGGTGGCGTTCGCTGTGGTAGGTGTCCAGCAAGCCGGCCGGGGCCCAGCCGTGGATGTCGGCGGCCAGCTTCCAGGCCAGGTTGACCGCATCCAGCATGCCGGCATTGAGTGCCACACCGGTGGCGGGAAACAGATGCGCCGCATCACCGGCCAGCAGGATCCGCCCGTCACGGTAGCGTTCGGCCTGCCGAGCCTTGAAGGTGAACCGCGACAGCCGAATCGCTTCTCCCAAGGGCAGATGCACGCCGAGCACGCGGCGGAGGCTGTCCTGGAGTTCGGACAGAGTCATCGGTATGTCGTCGTCGTATTCGGTGCTCTCGTCTTCGATGGTGTAGAGCGAGACGACCTTGGAGGCGGGCGACGCGGCGACTCCGAGGAGACCGTGGTCGGTCCGGGTGAAACCCGCGCGGATCGTGCCGAAGCCGGGGACCTCGAGATCGCCGTTGCCGAGCACGGTCACCTCGTCGGGCAGCGTGACCTGGGCCAGCCGGTTGACCTCCGGATAGTTGGTGCCGGGGAACGGAATACCGGCCCAGTCACGGACCGGGCTGCGCGCGCCGTCGCAACCCACGAGGTACCGAGCGGTCACCCGGTATGGCCCGTCCGGGCCACGCACGTCCACGGTCACCGCGGCAGCGTCCTGACTCACCTCGACTACCTCGTGTCCGCGGCGGAGGCCGACATCGAGTTCGCCGGCGCGTTCGTCGAGCAGTCGCTCAAGCAGTTGTTGCGGGAGAGGCAGTGCGTGCAGTGGGGGGTCTGCCAGCCGGGTGAAGTCCAGATGCACCCCGCCGAACGGGAAGCGGGGAGCCGGGACAGGGTCGGTGCAGGCTGCTTCGAAGCGTTCCAGCAAGCCCCGGTAGCGCAGCAGCTCCAGGATCTGCCCGCCGAGACCACCGGCCTTGGGGGTGTCTCGGCGCTGCGGCCGCCGCTCCAGCACCAGCGGCCGCACACCGGCCAGACGCAGTTCGGTGGCCAGCATCAGACCGGCCGGGCCGGCACCCACAATGATCACATCGGCGTCCGTCATCGGCCGCTCCTTTCGTAGGTTTTCGTCGTGTCCATGTCCGCCCACCTCCTGATACCGGCCTGGCGGCGGCGTGGCCGGGGCGGGATCGTGATGCTTCATGGCGATGGCCTTCCCATCGTTCGCAGGGCCCATCGAGTTGATGGCGTGTGGGTTGTTGCTGCGGCCAGCCAGGATGTGCTGACCACAACGAGCGGGCTCGTCGTGGTCACACAGTCACGTGGGGTAGCGTCACTCTGCCCGCCTTGAGCTCCAGGTGGGAGCCGGTGAAGGCGGCCCGCATGCGCCGGTCGTGGGTGACGATGACGAGCGCACCCTCATAATCGGTCAGAGCATCTTCCAGGTCGTCCATCAGGGCCGGGGACAGATGGTTGGTGGGTTCGTCCAGGAGCAGCAGATCGGCCGGTTCGCTGAGCATGCGGGCGAGTTCGAGCCTGCGGCGCAGGCCGGGAGAGAGAGCCTTGACCGGCGAGGCGAGCTGGGGGGCGCGGAACAGTCCGAGCGCGAGCAGCGCATCGGCGTGTTCGGCCGGATCTCCCGGTCGCCCCGCCGCGAACGCCTCCAGGAGGGTGCCTCCGCCGTACACCATGTCGTCCTGCTGACGCAGATGACCCACCCGGGGCACCCGGCGGACCGTGCCGGCGTCGGGGGCGAGTTCGCCGGCCATGACGCGCAGGAGTGTGGTCTTGCCCGCTCCGTTGGGGCCGGTGACCAGCAGCCGTGCTCCCGGTTGGATGCGCAGCGACTCGACGTACAGGCGCTCGCCGATGCGCACATCCGTCAGTTCCACGAGAGGTCCGGCGGTGCCGGTGCCGGTGCCGATGTCGGTGCCGGTGCCGATGTCGGCGGCGGTGACGTGTGCGGTGAACCGCAGAGGCGGCGGAGGCGGCGGAACCCGGTCCAGATGGAGTCGTCGCAGCCGTTCACGAGCTCCGCGGATCTTGCTCATCGCCCCGTGCGCCCGCGATCTGGCGCGGAAGGCACCCGCCCCGCTGAAGGCGGCCGGTGCCTTGCGCGGGATGACAGCCAGCCGTTTCGCGTGGGAATCGGCTAGCCCCTCCTGGCGGGTCACCTCGACGCGCCACTCCTGGTGCTCTCGCGCCCAGCGCGCCCTGGCTGCCGCCTTGGCCCGCAGGAATCCGGGGTAGCCGTTGCCGTAACGGTGCACAGTACGCAGATCATCGTCTACCTCCACGATGGTGGAGGTGACCCGCTCCAGGAAAAGGCGGTCGTGAGTGACCGCGATCAAGGTACCCCGGTGATGTCGCAGGTGGTCCTCCAGCCAGGCGACGGCCTGGTCGTCAAGGTCATTGGTGGGTTCGTCGAGAAGCAGCACCTCCGGAGCCGCGGCCAGGATCGCGGCCAGCGCGAGCCGGGACCTCTGCCCGCCCGACAGAAGACCCAGCGGGCGGTTGCGGTCCAGCCCGGGCAGGCCGAGTGCGTTCAGCATGATCTCGACCCGAGTGTCGGCCCGGTATCCCTCGCGGGCCTCGAACCGGGCGACCAGGTCCCCGTAGAGGGCCAGCTCGGCGGGCGTGGCATCACCGAGACCGAGCTCGAACTGCCGGATCCGGCGCTCCAGGTCGCGCAGGTCGGCCAGCGCGAGATCGATGGCGTCGCCGACGAGGGCGGTTGCGGGCAGATCCAAGGTCTGGGCCAGATAACCGACGCCACCGGGCGCCGCGACGGTGACAGAGCCGTTGTCGGGCTGGCTTCGTCCGGCGAGCAGGCGCAGCAGGGTCGACTTTCCGGAGCCGTTGTCGCCGATCACGCCGACCTTTTCGCCGGGCTTGACCGTGAGCGAGACCTCGTTGAGCACGATCTTGTCGTCATACCGCTTGGTGACGCCGGACAGGACGAGCTGGGTGTCGGATGAGGGATGACCGATACGCATATAAGCGTCCTTCTGATGTCGGTACGGCCGGAGCTGCTGGAGCCGGCGGTTCTGGTGGCGGAAAGGCCGGTGCTGACGCCGGTCTGCCGGTCAACCGGCGGTTTCGGGGGCGGGTACGGCGTGTTCGGCGGCGCGGCTGACCTGCTCCCAGGCGGCCCAGGTCTCCATCCGCCGGCGAGAGATGTCGAAGGCCAGGTCGTAGACCATGCTGCCGAGCAGCAGCCGCAACGGCGGGTCTTCGCTGTCGACCAGTTTCAGCAGCGCCTCGGCGGCCAGGCGTGGTTCACTGTCGATCGATCCTTCGGCCCACTGCTTTTCCAGTTCGGTGCGCAACGGGTCGTACTCGGTCGAGGGCGAGGTGGACGTCATGCTGGTGTACAGGTCTGTCCAGTAGCCGCCGGGTTGGACGATGCTGAGCTTGACGCCGAACGTCGCGGCCTCCATCGCCAGTGCCTCGCTCATGCCCTCCAGTGCGAACTTGCTCGCGCTGTACATGCCGGTGCTCGGGAAGCCGCCCAGGGCGGCGATGCTGGAGACCTGCACGATGTGACCGGAGGCCTGGGCGCGCAGGTGCGGCAGGACGGCCTGGCAGACCCACATCGCTCCGAAGAGATTGACCTCCAGCTGGGCGCGCGCCTCGGCTTCTGTGAACTCCTCGACCATGCCCGAGGACATGGTGCCGGCGTTGTTCACCACGATGTCGAGCCGGCCGAAGTGCTCGACGGCGGTGTTGGTGGCGGCGAACACCGCGTCGCGGTCGGTCACGTCCAGGGGAAGGGCGAGGAGTCGATCTCCGTACCGGTCGTCGAAGTCCTGTCGCCTGATGGTCCGGGCGGCGGCGGCGACGTGATCGCCGCGCTCCAGTGCGGCGAGAGCGAACGCGCGGCCCAGGCCGCGGCTGGCTCCGGTGATGAACCAGGTGCGGGTAGGGGTGGTATCCGGGGTGCGCATGTGCGGAGCTCCGATCGGTTGCGTACCTAACCGAGACGATCCGTCTCGTCTCGACAAGTCGTGACAGTACCGGATTCTCATCGCCATGTAAAGACGGACCGTCTCGTCTCGTTGTTTGTTAGGTTTACGGCATGACGACACAGCGCAAGTCCCTCTCCGGCACGACCCGCCGCAACGAGACCTCCCGGCGGGCCATCCTCGCCGCGGCATTCGAGCTGGTGCAGGAGGTGGGATACGCGAAGTTGAGCATCGAGGGCATCGCGGCCCGGGCCGGTGTCGGCAAGCAGACGATCTACCGCTGGTGGCCCTCCAAGGGGGCGGTCCTCTTCGATGCCTTCCTCATGCTCAGCGAGCAACCAGACAGCGGAGAGAGCGCCCTGCCCGACACGGGTGATCTGGAGGCCGACCTGAAGGCGGTCCTGCGGGCCACGATCGACGAACTCAACGATCCGCGCTATGACGAGCCGATGCGCGCCCTGAACACCGAGATCACCCATGATCCGGCGCTCGCCGCTCTCTACGCGGAACGACTGGACGGCCCGATGAGAGAGCTGAAGAAACAACGACTGCGCAGCGCCCAGCGGGCCGGGCAACTGGCCGAGGACCTCGACCTCGACGTGGCCGTCGACATGCTCTGGGGACCACTGCTCAACCGATGGCTCCAGCGCAACGGAGCACTCACCGCCGAGTATGTCGACAACATCGTCGAGACCGCTCTCAACGGTCTGCGCCCGCGTCACTGACGCTTGCGAAACCTCCCTTGAGTTCGTTTTGCGATGCCGGGGCCCTGCCGAGCAGTCGCGCACGCGACCCGAGACCGGAAGCCGTCACCCTGGACTGAAAATCTAGAACGATCATTCACCATCTCGGGGGAGGGCACGATCCGGTGGATCCCAGTGGTGGCCAGGCTCAGCCCGCAGGACGCGGCGTGTTCAGGTGGCGTAGTCGGCGAGGGCGGGTTCTAGCAGGTCGAATGCCTGGGCGGCTTCGGCGGCGATGGTGCGGGCGATCTGGTCGTTGGAGTGTCCGGTCAGGGTGAGGTCTTGGATGCGTCGGAACAGCATGCGGTGGACGGCACCGAGGAGCCCGGCGGTGGTCTGGACGGTGATGTCGTCGGGGGCAGTGCCGGTGGCGACGGCGTGGGCTTGGGCGAGGCGGTGTTCGCGCTGGTCGTGCAGGCCCCGCAGGCAGGTGGTAAGGGTGGGACTGTCGGCGATCATGCGGGCGAAGGGCGCGCCGGAGAAGCCGGCGACCGGGTCCTGGGCGGCGATGGCGTCGTGGAAAGTTATCACCCAGACTTTTGAATAATTAACGCGTCAAGGGGTTAGGGGCAGAGGAGCCCCGAACCCCTATCGCTCGATCAGTAATTGCGGAGCGCAAGGTTTAAGCCGATCCAGCCCTCCGTAGAGCTTCGATCGCTTCATCGAAAACCAGAGGCCACAGCCGATCAAGCCGTTCTGGGCGCGGTGGCTTGAGTTGCATTCCCCCTAGGATGAAGTCCTAACTCCGGCTCTCTGCATGCCGCTTTTAGCTTTTTGTTCCAGGACCTCTTTTAGGCTAGGGCCATCATTTTCTGCAAGCCCTTCGATCATCTCAAGTTCTTCTGCGTCTAGAACTTCAAGCGCGCTCACAAAGTTGTCGTCGAGGAGACCTGCGCTTTTTACTCTGTCGCGCAAGAGTGTCAGGGTAATGGGGTTCGACGGAAAGCCGACCGGAACCGCTGATCAAGATCGAGTGCCCCCTGCGGGGGACCAAGCAAACGGGCACCGTAACGAACTGCGGGAAGGGAAAACGGCCGTGGTCGTGACGGATGACGTCCAGCTGAGGTCCGGGACCTGAAGAGTTCGGTGGCAGTATCAAAAATGGGTTGCCACACCTCGGCAAGCGACGGGGCGTGGCAGCTGGGCGTCCGGCACGGTTGATGTATCGGACGCCCACAGGGGGCTTGGACCATAAAGCCCGTTCTTGCGGCCGCCGCGCCAGAGTCGTGGAGCAGATAAGAGCGCGAGGGCCCGCTCGACGGCACTACCAGTGATAGCTAGACGATCTTCGTCTTCGACCCGCGGATTATGAGAATCCTCGGTTAGTGTCGTCCGCTGCCGCAATGTGTTGTTTTGTATTGCTCTTTCCGTGATTTTCTTCACCGCTGTGTCGGCTGCTGTCAACGCGTGCCGGCCCGTACCGTGCACACGCGAGCAACCACCGAGCAACCATGCGTTCTTGACCATCGGCGTGATGCGCTATTTGTCCCTGTGTCGCGTGCGGCGGGTCAGTGCTGACGGGGTTACACCTGCGGCATGAGAGGCCCGAATATCACGGCAGATCGAATGCGTACGAGCAACTTCCGAGCAGCCACACGTCAGCGCATTTGGCAGTCAGGGCAAGGTTACGTGGTCAATCCAGGTCGATACCGGTAGCGCCTGGTTGTTGAACTCCGCGCTTGGCCGGTTGCGTACACCCTGCGAAACCTCATGATGGGTGGGCGAAGCGGGTGATCACGCGCCGGGTGGTTGGGAGACTTCTCGGGCTGGCGGGCGATCCCACTCCGGGGATCCGGCGCAGGTGCGGGCGCTGGCGACGCGCCTGCTGGAGCAGGCGAAGCTGGCCGAGGACAATACAGCCCGGTTGAGCGGTGTCGGGAAGAGTTCGGCGTTGAACATGCACGGTAACTCTGCAGTCAAGTATGCCGAGGCGCTGCAGACGCTGCCCGGCGAACTGGCGAAACTGGGCAAGGCCTATCGCGGTGCAAGAAGCGCGCTGAGGACCTACGCGGGCAGTTTGGAAGGCAGCGGTATCTAGAACAAGTCGTGGCTGGAGAAAGCGTGGGAGATGGTTTTGACTCCGTTCCGGTCGTGGGATGACTTCGTGAACCTGGCGCGCAACGTGGCTCTGGTGGTGGGCATCGCGGCGTTGGTCATCGGGACTGGCGGGGTGGCGAGGGCGATCTTGGCTGGGACGGCGGTGGTGGTGTTCGCCGACTCGCTGCACAAGTACCACCAAGCAAGGCTAGCCTGGGCCAGGTCGTCCCGGACGGGATCGGCAGGATCCCGGGTGGTCGTCAGGTGGGGATGCTGGCGCTGGGTGGTCTGGCGGCGGGCGTGCGGGCCGGGAGCGGTGCAGCGATGGGGCTGCTCCGGGCCAGGATCCTCGGGGGCGCGTCGGCGGTCACGGGTGCGGGGCTGCGTGGGGCACCTACTGCAGGCGCAGGGCGGGTCTCGACGGCGGCGGGCACGGCCTAGCAGAAGGGCAAGCAGTTCTTCAGGAAGGACCCGGTGCACTTCCCGACCCGGCACGGTGTTGCTGCCGCAGATCGACTTTGAGCTGCCCGGGGTATTGCCACTGGTGCCGGAACGGACCTATCTGTCGCTCTACCGGGTCGGGCAATAGTTTGGGGCGGACTTGGCCTCCACCTTCGACCAGCGACTAGTAGGTGCTGACAGCGATGAGGTAGTCGTGTTCGGTCAGGACACCGCAGATCGGCTCGACACCGCACACCTTTGCGTGCTGGTCGATGAAGGTCACGAGTGCGTGTGTGGCCGGTCGAGTTCGGCCGTGAAGAAAGCCGACGCGACCTTCAGGATCTCGTTCGCATACGAACATTGTCGGCAGGCATGACACTGTTCCATTGGCCAGAGCTGAGCGGTGTGACTCATATCACATCCAACGATGTAACTGGTAAGGAGCATTTCTACAATCAACTTGACATGCGGTCCACCTGAAAGTGGAGGCTGGACCGATACTCTTGGTGACTATTGCCATGAAATCGCGATATTGACCGCACCTTGATCGTCGATCAAGATCTAGCCGATCGTCTTTATCTCATCCTTACGACGCGAATAGGCCCGTCACAGGGCCTGCGTCAGCATGCCTCAAAGGAGACGACATGTGGGTAAGGCGTCGACGACAACGATTAAGGGTGCTGGTCACCGGGGCTGTGATGACCATGTTGATCTCCGGCCTGGGAATGCCGGAGAACCTCGGCGGCCCGGCTGCGGCTGCGGCGTCGGTCCCAGATCCCGAGACGTCGGTGGAAGGCCGCCAGGTCCCCAGGGCCAAGGTGGACAAGGGGGCAGAGGAAAAGCAGCCGACGGTTGAGCGTCGGGATCCAGTGTGGCCAGAGCCGGGGTCGGCAGCGGTCGATCCCCCCTCGAACCACCGAGCGGTACCGGTGGGTGATTTGCCGGTCAAGGTCGCGTCGGTCAAAGGCGCTCCCGAGGTCGGCAAGGTCAATGTGGAGACGCTGCCCGCCGAGACGGTGGCCCGGCTCGGCGGGGTCGGCATCGCCGCCCGGTTTACCAGCGACACGCCCGCAAAGGTACGCGCGGAATTCTCCTACGAGGGTTTCCGTGATGCGCACGGCGGAAACTTCGCCAGTCGGTTGCAGGTGTTGCGACTGCCGACATGCGCGTTGGCCAACCCTCGATCACGGGACTGCGTCGTCCGGCCGCAACCGGTGAAGGCGCACAACGACGTGAAGGCCGGCACCCTGACCGCCGAAATAGACGCCGATCCCGGGACGGGCAAGGCAGCCGCTCTGGCGTTGCCGAAGAGCGCCGACGGCAAGGGCGGCGCGTCGGACGCGCGAGCCGCGCAGGCGTTCGCCGCCGGCTCGGTCTACGTCATGGCGGCCGGGATGACCGGACCGGACGGCAACTTCGGCGCCACCGACCTGAAGCCGTCGGGCACCTGGCAGGCGGGCACCTCAGGCGGGGGCTTCTCCTACGACTACCCGCTGCCGGAGGCGCCATCGCCGGTGAGCACGGGGCCGAACCTGTCGCTGCAGTACGACGCCTCCTCAGTGGACGGCGAGGGTCATTGGACCAACAACCAGTCGGGATCGGTGGGCGTCGGCTGGAATTTGTCGGCGGGGTTCATCGAGCGCAAGTACCGGCGTTGCACGGCCTGGAACGAGTATGACCCCGAGACGACCGACCTGATCTGGTACGCCGACGAGAACGGCCCGTACGGTTCGGCGGTGTGCTGGGAGTCGCCGGATGAGATGGCGACCGACGTTACCAAGGACTACACGCAGTCGGAACTGGTGCTGAACCTGGCCGGCCGCTCCGCCTCCATCGTCAAGGATCGCACGTCCGGATCCTGGAAGACGGTGCCCGACCTCGGCTGGCGGATCGAGCAACTGACCGGCGGCGCGAACGGTCTGGAGTATTGGAAGGTCACCTCTTCCGACGGGCAGATGCACCGATTCGGCTTTACCAAGGACGCCCAGTGGCAGTTGCAGTACATCGGCAACCAGCGTGGCGAGCCGTGCTCGGACCGGTACTTCAACGACATGATTCCACCGACCTGCGCGGGCGTGTGGCGGTGGAATCTGGACCAGACAGTCGACGCGAACGAGAACGTCGTCGACTACACCTATGAGCGCGAGACCAACTACTTCTGCATGCCTGGCTGCGATTACGAGCTCTACCGGGCGCTCCCGTACGACCGGGGCGGCATCCTCAAGCAGATCACCTACGGTCACAACACCCAGGCGACCGGCAGCACGCCGACCGCGCGGATGACGTTCACCACCTCCGACCGCGGCGGCTTGGATGTGCCGACCGACCTGACCTGCGGCTCCACCTGCACCACCAATGACGCGATCGCGTTCTACTCCACCCGCAAGCTGAGCTCTCTGCTGACCGAGTCGCGCAATCCAAGCTCGGGGGAGTGGGAGCCGGCCACCCGCCTGGACTTCCGTCACCGGTGGATCTATACCCGCACCGACTTCGGTCCGGCCTACGACCCGGTGCTGTGGCTGGACAGCATTCAACAGGTCGGTCTGGTCGGAGGCTCACCGGCCACACTGCCGCCCGTCGCCTTTGAGGCGGCCATGGTCGCCGGCCGGATGGACTACGACAACTGGTCGGACTGGGCGGACTTCCTGTCCTGGCGCATGGTGCCCCGCGTGGCCGGGATCGGCAACGGCATGGGAGGCCGCATCGAGGTGACGTACGGGCAGGCCGACCCGTGTGGCGGCGGCAAGGGTCGTGACGGCACCGCCTATCTGACTGACGCCACCGGTGACTGCTACAAGGTCCTCTACGACGAGAATCCGGAGATCGGCTACGAAAGCTGGGGCCGTTTCTTCAAGCAACTGGCGATGAAGGTGGTCGAACGCGACCTGGTCGGCGGTTCACCCGACTTGGTGAGCAGCTACGACTATCTGGGCAGTCCACGCTGGACTGACCCCGTCGCCTACACGCAGCCAGACCTGGCCCCGGTCGGCAGCGACTGGCGCGGCTACCAGACGGTGCGCACGACCCGGGGGGCCGGCTCCGACCCGAACGACTACAGCGTCACCTCGGAAACCTTCTACCGCGGCATCGCCGGCGCTTCCATCAGCCACTTCGAGGGCACCGTCACCGACGCCCGCGCCCTGCAAGGCCAACTGCTGCAGAAGCAGACCTGGAAGTTGACCAGCACGAGCCCACGCGCTTTCGCCGAGGTCGAGTCCAGCCGCTATGAGTACGAGGTGAGATCCAGCGGCACTGGTCCCGGCGTGCTCGATCCCGCCTTCGTCCTGCAAAATCGTGAACGATCGCGCGAACAGGTTACGGGCGGCGGCTGGCGATATACGGACAAGAAGATCACCTATAACGCCGACGGGTTACCGGCGAAGGTGAACGACCTTGGCCAGGACGGCGTCTCCACTGACAACTCCTGCACCGCCACGACATACGCCCGCAACGTCGCCGGCGGGCAGTACTTCACCAAGCTCCCTTCCATAGTCGAGCGTAGAGCGGGTGACGACTGCGTCGCCGGCGCGCTGTACAGCAAATCGGTTTTCCTCTACGACGGCGGCTCCGATCCGGCGACCAACGCGCCCAGCGATGGCAATGTCACGGAAACCCGCCTGCACCCCAGCGCCACAAGCATCTCTGCGACGAAGGCCACCTTCGACGCGTACGGGCGCACGCTCACCACCACCGATGGCCTCAACAAGGTCACCAGTACCACGTATGATCCGCCGGTCGGATGGCCGATCAACGGAATCACCACGACGAACCCCGCCGGGCACAAGGTCACGACGAAGTATTCGCACGGCACCGGGCTGGTGACTTCGGTACTCGACGCCAACAAGAAACTGACGGAGATCGAGTACGACGGCCTCGGCCGGTCGGTCAAGCTGTGGGGAACAGGAGAGCCGAGAAGCGGGGAGACGCCTACCGCCACTGTCGCCTACAACATCCCCGTCGCGGGCAGCACCAGCCAGCCGAACGGTCCCATCAAGACTGTCATGCGGCAGTTGCTCTCTGGAACGGGTAGTTCGGCGAAGTACACCGAGTCGCACGCGTACGAGGACGGACTTGGCCGGGTCCGTGAAGTGCAGACGCCGTCACCCCACGGCGGCCGCATCGTCGCTGTCACCGCGTACGACGCCCGCGGTCTGACCTCCGTCAAGGCGCTGCCGGCATATAACAGTGCCGCGCCCGGTAGCGGCCTGCTCAATCCGGCATTCGAAGCCCTGCCGCAGTGGACCAGGACGCGCTACGACGGACTCAACCGTCCGATCGCCAGCATCGATATGAACCTCGCGGTCGAATTCCGGCGTACCAGCACCAGCTATCCCGGTATGGATCGCGTCGAGGTGCAGCCATCGGTGGGTGGCAAGGTGGCGACCGTCCTGGACATCGCAGGACGCACGGTCAAGAAGGAAGAATGGCTTGACTCCGCCACACACCACGACACGACCCACGTGTACAGCCTGGCCGGGAACCTGACCAAACTCACCGACGCCAAGGGTAACGTCCGCACCTTCTCCTACGACTGGCTGGACCGACGCACCGGCATTTCAGCTTCGGACAGCGGCAACACCTCCACCGGATACGACGCCGCCGGGCGAATTCTGTGGAACATCGACGGCAACAACAGCAAGACCTCTTACACCTACGACGATCTGGGTCGCAGGAAGACGCAGTGGGCCGGAGAGGTCAACACGGGCACGAAGCTGGCCGAGTGGGTGTACGACACTCTCGCGCTGGGCCAGCTCACTTCCAGCACCCGCCAGGTGGGCAGCCTTTCCTATACCAAGGCCATCACCGGCTACGACAGTTCCTACCGGCCCACCGGCAGCAAGGTGACCATTCCCCCGAGCGAGACGGGAATCGCAGGGGAGTACGAGAACTCCGTCACCTATGACAGAGCCGGCAACCCCGTGACGCGCACCTTGCCCGCAGCCGGGGGTCTCCCGGCGGAAACCCTCGCATACAGCTTCTCCGATCTGGGGAACCCCAAGGGGCTCACGTCAGACTTGAACGGTGGCACCGTTTATGTCAAGGACACCTCCTACAGCTCGACCGGCCGTATCGCCGAGCGCCTCTACGGAGCCAACAGCCAGGTCAAACGGACTTTCGCCTGGGATCCCGGCACGGGCTGGCTGAGTCAGCTCACCACGACGGCGAATGCCGACACGTCGAACCCCGTTGCCGCCCAGAACGACGTCTTCAGCTACAACCGGGCCGGCGAGATCACACGGGTTCTCGACACCACATCAGCGGCCGGAAGCAGCCCCGGGCAGTCGGAGTGCTTCGGTTACGACGCCCGAAGCCGTCTCGTCTCGGCCTTCACCACTACACGAGCCGACTGTGCCGGCGGGTCTGACGGGCAAGGCATCGACCCCTACCGTCATGCCTACTCCTACGACGCCGTCGGCAACCTCACGTCCCTGACCGACGGCACGGAGACAGCCACTTACCAGTACCCGACGTCGGGGTCTTCGGCGGTGCGTCCCAACGCGGTCACATCGATCACACGGCCGTCCAGAACCGACACCTATTCCTACGACAACGCCGGCCAGCTCACCAGCCGAACCGTGAACGGCAAGCAGACGACCTTCAACTGGAATCAGATAGGGCAGCTGGAGAAGGCCACGATTGACGGCGCGGACACCGCCATGGTCTACGACGCCGATGGTGAACGGCTCATCCGACGTGAGCCCGGTGGAACCACTCTCTACCTAGACGGGATGGAAGTACGCGTAGCCGGCTCGACCAAGAAGGCGACCCGTTACTACGGCTCACCAGACGGCGCCGTCATCGGCATTCGAACCACCGACGGTTTCCAATGGGCGGCCTCCGGCCTTCACGGCTCGATACAACTGACCGTCGACGACGGCACCGGCCAGGTCGCCAGGGAGCGCTACCTGCCCTACGGCCAGCGCCGAGGCGTGGATGATCTGCCCACCACCGACCGCGGCTTCCTGGGGAAGACAGAGGACGCCACAACGGGGCTGAGCTATCTGTCCGCGCGCTACTACGACCCCACCACGGCGAAGTTCATATCTCCGGATCCGAAATTCGACACGGAGAGTCCAGAGCTGACGAGCCCGTACGGCTATGCAGCCGACAATCCCGTCGGCCTATCCGATCCGGACGGTCTCGACGTTGACGCGGGCGGTGGCAGCGGTAGTTATGTCTCGGCCTTCGAAATCATCATCGGAGCGCTTCCGGGCGACGCAGTCAAGGCGAAGTTCCTGGAGCGCTGGAAGGCTCGCGCCGCCGACCACTTCAAAACATATGCCGAGGCGTTGAAGGATGATCGCCTCAGAACGCAGCAGGAGTTCTTCCTCGCCATGTCCATCTGCGAGGAAATAGGCTTCTCTTCTTGCGGAAAAAAGGCCACCGATTTCTTCTTCAATGGCATATGGGCGCGCCACGACCTTGATGAGCTCATGGGCAGCGACAAGGGTACGGCCGGCGGCAAAGCCAGCATGTTCAGCAGATTCCGCATCACTCCGGGCAAAAATCTCAAGCTCAACGTGCCGAGCGGGTCAGACGGGAAGAGCAGCTACATCACCTACATCATCCGCAACAACAAGGACCAGGTGGTGTACGTAGGAAAGGCCAGCGGGAAAGGCACTCCTCAGCAGGTGCTCAATGGACGCTTCAATAAGCAGAGAAAGGGGCACGATCACCACTTCCCGGAGCTGGGAGACAAGCCGCCGGAGATCATCGATGTCTATATGACCAAGGACTCCATGTCCGGCGGTGAGCAATTCTACATGGAGGCATACCGAGAAGAAGGAGCAGCTCTCAGAAATGCAAACGAGGCGCTCAGCTGGGATCGCCCGTATCGTCAGAAGAGGTCAATCACCAAGCTCGACGCCTTCTTCCTTGAGAAGATGTTCAGCCAGCAGATAGAGTAGCAAGGTGGAAGTATTCATCAGCTGGCTGGGTAACACGCAGGCAAACAGGGCGGATATCGAAGACCTGATCGAAGACATCCTCGACGAACGGGGCGAGGTGGCAGGAGGAGGCGAAGGTGATACCGGCGGTAATATCGACATCGAGATATTCGACGACGCCGACACCAAGCAGTTGATGTCCGAGATCGTGCAGGCGATCTCGGATCAGCTCCCCAGCAACGCCTGCTACGTTTTCGAAGACGATGAGGAGCTGTATCTGCTACGGGAGCAACTGCCGGGCGCGGCCCAGGTTCCGATGCAGCTACGGGCAGCCAGCGATGGCATCTGCGGCGGCCTCAACAAGGCCCTCGAGGCCGCCGCGCGAGCCAGCGGCGAGCACATGCCGTTCAAGTGCTCGTATGGCATGGTGGAAGGCACGACGGTGATCTCCCAACTGGTGGGTCGGCTCCCGATAGAGACCGTGCGGGAACGGCTCGAATCCTGGGTGAACGGAGAGGCTTCCGCAATGATCAGGCAGCCGCTCGGTCTCGTGGGAGCCACCGCTTGGGAAGCTTATTACAACGGTGCCCCCGTCCTGCGTGTGCCGATTCCGTAAGCAGGTCGGCCTGACCACGGCCGGCCTACACGGACAGAATGCCCTGCCCCGCCTCCATCCCCGGTATGGAGGCGGGGCAGGGTCGTACGTTTAGCCCTACGCCCCCACGCCGGGGCTCCGCAGTTGATGGTCGATGCCTCGCGCCTGCCGAAAATTGCATCCGCCCACGTCATGCCCCTGTGAGGGCTTCGCGTGGCGTGTCCCGCTCGGAAACATGGTTTGGCGCTGTGAGCTGGGGTTTCGCTGCGCGATCAGGGCGGCGGCTGGGACCATCGCGAGGTGTTG